>NZ_JBEBMG010000007.1:0-211817 GCF_040081975.1 Mesorhizobium hunchu
CACTGCGTGATCTGGTTCGGGTGAAGCTGATGCTTCGTCGCCAGGTCCGAGATCGTCCGCTCGCCGCGGATCGCCTCAAGCGCAACCTTGGCCTTGAACTCGGCCGTAAACCGTCTGCGTGTCTTCATGCTGGATCGTCCTTTTCATCGGGCGATCCACCTTATGCCCCTGTCTCAGAAACCGGGTCCACCTCACTTGGCCGATGAGGTCCGCGATCTTGCTGGCATGGATCCAATTCGTATAGGCGTAGCCGCCAACGCCGCCTATCATCAGTGAAACAAATGCCATGAGGCTTAGAGCAACCCTCTGGTGCATGGAAGACAGCCTGTCATTGATAGTCGGTGATGCCGAGGCGGCGCAGAACCTTGCCAGGGTCGGTCTCGCAATCGTGCTTCCAGTCCGGATGTTTGGCGCACGCATATGCGTACTGGCTGAGATCGGCGCTGGAGAGATTTGCGAGCTCGTTGCCCTTGTCCATCCACTTCTGCACCTCGGCGGACGTGCACCCCATACCATCGGCGCCGCACTGATCCGGATCGACGGTGGTGGGTTGAGAAGGCTGCGACATCGCCGGCGAAACCGTGATCAGGCCGCAGCCAGCGATCAGGAACGTGAAGAATAGCTTTCTCATCTTAACCTCAGGGGGAATTGTCTGGTGACGCTGGAGCGGGCGGAGGAAGGGGGAGGCCGGGGTCCGGGGTTTCTTCTGACGTCGACCCCCGCTGCGGGAGCCGCCGCATGGTCAGGCTTGAGGTTCCATGGCGGGGTAAGCTTCGGATCGGACCAGATACCAAAACCCAGGCCTCGTGCGCGACGTTCGATATCGAAGTAAGCGGGAACCTGCGGCTCCCCAGGAAAATTGAACGCATATCCGATACCTTCGGCGATCGCCGTTGCGGCCAGATTGGTTTCTTCTACGAAGCAATGCGCGAGAATGGTGCCATTCGCATCGGTCGTTACGGATGCACAATTTACGTCGTGTTGCAGGGTTCGAAGGATCAACCAGGCTCGAGCTACCTGACCAACGGGCCATTCGACACTGTCGGTCGCGGCAATCTGATCGAGGCGAGGCGCAAGATAGCCTGCAAGACGGACGATCTTCCTGGGCTTGATGAATTCAATGGTCGAACCGTCGAGCACCTGCACGCGTCCGTAGATTTGCTTCGGCAGCACACTATCTGTCGACGTCTGCGCGCTTGCCGGCCATAGGGCGCCAAGCGTGATGACGATCGCGGTGCCGTTGAGAAATTTCATTGCTCACCGGCTACATTTTTCGGCGGTTGCTGTTTGCCCTGTCCGAGGAGGATGGAGGCGGGGTGCGGAAGATCGGAATAGGCCCAGAGCCCTTCCCGCGCCTCGCGTGCGCCTTGCTCGACAAGCCGGTAACCTGGAACCGCGAGTTCGCCGCTCGAGCTGACCGCGGCAAAGCCCCATCCCTGCGCGATCATGTAAGTCGCGAGATCGTAGCCGGTCTTGCCCGTCGTTGTTCGGCAAATGACAAGCAGGTTGTTGGCGTCGAGTTCCCGGATCGTCGTGCAGACGGGTTTGCTGTCACGAATTATAGCCTGCGCCATGATCAGGTTCAGTTCACCGCAGTCACGCTCTGCGCCGGATGCGATCGTTATCGATGTGCCACGCAAACAGGCCTGCAGGCCGTAGAGCCGGTAACGCTTTCCGCCGGCGATCCAGCTGTCGCCGGTTTCAAACTGCGCGGTCGAGGGAAAGGGCACGAATTTGTTGGCGCCCACCTCTCCGAGCGCGACCGGATCTCCGCCGCTTGGTACCTGCACCTGGACAGGAATTGGCTCCGGTTGCGGCGGCAACTGAACAGGCGGCACGACGGCTGCATAGGCGAAGGCGCCGGAACCGGCGACGATGGCAACAAGCATGATTGTCGGGACCCGCATCAATTCGTGTGGTTTTGCCGATACCGTTCGCCATAGGGGTGACGGAACGCGGCATTCGACCAAATACCGACATGCGCCTTGGCGGCCTCGGCTTCGGCAGCGGCGTATTCAGGAAAGAGCGGTGCGCCGTTCGGCGCCCGGGCAGCGAACGCCAGCCCGCGACGAATGAGGTATTCGGACAGCGGTTGGGCATGATCGTCACGGCCAATGAAGAAGCATTCGGCAAAGCGAACCGAAGGCTGACCGCTATTCGCTCCCAGAAAATGGCAGGGAAACGCACCGTCCGCGGGCGCTGCTGCCGTTTGCAAGGCAGCATTCAGCCCAGCCAGCGACAGCATGGTGCATGACGCCCGCATCTCGCCCAGTCGGATTTGCTGCACAGACTGGCAGCCCTGCGCACCGACCAGCTTGATGATGGTGTTTTGAGCATCGACAAAAGCGTTGCCGGTCAACGCCGCCTCGGGAATGACGGTCTCGAGCCTCGGGGCTGTTACCAAACTGGCAAGGTCCAGCATCTGTTGCGGTCCCGGGACCAGATCACGCCCGCTCGCGTAGGCATTCTGGTAGTATGCGACAAATTTCGCAGGGCTCGGCGCCGTTGCCTGTTGGGCAGCGGCGGAAGCGGCCGAAGCCACCAGAACAGCGATAGAAATCGGTGCAATGATGCGCATTTCCAGTTCGGCCTTTTTCAACCGACCAGAAAGTGCTATAGACTAAAATTATACGATAGTGCAAGTTTTATGAGTACCGAGGGCTGCTTTCGCCGCGCATAGAGCGGTCGAATGGAACGGACGATGACAATGATCAGGGCCATCAAAAAAGCGGTGCGGGCGTTCTGGATGCTTGCCGGCCTTGTCATGCTTTTCGCCTGGATTGCCGCCGGCTGTTGGCTTCTTCTGTGGATCGGGTCGTCAGCTGCTGGCGCGGCATGGGCGCCTGCGGTCGGCTCGTGGGGATACGATTTCTTTATCCAGCACTTCTGGGTGAAACTGGTCGCAATCCTGGCATTCCTGACGCTCATCGGCGCGATCTGCGGCGAAACGACTCGCCGCCGCAACCGGCCAGAGACGAACTTGGAAGCTGAACGCGAGAACGAAGAAGAAGAGTGGCGAATTAAGGTTGAACAGTCTCTGATCTCCCAGCGCAATCAAGCGGCCTATCGACGGTAGGCAGGATTGTGCCGGGATCGTCATCGGGCGACATGGCGGATCGACTGCAAGCCTGCCCAGCACCTCAGCGCAATCAACGCGAAAGAAGGCGGCCGTACGCCCCACCTCCCCCTTCCCGGCCGGAATCCAAAGCCCGCAGCACAGCCGAAGGCTGCTGCTGCGTCCGGTCGGCAGTCTTGGAATTGCAGCAAATTAAATTATACGATAGTAATATTTAGCAGAAGCGAGAGACCGACGATTGTCGATGGCTGCCGGACGCGGAAACCCTTCCAAGGGCAGGCTGACCATCAGCCTCAAACGGACGGTGCAGGAGAGGAGCTCCTTCGCCGGACGACGCCCCAGCCGAGTTGGGAGAGAAGGCGAGTCTGAGATTTTGCCGGTCATTGTTTCGTCTCCGAAGCGGGGACGGCGATCATCTTGTCGATGGGCATGGCCACAGGGGGACAAAGTGTCTGACTGCTTGAATTCGAAGCGCAATGCGAATGCGTGCCGATCATGGTCGAGATGTGGTCGATGAGTTGGCGTCTCGTTCCGCCGCAATGACCGCCAGCGTTGTCGGGTGCCGGCCTGACGGATGTGCGCTTGAGCCACACAGGAGGATTGCATGAAGATTCCGGTCATGGCGGTGATGAGCTTCGGTATGGCTGTGGCAGGATGTGCCTCGCCGGTAGATCCGTTGAGTTCCTCCGTTCCATACCCGTGGACAGGGCTGAAGCTGACGCAATGCAAGGCGTATGGGACGTTTTCCGAATGCCAGCTGGTGCAAACGTCAGCGTCGCCCTATCAGCGACACAGGCTCGGCCCAGTGCAGCAGCAAAACCGTCAGTTCCAGACTTTGAGCGACGGCTATCAGTATCAGGTCACGAGTTGCTACCAGATTGAACGCGTGAACAGGCCGTTGCCGAACTACCTCTGCCGCATTGTTGGCTATCGCACCCGAGCTGACGCAGGATCGGTGTTCATCAAAGGCGGCACGGCAGTCAACCTGGCCAAATATCTCGGCGACCAGGAGCAACTTCGCTATCAGTGGAAGCGCGACCCATGGGAGCGAAAGGGCTTCTGACGTTGGCCTCGGGGCGGCAAGATCGACAGGGAGTCAGACCATAACTTATACGATAGTGATATTTATGACTTGACCTTAGCGGCATTGATTATACGATAGTGTAATCTAACGTCCGATTTTCAGGGTCAGTAATGCGGCTATCGACGAGGAGAGGGACGCGGCTTTTCAGTGACCGGTGCCTGAAGGTCGTTGCACTTTTGTGTGCGATGACGCCCGTCCATGCTTTCGGCGGGGATATGGCAGTTCAACCTTCAAGCGTGGACAGGCCGCTCAGCGATGAGGCGTTTTCCGTCCGCGCCGGAGCAACGACAGCGGCATCGCGGGCAATGGCGAAAGCTGTCCCGGTACCGTCTCGGGTGAAGGCCATTCGAGCAAGTGCCAATGTCTTTGCCTATCGGGCCGAGCCGCTTCAGGTTCAGGTTGAGCCGCCGCGCGATCTGGCAGCTGAAAGCGTCGCGGATGCCGCGGCTCTGATGCGGTCGCCGGAGATTGGCGACGCCGATGCAATGGCGCGGCAAGACCTGCTGGCCGGCATGCCTGATGACGTGGCGCGGTTGATCGTCCAGGCGGCGCGCGAAGAGGGTGTCGATCCGAATTTGATGCTTTCGATCGCCCGGGCCGAGAACGGCGCTTTCGATGCCTCGGCGGTCAGCGGCGCAGGAGCGATCGGGATCATGCAGATGCTGCCGGAAACGGGAGCGGCGTATGGCGCGCACGATTTGACCGATCCGGCGCAGAATGTGCGCGCCGCCGCGAAGTTCCTGAAAGTGCTGGTCGGCAAGTACGGCAATCCGATTCTTGTGGCGGCGGCCTATAACGCCGGCGAGCCGAAGGTGGATCTGCGGACATCGCTGCCGCTGATCCGCGAAACGGCCGACTATGTCACGCGCGTGGTGGGGCTCTACACCCACGCATATGCGCCAGGCGACATTCAGGCGGTTGGCCGGGCGCGCCAGGGATTCCGCTCGAACGGGCAGCGGAGTGCGGAGAGCAGAAAGCCTCCCAGTCCCGCACGATCGACGATGCTGGTGTTTTCAACGAATGGCCCTGGTCCCGACGGGACGGATGCGGCTGCGCAGGTACAGGCCCCCGACTGGCCAGTAAAGGTGAGAGAGGAAGGCAGCCTATGAACAGCGTGAAGACATTTTGCGGCGGGTTGAAGGACGCCGCCCGGACGGGATGGAATTCACCACGCGGCAAGCGGGTGATCGTGCATTCGACCATGGCGACGGTGAGCGCGGGAATCTTGTTCATGTCGGCGATCGAACCGGCAGCAGCGCAGAACTTGCAGGCCCTGCAGAACGCCGCCGACCGCATCGTCCAGTTCTTTACCGGACCGTTCGGGCGCAGCATCGGCGCCATCGCCTTCATCGGCATGTTTCTGGCCGCGGCGTTTGGCTACTGGAGCTGGGGCGCGCTCCTGCGGGTCGGCGGCTCGCTCGCCGGCATGTTCGCAGCGGCCGAACTTGTCGATTTTCTGGCCGGCGGCGCGCAGTAGGCGCCTTCACTGTCATGGCAAACAGAGACGACGAAGAGATCGTGGACACCTATCCGGTCATCCTGGCGATGACACGGCCGCCGACTGTTATGGGCATCCCCTACACCTTCTTTCTCGCCGAGTGCTTCACCTCGCTGATGCTGTTCCTGGCGCTCGGTTCCATTCTCTGGTTCCCGGCCGCCTTTATCGTCCAGCATTCGGTCTTGTACGTCGTGAGCACGAAGATCGACCTGTGGTTCTTCGACATCCTGCAAAAGCACAGTGCATGCGGCGTCAATCCGCTCGGCAGGCGGATCGGCGGCCGCATCAGGACCTACGGCAAATGACGACGGTAGCGAGCGCCCTGCGGTCGAATCTCAGTCGGGGATGGGACATCTTCGCCGACAAGGGGATATCGACCCATGTGCCGTATTTCGCGCCGATCGAGAACGGGATCATCCGGCTCAAGAACGACTGTCTTGTCACGACGCTGCGACTCAACGGATTTTCGTTCGAAACGGCCGATATCGACTACGTCAATCTGCTGCAGCGGCAGCGCAACACGGCATTTCGGGCGATTTCGAATCTCGGCAACTTCGCGCTGTACACGCATGTCGTCCGGCACAAGGTGAGGCCGTCGCTGCCCGGCACCTTTGCCGATCCCTTCATGGCCCGCATGGACGAGGTCTATCAGGCAAGCATCTCGAAGAACGAGATGTTCGTGAACGACACCTATGTGTCTCTGGTCGTGCGACCGGTGTTCAGGAAGGGCTCGTTTCCAAGCCGCATCCTGGGTGTGGGCGGCTCTGTTGTCGCGCGGGAGCAATTGCGCCACATGCGTGACAAGCTGCTCGAGGCGACGCGAGCGTTGGAGAAGAGCCTCGACCCGTACGGTCCACAGGTCTTGCGCGATGTGAAGCGCGTCGAGGTGACGATGCCGGATGGCCGGCGGATCTATCGCGACGTAAGCGACGACATGGTCCTTGAACCGGATGCGCGGGTCGTCTGGTTTTCGGAACAGTGCGAGTTTTTCTACACCCTGCTCAATGCCGGCAAGGTTCGGCCGATGCTTCTGAGCAACATGCCGATCGACGAGATGGTGCCGTCCCGTCGGACCACATTCGGCAATCGCACGATTCATCTGGAAGGGGATACGCGGGGCGAGGACCGCTATGCCGCAATGATCTCGCTGAAGGAGTACCCGCCGGAGACGGGCGCCGGAATGCTCGACTATGTGCTCAAGCAGCACTTCGAGATGGTGGTCACGCAATCGTTGTCATTCGTTGACGATCAGGCCGCCCGCTACAAGATCGACCGCCTGGATCGGCAGCTCACCAAATCCGATGAAGGTGGATCGTCGATCCAGAGCGATCTTGATTTCGCGCGCGACCAGCTGGCGCGAAAGAACGTGGCTTTTGCCGAACATCATCTGACGGTGATGCCGATCGCCAGGAGCATGGATGCCCTGGACGAGGCGGTGGCGGTGATCGGTTCGGAGTTCGGCGCGCTGGGTGCAAGCTATGTGCGCGAGGATCTGAATTGCGAACCGTGCTATTGGGCGCAGTTGCCGGGCAACCAGGCCTATATCGCCAGACGGGCGACGATCTCGACATTGAATTTTGCTGGCCTGTCGTCGTTCCACGCCTATCCCTATGGCAAGCCCGACGGCAACCATTGGGGGCCGGCGATCACGATTTTCGAGACGACGTCGGGAACGCCGTTCTTCTTCAATTTCCATCAGGGCGATGTCGGCCACACGACGGTGTTCGGCCCCACCGGCTCCGGCAAGACGGTGCTGATGTCGTTCCTGATCAATCAGGCCTATCGCGTCAATCCTGACCTGAAGGCAGTGGTTTTCGACAAGGACCGAGGTCTCGACATCATGGTGCGCGCCGCAGGCGGCACGTACATGACGCTGGAGCCGGGCGAGCCGTCCGGCTGGAATCCCTTGATGATGGAGAACACGGAAGAGAACCGCGTGTTTCTCTATCGGCTCATCAGCTTCATGCTGAAGCCGAGCCGCGAGGGCGAGTCGCTGACCCCGCAGGAAGAGCAGATCATCCGCTTGGCGATCAAGCAGATCATGTCCTCCGGCGATGAGAAGTTCCGGCGCATGTCGGCGCTGCGGTCTCTTCTTGCCGGATCACAGCGGACCGAATCCGGCCTGATGGCGCGGCTCGACAAGTGGGTCGATGACGGGCCGTACGCCTGGCTGTTCGACAATGCCGAGGACCGTCTGGACATCTCCAGGCCGATGATCGGCTTCGACATGACCTCGATCCTGGAAGACCCGCAGGCGAGGACAGCCGCGCTTCTCTACATGTTCCATCGGCTCGACAAGATCTACGACGGCAAGACGCCGGTCATCAATCTGATGGACGAAGCCTGGAAGCTTCTCGATGACGAGGAGTTCAGGCGCTCGATGAAGGACTATTTCAAGACCATCCGCAAGCGCAACGGGATGATCATTTTCGGCACGCAATCACCGGACGACGTGGTGCGGTCGAGCGTCTCGCGCACCATCATCGAGCAGACCTCGACGAACATCTTCTTTCCGTTCCCCAAGGCTGACGAAGACAGCCTCAAGAAGCCGTTCGGGCTCTCGGACGCCGAATTCGCCTGGGTCAAGGAGGGCGATCCGGCAGAGCGCTTCGTCCTCATCAAGCACGCCCGCGACAGCGTCGTGGCCCGTGTCGACATGGGCCACATGATGGATTTCGTGAAGGTGCTGTCCGGCCGTGAGGACACGGTGCGCCAGGTCGAAATGCTGCGCGAGGAATATGGCGAGGACCCGCGCGACTGGCTGGACAAATTCTGCGATCGGAAGGGGTAAGACGATGCTGCGACCGATGCTGTGCGGAACAATGGTGGCGGCTTTGCTGGCGGGTGCGATGCTGTCGTCGCATGCCCAGGTGCCGGTGGATGACGGCGCCCGGTTGAAGATCCAGCAGACGACACAGCAGTGGTACAACAACTATCGGAAGAACCAGCAGACGACGCGCGGCAACTCGGGCGACACGACGAACAGCTATGCGCCAGGGCAGGGCGCCGGCGGTATGGACTGCTCGTCCTTTGGCGGCGGCGCCGGCTGGGGCGGCGAGATCGGACCGAACAATCCGCGCAATGCGAGCCAGGAGCAGATCCGGCAAATGGTGGCGGACGAAGCCCGGCGCCAGGGCATCGATCCGAATTTTGCCATGGCGATCGCCGAGCAGGAATCGCGTTTCCGCCAAAGCGCGGTCTCCGCGGTCGGAGCGCTCGGCACGATGCAGTTGATGCCGGCGACCGCCGCCAAGCTCGGCGTCAATCCCTACGATCTTCGCGACAACATCCGTGGCGGCGTGGCGTATCTGAAACAGATCATGGGCATGTATCCGGGGCGGCTCGATCTGGTTGCGGCCGGGTACAACGCCGGACCCAATCGGCAGTCTCTGCAAAACGGCAACATACCGCAGATCAGCGAGACCCAGAACTACGTGAAGATGGTCAGCCAGTACTACAACCGCAACAAGCGGCAATTTGGCGACCAGCGCCCGATGGGAGCCCCGATCCCGCAAATGGTCTCGGCGCCGGCAGGTTGCGGCGAAGGCATCAAGGAGGCCGTGGACCGCAACACCGAAGCGCAGCTGCAGCGGGTTGAGACCTGGAATGCCTTCGTCGGCAAGGCGCTCGAGGCGAACCAGCTGAAGCAGCAGACCATGCTTGGGCAACTGAAAGAAGCGTCGGCGTTCCTGAGGGGATCGGGCAGCGGTCAAAACGGCAATTTCGGTGACGGTTCAGGCGAGATCAAGATCGCCGAAATCGCTTGCCCGTCCACGGTGGTGAATACGGGGTCGACGCGTTGCTATGCGGTCCCGCCACAATCGTCGACGGCCGATATCCAGCGCCTGCTGCAATATCTGCAGGAGCAGGCGCGGGCGCAGGGCCGCAACGCCACATTCGCGGCGATGGAAGACAATGTGGTCGGACTGGTGGCGGTCGTCGACAGCCGGCGAGCCCAATGAGCGCTGAGAACGGTAACGAAGCGGAAGGATGGGAAGCGATGAAGAAGATCATTCTTGGTAGCGCGGTAGCGCTCCTGTTGTCGACGGCGGCCTTTGCGCAGGTACCGGTGACGGATCGTGCCAATACGGCGGCCAACGAGAAGATCAAGGCGCTGACGTCGCAGATCCAGTCGGACACGACGATCATCAAGGACAACACGACGCGGACGCTGCAGGCGATCACCGGCGACAGGACGCAGGACGCCGGCCAGTTCTCGTCGTTGGCGACCGGCGGCGGATTCACGATGAGCCAGGCCCCGGATTTCGGCGCGATCCTGCAAGGGAATCAGGCGTCGTTCGGCGGGATCGGTGGCCAGTTCCAGAATATGGCAGCCCAGGTGATCAACGGCCTGAACCTCGTCAAGATGGTGAAGGACGCGGTGACCGGCGGCGAGCTCACCGGTGCCAACCAGGCTTACAATCAGGGAGTCCAGACGGTCACGGCCCTGACGGCGATGACGGATGCGATGAACGCCGCGTCGAAGGAGCGGACGGACGCTTTCACCAATGCCGCCGGCGAGATTGGCAAGGCCCAGGACATGAAAGGCGCCCTGGAGCAGAACACCCAGATGGTGTTGCAGGGGAACCAGACCGCCAACGAAGCGGTCGGTGCCCTGAACAGCGCCGTCGTACTGGAATCGCAGCGCTACAAGGCAGCCCTTTCCGAGCAATCGCAATTCCTGAAGACCTTCGCCGCGGGGGCAGCCCGCAGACGCAACGGCCAGCAGCAAGACGGTCACTCCGTCAGGGAGCAGCTCGAACAGTTCGAAGCACAGTCGCAGTGAAACCGCTCTGTTCCGTCCCGCTGCTGGCCTGCCTCGTCGCGCTTGCCGGCTGTGCCGGCCACAAGGAGCGTTTGGCGAGGTGCTCCGCTGACGAGAATCCGGTCGGCGCACTTGCGTATGCTCAAGATCCCGGCCGCAGGGATGCCGGCGGGATCATCGCCCAGCGGATGACCGATGAATGTGGCCCCATGAGGCCGGTGAACCAGTTCTGACCGGAGGTGCCGCCAAATGGATCCACGGGACGGGCTCACCAACTTCTATGGAACCGCGCTCGCCTATTTCGACAGGATCAACCAGGATACGATCGAGCGGGCCTGGGGGCTATTTGCCGAAAACAAGGGACTGGTCACCTCCCTGCTGGCCCTGTTCCTGATCATCTATTTTCTGTGGGGGGCATTGGGCCGGACCCATATCAGTTTCCAGGACATGGCCATCACCGGCTGCAAGGTCGCCCTGGCATATGCGTTCGTGATGTCCTGGTCGGTGTTCCATGAGGAGGTCGGCAAGCTGATCCTGGAGACGCCGGAACAGCTTGGCGCTGCGCTCTCTTCGCGCATGGCGGGGATCGCCGGCGGCGCCAATATGGCGGACCAGGTCCATCAGGTCGCCGAGAAAGTCTATGAGTTCGCATCGGCGATCGCGACGGCGCAGGCCGGCGGATGGATCGGCTCGATCGTCGGCGCTTTGCTCGACCTGTTCATTGTTGGCGGCGGGTTGATCCCCATGCTTCTGGTCCTGACCGGCGTGACGCTGTTTGCAAAGATGACGGTCGCGGTGATGCTTGCCGTGGGACCCATTGCCATTCTGTGCAATTTTTTCGGCATGACCAGGTTTGTGTTTGAAGGATGGGTCAAAGGTATCGCGTTCGGAATTTTCACGCTGCTTTTTTCCTACATCATCGCGGGCTTCTGCTTCGGCTTTGTCCGCTCCTATCTGGATTCCATCCAGATCGCGACGGCGACGCAGGAGGAATCCTTCGGCGTGGCGGCTGGCCTGGTGCTCTACATGCTGGTGGTGGCCGCGTTCGTCGTTCGGGTGCCGTCATTGGCGCTTTCGTTTGCGTATGGAGCAGCATTTTTCGGGCTCCCTGCTGCCGGCAGCGTAGGCGAGGGATTGCGGAGCGCAAAGAACAGCGGCTCGAGAGCAGCCAATCTTGCAACAAGCCTCACCCCAGAAGGCATTACGGGCAACGCCGTGCGAGGCACGATGGCAATGGCGGGAGACATGGGGCGAGGGACTCGCGCCATGGGCCGGATGCTTGCCAGCCGAATGCGAGGCCGGTCCGGATAGGTTCGCGGCGATTCCGGGATTTGCGCGGAGATGAATTCGAGTGGCATTGTTGAGGAAAACGGCAATCGGCGAGCCCGAGGGGAAAGTTCCAGGTCCTGAAGGGATCTATCAGCAGCATTTGACATGGGGCGCACGGCAAAGGTCGCTCCTTTCAGTGCTTGCGTTCGTGCTCGGCCTGGCGGCCATCGCGGGATGGGCTGTCGCCGGCATCTCGGTTTGGTCGTCGGCGCAGTTGTTCCCGCTGAAATCGACCGAAGTCGTGCCGCTGATCGTGGACAAGGCGACAGGCTACATGGAGACGGTGACGACGCTCGACAAAGACAGGTCGGTCTCCGAACTCCAGGCGGTGAGGGCAGCCTTCATCGGCAACTACGTGATCAAGCGAGAGACCTACGATCCCCGCTATCTCGCCGACACCTTCGACATGATCCAGTTGTGGTCGGACCCGAATGGGCGGGCGTTCCGGGAATACGAAGAGCTGATGAACCCAGGCAATCCGAAGTCGCCGGTCAAGAGGATCGGGGCGGAAGGCGATGTCCGGGTGAACCTTTTATCCGTCAATCCCCTGAACAACGAGACGATGAACGTGCGCTTCGAGACGGAAGAGCGCCGCCAGGGCGGCATGGCCAAAGTCGACCGCTGGTCGGTAACGGTCCGCTATCGGCAGGGCAATCTGGAAATGAGCCAGAGGGTGCGGATGTTCAATCCGTTGGGCTTCCTGGTCACGGACTACACCAGGGTTCCGGAAATGATGCCAAGCGGGCTGCCGCAATGAGGAGGATGGGACTTGCGACGCTGGCGATCGTACTCGGCACGGCACTCGCGCATGCGGAATTGGTGGCGCAGCCAGGACGCTATGATCCTCGCATTCGCACGGTTCCCTATTCCTCGGAGCAGGTGTTCGAGGTCACCGGCACCTACGGCATGGTCACGGTGATCCTGTTCGGCAACGACGAAGAGATCACGCAGGTCGTCGCCGGCGACACCGTCTCCTGGCAGATTCTGACGTCGGCCGACCGGCGCTCGCTGACGCTGAAGCCAATGGAGAAAGATGCGGCGACGAATATGTCGGTGATCACGACGAAACGCACCTATTCGTTCGAGCTGCTGGTCAACGATTCCAAAAGCCAGCGGAATCAGACCTACAAGCTTCGATTTTCCTATTCCGAGGATGCCGGGATGAAGGGCATGGCCGAACTGTGGAAGCAAGCCCAGGAGGCGCAGAAAAATCCGAACATCAAGAATATCCGCCGCGATCACGTGAATTACGACTATGGTTTCAAGGGCGATCCCGGCGCGAAACCGGTGTGGGTCTTCGACGACGGGATCAAGACCTTCATGAAATTCTCCGGCGACACGCCGGCGATATTCGTCGTCGACAGGAAGCGGCGCGAGTCGCTGGTCAACTACCGCCGGGAGCAGGACTACATCGTGATCGACGCGGTGTCGCGCCAATGGACGCTTCGTTTCGGCACGGAGACGGAAACCTGCCTGTTCAATCTGCGCACGGCGCCGGCCGACGAGCCGCCGCCGATCGAGGGCGTGGTGGGACCGAAGCCGCTGGGAAAGGGACGGGCGTATTCGAGCGGTTCCACGGACAGGAGCATGAGGTAGGCCGATGTCTGATCCGCAATACAGCCATGGCATCGAGAACGAGGCAACGATCGGTGGCGCCGTGCGGCGGCGCGGAATAGGCATCGGACGGCCGCTGGCCCTGCTGGCCGCACTCTTCGCCGTTGGGATCGTGCTCTATCTGGCCTTCTCCGCACAGCCGGAAAAAGTCGCGACGAACCAGTCGGAACCCGAAACGTTCGCCCCGGTGAGAACGCCGGAAAGCCCGGGCTTCAACACGCCGCCGCCCCCGCCGCCGATCCCCACCGTGGTGGTGCCGGAGGCACCGCCACCCCCTCCGCCGCCGCCACCGGTGGAACAGGTCGAGTTGCCGCCAGTGCTGGAACAGCCGGTCGATTGCTCGAACGGGAACAATCCCGACAATCCAAAATGCATCGAACTCGAACGCCAGCAGAAGTTGCTCGAGCGGGTGAAGGCGAATGCAATGGTATACGACCAGTCGCGCGGCCAGCAGGGCACGGATATGGCGCAGGCGTCCGTGCAGCCGGGTGGCAATGAACAGGGGATGGTCGGCTTGAACGGCGGCGAAGATTTCTCCAGGCAGGGCGCCCCGGGAGGAGCCGGCCGCGACGGCACGGGCGGCGATGCCAACCGAGCCTTTCTGGCGGCGATGGGAAACCAGGACGTCGCGGTGTCGCGGGCCGTGAAGAACAATCGAACCGACGCCTGCATCGCGCAGGGCACCATGATCAGGGGTACGCTGGAGACCGCGATCAACTCGGACCTCGCTGGCATGGCGAAGGCGATCGTACGCGACGACGTCTACTCTTTCGACGGTCGCCGCATCTTGATTCCCGCCGGGTCGAGCCTGATCGGCGACTACAAGGCTGACATTCAGCAAGGCCAGGAGCGCGTTTTCGTCGTCTGGACGCGCATGATCCGTGGCGACGGTGTTTCGGTCCAGCTCGGTTCCTTCGGCACGGACCGGCTCGGGCGATCGGGCATGACAGGGAAGGTCGATCGGAAATATTGGGAGCGCTTTGGGCCCCCGGCGCTGCTCACTATGATCGGCGGGGCGGCGCAATATGTGGCGACGCTCGGAAATCCCGACCGCAACAACGACATCACCATCGTCAATCCGGATGGCACGGTGACGCGGATACCGCAGAGCAGTACCGAAACGCCCGAACAGCAGGCGCGCGGCATTGCAGCCCAGACGATCGCAGCCGGCATCCAGCAGATGGCCGCGGAGGCGTTCGGCAATACCAAGGATATCAGGCCGACGATCCATATCGACCAGGGGTCGGACATCAACGTGTTCGTGACCCGCGATCTCGATTTCTCCGATTTGTACGCCGACCCGGTCGCCGAGGAGTTCGAGCGGTTGAAGAGGTCGAAGCGAGCAGGCAGGTGAAGATGGATTCTGCCAGCGACAAGGCGCTGCACGCGCCAGCCGACAAGGTGGTGACGCCGCTCAAGAAGGTCGATGCCACGACCAGCAGGAGGGATATCGATCTTCACTGGCTCGGCGAGGCGCTGAAGCCGATCAGGAAGTATCTCGACGATCCGCAGGTTGTCGAAATCTCCTGCCAGAAGCCAAGGGAGCTGTGGCTGGAAAAAGGCGGCAACCTGGTGATGCAGAAGATCGAGGAACCGGCCCTCACCGAGCATGCGGCCGAGAACATGGCCGTGCGGTCGGCCGCGTTGACGGCTCAGGTGATCAATCGCGAAAACCCGTTGCTGTCGGCCGTTCTGACGGGCGGCGAACGCGTTCAGTTCGTGCTTCACCCGACCTCCGCCACGGGCCACGCGTTTTCGATCCGCAAGCAGTTCATCCGGCGGCTGTCGTTGGTGGACTACGAGAAGCGCGGCGCCTTCGACCATGTGAGGGTGACCGGAGACGACGATATCGATGAGGTCGATCGGGAATTGTCGGTCTTGCTGCGTGGCAGGCAGGTGCGGAAGTTCCTGGAGCTCGCGGCCTCCGAGCATCGCTCCATGCTGGTGTCGGGCGGCACGTCGTCCGGCAAGACGACGTTTCTGAACACGATGCTGACGGCAATTCCCATGCATGAGCGATTTGTTCTGATGGAGGATACGCGCGAACTGGAGCCGCTGCAGGAAAACGTGGTGTCGCTCCTTGTCTCCAAGGGAGACCAGGGCGAGGCGAAGGTGTCGATGGCGGATTTGCTGGCGACGGCGCTGCGCCTGCGCCCGGATCGGATTTTTATGGGCGAGTTGCGTGGCCCGGAAGCTTTTGACTTCCTCAACGCCATCAACACCGGCCACCCCGGTTCGATGACCACGATCCACGCGAATTCGCCGCATCAGGCGTTCAACCGCTTATCGACGCTGATCGTGAATGCCGGGGTTCGGATGGAGAGGGATGACATCCTCAAATACATCCGCTCGATCATCCCGATCGTGGTGCAGCTGCGAAAAGGCGATGAGACGACCAGCCGGGGGGTGAGCGAGATCTATTTCCGGGACGAGGTCAACGAAGATGGCGAAAAGGTACACAGCCAGGTCTCTTGAGGACGCGCGTCGTCATTCGGGAAGCGATGCCGCGGCCGAGCCGGAACACCGGGTCAAGACGACGCCGCGGGCCGTCAACGACAGGCCGGTCAAATTCTCCGATGACAGCGGATTGCTACAGGATCCCTTCGAGATCGATGCCGCAGTGTTGCGGGCCGCGGTTGATGAGGCGCCGCGGCAGAAGCGGCTGACGGCACTGCAGCGATTTTCGTTTCTGACCTTTCCCCTCGTCATCGCGATAGCGGTGCTGATGTGGCTCACGACTTTCGTGTTCATATACGATCTGTACTCGACGTCGTTCGGCCAGGCCTCATTCATCGATTATCTGAGCCGCGCGCCGTACATGGACGCGATGAGGCAGATCGCGGTCATCGTGTTCACGTGCAATACGATCGGGCTGTCGCTGCTTGGCCTCGTAGTCGTCTTTCCGCTCATCTATGTTTGGATGACCTGGTGGATGCTGAAGGGCGGCCGGTCGCTGTCGCGCCTGATCCTCTATCTCTTGCACGTTCGGTCGATGTTCAGCCTGTTGGCGACCTCCGGGCTGGTGTTCGCGGCTTGCTGGGCGGGGGTGGCCGTCTATGGGGTGGTCTTTTATCTGATCGCCACCAAGGGCCTGACGCTGGACGCCGTCGCGAACTATTACGGCAATGCGTTGACCGCCATGTATCAGGCTCCCTTCGGCGGCAACAATGCCGCCGGCCAGTTCGTCGCACCGGCGAAGTTGACGGTCCTCGCGGGTCTGGGCGGACTTGCCGCGGCGGGCCTTTTGATTGGATTCCCGATCGCGAGGGCGGTGATACACCGCGAGCGTCAGGTCTTCGGTCATTCCCGACTGGCGACCCTGCGGGATGCCGCCGACTATCGATTGCGCGAGAAGAGCGGCATTGTGCTCGGATACAAACAAGGGATGCTGCTGCGTTCGGACAGCGATCAGCATGTCATGGTCATCGGCTCGCCGGGGCAGGGCAAGTCGCGCAGCTTCGTCATGCCGACGATGATGACCTACGCCGGATCGATGTTCATCCTCGACATGAGCGGAGAGCTCTACGAGAAAACCTCCGGCTACATGAAGAAGAAGGGCTACGAGGTCTACCTCATGGCGCCGGGCCAGCATGGAACGCACTGTTTCAATCCGCTGGATGTGATCAGCAAGGACCCGCATCAGCGCATTACCGATCTGCAGAAGCTCGCGCAGATGCTGATGCCGGAACGGCTGCGTTCGGACTCGAACGATTTCTGGGAGGAAAGCGCCAGGATCCTGCTGGTCGCCATGCTGGGCTTTGTGATCGAGTGTCCAGATACGCGCAAATCGCTGAGCGAGCTCTATCGTATCCTCAATTCCATGTCGGATGAACGCACCGCGATCGCGCAGCTTCTGTCGCAATACGGCGATCATCTGTCCGACCAGACGCGCATGCAACTGACAAAGTTTATCGGCCGCCATGAAAAGCTCGGGGAAGGGATCGCGGCCGAGATCGGCGCGAAGTTCAACTTCCTGCAGAACGAGCTCATCGAGGCGATGACGTCGGTGACGACGATCCCGATAACGGAGATCCGCAAGCGCCGGATGGTCATCTACCTGCAGGCCGACTGGAATATCATCCAGATGTATGAGCGGCTGATTTCGATCTTCGTGCAGCAGATGGCCGACAATCTGGTGCGGCTCGGTCCGCTGCGCAATGGCGAGCACGAGGTTCTGATGATGCTCGACGAGTTCGGCAATGGCGGCCGGCTCGACACGGTGCTGACGCTTGCCCCGCTGATCCGCAAGAACGGGGTGCGGTTCGTGTTCATCCTGCAGGACGGCGCGCAGCTCGAGCGGCTCTACCAGAGGCCCGGTCAGAAAATCCTGATGGGGACCTCGACGATCAAGCTCTACATGAATTTCCAGAATGTCGAGGACGCGCTGGCTGTGTCCCAGATTGCAGGTGTCGACACAAAGCTGATGCCGCAGCCTTCATATTCGTATCGGCATGGCCGTCGTGACCGCGGAGGATCGATGATGCCGATGCGCGTGGAACTCCTGCCGGTTCATGCGCTGATGCAGATGAAGCCGGAAGAGGCGATCCTCCAGGTGACAGGCATGCCGATCATGCGCATCATGAAGCTCGATTCCGGCGGTGAGCGGCTATTCCGGGCGATGGACAAATATGAGGAGGTTCGCAAGCCGCAAATTCAGCCGAGGGCCTGGACGCTCGAGGAAGACGAGAAGTTCAAGACGGAGCCAGCAGCCTTCGAAGGTGTGATGACGCGTCAGATGCTCTATCCGGATGCTCGCGTCGTGCATCGACGCGTGGCGACGTTGAAGGCCGGCGGCCTAACCAGCGCGGCATTGAAAAAGCCGTCCACGCCGCGTCCGGTCGATTTTCTGTGGCAGGACATTGGAGGCGAGCGGCACATCTTCTTTTCCTCGCTCGACGAGCTGACCATCAGGCTGAATCTCGATGCGACCCGCGTGCCGGGAATAGAGCCCGGAGAAACTCCGGCGCAGTTGGAGGATTCGGTGGAATGCACAGGAGCGCGGGAGCGTCGGCCGGACAGAAACGGGCATCGCTTGGCCGAGGAGAAGTCGGAGTCCGATCGGAAGCGCGCGTACTTGGGGGAGGACGATCTTGTGGACGTTGACACTGGTGAGCTTATGCCGGGAGATCGCGCGGACGATGATGATCTTGAGGTCAATGTGCGTGCGTTGCTGAAGGAGAGCTACGTCCCGCCCACGCATCACGGTCGGTCGCCATCATTGTCGCGACAGGACGTTACGAGGCACGAGGCCAACGTCGTGCGCTCGCCGGTTCTGAAGCGGCAAGAGGTCAGCAACCAATTTGGCAAGATGAACGCTGCATTGCATGCCATGCTCGACGAGAGTGCCAAGGGCATCGAAGATGTCGATGCACTCGCCCTGAATGATGGCCTCGAGTCTATGTGGCGGGCGACGATCGACCGGATGGAATTTGAGGAGACCAAAGAGCTTGTTCGCGGCCATGCCGCGTTGGTGATGGATCCGGTTGGGGAGGGGAGTTTATGAGCCGTAGCGTAGGCGGAAGTCTGGCGCGTTGGCAGGTAGCGACGTTCGAGATCGGTAGCACGGCTTGCATTCTCGGCAATATGCCCTAAATATGTCGGCAGATTGCCGGAGATTGAACATGACCACCTCGGCCGCACTCATTGACGATGTAGCACGCAAACTCGGCGGCGCCGCGGTGCTGGGAGCCGATATCCGGTCGCAGGCGGACCTCGCGATGATGGTGCGGCGCCGGCTTCCGCTCGCGACGTTGAAGGGCCTGTCTCTTGCCGGACTCAGTGAGCAGGAGATAGAGCGCTTCGTCATTCCGCAGCGCACACGCCGGCATCGCGCGGAGAAGAACGAGCCTTTGACGGTCGAGGAATCGGACCGGGCCGTACGGCTCGCCCGTATCCAATCACTTGCGGAAGAGACTTTTGACGATCCTGAGAAGGCGAACCGCTGGCTACGCATGGAACTGGCGGAACTGGGCGGCGAGGCCCCCCTTACGGTGGCGCAGACCGAGGCGGGCACGCGAGTCATCGAAACCATCCTCGGCAAGATCGCCTGGGGCGCTGCCGCCTGATGCGGCTCTGGCGGCTTTCCAGCCTGAAATTCGCGGAATCTATGGATGGCGGCTACGGTTTGCTGTTCGACGGGCGCTGGAACACCGTCGGCCGCCCGGTGACCTATACGGCCACGTCGCCATCCCTTTGCGTCCTCGAAAAGCTCGTCCATGTCGAGGATCCGGCATTGCTTCCGGCGCTTGCCATGGTGGTCTACGACGTCCCCGACGAAACGCCGAGCGCGCAGCGAGCCTTGTCCGACCTGCCTGATGACTGGCGCCGTAGGGAAGTCGACACCCAGCGGATGGGCGACGAATGGCTGGCCCGGCTTGAACACGCTTTGCTGTTCGTGCCGTCGGCGATCGTGCCAGTGGCCGGCAGCCCGGACTGGAACGTGATCGTCAACCACCGCCATCCCGCGGCGGCGGCGATCAGGATTGAGCGGATCGAACCTTTTGAGCTCGACGTTCGGTTGCTCGAATAAGGGAATCAATCGAGATCTTTTTGCACCTGGAGGTAGATATCCGCTGCCACGCCAATTCGGCTATCGATTTTGCCTTGGTATGTGGCATTCTCGGCGAAATCGGAGGGCACAATGCCAAATCGGATACCGCTCGATCCCAAATTGCCCAAGGCATTCAACGCAACACCGAATGACGCGCGCAGCAAGGCGCAGCTCGATCAATGGTGGGACCGCCCTTACGGTCTTACGCTGTCGGACGGCCGCATCGAGGTCCGGTGCCTGAACGGTGGTGCCTGGGATCGTTCGACCCATCTCGGGGTTGCCGAGAATTACGACGTGGCCTGCGCTCTGGCCGAATCGAAGCAGGCGGAATGGTTGAAATTTCGAGAGCGCCCCTGTGTGGTACTCGATGACGATCAAGTGCTGGTGGTCCGACAGGCGCAGCGGCCGGACGAAGAACCACAGCAATTGGCTGCGTTTCCGACGGCCGCCGCCGCTACTGCCTTTCTGGACACCCATTATCCTACGCCATAATCGGCATTATAAACTAAGTCGTTGATTTTATTGCGAAAAGTTCCATAATTTAGGTTACGCGACTTTACATCGTCCACAGGACGGACAAGGGTGCTGCCTGCAATTTTTCGCCAAACGGCGTCACACGATCGTGGTCGTGCAACACAAGCCCACGCACGAACCGGTCGCCTACCGCCTCCTGTAACTGACGCAACCCCCGGAAATCCTGCGGGCGCACAGTTGCCGAGGCCTTCACCTCGATGCCGACGATCCGACCGCGCCGATCCTCTATCACGACGTCGACCTCGTCCTGATCCTTGGTGCGATAGTGCGAAAGCGACACGCGCCGCTCCGACCATGAGGCGAGTTTCAGCAGCTCCGAGACGACGAAGCTCTCCAGCAACGCGCCGAACCTGGACCGGTCCTGCCGCAAGGCCTGTTCTTCGTCTTCGCGCAAGGCGGCGAGAAGACCACTATCGAGGAAATGCAGTTTCGGCGTCTTGATCAAACGGCTCAACCGGTTGCTCGACCACGGCGCCAATGTTCTGATCAGAAAAAGCCGCTCGAGGATCGCGACGTATTTCTGCGCGGTTACGCTCGATAGTCCGAGCGCCGCGCCGAAGCTTGTGTTGTTGACCAGTTGACCGGCATGCTCGGCCAGGACCTGCAGCAGGCGCGGCAGCCGGTCGAGTTGGTCGATATTGGCAATGTCACGCACGTCACGGTCCAGGATCTGGGCGACATAATCTTCGAGCCACGCGATCCGACGGGACGCCGCCGTCCGGCGCAATGCTTCCGGATAGCCGCCCCGCAGGACGAGCGCGACCAGTTCGCCGCCAAGGGGCGAATTCTCTGCCGCCACCAGCTCCTCGCCAGCGAACATCCGATCCAGCAACCGCCCTGGCGTGGAACGGATTTCGGACTGAGCGAACGGCAGAAGCGATATCGTCGCCATTCGTCCGGCAAGCGAATCGGCGACCATCGGCATGGTGGAGAGATTGGCGGAACCGGTCAGCAAGAACCGGCCCGGCTCGACATTACGATCGACGCTCTCCTTGATCGCCAGAATCAGTTCGGGCACCCTTTGGACTTCGTCGATCACGGCGCGGTCGAGACCTCTTACGAATCCGACCGGATCGGCACGAGCCGCGCTCAGCGCGCCGGCGTCGTCAAGGGTGACATAGGGGCGGTCGAGGCCGGCGAATTGCCTTGCGAGCGTCGTCTTGCCAGCCTGACGCGGGCCGACGACAAGGACGACCCGTGTGTCCGACAGCGCAGTCTCGACCAGTGGACGAGCCTTGCGGTCGATGAGATGATGTGACGATGTCGAATTGACCATGCGGCTATGCTTAACGCAAGCTCCGTCCAATTTAAAGTGAAAATCTGTCTGATTTTAACACTCTCATGCAATACGGGCCAGGCATGTCGATGCCTGGTGGCCAACCGTCTGTCACGTTCGTATCGTTTTGCAGGTTGCTATGCAAAATCGCAACTTGGCAAGTTCAGCGTCAGAATCTACATTTCAATCGTCGGCCAACCCCTCCTCCCAGATTCGATGCCGACATCAGAGGCAGTACTTCTTTGCTTGCCCTCTTTAATTAGCCCGCCGGCCCTCCTCCCCGGCGGGCTTTTCATGACCGACCTGTAGCTGGAGACGAACGGCCTGGAGATCATTGTATCCACGGCAAGTGCTATGTGATTTTCGCGAGACCATATTGTTCATATAACATCATTTGTCCGTCAGCCGCTCTGCCGCTTTTCCCGCGTGATGAGCCGCGCGCTGCGCTGTCCCGTGAAATAGATCCATAGCCAGTTCAGCGCGACGGCCATACGATGGCACAGACCGATCAGAAAGTAGATGTGGGCGAAGCCCCAGAGCCACCAGGCTGCTCGGCCCGTGAGCCTGATCCAGCCGAAATCGACCACCGCGGCGCGCTTGCCGATCGTCGCGAGGCTGCCGGCATCCTTGTAGTGGAAGGGTGGGCATGAGGTTTCCCCGCCGCGCACCCTCGCCTTGATCGTTTCGGCGACATAGGCACCTTCCTGCTTGGCCGCCGGCGCGATGCCCGGGACCATCTTCCCGTTCGGCATCTCGACATGCGCAGCGTCGCCGATCACGAATATATCCGGATGCCCGGGAACGGTAAGGTTCGACGTCACCAGAATACGCCCGGCGCGATCTGCCGGCGTGTCAAGCCACTGCGCCGCCGGCGATGCGGCCACGCCTGCTGCCCAAATGACCGTCTTTGCCGGCAAGCGTTCCGACCCGATCGTGACTCCTTTGGCGGTACATTCGGAAACCGCTTGTCCGATCCTGACTTCGACACCGAGCCCAGTCAGCGCCTTGCGCGCGTAGTCGGACAAGCGCGTCAGCGTCGGTATCGTCGATCAATCGGACGAGACAATCGCTGTCACGCTGGCGCTGGACGGCAGTGTAAAACTTGTCCAGAGCGGCAAGATGTTTGCGGCGGGTCGACGGATCCAGCGACGTCTCGCCGATCGATACTAATTGACTGCTTCAGTGCACGTTGCACGGCGGACACGTAAGTCGAAGGCTCGCCAGCCAAATCATACTTCGACCACCGGCGGCGTCTCCAGTTGGAGTGCGATTTGCTCCCAGCGGTCGGCGAAGGGACCGTAGGCGGTCTTGATGTCGACGCCGACCGGCAGTTCCGGGCACTCGTTCTCGCCGTTGCTGCCCCAGTTCACCCAGCCCGATTGGCGCCGCTGGACGATCTGGAAGGCACCGGAGGGTTTCGAGGTCCACCAGATCATCGCCCGGCCGCTGGCCGTGTGATATTCGACCGTCTTGTCGGCGGGTCCGGGAAAGATGGTTTCGTGGGGAACGGCGGAGACGTCGACCGACCCATCCGTCAGGATCCATGGCCTGTCCCCGAGGTCCGCCTTGACATGGGCGGCGGCGCGCACTTTCGCCAGCCTTTCCCGCAGCTCCGCTTCGCCCAACACGCCTTCCCAGGCACAGAACAGACGCCAGTAAAGGTCCCAGTGGGCGGATTCGATGTCCGACAGATGGGCGCGGAATTCCTCGAACTTCCGGCTCTGGTTCGCAGAGTTGGCGACGGTGTCCGCGACCATGTCAACGAGTTCGCCCGCATAGGGGTCTCCGGCTCGGTAGCGCGTGCCGCCGAAGGCCGCGAAGCGGTCGAACACCAGTTCGCCCTTGCCGCCCTCGAACTCGTCGCCGACGGTGATCTTGTCCGTCACGGAGCGGCCGTTGATGACGGTCTGGAACGGATCGACCTCATAGCGACGCTGGAACCAGGGCGTGCGATAGGTGAATTTCCAGTCGATGGCGAAGCGCTTGCCCTTCAGCTCCTCCAGCAGGCCATCGGGGACGACGCCGTGCATGCGGTAGTGATGCAGGACCGGGCCGCGCTCGATCACCTCGATGCGCACGGTGGTGTGCTCGGGCGGGTTGATGAGACCGTTCTCCGGCGTGAAGAACGGGCCGTAGAAACCGCCGATGGCGTTGTTGCCGGACGGCAGCAGCTCGAAGCCGTCGGCCAGCGCCTTGAAATGCCGGATTCCCCATTTCGACGAGCCCAGGCCCTGGGCGGTGCCCGAGCACAATTCGAGATCGAAGGCGCCGGTGTCGAGGCGCGCGAAGCAATCGGCTTCCCTGCCTCCGAGCACCGCGATGCCGGCCGGCTTCTCGGTTGCCGCGTCGCAAGGCTCCTCCAGCGTCAACCGGCAGGAACCGGTGAAGGAAAGGCAGGCAACGAAGCGCGTCTCGCCGGCCACGGCATCGCCTTCGAGACGCTGGCACAGAACCCGGCTGCCGGCATCGTCGCGCGCCCACCAGAGCGGCTCGCTCAGCTCCGCCTTGATCGAGAACACGACGGGTTCGTGATCGCGGGCACCCGCGAGCGGATCGGCGATCAGGATGGAATGGGCCATGGACATGTCTCCGAAAGGGCATCGATGAAGGCCCTGCCCGTCGGCACGGGCAGGAAGGAGGAGGATCGGGATTTGCCTTACGGCTTGGGTCCGCCGGCACGCAGGAACAGCGGACGTTGCTTCAGGCTGTCGATGGCGACGGCGAGGATGATGACCACGCCCTTGATGAGCAGCTGAGTGAAGAACTGTACGTTGAGAAGGATGAGGCCGGTGCTCAGCACGCCAAGAATGATCGAGCCGATGAGCGTGCCGACGATGCGCCCGCGGCCACCGGCAAGGCTGGTGCCGCCCAGGACGACGGCGGCGATGGCGTCGAGCTCGTATCCCGTGCCGGCCGTCGGCTGGGCCGAGATGACGCGGGCGGAGAAGATCACGCCGGCAAGCCCGGCGCAGACCCCGGCAAGCACGTAGACGGAAGTGACGACCCGCTTGACCTGCACGCCGGCGAGTTGGGCGGCTTCGGCGTTGCCACCGACCGCATAGACATGGCGGCCGTAGCGTGTGCGCTCCAGCACGAACCAGACCACGGCATAGACGACGACCATGACGATGACAGGAATCGGAATGGGGCCGATATAGCCGTTGCCGAGATCGCGGAAATTAAGCCCCGAAGAGACGATCGGCTGACCGTCGGTGATCGTATAGGCGAGGCCGCGCAGGAACGTCATCGTGCCGAGCGTCACGATGAAGGGCGCCAGCGCGAGATAAGCGGTGAGCCAGCCGTTGACGAGGCCGCACAGGCCGCCCACTGCCATGCCGAGCAGCACCGCCAGGGGCGCCGGCACGCCGGCGATGGCCGCGATCACCGCCACCACGCCGGAGACGGCGATCGTCGAGCCGACCGAAAGATCGATCCCGCCCGTCAAGATGACCACGGTCATGCCGGCGGCGAGGATGGCGTTGATGGAGATCGCGCGGGCGATGTTCAGGAGATTGTCCACGCGGTTGAAGTTGGGCGCGATCGCGGCCATCAGCAGGACAAGCACCACGAGCACCATCAGGATGCCGACACGGTCCCACCAGCGGGCGAAGTCGAAGGGTTCGCGGGCCGGTTTTGCCTCCTTCAGGGCATTGGTTTCATCGCTGTTCATGCTTGCGCTCCCGTATTGGCCGCGTTCACCGCCGTGCCTGTCGCGTGCAGCATCACTTCTTCCTCGGAGGTTCGCGCCGACTCCAGTTCGGCGACAATGCGCCCCCGCCGCATGACGAGCAGGCGGTCGCTGATGCCGATCGCCTCCGGCAGGTCGGAGGAGATGACGAGGATCGCCTTGCCCGCACGGGCGAGGCCGTCGATCTGTTCGTAGATTTCACGCTTGGCGCCGATGTCGACGCCGCGGGTCGGCTCGTCGAGGATCAGCACGTCGCAATCGCGCAGCAGCCAGCGCGCCAGCGCCGCCTTCTGCTGGTTGCCGCCCGACAGCGCCTTGACCGGCAGGTCGACGGCGTTGAGCCGGAGTCTGAGGCGCTTCATCTCGCCGAGCACCGCCGAGCGCCGCTGCTTCCGGTGGATGACACCGGCGGAGACGAAGCGGTCGAGCGAACTGATGGCGACGTTGTCCTCCACGCTGTGGTCGAGGAACAGGCCCTGCTCCTTGCGGTTCTCCGGCACCATGCCGACGCCGTCGGCGATCGCCTCGGTCGGATTGGCGGGGCTGCTCGCGCGCCCGTCGATCTCGACACGGCCACTGGTGCGAACGTCTGCGCCGAAAATCAGCCGCCCGACCTCGGTGCGGCCGGAGCCGATAAGTCCCGCCATGCAGACGACTTCGCCGGCGCGGACCGACAGGTCGACCGGTCCCACGGCCTGACCGGCGAGGCCCTTAACCGTCAGCAGCGGACGTCCGGGCTCGCGCGGCTCGTGATGGTAGAGGTCGGCGACCGTGCGCCCGACCATCATGCGCACCACATCCGCCGGACTGATTTCGGAAAGCGGCCCGGTGCCGACATAGGTACCGTCGCGGAACACGGTCACTCGGTCGGCAAGCTGCCAGACCTCCTCCATACGGTGCGAAATGTAGATCATGCCGACACCGGCCGTCCGCATCTGCTCGATGAGCTTGTAGAGTTCGAGAGCTTCGGCGCGCGACAAGGCGGCGGTCGGCTCGTCGAGCACCAGCACGCGCGCATTCTCGCCGACCGCGCGGGCGATCTCGACCATCTGCTGCATGCCGACGCTGAGCGAGCCGAGCTTGCGCCGCGGGTCGATCGCGGAATGGATACGCGCCAGTTTCTCGCGCGCCTGTTGCTCCATCGCGGTCCGGTCGAGCATGCCGAACCGTTTCTTCGGCTCGCGGCCGAGGGCGAGGTTTTCGGCGACGGTCATATCCGGTACCGTGTTCAGTTCCTGATGGATGATGGCAATGCCGTGACGGGCAGCGTCGCGCGGCGAGCGGATGTCGACCTCCTGCCCGTCTATGCGGATGACACCGGCATCGCGCTCGATGTTGCCGGCGAGGATCTTCATCAGCGTCGACTTGCCGGCGCCGTTCTCGCCCATGAGTGCGTGCACCTCTCCCGCACGCAGGTCGAAGCGCACGCCGCTCAGCGCCAGCGTCGCGCCGAACCGCTTGGAAATTCCCTCAAGGGTCAGAAGGGGTTGGGACATGGTTCTCGTGCCTCGAATGGGGAGCGGGAAGCGGAGGGAGTAGACCGCTTCCCGCCGGGCTGGAGATAGAGACTACCAGCCCGCGTACTCGCCGACGTTCTGTCGGTCGACCAGCACGCTTTCGATCAGGATGGTCTTTTCCGCCGGCGGATTACCGGCAACCATGGCCTCCGCGACCTTGACTGCCTGGCGGACCATCTCGGCCGGATTCTGGGTCGCAGTGCCGATGAAGGGCGAGCCCTCGCGCTTCAATTCCTCCACCGCCTCCGGGCTGCCGTCGACGCCGGTCACCTTGATTTGTTCGGCCTTGCCGGCCTGCTCGACCGCCAAAACCGCACCAAGTGCGGAGGGGTCGTTCATGCCGAAGATGCCGGTGACGTCCGGATTAGCCGTCAGCATGTCAGTGGTGACGGCGAGGCCCGACGCACGGTCGTTCTTTGACGCCTGCTGGCCGACGATCTTGATGTCGGGATAGTTCTTGGCGACGTTCTTGCAGCCGTTGATGCGGTCGATGATGGTCTGGATCGGCGTACCGTCCACCAGAAGCACCTCGCCCTTGCCGCCCATCTGCTTGAAGAGATAATCGCAGGAGCGCTCGCCTGCCTGCACCGCATTGGTCATGATCACCGCGTCGGCGCCCTTGGCCGGCGTGTCTACCGCGATCACGATGATGCCGGCTTCCTTGGCGCGCAGGATGGCGGGCTCGATGCCGGCCTCGTCCACGGCGGAGATGACGATGAGATTCACGCCCTGCTGGATGAAGGCATCGATCTGCGTGTTCTGGTTGGCGAGGTCGAGCTGCGCGTCCTGGGTGTTGACGGTAGCGCCGATCGCCTTGGCGGCATCTTCCGCGCCCTTGGTCATCGCCGAGAAGAACGGGTTCGACATGTCCTGCACCATCAGGCCGATCTTCTCGATCTTCTTCGCGTCCTCGGCAGCTGCGGGCTGGACCGCGAACATGGAGCCGAGAACAAGGGCGGATGCCGTTATCGCAAGCCGCATATGGGTTTTGAACTGCATGGATTCCTCCTTCTTCGATCACCCGCCGTGATGTGACGGGCCGTTCACACAATCCGATCGCGACGATCACCGCGATTTCTGCCTTCCATTCCACCTAATCGTTTAGGTTCGAGGTTAGATTTCTAGCCGTTCCTGTTTTCCTTCATGCCGCCTGGAAAGAACTCCCTTTCGCGGTCTCGCGACCGCTCTCCAAGCAGCCGCACGAACGCCTGAGCATCAACCGGGCGGACACCTGCTGGCGATGTTCAGGCACATAGACTGGGCTCTGCGATTGGCCCTTGCGCCCGGCGGCTTCCTGCCCGTCGATGATCTCGCGCAGCATGACCGCCGCCCGGCGCCCGATCTCCTCACTGTCTTCGTTGAGCACGGTGATCGACGGATCGGTGAGCGTCGACCAGGCAAACTCGTCATAGGCAACGACCGCCATGTCGCCTGGCACCTGGATGCCGCGATCCTTCAACAGGCCCATGGCACCGAGCAGCAGGGGATTGTTGCCGGCGATCAGGACATGCGGGGGCTTCGCGTGATCGTCGAGATACTGCGCCAGCGTCTCGCGAGCCGATGCCGAATCGTTGGCCGTTTCGAGCACGACGAGGTTGGCGCCGGCGATGCTCGCGGCATCGCGCAGTCCGCTCTCGCGGCCGAAACGGGAAGACCATTTGGCCGGATAGACGAGGAACAGCCAGTTCTTGTAGCCGTGCCCGGCCAGATGCTGCCCGACCATCATGCTGGCTTTATGGTTGTTCGTCGTCACGCTTGGAAAATGGGCGGCTTCGGGCGGCGGCGAGGAATCGACGAAGACAACCGGGATATCCCATTTCGCCAACAATTCCGCGTGCTCCGGCTGCAGCGTCAGTGCCGAGATCACCCCGGCCGTGCGGGATTCGATAAGGCGCTGGATCATGCGCGCTTCCAGCCGTGCATCGTAAGCGCCGTTGACCGCCACGTCGCCGACGATCACCGTCCATTCGGAAGGATCGAGCGCCCGCTGGATGCCGGCCATCAGGTCGAGATAGTAGGAGTTCGAGGTGCTCGCGGTGATGATCGCGACGGTATCGCGCTTTGCGCGCCGCAGTTCCTGCGCCGCCCTGTTCACGACGTAGCCGAGTTCGCGCGCAGCCTTGATGATCTGCTCCCGACTCTGCTCCGAAACGCCGTCGCCGCCGCTCAACGCACGCGAGACGGTGAACACGGAAAATCCCGTGACACGGCTGATATCGCGCATGGTCGAGCGAGCCAAACCATCCTCCCAAGCTTCATTCCGAAGCCAACCTAATCGTTTAGGTAAATTAGCCGGGAATCAGATTTTGTCAAGCGGGAGGGCTTGGCATGGTTATGGACCATCGACCATGAGACCTGAAGTGCCTTGTTTGCAATCGGCATGACGACGGCCGCCCGACGTGACCGTTAGATGTTTGGTCCCGGCATTTGCTGGAGCGGATTGAGTTTGAAGCGTTCCGGTTGTGACGCCCACGCCTTGCAGATGAACTCGTATATGTGAGGCCTTTCAGGGTCTTGAGCCTGCGAGCGAAGTTATAAGCTGCGACGAAGTCGGCTAGATGGCTGCGGAGCTGGTCGTGGCTCTCATAATAGAAGTGCTTTACGGCGGCCTCCTTGATGGTCCGGTTCATGCGCTCGACCTGGCCGTTGGTCCACGGACGCCTAGCCTTTGTCGTGCGGTGTTCGATGTCGTTCCTGACGCAGGTGTATTCAAAGACATGGGCGCAGAAGATCTCACCATTGGCGATCGCCTCCTTGATCAATGGCACGGCTGAACCGCCGGCCCCCGGGGGGTGAACTGGATGCCGTTGTCGGGAAGCACAGTGTGTATCTTGTAGGGCACAGCGTGCTCAACAGGCGGCGGTACTCATCGTCATCGCTCCACGAAGGAAGCGGGTATGGCTCAAAGCGGTGACGAGTTGATCGTCGCTGCGGATTGGCGGCAGGTTGAATTTCGCCGGCGCCGGCGAGAACGGATAGAGCGAAACCGCCAAGGATCAGACCCGGCAACGCGCTCAAAATCACTGTCCTCGCAGTACTCATATTGCCGCAATCGGATCCACCACGGAATGACGGTCGGGCCAGGCTGTTCGGGCAATCATCGGAAGCCCCCTGCCCGTACTACCGGCTGCGATCCCCGCGATCGCGATCCTTCGGAGGGGTCAGGACCACGCGGGACGGAATCTGCCGGTCCGGCTGTTTTTCCTCGTCCCGTTCCCCCGCCCGGTCGCGGCCGCGCTCCTGGCGATCGTTGAGCACCGCCCTGCCCTGATTGGCCTGGGCGATACGCGAAACGTCGACGCTGCGATTGGTAGAGGTCCGGTCGATCTCACCCTTCTCGAGCACGGCGTCGCGCCCGGCGGCCGATTTGGTCGCCGTCGCGTTTGAAGCCCTGTCGTCGCTGCGGTCTTTGTCCTTGGCGACACGAGAGTCGAGTTGAAGCTTGACGACCTTGTCGATCACCCTGGCTGCGGATTCGAAGATCGCGCGTTCGGTGGGATTGGTGATCGCTTTCGCGACGGCTGCCGCCGAGGAGGCGATCGCATCCATCGCGGTCTTCGCCTGGTTGGAGGTGATGGGTGTGTTGCGCAGCATGTGGGTTTCTCCTTTCTCGTGCGAAGGCAGTTCACCGTGCGAGACGGCGTCTTCGAGGCGGCGATATTCGCGCCGCAGTCCGATCGACAGATCCCTGGAGAGCTCGCGCGCCGTGCTCGGTTGCTGCCGGTCTTTCCCGATCGTGTCCAGCATGTCGATGACGCGGCCGAGAGCGTTCTTCGATGTGTTGAAGCGATCGATGCCGGCCTGCATCGTGGGCGCTGTCGGTGTGTCGCGGATCTTGTTCATGACCTTGGTCATGACGTTGGGCGGCGTGTAGGCGCCCATCCGGCGGAACATCTCCCACTCCCAGCGTTTGACGGGAGGCGGACCGGCTCGATCGAGGCGCTTCTGATGATCGATGGCCAGGCCGCGGTCGCGCGCCTTGTCGGCAAATCGCTCGCGCCATTCCGTGAAATCGCGGATGTTGGGATTGAGGCGGGTCCTGCCGGGGCCCTTCAGGCTGACGATGGCATGGACGTGCGGGTGTTTAGTCGCCTCGTGACGATTGTGGACCGCATAGGCATAGCGATGTCCATGGAACTGGGTACCGAGAAAATCGCCTGCCGCCTCAATGAACTTGTCCCGATCGACGTTGGCGGGACCGGAAAGAAGCAAATGCATGAAGTCGCGAGGTTGCCGGCTTTGCAGAAGGGCGCCGACGGTACGACCCTCTCGCGTGAGCTCCTTGTGATCGGCTGTCGTGATCGAGCGGCGCTCGCCGGTGCGCTTGTAGATCGGGGTTTTGTTGCCGCGTTCGACCAGATGAGCATGGGTCGACAGCGTGACCGCGTTGTCCTGGCGCTGCATGGCGTGCAGGGTGGCGTTGAGCCCTTTTGGGCCGGATGCAGATTCTGCGGGATAGCGGGAGATTGGCGCGATCCTCTGCTCCGCGAGGCGGGTGTCGACACGACGATCGATTGCCCGAACAGTTTCGATCGATGCCGGAACGTGGTTGTCGGTCGTACGGTCCGCCCGGTCCGATTTCTCATGGACGAGGACGACGGCAAGCTTCAGCCGCGTCTGATCCTTCACGCCCGGGCCAATGCTGTAGGCGTAGGTGCGCTGCGTGTCGCCGTCCTGGAAGATGCCGTCACGCGCCAGATCGTCCAGAGCCTTAGCGACGGTTTCGCGGTCAGTGGTCGGTAGTTCATAGGCGAGGAGGAGAATGTCCTTCGAACCCTCGCGCGTCGTGAAATCGCGTTCCCATTGCGCGAGCGCATCCTTGATGCTGATGACTTCACGGCCGTCCTGATCGATCGCCCGCTCTTCCTTGGCCTGGTATTCGAGAACATTGCGCGCGGAACCTGCGCCGGCGCCATAGGACAGCACTTTGACGACGACGGCATTGTGGCCGGTGGCTCGGCTCAGCGCGGTGCTGGCAGCATGGAGGCCAGGTCGTGATCTGGTCGAGCTATAGGGGCGACGAGAATGGGGGGACCGTCCACCGCCACCACTGCCTCCTCCTCCGCCGCCGCGCCGATCGTCCTCGATCAGCTCGTGGTAGAACGGCAGGCGACGCTTAAAGCGGGAGGGATTCCTGCGTGGCTTTCTCATCGTGCGCGGCGATCAAATCTTTCACTATCGTATAAGATCGCACAAAAGCGGCGTCGCGGATAGAGTCGATTGCGCGCGCAATCTCGTCGAGCTTTTCCAGGACCCGGATCGTGTCTTGGCCGGTCGCGACGACCTCATCGCGCATAAGATCCCGGTGGACCTGCGCGATATCCTTGATCATCAGGAAGATGTGCTCAAGCTTCTCATCATGCGTTTCGAGCATGGCGGCTGTTTCGGTGAGATCGCGCGTGACGATAAGGCGTGCGATCAGTCCAGGGCTGCTTTCGACGCGCTGAGCAAGCGCTGCCAATTGATCCGACAGTTGGGCTGGTAGCCGAAACATGACCGGAACGCTGGCCATGTCATCCCTTGTCGCGCTCGAGGCCGGCGAGGATGTATTCCTCGATCAACGTCGTGTATCGCTTGCCGCGCGATCGTCCAATGACGAACAGGCGCGTGACCACATCGTTGTGGAGTTGCAGGTTGACGCGCGCATAGTCGGGGGATTTCGATTTGTTTCGTGCAAACGGCGCAGCGGGTTTTGAAGGCGGCTTCGGTCGAGAGCGCGCAGTCGGCATCGGGGTTTGTTGTTCAGGCTCCCCATCGGCGGGATGGCTGGTTTTAGTCGCACCGGAATTTGCTGGCGAGGCCGAGGTCAGTTGGGCAAGTGACACCGGTGTCGGCACGAATGCGACCGCTGGATCGTCGGGCTCTACCGGAGGTTTATTCCTGGCGATCTGAACGATGCTTGCGCCAACCTCGATGCGTTCCTTGGGAGTCTCCGCCATGGCTATGCTCCGATAAGCGAGATGAATTCGTTGTTCAGACCCTTGATTTGATCGATCGCATCGAGAACGCTTTCTCGGGCGCGCCTTCTGGCGGATGGGGTCATGTTGGTATTGGCGTCGATGGCGCGGAGCTTGGTGTAGAGCGTGCCAAAGCCGGCGACGACGTCGCTGAAATGGTTGGTCTTGCGAATGATCGTTTCAAAGAGCGGAACGTTGCTGCTTGAGAGAATCCTGGTCACTTCGGGAATGGCGCGGTTGCTTCTCAGGGCTATGTGATCGACATGGTTCCAAATTGCCGCATGTGGCGTCACAGGCGCGCCACGCGAGGCTGCGATCTCGTTCAGCAAGCGGGAAATGTTGATGGCCTGGGTCGCGCTGGTCGGCTCGAGGATGACGGGGATTACAACCGCATGCACGCGCTTGAAGACTTCAACGGCACGGTCGTGCGCATAGCCGCTGACATCGTAGATGTGAATATCGGCAGGTGGGGCGAGCGCCAGGCGCTCTTGAAGGTTCTGCTCCGGGGAAACAGGGATTACTTCGAGGTTGTCGGCATCCGTGATCAGTTTGCGCGCTTTTGATGTCATGTACCAGCGGTAGGAGGATTGCTGCAGGTCGCAATCGATGATGAGGGTCTTGCTGCCCTGGCTGCCGAACTCGGCGCCGAGGTTGATGCTCAATGCCGTTTTACCTGCGCCGCCCTTGAAAGTGGAGAGAGCGAGGGAGACGGCCGGCTGCTTCGGTGTGATGGTCATCGGACAATGAACCCACTGTATATTTGGGACCGTGGCGACGACGACACGGTGCGGTCGCCAGCACTTAACTTATACGATAGTGCAATTCATGACGTACTCTTGCCAGCATAGGCTCCATCGCGCAAGGGCGGATTCCGCAAACGTCGCAACCGCGCAACCCCGCAATCCGACGATCGCAAAATCACGCATTGCGTGAACCGTATATTGGCGGAACGGCACAAACGCGGATGGTCGCAATGACGCCTATGCGCAATGTGTCAATCGCGTAATCGCGGATTGCCACAATCACGAAATCGCAGATTCCGGCACGGCGGCGCTCTTCGAGACGATCTCGATAAGCAGCAAATTAACATCCATGGCGAGCGCAGCGAGGAAGCACCCGGCGGGTGCAACGGCTATCTGTATACAGATAGCCTATCCTGCCATTTACAGTGGAAGACGCGAGGGCCGCTCGCCGTCGTCGATGAACCCCGGGCGGCGCGCCAGCGCCGAACGGTCAGCGGCGGGCGTCCGAAGGACGCCGACTCACGGCGAGCGGCCCTCGCGTCTTCCACTGTAAGGCCGAAGCGAACGCCGAGATAGCGTCGCGGCGAGCAGCCGGGAGCGCAGCGACGGGCTGCGAAGCTGCAGCGCCATCGAGGCGTGAGCGCGCCGGCAGGGCAGGAGCGAAGGCGCCAGCCGCACATGCAGGCTGACGCCGAGCGAACTGCCCGGCTGCATTGGCGAAGTCGCGGCAGCGTCCTTCTACCGGCCGAAAGGCCGGCTGCGAAGCAGTCCGAAAGGAGTGGGGGGTCTGGAGGGAGAGGCGGCTAGCCGCTCCCCCCAGGGGTGGCGGCGTGCTCGATGCGCGCCGCCACCCCCCGAGCCGCGCGCACCCGCAGGGCCGAAGCGTAGCGAAGGAGGGAGTCAGCCCTTGCGCGCGGCTCGGGGGGGGTGTCTGGAGGTGAGGTTTCGGCGGCCAACCGGCGGGAGTGTGAGGGTCGCCCCTCACCTGCATGCCGGGCCGGTCGATCCGGTCCGGCGCGCACCGCGAGAGGGGGCGTCACCGAAGGCGGAGACCGCTTGCGGGCTCCGTGAGCGAAGCGAATAGCACCCGGTCGCCGCAGGCGGCTCGCCCATCTTCCGTCGCCCGTACGAGCCATCACCGAAATGAATCATGATGGCCCGACCGATTCATAAGTGTCGTTGGACGTACCGGATGGGAACGGGGGATAAGATGGGATGCTCGAACAAGACATTGTCCCTGCTTTGCTCCGTCGTGTCGACCCGGCGCGCAATATGGCACGATATTACAGGGTGGCGGTCGAGCCCACGCTGTTCGGATGGTCCGCCGTCGTGCGCGACTGGGGACGCATCGGCTGCTCCGCGCGGCGACGTCTCGACCTCTATGACGATGAAGATCAGGCGGTCGCAGCGGCCGACAGGCTGCTGCGAAGCAAGCTGAGGCGGGGTTATGGTCCTGGATGACGTCGGCAACTGAGCAGGCGCAACGGCAGGCCGGCCGGTCGATCCGGCCGGCCTCCCGAGCACTGCGCTGGCGGCGCCTCCTATGAAGGAGGCGCCTCGTCCTCGTGGTTGATTTCGCGCAGCTCTCGTTCGACCTCGTCGAGCCGAGCGTCGAGTCCCGCGAGCGCCCTCTTGAGTTCGGCCTCGATCCAGCGACGATCCTTGCGGATGACCGCATTCCGCAACTCGGCGCGCAGTTCCTCGATGTGTTGTTCGAGCATCATCGTCGTTCTCCTTGAGTTCGTGTGAAGGACGACGCCGCGGATCATGGGAGAAGGGGTTGGGTCGAGACCCGCCGCAGGCGGCTCGCGCGCGGAGGAGCCGATTTTTCCGGCGGGCCGCCCTTCGCGGCTCGGCGGAAAAATTGGAGGGGCCGCGCGGTCTCGAGGCGACCCCTTCCCCCATGATACGATAGAAAGGCCTGAGCAGAGCGATCCCGCGCCCGCAGGGCGCGTCCGTATCCGGCGACCAGCCGGCGGCAGTGTGAGGTCGCCGCGCCTTGGGAATTTGCTTCCAAAGGACTTACATCGGATGATGGTCCGCGTCATAACGCGACAGGCCGGGAAGGGATAAAACATGCCGCCGCATCTCAATGATGAAAAGCGCAAGACAGATCTCGCGCCAGATTGGGATGATGACCAACGGCTGCACAAGCGCCTGAGCAACGCGCTTATGCGGATTCGTGATGTGTACGGTCTGACGAGCAGGGAATTGGCAGAACGTATCGATGTGACCGAAAGCTATATGTCTCAGGTGCTGAATTGCCGCCGCGACGTTCGTCTGTCGATGCTGAACCGCATTTCAAAGGAGTTCGGAATCGAAGCATCTGAACTGCTGGAAGATAAATGGGGCGAGGCGAAGCTGCGGCGACGTCGGAGAAAAAAGCTCCGGCCGGGCGCGGCCGGCACCGAATAGGACACGGTCTTTGCCTGCAGGCGCATGTGTGCGGCACGATCTGAGCCGCTCACGAAAGCTCATCCTGGCTGGGCCGAGCGATCAGCCCTCGAAAGAAACCGCTTCAAGCTCAAACCGGCCAATAAGATGTAGGGCGGCAGGGCGAGTGAATAGTGACCACAATTCATTTCAAGGATGTTGGGCCGAGCGCCGGCGTCGTTCAGCTTCTGGATGAAGCGCGTCGACAGCTCCGGCAAAACCACCTTGTCCCTCTCAGCCAACACGACCTGCAGAGCGAGATCCGGCCGCGCCAGGCGATCTACGCAATTTTCCAGGTTGAGCGGACCCCAGGCCCGCCTGAGATCGGCAAGACCGATCTCAGGCTCAAGGCTGTCGCGTATCGCTCGGGTCGCGCGACCGGTCCAAACCATGTCGGCCAAGCTCCCGGCCGTCAGAAACAACGAGGCTTTCAACACCGCCGGGTCATGCGCGGCAACCAAACCGGCAACCCAGGAACCCAGGCTCATACCGAGAACCGAAATGTCACAATACCCGTTGCCCTTCAACCAACGAATGAGCTTTCGGCCGTCCAACACTGCCTGTCTTACGGATTGGATCGTACGACCGAGGTTGGCGCTAAGCATGTAGTCGGCGTGCGAGGATCCGGGACGGCTGCGCTGGAAGTGATAGGGCATGGCGATCTCGACAACCGTGATGCGGCGCTTGGAGAAAAAGCTGGCAATCCGGCGATTCCAGGACAATGCATTCCAGTGGTGAAAAATCACCATGGCCTGATCGAAGGACCCGCTCTCGGTGATTTTTGCCCAGACAACATTGTTCTCGGCAACATCCGTGGAAATGTCCGACGGAAACGTGAGCCATTCGCCCTGTCTTTCAAAACTCTGATCGTTGCCGTCCGGTTCGTCGAAAAAGGTTGGGTCAGCCACGGCCTGGTCCGCCAGGACGCAAAACTCGTCGATCGTTTTTACGTCCTTCTCGACCAGAAACGCGCGATCAGCATCAAGGACGAAATCGGTTTTTTTCTTACCTTCCTCACCGCGTTGCGCCCGTCGCTCATCCCAGCGATCAAGCCACCTATGATACATTTTGATGGTTTCCAAAGTCGCTCGCTCGCCCTCGGCCAAGCCCTGGATCAATCAGGCCATAGATAGCGAGCAGCACTCCAACACCCAGAAGGATCGAGAAACCTGGAAATGCATCGGTCAACAAGTAGCTGGCAACCAGCAGTGTCATGATCGCCGACATCCTCCACAGGGAGACATGGAACCGGCTTCCGACGTCCAAACGGATGGTGCCATATAGAAAAACGACGCAGGTCGAGATCGCGACGAGAAGGCTGCTGTAGTGTGTCGGCAGTCTATAGCTGAATCTGCTGCCCACATCGGCGTGCTGATACAAGACAGAGGACAGATCGCTGACCAACCAGATGACAATATTCTTTCCATTGGATGCCAGGTAAGAGCTTTGAAGCTTCATGACCGTGGCGATCAGAACGCCCAGAACGGCACACCGGAAAACCGACCGCAACACCCAGAAGCCGACGTCGTTTAGATCGCGCTGGAAATCCATCTCCTGCCGATTTTTCGACGCCTGACCGATTTTCCAGAGGTCATCGACAATCGCATAAAGCAAAATTAGACCTGCGAAGAACAGATAAAAACACAGGCACATATATAGGTAAGCGAGTCCCGTGAACACGGCCTCCATCGGCACCGAAATAATCTCAGGGCGCACGATCGCCAGCTTGCCCCAATCTATCGCATAGTTGCCACCGCCTTTGATAAGCGGGACGAGACACACGCCTATCCATTGGACAATGCCGGCGAACAGCAAACAAATCAAAAAAACCGCCCAAAATGAATGGGATGAGGCGTCCATGACGTGCTCCCAAGCATGCCAGCTTTCGTCCAGGTCGCCGCTTCTTACAAGCCTCGGCCGTTCTTCGTACTTCCAGGAGATGACGAGTTCAGCCACGAAGGCCAAAAATAGCGGCAGAAACACCATGAACACGAATATCCAATTCGCGGCCCAGAGGAATCCAACCTGCTTAATGATCCCGTCCGGGCGGGCATATTTGACGTTATGAATGCCAAGGATAAACGACAGGAACCCAAGTGCGGAGATACCCGCGAACACCGAAGCCGGTAGGTTCAAGGGAGAGCCTTGGCAAAAAAGCGCTTCCGATCTTCGCGCCAAGCTGAAGCGTCGCCTCGACTCCGTCGCGCCAATATCCGGCATGAGATCTGCTTGGAATTCTGGGCCGCCAGTAATGGCCACGGGCTGAGCTATATCTGGAAGCCCCAGCGCAACGTCGCTTCCGGCTTTCTTCCGTTCTCGCCTTTTCGCCGTTAACCGCGATTGGGCCGCGCTAAGCTCCACCTGCCATTCCCCGGTCGCCACCGGATCATCGCAGCCAAAAACCCTTGCCAGCCAACGGATGTTGGTTGTGCTGATCCCCTTGTCGTTTTCTTGGAACCAAAGCTGCACCGTTCGCAGGTCGACTCCAATCCGGTTGGAATCGATCTGTGAAATCGTCTCCGCGAGACGCTCGGGCGTCCACGGACCCACAGGAAAACCATCGTCGCCCAGCGGGCGTCCCAGACCTGCTGCCGCCATCCGCCTGAACAATTCTTTAAAATCGCTCCCATCTCGCGGCGGCGGAAGAAAATATTTTCCGTTCTTTATCAGCTGCTTACAGTCGATGACTTCGTTTCGCTTCGCTCGTTTTCGTATCCTATCGTGCCTTCGTCCTCAATCAACGCTTTTATCGCCACGGTTTTGGCCGGCACAGGAGAGGATCGAATCATCGGGACCGGTTAGGGCGGCTACAAACAGGCCTCAGCGATGCTTCTGTCTCGCGAGCCCGTGAGACCGCTCATCCGCGGGATGGCTCAGTTGCGCGCCACCAAGGTCAAAATCTGCATGGGCAATTTTGAGTGCAAGCTGGCACTTTTCGTTTTTTGGCATGGGCGGAGTGTGCCGGCAGCAGCGAAGGACAGGAGAAGGCAGGGCTTTGGGGGCGTAGGAAGCAGTGACTGAAAGGCGCCAATCATGCGGCTCGAACCTATTTGCACCAATTCGGCGGATGACGTGGGTGGAGGCGTTCGTGCGGCCATTTCCGCGCATCGCCGCAAAATGCACGATCTTGTTAATTTCACCCGCGACTGCGACACAAATCGCAGACCCGACAGCTCGGCGGTCATGCATCTGGAACGTCTTTCGAAAGACGAGCAGCTTGCTTTGACTGCAGTTGCGGAGGCGAATGTCCTGTCTGCCAGCGACCGTCGGGCTAAAGCGATATATTTAGCTGAGCTGCTCGAAGCTGATGCCGAGTGCATGACACCCGAGGACCTCGTAGCAGCGTTGCGGTCGCTGGCGTGAGCACCACACGGGCGGTCCCTTTATCGGCCGCGCGGCGGGAAGCTGGTCGAGGCGTTGACCCTGCCATACCGTGATAGGCGCACCTGCCGATTGCGGCTGTCACGGCCAAAGCTACGCAGCGGCAAATACCTCGGTCGACTGCGACGATGTCGGCGGCTTTTTCATCGGCCCGCCCAGTTCCAGCAAAGGCACATCGATCATCGTCCCAAACGCTTCAGTGGTTCCACTCGGTTGTCGGCCTCGCTCTGTGGGGCGAAAGCGAGATTGTCGTCGGTCTCGTCGGGGAAGCTTGCAGGAAGAGAGTACGCTGCCACGGATCTTAGCCGATGACCACGTTCGGACCGGAGCGGCCATCACGCGTGACCGTGATGGTGTAGCGGCTCATGGAAGCCTCTTGGTTGTTAAGAGCGAAAGAGAACCGGCCCCTTGCGGGGCCGGTTCGCGGCGGTTCACTGCGGGTTGTTCCACAGGATCACCTTCTTGTTCTCTTCGCCGCCGGGGGCGGGGGCGAGGTTGCCGAAGATGACGCCGATCTCGGGGGCTTCCAGCTTGACCGAGAGGTATTCCTCCCCCGAACGCTGGGAGACGCGGTTCCAGCCGGCTCCGATCTCGAAGCCCGTGCGCTTGTTGACGATGCGGTAGTCGGGCGCGTCCTCGCGGGACTTGTTGTTGTTCGGGATGAGGGTGATCGGGGCGTTGACCCGGAGCGTGGCGAACACGCCTTCCATCGAGCCGTCGGCCTTGGCGGTGAGGTTTGCGATCGTGGTGGCCATGGTACTTCTCCTTCGGTTGCATCGGGACCATTCCCGATGGCGCCACAGGAGGGGGCCGTCCTGCTGCGGTCACTCGGCAGGAAATTCCGGAAAAATCTATTTGCCGCAGATGGCGGGCCGCACTTTCAAGGGCCCCGCTTGCGGGAGGGAAAGTGCCTGGCCCGCCAACAAAAGACCGAAATCGAATTTTCCGGAATTTCGTGCCGAGCGTACCCCCAACGGGGGTTGACCGCGAAAGCAGGCGGTCCACTACAAAGGCGACATGAAACGGGATTGGTCCGGATGTGAGCGAAGGCGACGCCTCCGGCCACCATCGCAGATCCTCAACACCGCGGCGGCGCTCGCGATCAGGTGTTTACCCCGCCTTCGGGCCTGCCCTCCAACGTCATGTCCGCACGCGATCGTTCCGCAGAATGCTCACTACGCCTTCCACTGTCACCCGCCCGGATTCCGCGGTCGCTCGGCAGACAATGCCGGTTCCCAACGTTCGGGCGAGGTGAACCGCCCCAAGCTGCTGCCACCACCCATCGGCCGCTTGATCGGCAACCGACATGGCCGTGGCGCGACGAAGGGGCAGCGGATCCTCGCGGATTGCCGGCGAGCCGCGAGAGGCGGCGGCGCAAGGGGTCGGCCTTCGGCCGGGTAAGAGCGGGCGGCTTCCGCCACCCGGGCGCAGGCTCGTCAAAGCGGATCGCCGCGATCAGGCTTCCAGCGCAAGGCGCTCATCCGCTGACAGGCGACCTTCGACCTTGCGGCGCACGTCAGAGCCGGCATGGTGCAGCATGGCGCGCCAGTCCGCAGCGTTGTGGACGGTCGCCACCGTGCCGCGCATGGTGTCGTAGACGACACAGGGGCTGCCGGTGGCGGCAAGGCGCAGCACGTTGAGGCAGGTGCCCGGCGATGCGCCGTCCCAGACCATCAGGCCGAAGTCGGCGCGCCGGGCCATCTCCCGGTCTTTCTCGGCGTGGACGGCAAGGCCCCGTGCACCCTCTGGCGGCGGGACGGGATAGGCGGCCCAGTCACCGAGATTGTTGCGCGGTTCGGCCTCCGCATGGAAGACGCCGACATGCTCGTAATTGTAACCGGCGAGCAGGCTTTGCATCTCGGCATCGGCTCCGGGCGCATCGCCGATCAGCACACCATGTTCGGCCGCGACGATCGCGCCGATCCGTTCGATCACAGGGGCGGGCAGTTCGAAAATGTCGCGAGAGCCGCCTAAGAATATCATCGCCATGGTCGCTCTTCCTTTCTCTCAAAGCCCCCCGCCCCGGCCCAGCTCTCCCCTCCCTCTCCTGCGCGCGTGATCGTCACCGCAGGCCAAGGCGGCGAGGCCGGCCCGGGAGCCGGCGGCACGCCGCGACCAAGGCCCGGCCGGCCACGAGCCGGGGCGCCCACTGGGTGGTCAAAGAGAAGCAGAAAGGTTTAGCGTCAATCCAGACGGTCGACGCGCCGGCCCGATAGCCGCGCTTTGGCAAAGGCGGTTGCGATCTTCATCACGAAGGCCTTGCTGAAGCGGCCGAGAATGTCGTGTCCCGGTTCGATGTACCAGGAGCGCTCGGCGACATCGTAATTGTATTCGTCGACGACGATCCAGCAACGCTTGAGCTCACTCAGACCGGCCCGCCGGCGCTCGATATCCGGGATGTCGAGCGCAACGCGACCGCGTTGCGGCGGCTGCGTGGTGATGGCCAGAAGCACAAGATGGGTCAGACCGTCATTGGCACCTTTGACGGCCACCACGACGCAGGTCGGCCGGCGCTTGCGGCCTTCTGTTTCGCCGCGTTCCTGCTGCCATGCCCAGAGGTACGGATAGGCGATGACCTGGCCGGGCAGGAACTCACGGCTCATCGTCATAGCCCTCGCCGCGCGTCAACCGGTCGATTTCCGCGGCGAAGAGGTCCTTGTGCTCCTCCGGCATGTCGGCGACACGGTATGCGCGACGCGGATTCTTGCCTGTACGCATCCGCTCGTAGTGCTCGTAGCTCATGAGGACGAAGCGGGGCTTGCGGTGTTTGGTAAGCACGATCGGTTCGCGGCTGGCGGCGTCGGTGACATCGCCAACCTGTTTGTTGAGGTCGCCTGTCGTGAACTGTCGCATGGCCAAGTCTCCGTGTAGGCTTCCATAATATCCTGATTTTCCAGATTTGCAAGAAAACGCCTCATCCTCGTGGTGTCGGCAATTGGTGGGTTGTCAGGATGCGAGTGCGGGACGAACCCGACCGCGAAGGGTCGGGTTCGTCGATGATGTGGCGACGAAAGCACGTTTCGGAACAAGGGTGAGGAAAGTGGCGCTCACGCGCCACCCTCCGTAAACCGCCATACCGGAATGCCGAGGCGGCGGGCCTTGTCGGCGAGGTTCTCGGTGATGCCTGAACCGGGGAAGACGATCAGCCCGTAGGGCATGACCGACAGCAGCTGGTCGTTGCGGCGGAACGGAGCGGCCTTGGCGTGCCGATTCCAGTCCGGCTTGAAGGCGATCTGCGTGACTTTTCGGTTCTCGGCCCAGCAGGCGGCGATACGCTCGGCGCCGCGTGGGCTGCCGCCATGGAGCAGGACCATGTCGGGATGCTTCTCGCGGGCCTTGTCGAGCGCCTCCCAGATCCTGTCGTGCTCGTCGCAGTCGAGCCCGCCGGAGAAGGCGATCTTGGTGCCGGCCGGCACCAGCACCTCGGTGTCGGCGCGGCGGCGTGCGGCGAGGAAGTCGCGGGAGTCGATCACGGCGGCGGTCATCGATTGATGGGATACCTTGGAGCCGGTCCGCGGCCGCCAGGCCGAGCCGGTCTGCGCCTCGTAGAGGTCGGCGGCCTCGTCTCGCATGATTTCCAGCACGTTGCGGCGCTCGATATAGGTGATGCCCTCGGCCGTCAGTCGTTCCAGCTCGACGGACTTCACCTCCGAGCCGTCCTGCTCGTTCTGGCTCGACCGCTGCGCTTCCTCGTTGCGGTCGAGGTTGCGGGCGACGCGTTCGGCGGCGCGGTGGAAGACGTTGGTGAAGGACCAGAGCAGGTCGTCGAGATCGGGTTCAAGCCTCGTGTCGCCGAGCATCCCGGCGAAAGTCTCGACAATGCCGGCGAGGCCGGCCCGGATCACCGCGTCGTCGGGCAACGGCCGGGGATCGGGCTCGTCCTGATGTGGACGATGGCCGTACATCTGGAGTTCCAGGATGACGCGGTCGGTCGGCGAGGAGGCGTGGTAGGGCTCGTAGGCGTCGTCGAAAGGTAGATCGTAGGTCATGGCTGTCTCCGCCGGTTGTGGCCGCACCCATCGCGGCCTGACAGCGACGCCCGGCCGCGCCCGCGGCGCGGCCGCACCGAAGGCCGCAGCAAAGCGGAGGACGGCGCAGCCGTTGCGGCCGCGACCGGGGGTGGCAGGGATCGCCTCTCAGGCAGGCCGCGGGCGCGGCCTCTCCGTCGGGACTGCCGCCATGCCGGCGGGATTTCCCATGACGCCGCGCTCGCCCGCCTGCCGGCAAGCGGCATTCATCCCGATGGAAGGAAGTGACGGGCATCTTCCGGAACGAGCTGATCGCCGAGCGATGCCGCGAGACGGATCGGGCCGAGATGGCGCAGATCGTCGTTGAAGTCGCCGAGCTGCGGGCGAAGCACGAGGGTTGCGATCCCGGCCTCGCCGGCTCGCTGGCTGAGACGCTCGATGCCGTGCCGGCCGGCGGCGTCCGCATCGGCGGCGATATAGAGACGCCGACAACCGGGCGGGAAGATCAGGCCCGCGAGGTGATTGGCCGAAGTGGCGGCTGCCACCGGCAGCGCCGGCATCACGGTGCGCAGCGAGGCCATCGTCTCGAAGCCTTCGCCGGCGGCCAAGACCGGGACAGGAGCACCGGGGTTGAGGCCGAGCCAAATACCGTTGCCGAGCAGATGACCGAGCGAGCGGCGCGGATCGTTGACATGCGCCTTGCCGTTGCCGCCGGGATCCAACCAGGTGCGTTGCAGACCGGTGATGCGCCCGTCAAGGTCGGTCACGGCCGCGATCAGCGCAGGCAGGGCCCGCGTCTCGCCGGTCACGAGATCGCGATAGTAGCAGCCGGGGTGGAAACGCACGGCGCGCTCACGCACGGCAAGAAGGATGCCGCGACCAGCAAGGTAACGCTCAGCAAGCGTGCCGGCGATCGTCTGCGACATGGCGAACAGGCGGCGCGCCGTCTTGGGTGTGCCGCGTGCCGCGGCAGGCTGGCGCTCCGCGCCGGGGTTTTGCGGGTGCGATCGCGGCATGGCGAGGAAGCGACGCGCTTCATCGGCGACATCACGGAACTCGAGAAGGCCGCAGCTCTCGCGGATGACGTCGAGCAGATCGCCATATTCGGTCGTCGCCTCGTCGACCCATTTACCGGCGAACCCCTTCGCATTGGTCTTCAGCCGCACATGCATGGAACGGCCCTCTGTGTTGCGCACGTCGCCGACGATCCAGTAATTGCCGACGCGTCGGCCGTTCGAGAGATATTCGCGGCACACCGCCTCGGCGTGATCGCCGAGACGGCGCGCAAGCTCGGAGGTCGAGCCGGACATGACCGCCTCCCCTCACGCTGCCGCCGTGCGGTCGGTGACGCCGACCAGCGTATGCCGCCCGATAAGCGAGGCGAGGATGGCGTGGCCCTGCTCGCCGGTCGGTATGAACAGCCTGAGCTTCCAGGCGATGATTTCCGAAATCAGGCCGAGCGCCTTCAGCCGAGGAACCATCGCTTCGGTGAAGCCGATCAGCTCGACGCGGTAGTCGTTCATGACCCTGCCGCGACGCAGGATCAACCCGTCCGCGAGCTGCAAGCCGATCCGTCCCTCGACCAGCCCGGTCCATGCGTCCTGCGGCGCGAGCGTCGGCACGTTGTCGATGCCGAGATTGCGCAGCATGGTCGCGACCTGCGTCGGCGCGATGTGACGCCCGATGATGCGTTCGCCGGCATCGCTCTGGATCCGGTAGACCTGGCAATCATGATCGGGCAGCCGCCGCCAGATCGGCAGCAATAGCCCAGTGACCATATGGAAGGTGCTGGTGGTGAACTCCGGCACCGCGGCGACTTCCGCCTGCCACAGCTCGCAGAACCGCTTCCGGTCGGCCGGCTGCCAGAAGGTTTCGGCAAGGGCGTCGAGGCCGAAGCGCAGCTCGTCGGTCGGACGCAGCAGGCGGACGCGGTGCTCGACGGTGCCGTCGTCGAGCATCAGGCTCGCCGTCGGCAGCTGGATCGCCGCGCGGTTCGAGCGCGTGTTGACCAGAAAGACCGATTGCGGCTCGACGCGGGCAATGGCCAGCACGTCGGCCAGAACGAGCGGGCGGATGCGATCCTTGCGCGCGACAGTGAGCACATGCGACTGCGCGCCGGACACCGGATGCGTGTAGATTGTGCGCCGATCGGTAACGGTGATGCTTTCCGCCGTGATCGTCTCCACGCCCATGTCATAGGTGCCTGCGGCGATGGCGCCTTCGATCTTGGCCGCCAGCAGCTGCTCGAACACCTCGAAGAGAAGGTTCTGGGTTTCGATGCGTAGCGCCAGCAGCCGGTTGAGCCAGGTCGTGATCGGCGGCAACTCATCACGCAGGCCACCTTCGTCCGTCGTGAGCGACAGGCCGGTGACGGCCTCGAAGGTGGAAAGCGAACAGCCTTCAATCTTGCTCTGATGCAGCAGATAGTAGAATTGACGCAGCGCCGCGCGCGCATAGGGGCTTTCGAGATTGTCCTCAGACCGGAACAGCCCTGCCCCACCCGTCTGGCGCTGGCCGCGCGTGATCGCGCCCAGCGTGTCGAGCCGCCGCGCGATTGTCGACAGGAAGCGTTTCCCCGCCTTGACGTTGGCGGCCATCGGCCGGAACAGGGGCGGCTGCGCCTGGTTGGTGCGGTGCGTCCGGCCGAGACCCTGGATGGCGTTGTCCGCACGCCAGCCCGCTTCCAGCAGATAGTGCTTGCGCAGCCTCTGGTTCTTCGCGCCGAGATCGGCGTGGTAGGAGCGTCCGGTGCCGCCGGCGTCGGAAAAGACCAATACGGCCTTGTCATCGTCCATGAAGCTCTGAGTCTCGGCGAGATTGGCCGAGGCCGGGCGATTCTCGACCGCGAGCCGGTCGACGTCGTCGCGGCCGGTCTTTTTGACGATGCGACGGGAGCGGCCGGTCACTTCTGCAACGACATCCGTCCCGAAATGGTGCAAAATCTGGTCGAGCGCGCTGCCGACCGGCGGCAGCGAGGCGAGTTTTTCGATCATCTCGTCACGGCGGCGCGCCGCTTCGCGGCATTGGACCGGATTGCCGTCTTCGTCGTGAACGGGACGAGAATAGATGTTGCCGTCGGCGTCCGAATATTCTTCGAACAGCTGCGTCGGGAAGGAAGATAAAAGGTACCCACCTACGTACTCCCTCGGCGTGACATCAACGTGGAGGTCCGACCATTCCTCGGTCGGGATGTCGGCCAGCCGCCGTTCCATCAGCGCTTCGCCGGTCGAAACGATCTGCACGACTGACGCATGGCCGTCAGCGCGGTCCTGCTCGATCGCGCCGATCAGGGTCGGCGTCATCATCGAGGTAATCAAATGGCTGAAGAAACGCTGCTTGGTGCTCTCGAAAGCGGAGCGGGCCGCAGCCTTGGCGTTGCGGTTCAGCGTGCCGCTCTCGCTGGTGATGTTGGTCGCCTCGAGCGCGGCGGCCAGGTTGTTGTGAATGACCTGAAAAGCGTCCGCATAGGCGTTGTAGATGCGGATCTGCTCTTCGGTCAGTGCGTGCTCGAGCAGGTCGTATTCGACCCCGTCATAGGAGAGCGACCGGGAGGTGTAGAGGCCGAGCGACTTCAGATCGCGGGCAAGCACTTCCATGGCCGCGACCCCGCCGTCCTCGATCGCAGCGACAAACTCGGCGCGGTTGGCGAAGGGGAAATCCTCGCTGCCCCAGATGCCGAGGCGCTGGGCATAGGCGAGATTCTCGACGGCAGTGGCGCCGGTTGCCGAGACATAGACGACACGGGCATCGGGCAGTGCGTGCTGAAGCCGGAGGCCCGCCCTGCCCTGGTGCGAGGGTGCGACGTCGCCGCGTTCGCTTTTGCTGCCAGCCGCATTGGCCATGGCATGAGCTTCGTCAAACACCACGACCCCGTCATAATCCTTCCCTACCCAGTCCATGATCTGCGCGATGCGGGATTTCTTGCCGTCGCGTTCCTGCGAGCGCAGCGTGGCGTAGGTGGTGAACAGAATGCCTTCGGCAAGGCGGATCGGCGTGCCCTGCCGATAGCGCGAGAGCGGCTGGACAAGAAGACGTTCCTGGCCGAGTGCTGACCAGTCCCGCTGGGCGTCTTCCAGCAGCTTGTCGGACTTGGAAATCCAGATCGCGCGGCGGCGGCCTTGCAACCAGTTGTCCAGAATAATGCCGGCGACTTGTCGTCCTTTTCCGCATCCGGTGCCGTCGCCCAAAAACCAACCACGGCGGAAGCGGACGGCGTTTTCAGCACCTTCCGGCGCGGCCGAGACGACATCGAAGGTCTCGTCGACAGTCCAGGCGCCGGCGAGATGGCCCGAATGCGCCTCGCCGGCATAGATGACGCTTTCGATCTGGGCGTCGGACAGCAAACCTTCGTCGATGATCGCCTCGGGCAGCAGCGGACGGTAGCATGGTTTCGGCGGCGCAACCGCCGCCATGGCGGCCGACTGGACCAGCGGCGTCGGATGCGGTTTTGCGTGCGGAATATGAATCGACTGGAGCGCATAGGGCTCGTAGATCGTGTCGGTGAGCCGGCCGCCCTCTTCCAACATCCAGTCTCGCGGCTCATAGGCGAGCGGGACGGCTGGCGTGCTGGCAGCGGCGGTCGGACGGGTGGGCTTTGCCCGGGCAACCCGACGGGCCGGGCGCACGGTTTTCGGGTCGGCCGCCGACGTGGCGGCAGGTGCAGATCTCGCTGCCGATCGAGAAGTGGCCATCCGCATGGCGCCATTGCGCAGGATCCCGTTTGACAGGGCGCCGATCGAATCCGGAAAACCGCCCGGCGTGCGGGGCGGCAGATCCGAGATCCAGGACAGCAGTGTCTCGACATCCGGGGCCTTCCCCGGCGACGCGACGAATCCAGCTGGATCGGAGGCCGGGATCTTGTCGATGATGGTGAGGCGGGTTTCGGCCGTCGTGCCGTGACGGGCATAGACACGGCCGTCGATCGCCGCGGTAAAGACCACCCTGCCCTGCTGCTGCAGCCGCTCGAAGGCGGGCCGCCATTTGGGGTTTTCAGGAGAAAGGCCGGCGCCAGTGATGGCGACTAGGCGCCCTCCGGGGCGCAGGCGGGCAAAGGCGGAAGAGAGATGGCGCCATGCAGCGTCGGTCACACGACCCTCGACATGGGCGCCGACCGAAAAGGGCGGGTTCATCACCGCGACGGACGGCTTGATGGCGGCATCGAGGTGATCGTCGATATGGGCTGCGTCATGCCGGGAAACGGGATTGCGCGGGAACAGCAAGCCGAGCAGATCGGCGCGGGTCGCGGCAATCTCGTTGAGCACGAGCGACGCCCGGGCGATTTCGGCATGCACGGCGAGCAGACCGGTGCCGGCCGAAGGTTCGAGAACCAGATCTGGAGAGGAGATCGCGGCGGCGTACGCGGTGACAAAGGCGAGCGGCAGCGGTGTCGATAGCTGCTGCATGGCTTGGCTCTCGTCGGAGCGCCGTGTGTGGGTGGGAACGAGGTCGGCAATGCGTTTCATCATCGCCAGCGCCGCCTGCGGCGAGGCCGATCGGGAGAGGATGGCGGGCCCGAAGCGGCGGAGAAATAGGATTTGCGCGGCTTCGAGCGCCTCGTATGCGTCCTTCCAGACCCAGAAGCCCTGCGCGTCCGTGCCGCCGAAGCTGACGGCCATGGCTGTGCGCAGTGCCGTAGTGGTGATCGGCTTGCCCTGTTCAAGGAAGGGAAGAATCTGGGTCGCCGCCTGATAAATCGCCTGAGCGGTGTCGATGGTGCGGGATGGCGACGCGGCAAGGGGAGCGACCGTCCGGGCGACGGCTGACGGGGTCGTGACGATGTTCATGGAGATGTCCTTCGAGCAAGAGTGTCCGCCCAGCCGGCGCGCGCTCTGCGCCCGGCAAGGCCGCACTCCTCCCGGCCCCGCTCTCCCTCCAGCGACGTGGACGAAGCGAACCGGCAAAGAACTTTTGGATGGTAGCTACCGGCCGCCTCTTTTGGGCAATCTGGGCTGCCGCGCCACGCAGGATAACGGCGCGGCGCGCGCGTAGGCGAAGGTCTTGGTCGCCCAATCGATCAGCATCGGGTCGCGGTCAAACGGGCCTGATCCAAGCCGATAGATCGGCATGAATCTTCTGCGGTTAGGTTGGAACGCCGGAGCAAGGGCACAGGCCGGCTGGATCGTGACGATTGTTGGCCCGGTTGCCGATCCCCAGATTGGCGTTTCGCGACTGACGCAGTTCCGCGGCGCGCGCAAGGAAACGGGCGCGATCGGGGTCGCCACGGCGAACGCGAAATGTCTCATCGACAACGCCGTTCGCCCTTGCCCACTGGTTCCATGAGAACGATCGACCCAGGCCGACTGTCGTGTTTGTGCTCGGAAACCGGTCGGCGTTGCGCACCAGTTCTTCCCATGTCGCGCCGAACTGGATTTCATCGAAGCGGCTATGCCGACCTGTCAGCGCGTTGCGTTCGAGGAAAAGCGCGCGTTCGAGCAGATCGGGATGATGGGCGGCGAGCCAGAACAGCTCCCACGTTTTACTCGCGGGACAGAAAAAACACGCCGACTTGATCGGGACGCAGTCGGCGCCGAGCACGGCGGTGATGATGTCGACGCAATCCTGCCGCGTCCATCCCAGCATCTGGAGCGGATAGAGGAAGTCGAAATCGCTATCGATGGTCGGAAGGTTACGCGATCGGCGCATGTCGGCCGGGCCGCAATCATATCCGATCAATTTGACGATACGTTCGCCGCGTTGCTGCGCTTCGATCCAGATCGGATGGGATGCGCTCGCGTTGGGACCGGTTTTGCAACCCTTGATCGCTTGGTCCTGTACCGTTTGTTTCCACTTGACCGAACAGCTGCGCATTCCAAAGGCAATCGAGGGCAGCGTTTCATTGGCGATGCAGTTGCCGTAGAGATCGTCGTAGCCGGTTTCGGGAAGCGTGCGTTTTCGGCATATGGTAATTGGCGGCCAGCCCCATCGTGCGAGAATGGATTGCATCCGGTCGAGATGCGCCATCGTCTCGGGCTTCTCGGCGACGAGATCGGCGAAGGTAATGATGCCTGGCGTCAAATCCGCGAGCTTCAAGGCGAGAAGCAACGCGGTGGAATCAATACCGGCTCCATAGCAGACGGCCAGCAGACGGCCACCCAATGCAGTGCGGAGCAGCCGGCGCTGTTGACGGGTGAGAACGCCACCCGGGATGCCCGGCGCGCTTGCAGTGCGCGATCTGGAGGATTCCTGTTTCTGCATATGCGGGCTCCATCAGGCAAAGCTCTGCCGTGGCTCCCGAAAGGCAGCGGCGGCGGGGAAATTATGGGAATGGTGGCAGGGTCGTCGGCCGCTGGATTGCGGAACCTACCTTAAGATGCGTCGTTCGACCTTGGCGATGACGGTACGCGCCAGGTCGCGCGCCGCGAGTTCGGCAAGAGACCAGGATTTGTTGACGGGCAAGGCTTCGAGGGCTTTTAGCGCCGTCAGCATTTCGTCATCGGCGTCGAGCATGGCGAGAACGCGAACGATCTTGTCGCAGTCTTCGTCGAAACGCTGGAGCTTGGTCCGTGATCCGCTGACCAGCGTACCGATATGGTGCTCGTTCCCTGGCTCCAGCGAGAACAGGTTGCGGCGTCCTGAATAGATTGTGCCGGTCGCGGCATAGTGGCCCGCTACCAGGTCTCCGGAAAGATCAGCCATTGTTCCGACCCTCCACCTTTGCAATGATCTGCTCGGCATTGAGGAGAAATGCGCTCAGCATGTTCAGCGCCTCGTTGCCGACTCGCAGATGCGGTGCGCGCCTGGAGGCGTCGTCGCTGAAACCGATCACGGCCGAGCGCAGTTCCTTCAGGACATCGAGCAGAACAGGCCGAAGCCGCTCGCGACGGATCGCTGCGCGAAGACCGGCAAGGATGTCGGGAATCCCATCCTGTGCCTCGTCATCTTCGAAGCCGGCGACGAAGCGTTCCGCCATCATGAGCGCATCGACGGTGTCGTTGGGATTGTCTGGAGGAACAACAACACTGTCGATATCTGGCCGGGGAGCGCCATCGCCATTCGGCGTTCCAGACGCGAGCGCCTGGTCGCGCTTGCGGAAATCCGCCAGCAGATCCTCGCTCGTGGCGTGGAAAATGCCGTTTTCGGTGATTAGCGACACGCTGGCGCCGAAGGTATCCGGTCGTTGGCTGGGATCGCTGATCCACTGGATGATGACAAGCTCCCGCGCCGTCGGCGATCGAGTGATGATGTCCTGTACGACAAATTGCCAGGGGAACTCGCTGAGATCGATGAAGACAACGCTTTCGGGGTCGGGACTTTCCATGGGGAGAATGGAGAGAACGCGCTCCCTGACGAACCTCTTCAGCAGGCTCTCGTTCGCCTGATCCGGCGTGTCCATCGCCTCCATCAGCTCGCGCCGCGAGACGACGATCGGGTTCATCGGCCCCGTGTCGGTGTAGAGTTCCAAGCCTTCATCGATTTCCGCACAATCGAGCACCTTGGACAGGATCAGCTTTTCGAGCGGCGAAATATCGACGATCGGAAGTGCGGGATAGGTGGTGATCTTGGTCTGGAGACAAGTCATGGATTTGCCTTTCTGGAACGCAAAGAGCCCGGCGCTAGGCCGGGGCTCCGGGTGAGGATGATGCCGTTGGCGGCTGGACGAGAATGTGCGGGCATGTGGGGCGTGCGCTATCCGGACCATCGATCCGCTTGCTGCTCGAACCACGCGTCGAATTCGGCCTTCCGGCGCGCGCGGGTCTGCCGTGCGATCTCCGGCAGCTTTCGGGTGGGAATATCGGCGAGCCGTTCTGCAGCGGCCTCGATGGAGGAGAGGCTGAGATAGCGCTGGAGATTGGCAGCGAGCCGGGCGTTCTTTTTCGAGCGCCGCAGGATCGCGGTCGCGACTTCGTCACCGTCATAGTTCTCGAAGCAGTTGTCGAAAGCCCGCGTCGGGCGGCGGCCGTAGGCAATGACCTTGGCTGCATAGTTGACGCGACCGCGGAAGTTCTCGGGATCGTTCAGGCGTGACATAGTGTTCCTCCCTGGTTGAAGGGCCGCTCGGGCGGCTCTGGGAATGCGAAAGCCCGGCGATGCCGGGTTGCGGAAAACCGGTTCTACGTGATCACGATGGTCCTGGAGCGGCGAAGCTCGGCCGTTCGAGCGCGGTCGACGATAAGGACCTCGTCCGCATTGGCCTCGAACAACTTGAAAATTCGGTCGCCGACAGCAACGCATTCGTTGATCCAGCACCGGTCGGTATTGCGGTATTTTGAGGCGCGGTCCGGTGGTACGTAGACGATGGTGAAGTGCGATAGCGTCTCGCCCGTCGGTGCGGCGTAAAAGTATTCTTTCACCTCGATCACCACACCACCGGTGCCGTAGGAGGTGGAAATCGTGTCGCCGGGCTTTACCAGATCGGCGACTGTTGGCGCTCCGGGCGGTGTGCGCCGATATCGGCAACGATCGGGAGCACCAAGGGCCGCCGCATAGGTCGAATGCGCTTCGCAGGTCTGCGTGGCTGTCGACGACGTCTGCTTACGATGGGTCCGCATCGGTGGGCCCTCCCCTCCTGGTGCGATGCGCCCTGATCGCCGCCATGCGGATGTCGATCTCTTCGTCAGACAGCTCTTCGAGCAGCTTCAGAACCCTGTCTGGTCCGCCGCGGACAAGGACAAAGCGTTTGCCATGGTGCTCCGCGGGCCAGTCGCCGGGATCGGATTTGCTGGCGATCCCCTTGAAGTCGGGATGCGTCGCACTCCAGATCGCCTCGAGCTTTTCCTCGCGGGTCATGCTGTCGGTTGCGCCGGTTTCGTGCGCGATGATGGCGGCGCGCATCTTGTCAGGCGATTGTTTGTCGCCAAGGTCGCAGAAGCCATGGAAAAACCGTTCGCGGCTACGAATCCTGATAGCGAAAAAAACGCTGGTGACGTTGCCGGCCTTGTATTCGGACAGGCCGAACATGCCGGATCTCTGGAAAAGCGGCGGCAGCAGCCCGAGCATGAAATGGTATTGGGCCGGCTCGATCTCAAACCATTCGCCGGCATATGGTTTGCCGGAGAGGGGATCGACATCGGGATCGCGGTGGTGATTGAACAGCCGGAACATTTCTTCGCGCGTGGCGACGCCGTCGAAGACCTTCCTGAAGGGTGCATGCGTGGTCATGTAGCTTCTCCTGAGCGCAGAACGACGCCGCGCGGCGGAACCGCGTCGTCGCAACTGCATGGGGATGATGTGGAAGCCGACCGAAATGGCCGGCCGCGATGGATCAGGCGATCAGTCGAGCCCGAGCTTGCGCGGCGAGGTCGCCTGCAGCATCCAGCGCTCGCCCTTGATGCGCCTGAGGAAATCGGTAGCGGACGGAACGCGGCCGAGAACTGTCTGTACGTGGCGCTCGGCCACCACGCGCGTCGGCACGGCCTTGCCATTATCCAAGGCGATTACCGGGCCGAACCGCGCTTCGGCTTCGAAGATGCCGAAGGCATGGTGCCTGAATAGAAGGTGTTCCGGACCGTCGGACCAGTTCCGTGTCTCCATGAACCAGGCGTGCAATTCGAGATAGGCGCTCGAGTCGCCTCCGAAGCGGGCGGCGCTGGCATTGGCAAGCTCGGCGCTGTCCGGCCCCGAAGTCGACGACCAGGTCGGCAACCATTCCGGCGCATCGAAATCGATAAGCCAGACCGTCGCTTCAGGCGGGTATGTGCAGTCTTCCTCAAGGTGCTGCATGCCGAGCTGCTCGGTAGCGACCTTCACGCCGTCACGATTAGCGATGGAGGGCCCGAATATCGAGACGGCCACTGCCACACCCTCGATATGATGGCGCAGGGCCCGGTGCGTAAACCGGCATTGGACGGCCTTGGTGGCGTCGAACCAGGCATGCACGGCATAATAATCGCTCCAGACGCCGCCATGGATTTTTGCGGACGAGCGCGCGTGGTCGTACGGATGCATCGTACGGTCCTCCTTGTCGGGATCAGGTTGGAATGGCCGGATCAGGCCGAGCGTAAAAGGAGCGCCGCAGCGCGATCGAGGGCGGCAGTGAGGCCGGTCTGCTTGCACCAGCCATCGAGGTCGGCGGGCGTGCCGCGCGGCAACAGCGGCAGATAGAGCGGGAACACTTCGCGGGCATGGGCGATCGGGAGCGCACCAGCACTCCAGAGATAATCGCCCTCCTGCTCCATGCGTTTGCGATGGGCAGTAAGCTGTGTCCGGAAAATCGGGTGGGCTCCGCTGTTCAAAGCAGTGAGGAAGGCCCGCAGGACGTCATGCAACTCATCGTCCGGCCGCCTGTTGCGACGCGCCTTGAACTGTCCGACCTGGAAAGACAGCGTGTCGGCTGTCGTACCGGAGAGCGTCAGTTCGATGGTCGCGGCGTGCGTTCCCTCGCGCCTCAGCGACAGAATCTGTACGGCGCCGGAGCGGCATTGCTGGTAGTAGCCGCCTACGCAATGGTCGAGGCGGTTACCTTCCTCGACCAGACCGGCCGCCGAGGTGAGGGGGACGATCTCGTGGATGCCTCTCTCGCAGCGCCATGGCGGGCAGATCGCCGGCCAGCCGGGCCGGTCGGTCCGACGCTCGTGGCGAACCGCCGAGATTGTCGCGACGCGGCGATGCCAGAGCTCGACCGCCTCATGAAAGGCCTTGATGCCGCGTGAACCGATGATTGCGCGGTTGAGGACGGCAAGGAATACCCGCCGATCCCGACTGTTCCTCAACCCGGCCGGGAATTCGAACGAGTGAAGGAAACTGTAAGCAAGGTCTCCGCGCTTTGCGATTGTCGCACGATGGACGGCAAGCGGCCGCAAAATGTCCTCGGCGAGCGCTCCGATCGCATCGCGTGCATGTTGGTTGCCGACATAGTCCATCCTGACGATCGTGTTGCGATGAATACCGGCCCAGGGCGATTGCAGCCATGCGGCGGGCTGGTTCGGCTCGCCACGACCCGGCCATTCGGCGAGCGGCACGCCATGGGCCTTGAGTTCGACCACGGCGTGTTCCAGATCTATGGCGGACTTGAGCGCGGCTGGAAGAGAACGGGCGCCGCGAAGGGCTTTCAGCTCGGCCGCGGAGACTCCGAGCCGGTCCATCAGGATCGGCTTGAGCGGCTGGCCCTCGTCGATGGCGCGCGTTATCGGCTTTTCGCGCAGGACAGTCGAGAGCGCGGCGTAGATTCCGAGGGCCTGCCAGCGACGCAACAGAACGACAGGCCGTTCCGCGTCGCCGGAGCGATCGACCGCCAGCAGCCATTCCAGCGTCGCGGACGTACCAGAGGGGCGTCCGTCGAGCTGCGGCAGGTCTCGCTGCAAGAGACGATCGAGATGCACGGCCGTGAGGTGGCTGATCCGCGATGACAGCTTTTCAATCGCCTCGGAGATCATGCCGGCCATGTCCTTGAGGTCGGACTCGTTCGCCCCGGCCTTGACCGCCCTGGTAAGCAGACCGATGTATCCGGCTTGCTCGAGCCAGGCGCCAGGATCGAAGGGCGTGGTGTTGCGGGCACGGCATGCACTCCCGGTGATCGCCGCTTCCATGTGTCTGGCAAGACCGAGGATGGCGGGATCGGCATCGGGCTTCGGGCCGATGACGACATGGGCGGCGACGCTGTTTTCCTGCCGCCTGGCTGTGATTGCCGTTTGCGCGAAGGTCATCAGCACCGTCAGGGCCGCGATGGCGGGATCCGAGCCGCATTTAGCGAATGCCGGCACGCTGGCGTACAAGTCCCTGGCGGAACGGGCGTGAAGATCCTCCCAGGTTGAGGCGGACAAGTCGGCGTTCATCGGGCGTCCTCCTCAGCTTCGGCGTCTTCGAGATCTTCGTCGAACTCGTCTTCGTCCTCGTACTCATCGCGGAAGGTCATGTTACATTCAAACCGTTCGTCCTCATCGGCTGTCGGCCTGATGAAGACCTCGCCGTAACCTCCCTCATTGTTGACCCAGTCGCCTTCCGGCAGATCGGATGCGAGGTTTTCGAGGTAATTTTCCAGCGTGTAGGCCTCGCCACGAGGGTGAAAGCCGATGGCGATATCCGGAATACGGTTGTCTTCGTGGCCATCGGCATAGCGGACATGCTCAAGCGTGGTGTCGCCGGAATCGCCGCTCCCATTGAGCGAGAATTCGATTTCCTCGACGCCGAGCGCGCCGAGAAGCGCCATGATCTGGTCTTCCCTGCTCTCCAGGCCATCACAAGCGGGTGGCGGATCGCCAAGGGCGATGTGCGATGCAGGCATTTTAACCTCCTGAAACGAAGGAGCCCGGCGCGAAGGCCGGGCTCGGGTGAACATGGTGATGCTGGAATGCTGGTGCACGGGGAGCCTACGGGCCTCGGGCCTGCCGTCATTGCGGCTGCTGGTCGATGACTATCGACGCAACGCGAGACGCAGCGGACAAGGCACCGCTCCCGCTCCCACCAGCACCACACCCGCAACCGGCCCGCCTCTCGCTCTCCCGCGGTGATACACGGTGCGCCCGGGCCGGCGCTGCTGGCGCGTCACCAGTCGAAGACCGGCAAGTCCTCGACCTCGTCGGCGTCGCAATCGAGCAGGATGTAGTCGAAGCCTCGTGTTCGAGCCCAGATCATGACTTTAAAAAGTTCGTCGGGAATGACGTCCGGCCAGACGCCGGCGTTCTCGTCATGGGCATAGAGGAACCAGCCATATTCGCCGTATGGTCCGCCGAGGCAGGGCCAGTCCTTGGGCGGCATATTGTCGAGCCGTTTGGCCGTGGTCTCCGAGACATGCGCGGTGGAGATCACGGCGAAACGACGGGTTTCGAGCGTGGTCATCGGAAAGCTCCGTGGTCTTGATATAAGAAGAGACGGGCAGCAGCCGGGATCGTCGGGCCGCTGCCGGAAGAACAGCCGGCCCTGTCGACGACAGTCGACGGGTCCAGATCGGACGAGTGACAAGATCGCCGGCGTGAACCGTCTGGGTTCACAGGTCGATTGTCACGCCGGCCCCACCTCCTCGTTTTGGAGGTCCCAGCCGGTTTGCCAGCGGGGATCGTCGAATTCGGGCGGGTCGATGGCGCCGGAGGACACCCCTTCGCAAGCGTCATACTCGTCATCCGCCTCAACCTCGATCTCGATGCTGCGTGTGGTCCTGAAGACCTGGATGATCCTGATTCTGTGTCTTGCCATGTGAATGATGATCCTTCCTCATGTTGATGGATGTGGCGGCCCGCCACATGGACAAACCTGCGGCGCGGCGCCGTTGCGTGCACCGGTGACGCCGAAGGCTTCCGGTGCCCCCGGGTGGCGTCTTCAGGCGGCGTGGCGATCCGGGGAATGCACAGCATCCCGGCCAATGCCGGTGATGGCGCGGACGGCCGCGGCAAGCGCCGGGATGTCGTCGAGCATGGCGAGTGCGACGAAGTGGTTGGCTCCGCCAGTATAGTCCTTGCGGCCCTTGCAGGTACGGATCAGGATACCGTGACCCGAGGACATGCCGAACTGACCGACCTGAATGTAGACGGCGGTGTGATGCAAGGTCACTTCACCGGAGACGGCGATTCCCGCCTTGTTGGAACGCACGTCGTATGATCCGGCTGGTAGATGAAGCTCGGCGGCGAGTTTCTTCAGCCGCGAGCGGGCGGTCGAGTGAAAACGTCTTTTCTGCTGCGCATCGTAGGAGCAGCTTTTGGTCCAGTCGAACATGTCGATCTCCATGAAACGGAACAGGTCCGGGATCGCTTGCGCGCTCCCGGACCTGTCGTTGGTTGGTTCTATGTGGTGAAAAGGTTAGGCGGCCGTGCGGCCCTCGACGATGTCGGCGCCGACCTCATCGGCGGTGACCTCTTCGAGAAAGGCTCGGCTGTACCGGTTGCTGGCGAGCCAGCGCTCGGCGGCCTCGCGGTCCTTTGCGAGATGCAGGAGTTCCGGGCTGTCGCCGACATCCTGCAGGATGCGGACCATACCGATCGCGGGACGTTCGACGATCTCGAACCGCAGCTCGCTGTCGACGGTATAGGTGCGGCGGACAGAGACAACGACAGTGCCGGCCTGACCGAAATCCCCTTCATGCAGGGTGAAACACGCCGGTGACGTATAGGTCGCCCGTTCGCGCGGCGGTTCCTTCCTGATCAGCCGGCCGACGCTATTGCGACGTCCCCAGGCGGCGAGTTTTTTCCGAAAACGCTCCGGCGGCTTCGGGGCGCCGTCCGAGTAGCGGATGACACTTCCCAGAGGGGCTGAATCGTAAACGATGTGGGCTGACATTGCGGGTTTCTCCACGTTGAAAAACAGGAAGGGCCCGGCTGTAATGCCGGGCCCGGTGATGAGCGGAGGAGCCGATTATTCGGCGGCCTGAAGGTGGTCGGCGTCGTCGCCGTCGCTGGCCATCTCTTCATCGGCGGATGGACCGGTATTGCCGGCGAGGTAGGCCGGCAGTTCGGCGGCATCGCCTTCGGGAGATGTCTCGTCCGTCGCATCGCCGGCGACGGGCTCACCAGCTTCGGCAACCGCATCCTCGACCTCGAGGCGCAGCGGCTCGGGGAGCCAGTCCGATCCTTCGAGAAGACGGGCGGCCTCACGTGCCATGAGATCCTTCTTCATATGGTCGATCAACTGCGCGGAATCCTCGCCGCGGGCTTCGCGGACCGCCTGGACGATCCGGGCCTTGGTGACGCGGCCGAGATAGTTGTCCACCGTCGGCGACCAACCCGCCTCGACCATGTCGAAGCCGAGCGTACCGGCGAGCACGTCGGCATGGGCAAGCGCACCCGGACGCCTGTTCCAGGGTTCGACGACGGCGTTGAGCGAAAGCGAGGCGCAGTGCGCGAACAGTGCCTTGCGGCTCGCTTCGTCGAGACCGAACAGGAAGTCCCAGAGCTTGTTGCTGTCGGGCATATCCTTGTCCCAGCCCTCGTGCCGCTCGGCGATCTCCTTCGCCCATGGCGTGTCGGCAAGTCCCTGAACCTGGCCGAAGCTGTTGCTCGCAAGCGTGATCTCGAGGCAGCTCTCCTTGGCGAACCGGTAGAACACCTGCAGGACGAGCGCATGAAGCACCGCGACAAAGGCGATGTCGACGTCGCTCGCGAGCGCGTTGCGAAGCGCCAGCGTCTTCTGCGCAGTGAGGTCGAAAACGAGGCGATCGGGCAACGGCTTGATGCCTTCGTCCTCGGGCTCTTCGGCAGCCTCGGATGCGCCGTTCAAAGATCGGCCGTTGACAGTGATGCCGCCGGCATCGTCATTCTCGGCGTCCGCCGTATTGCGACCCTCGTCGCTGGCCGCTTCGTCATCGTCGTCCGTCTCGACCCGTGGTTCGTCCTCGGGACGGACGAAGCCTGCTTCGATCTGAAGCTGACCATTAGCCCCAAGAGTGACGAACACACCGGCGATGGCCTTCTGGACCGGATCGTAGACATGCGGCCGATCGGCGAACGCGTCGAGTTCAGCGCCAAGCTCATCGAGCTTATTTTCGATTGCGTCGTCAGCTTCCTCCATCTCGGCGTATTTGGCGTCGAGCTCGTCGTACTCGGCCTTGACGGCGTCGTGGCGGGCGATCTCATCGGCGCTCATTTCTTCCGGCTCGGCATAAACGCGCCGCATGCCGGAGGTGTGACCGTACGGAAAGCTGATCGCCGCTTCGACCCACTTCCATCCGTCGGCGCGCACGGCCTCGGCATCCACCTTCAGCTTTTCGAAGACCAGCTGCTCGAGAAGGGCTGCATCCTGGAACCAGCCGCCGGAATCCTGCTCGAACAGGTCGCGCAGGATGATCCCGCCGGCAGCCTCATAGGCTTCGGCGCCGATATAGACGGCACGACGATCGTCGGCGCGGACCGTCGTTTCCGTCAGCAGGCGTCGGATGTAATAGGGCTCCTGCATATTCGAGTTGTCGGAGATGCGCTCCCAGACCTGCTCCTGGCGGGCATGATCGTCCGAAATCGAAAACGCCATGATTTGCTCGAGCCGGATCTCGTCCTGTTCGTAAAGATCGAGCAGTTTTGGCGAGACGTTGGCGAGCTTCAGCCGCTGCTTCACCGTGTTCGGCGAAACAAAATAGCGGGCGGCGATCTCCTCGACATCGAGCCCCTGCTCGCTCAGCGTCTTGAAGGCACGGAACTGATCGAGAGGATGCAGGTTCTCGCGGTGGACGTTTTCGGCGAGCGAGTCATCCTCCATGCTCGTCTGACCGGAACGATTGACGATGCAGGGCGTCGGCGCGGTCTTCGCCATTTCCTTGCGCTTGACCAGAAGCTGGAGTGCCGAGAACCGCCGGCCACCGGCAGGCACTTCGTAACGGCCGGTCTCTTCGCCGTCCTTCAATTCGGGACGGATGTTGAGGCTCTGGATGAGGCCGCGACGCGCAATGTCAACCGCGAGATCCTCGATCGAGACGCCGTTCTTGATCCGTCGAACGTTTTTCTGGGACAGGAACAGCTTGTCGAACGGGATGTTTTCGGCCTGGTTGAGGGTGATCTTCTGAATGGCGCTTTTTGCCATGGTCAGGGTCTCCATGACGGGCGGCCGGGGCCTCTCCCCGCACCTACAAACCCGTCAGGAACCCTCCCCTCCGCCCTCTACCTCTCGCGGCGCCGGCGCAGGCCGGCTGCCGCAGGCGCGACCCGAATTCTCTCCAGATTTGCGATAGACCCATCGATGAAAGAAATGGCAGCTTCCGACCCTCAAGTCAGTCCTTCAGCCCGGACCACGGAGCACCCGAAAATTGCCGTTCATTCAGCACTTGATTTTCGGCTTGAGCGGGGCCGATTCCGGACGGTCAGGTTTTGGGACAGGCCAAGCCCATAGCTGCCCTTCGGCAAACGACCTTAATTGTCGCCGTTCGGAGTGCTATCGTCACCGCCCGAAACTTGCCATTCGTTCAGCTTCTGCCAAACGGCAGACCGGGGGCCTAGAGATCTGTCAGCTTCAGTCTCTGTTCAGCAAAAAACTGTCGCTACCGGCGCGCTTGTGCCCGTGCTCAATCCGGCGCATTTTGTCCCATCGGTCGCAGCAGCAGAACGCCCCCGTCCCATTCGTCATCAGATTTTGTATCGGAGCGCGTAGCGATGCGCCCCGATCGTAGCATTTGAGCCAGACTATTGCGTGGCGTGTTGGCGTCGGCCTGGGACGAGATAACGGAGACGAGCGAAAGCGGTCGCAGAACCCGCTCCTTGACGACGGAGCCAACCCAGACCGGCATCAGATTTCCGTCGGTGAGTTCAAGGCCGGCATCCCACAGACGCAACACGAGCCGCGAGACATCGGGCGCCGCACTGTCCGGCAATACCAGTGTGAGCGTCGGAAGTTGCCCACTTGAGAGACGGGGGATGACCGGCAGGTCGACAGGCGCCGCTGTCGTGGTAAGCCAGAGAAGAGCTTTCGATGATGCCCATGCTCCAGGCGAGCGCCATCCCTTGTCCTGCAGATCCTGCTGGATCGCAGAAAGGTTTCCCGCCCACTGAATCGTCAGTGGTTCTTCGATTTCGCCTGTGATGTCGATACGCCGGAATGGCAGGCTTTGCCATCCCGATGCCGACCAGTCAGCAGCCGTCATCACCGGTATTGTGCGCTTTACCGCATAGCGTTCGACATCGAGGGAATGATGCCGAGAAACGTTCAGGCCCCCGGCAAGAGCGAGCGCCAGGCAAGCGACCCCGGTCAGGCCCCAGGCCCCGACAGGCGGCGCAGGCTTCCGCATGTAGAAGAACGCAAGCACCGAAAGCCACGCCGTTCCGAAAGCCAGCCCCCCGGCTACATCAGAGAACCAGTGCGCTCCCAGATAGACGCGCGAGAACGCGATCAACAATACAAAGGAAAGCGCGGTGAAGGCGATGGGGAGATGCCATGCCGGGCGCAGTTCGCGCCTGATCAGGATAGCGAGGAAGCCATAGAGGGCTAGGTTGACCGTGCTGTGGCTGCTGGGAAACGAGAAGGCGCTCCAACCGGTGTAGAAAAACTCGTTCGGGCGGGGACGATGCAGCGCAATCTTGATGGCTGTGTTGAGCGCCGACGCTCCACCGACGGCGACCAACCAGTAGGCGGCCGTGCGCCAGCTTCGTTTCCATGCGAGCCACAGAAGCACGGTTGTCGTTACGGCAAGCACGACGGCGGTATCGCCCAGTTCGGTAACGATGAGCATGAGGGCGTCGCCCGGTCCGGTGCGCAGGTCCTGTAGCGCCTGGTAGATCGCGGTGTCGGCGCGAACCAGCGGATCGCCGCTGACAACGTCCTCCAATATCCCGAAGAACAGCCAGGCGGAGCCGATCAGCAGGAGAGCGAGCAGTGCCAGGATTCGTGCGTCGGGCCGTGCCGGATCGAGGAGATCGATCACGAAACGCCCCCAGCGGGAATTGCTGCCCGCCACATGCGTCCGCAACCGTTCCGACATGCGCGATGCAAGCGGCGGGCCGTGGCGAAGGGCGAGCCTGACGAGACGGATTGCGACCCAGATGACGATGACAACGAGGACGACCAGAATAGCAAGCGGCTTGGCGGCGGCGCCGAGCATGGAGAAGGCCGCGCCGACGAAGACCGCGGGCAGGATGTGGGACGGCGCCCAGACCAGCGCCGACAGGATGTTGGCGGCATAGAAGCGCCGTACCGGCATCTGCAATATGCCGGCGATCAGGGGAATGAACGCACGCACCCCAGGCGTGAAGCGGGCGATGAAGACGCTTTTGTCGCCATGCCGGGCGAAGAAGGCTTCGCTGCGGGTTGTGAGATCCGGGTGCCGGCTGAGCGGCCATCGTTCGAGGATCTCGCGGTGGTAGCGATGGCCGAGCCAGAAGGAGAGACCATCGCCGATGACGGCACCGATGGTTGCTGTACCGAGCAACGGCCACAATTTTACGATCCCGCTCGGCACCAGCGCGCTGACGGCCAGAATGGCAGCCGTGCCCGGAATAAAGACGCCGATGACCGGAATCGATTCCGACAGAGCGAGCAGCAGCACGGCCGCGTAGGCCAGATGCGGATGCGCCGCAATGAAGGCGGTGACGACGGAGAAGAAGGACGTGAACACGGCTAGGGCCTCACAGGATGCCCGTGACCAGCCGATCGATGCGTGTTCCTTCGCGGTAGAGCGCGAGGACCAATAAGGCGGCGGCGATGCCGGTCGCAGCGCCGCCGAGGACGTCGCTCACATAATGCGTGCCGATATAGACCCTGGAGAACGCCACCAGCACCGCCGCCGCTAGAAACCACAGGCCGATCCGCCGCATTCCGTGCACGAGGAACGCGGCCGCGATGGCGAAGCTTGCGGTCGCATGGTCGGAGGGGAAGGACGGATCGGTGCTGGGCGCAATGAGCAGGTGGGAGATGCCGGCATCGTATGGCCGCATGCGATGGACGAACAAAAGGATCAACTGATTGAGCGCCAGGCCGAGGAGGAAGGTCAGTCCTGCCGCGACGAGGATATGCCTGTTGTGCGGCCGGTCCGGCCCCTGCCACCATTGGCCGGCAACGGCGAGGACGAGCAGCGGCACACCGATGGCCGACACCCAGATCATCGGGAAATCCGCGATGCCGCCCGCTCCTGCGAGACCGTTGATGGCATGGGTCATGGAGGCGTCGAGATCATAGAGTTGCAACGGCATATCCTCTCGTATTCGCGCGAACGGCTTCGGCGGCGCGTCAATAATCCTGTCTTGCCGCAGGCATGGCCGGCTTCGCCAGCTTCCCTCGAACAGGCAGAAGAACCAGCACCGTCAGCAACGCGAAGGCGGCGCCCGCGAGAAAAGTCGCTTCCGGTCCCGCCACGTCCCACAGCGCACCGGCGATGACGCTGGCGGCGAGCATGGCCAGACCGCAAACCAGGTTGAACATGCCGAAAGCGGTGCCGCGCAGTTCCGCCGGCGCGGTTTCGGCGACGAGCGTCGAAAGCAGCCCTTGGGTGAAGCCCATATGGAGACCCCAGAGCACGACGCCGACACCGACCGCGAGGATGCCGCCGGCAAACGCCAGCACTACGTCGGCGGCGACGAGCAATACGAGCCCGACGATCAGGATCGTCACCTTGTTCCTGCGGTCGGACAGGATGCCGACAGGATAGGCCGACAGCGAATAGACGAGGCTCATCAGCACCATGACCGCCGGGACGAGCGCTATCGGCAGGCCGATCGACTGCGCGCGCAGGATCAGGAAGGCCTCGCTGAAGCGCGCCAGCGTGAAGATCGCGGCGATCGCCACGACCCACCAGTACGGCGCGTCGAGGCGCCGCAATTCCTCGCGGTGCAGCGGCAGGCGGATTTTCCGCAACGTGGCCGGCCGCTCGGGCTCCTTCACGGCGACGAGGAGAAGGGCGACCGAGAGGAAAGCTGGAATGACGGCGATCCAGAACACGGTCCGGAAGTGATCCATCGTCAGCCACATCAGGCCGATGGCGAGCAACGGCCCGACGAAGGCGCCCACCGTGTCGAGCGATTGACGCAGGCCGAAGCTCGCGCCGCGCAGTTCGGGCGGCGCGATATCGGCGACGAGGGCATCGCGCGGCGCGCCGCGTATGCCCTTGCCGATCCGGTCGATGAAGCGCGCGGCGATCAGCCCGTCGAGCGAGGACGCCAGCGGAAAGACCGGCTTGACCAGGGCAGCGAGCCCGTAGCCCAGCGCGGCGAGGAGTTTTCGTTTGCCGAGCCAGTCGCTCAGCGCTCCCGAAAAAACCTTGGTGATGGAGGCCGTCGCCTCGGCGATGCCCTCGATAATGCCGACGGCCAGCGTCGAGGTGCCGAGCACCGTCACCATATAGACCGGCAGCAGCGCATGGATCATCTCGGAGGAGACGTCCATCAGCAGCGAGACGAAGCCGAGCGCCCAGATGCCGGCCGGAATGCCCGCACGCAGGCCGGACGACGTGATTTTCCCGGCCGCGCTTGCAGGCTTCCCGGTCTGGTCGCTCATTTCCTGCGGTTTCCGTCGGCAGCGCCGAGAAGCCGGCGCTTTCCGTGCTGTTGATAATCCTGCCGAGCAGCCGCGCAAAGCGCGATGTTCACGGCGACCGGCAATCGTAGGGGGCCCTCAGCCTTTTTCTTCGACTTCGGTAAAGCCGTGGCCTTTGGCGGTCTTCGCCGGCTTGCCGCTTGCGTCGACCTCGACCAGTTCCTCGCCTTCGTGCCGCAGGCTCATGTAGACGACGATCAGGACGATCGCCGTGAGGAAGATGGCGCTGGTGATGATCGTGCCGAGGCCGAAGCCGCCGTACTGCGCCGGCTGGGACATCAGGTCGCCGAAGGAAGCGCCCAGCGGCCGGGTCAGGATATAGACCAGCCAGAAGCCGAGGATCGCGTCGAGGCCGAGGAAGAAATAGCCGATGCTGAGCGAGAGGATGATCATACCGAACAGCATGCCGGTCGCCAGATAGCCCAGCGCGAATTTTTCAGCCACCAGGTCGCCCGCCGCCGTGCCGAGAGCGAAGGTGAACAGGATCGCCAGCCAGTAAAAGGCTTCGCGCCGCCCGGTGAAGATGGAGTGGATGGAAAGCGTCCCTTCTGCCTTGAACCAGAGCAGGAACGTCAGCGCCAGCGCGACCGAGAACGCGATCGTCGTATCCAGCAGCGGCACATGGAAATTGTCGACCAGGTTATCGGTGATCAGCGTGCCGACGATGCTGATCAGCACCACGGAAAGCCAGTAGGCGGCCGGAACGTAGCGCTTCTGTGCGAATTGCCAGACCAGCGCGACCGCGAGGATCGCTGACATGATCAGCGACGTCGCCGTCAGACCGAGCCCCATCTGCACGTTGAGATAGTCGGCCGCCGTTTCCCCCATGGTGACGGCCATCAGCTTGATGAGCCAGAAGTCAGCGGTGATGCGGGGAACACGATTGTAGGCGACGGTTTTGGCGGTAGCGCTCGATGTGGACATGCGGCTCTCCTGGAATGAGCGGAGGGAAAGGTCGGCGGTGCGGGTGACGTGCGCCTACGAAGCCGGCCGGGCCGGATCGTTGAGGACGGCCATCAGCGAGGCGAGCGTCTTGTTGACCTTGTCCGCCGACGGCGGGGATTGGCGCAGCGCCTTCAGCGCGGCATCCGAGGCGGCGTCGATGTTGCCCCAGTCGGTCTGGTTCAGTGGCCTGATCGCCGTCTCGGCCTGGTCCCAGGCAGTCTCATAGTCGGTGACGCGCTTGGCGGCACCGGCAAGATCGCCCTTGGAGGCGAGGGTCTGGACGTCGGCGATGATGGTCTTGAAGGATGAAAGGTCGCCAAGCCCCGCCGCCTTGGCGGGCGCGTTGCTGGCGTAGAGCTCAAAACCTGTGAAAGCCGCCACGGGAGCGGCAATGAGCGCGATGGCTAGAAAAATCTGTTTCATCGGTGGATTTCCCCGAGTTCTGGCGTCACAAGAAGGGCGCTGTTTCCGCATCGCCCCTCGCCGGTTGAACGGCCTGCCCGCAGCGATAGCTCGACGCGCCTTCCGCTCTTCCTTGGCGTTCGGTGATGAATACGCAGGCTCAATTAGCTGAGAATTAGAGCTGCGTGGCGCTGGGCACGAGCAATCGGCTGCCGACCGCGCGCGAAAGCGGCGGCCGGTAATTGCACCGGCCGCCGTAATTTTCATTTTTGCGGAAGCAGGTGGGAGACAACCGCCTTACCGCCCTTGTCCGCATAAGTTAGCTGGACCTTTTCGCCGATGCGAAGTTTGGTGTCTTCGATCCCTTCGGGCAGGGAATAAGTCTTGCCGTCCGACAGCGTGATCGTGTCTGCATTCTTGCTGATTGCGGTGATCGTGCCGGATGTCTGGGCAGCGAATGCGGTACTGATCGGTGCCAGAACCAGCATGGCGGCTATGATCGTTTGCGGCTTCATCTGCTTATCCTTTCAAGGTCTGGGCCGCCGATCTGTCTTTTCCCGTAGTGGCGGCATGGGTTGCGGGAAAACGGAGATTCACCCGCCTCTGAGCTTGTCCGTGACGTGTGTCCGGCTGCGCATCGCCTCACCCGTCGAGGCTACCAGAGCGGCCGCCGCCGCCGTGACGACGAGAGAAGCAAGGTAGAGCCACGGCACCGAAAGCACCTCTGGCGGCGGATCGAACACTCCTGTCAGCAGCTTGACGAGGACATAGGCAATCAGCGTACCGGCTGTGAGACCCAAGACCATGCCGCTGCCGATGACCAAAGCCGCCTCGCTCCAGACGAAGGCACCGAGTTGCCGTGGCCGGGCCCCCAGGGCCACGAGAATCGCGAAGGAGCGCTCGCGGTCGGCAAAGCCGAGGCCCAGTACCAGCCCGCCCGATGCGGCAAGCATGACAAGCGCGAAGATCAACTCCAGTCGCGTCAAGCCGGCGAGATCGACGGCAGTGAGGCTGGATCCGATCAAGGCGACGGCATCGCCGATCTGGCTGACCTTCAGTCCGGGGATATCCGCAGTCGCATTTCGGGCGGCCAAAGCGATGCGGGCGGGATCACCGTTCGATCGAACGAGAACAATCTCGCCTGCCGCGGAACCGGTTTGCCGGGCGATGTAAGCTGCGTTGGCGACCAGGAACGAATCCTTGGGCGCAGTCGGGAATTCGCGCACCACGCCCACGATGTGAAAGGGCACGACGTGATATTGGTGATCGGCCACGTTTTGCAGACGAAGGTTGATGCTGTCGCCGCGGCTGAGTTGATAGTCGTTCACGGTTTCCTGGGAGACCAGTACGCCATCGGGCGTTTGCGCGAGGTCGGCGAGTGTCGCCCCGGCGTTGCCATTGGCGAAATAGGCATCGGACATGGCCGTGGCCCTCCCGATGCGTGCAGGATCGATGCCATAGAGATCCTGAAGGTCGGTTCCGACGTAGGCGTATCGGTGTTGCATCGGCTCGGCCGCCGCCACGCCCGGTAACCTGGAGAGGCTGCCAAGGACTTGGGAGGCGGGCGCGGCGGATGTGCCCGTAACGGTGACGTCAGCGCCGTTGGTGAGTTCAGCGTCGACCCGCGCCTGGGCCACATAGGTTGCGTTGAAAATCGCGGTTGACGAGGCAAAGGCGAAAGCAAGCGCAGCCAGGCCGATGCCGGCAGTCAGGCGGCGGCCTTGTCGCCCAAATGTCGCAGCCACCACATCCGCCAGACGTCCGGCGACTGGTCGCAAGCACTTGGCTAGCACTGGCCGACCTTGCCGTAGCCCGACCCCGACGAGCCGCATGGCCAACAGCGCCAGACCGATCCATAGCGTCATAGGGGCGAGGAACGCGGTGTAGTCTACCGCCGTCGCCGCCACGCCCTCCGGCGCGAGGACGACCTGGTATCCGCTCGCCGCCGAACGCCAGTAGAGCGCCGCCGCGAGCGCAAGCAGCACGAGATCCAGATAACCGCGAGCCCAGAAGGGCGTCCGATGCTCGCCTATCGGTCGCCGACCGGCCGCAATGGTGGAACTACGAGCATCATGCCAGGCGGGAAGCAGGATCGCAGCGAGCGACAGCGCGAGCCCGGCCACGGCGCTGAGCAAAGGAATAGCGACCCCACGTAGGAGTGTCGCCCCGAGGAGGAAATGCGCAGCAAGCGCACCGAGGAGAACCCCGAGAACCGCACCGCCGACGCCCGCGAGGATCGCTTCAGCTGCGGCCAGGCGAAGAACGGCATCGACCGTTGCCCCTCGCAAGCGCAGCAATGCCTGGTCACGGCGGCGCCTGTCACGCCCGGCGCCGGCGACGGCAAGGGTAAGCAGGATAGCGAGGACAGCCCCGGGAGTGCCAAGAAACAGAAAGACCAGCCGGGCATAGAGGGCGTCTTCGCGCACCGCCTCCAATCGAGCCGCCAGATTGTTGGCAAGCAGAGCCGCTCCCGCGACGCGCGCCTCGAAATTGCGGCCAAGCTCTGTCGCCGCGTTGCTGGCGGCAACCGGATCGGCAGGCAGATCGCGATGATCGAAGCTGACATGGAACTGGGTCCTGACGGTGTCAGGCCGGTTTGCGCCCTGCTGCGCGAATATTTGCCGCCACTGGGGCATCGGCAACAGCATGACGTTATCGGGCGGAGCCTGTGGCGCGACGCCGGGGGCGACGCCGATTGCCTGAAACATCGCATCGGCGTTGGTCAAATCGACGATACCGGCGACGGTCACGGCGACGTCGGACGTCTGGTGGCGGTGGATGACGACCTGGTCCCCCACCGTGACATGCAGGTTGGCGGCCGTCTGTTGCGCGACCAGAACACCGTCTACCGACCCGACCAGCCGTCGAACCTGTGCCGGGAACTGGCCGAAATAGCCTGGCTCGATGCCTAGCGCCTCGCCGCCGCCGGTGGCTTGGACGGTGCCTCCGGTCGTTGCCTCAAAGCCTGGTACATCGGCATAACCGATCGATTGGAGGCCGATAACCGCCGCGGCAGAACGAATCGCAGCCTCGACCGCCCCGCGGTCCGCCCCTGGCTGGAGCTGAACCTGCCAATCGACGGGCACCTGCGCGATCGACCGCGCCGTCATCCCGGCCGCGCTGGACTGCAGAAAGGCTCCCAGGCAAGCGATGAAGGCAACCGTCAGCGCGACACCGCCGATGGTGCCCATGAGCCGGCCGGAGCCGGTTCGGACAAGTCCGATCAGCCAATGCCGGTACATGCGGACCTCCCGACCATGCTTTCGACTTTGCCGTGACGCATACGCCAGATGCAGTTCATCTTTGCCGCCACTCTCTCGTCATGCGTGGCGACGACGATGGCGGTTTCCGCCCCACGCCCCCAGGCAAGGAGCTGATCGACCAGCGCCATGGCACCCGCCTGATCGAGCTGACCTGTCGGCTCGTCGGCGACGATCAGTTCCGGGTCCGTCACGATGGCTCGGGCGACGGCGATCCGCTCCGCCTGACCGCCGGAGAGTTGTTCAGGAAGCTTCGACGCCTGGGTTTCGACCCCGAAAGCCGAAAGTGCGGCTAGAGCGCGGATCCTGGATTCCGCGCCGTTGCCGAGAAGGATCGGCAACTCGACATTTTCAACGGCCGTGAGTGCGGGCATCAGGTTGGCGGATTGGAAGACGACGCCGATACGCTTTGGGCGCAATGTGTCGGTGGCGCCGAGTGCTGGCCATTCCACGTGGCCCGAACTCGGGACGTCCAGGCCGGCGATCAGATTCAGGAGCGTCGTCTTCCCGCAACCCGAAGGTCCCATGATCGCGATCGTCTCGCCGGCATGAATCCTGAAGGAGCAACCCCGAACGGCCGTCACGACGCCTCGCTCACGCTGGAAGCTTCGCCAAAGATCGGTGGCTACTACCAGGGTCCTACCCATGCACAATGCTTCCATCACGGATGTCGACGACGCGATCGGCTCGTGCGGCGAGCGCCGGGCTGTGCGTGACGACCAGGACGGCAGCGCCTCTTCGACAGTCTTCGATGAGGCGATCGATGACGAGTTGTTCCGTCGCCGCATCGACTTCCGCCGTCGGCTCGTCGCAGAGCAGTACTGGGGGCTTTGCCGAGAGTGCCACGGCCAGGCCGGCGCGAGCGGCCTCGCCGCCTGAAAGGTGGGCGGGCAAAGTATCGGCGAGACCATCGAGGCCGAGATTGCCGAGAAGGTCGTCGATTTCGGTAGGCTTGCCACGGCCGGACAGCTCCATCTGGAGACGCAGGTTGGCCCGCACCGTCAGGTGCCCGAACAGATTTCCGGACTGCATGAGGATGCCGAAATGGCGCGCCCTCAACCGCGCCCTCTCGGGCTCGGGGCGCCGGGTCATGCGCTCGCCCCCGATCGACACCGCGCCACCGTCCGGTTCATCGATTCCGGCCAGGCAGGAAAGCAGCGTCGACTTTCCACTGCCCGACGGTCCCCTCAACGCAGTGAACTCCCCTTCGTTGAGCGTGAGGGCAACCCCGCGCAGGGCCACGACTTCGTCGTCGCCGGCATGGAAGAAGCGGTAAAGCTCGGTTGTTTCCAGCGCAGGCATGGTCTCATCTCCACCGCAGCGAATTGGAAATAAGTTTCCACTGGTCGACATTGTCAGCGCCAGCCGGTGCGGAGAGATCGAGGGTTACGGTTTTGCCATTCCTGAACAGGATGAAGCGCTCGTGTTCGAGCCTGATCTGCTTGTTCGTGACCGGATTTGGCGCGGAATTCGAGAGATAACTGATGCGAACGGCCGGTCCGGCCGTGAGCTTCACATCCTTGACCGCGGTGACTTTGACGGCGTGTCCGGTTGCCTTGAGGTCCGGAATTTCGTGAGTCTTGGCCGAAGAGGCCGTTGCAGCAGCGCTTGCGCCGCCAAGGGTGGCGTCGATCTCATCATATTTGTCGAAGAACCGGACGCCATGGTCGATCGCGGTTCGTGACCATCCCTCGGGCACTTTCAGATCAAATCCGTCGGGAGAACTGTAGGTAATGAAGACCTGGTTGTCCGGAATGTCACCCGGTGGGTTCGTCTCCGGTGCCACGAGTTTCTCTTGCGCCCAGGCGGCGGGAAACGTCCCGGCCACCATGAACAAGACGACGAGTGCAGCAGACAGGCGGTAATACGCGGTCATGGCCAGGGCTCCTGTGCGAACTTGGTAAGGCATAGGACGTCAGTAGAATTAGAAGGGTCTTAGAGCACCGGAACCTGTGCAGGCGGATCCGTTTCGGTTACGTCTTGCATCATGCGTGTCCTGGTGATCGAAGACGACATGATGCTCGGAAGGGCCTTGGTGCAGGCCCTCGACGACGCCGGCATGGCGGCAGACTGGGTGCGCGACGGGCATCTCGGCGAAGAAGCCGTTGCCGTCGGCGGCCATGGCTTCGTTTTGCTGGACATCGGCCTGCCCGGCCGTTCGGGCCTGGAAATCCTGCGCTCGTTGCGCGCCGCCGGCGACAAGAGGCCGATCCTGGTGATTACCGCGCGCGACGGACTCGACGATCGTGTCGCCGGACTTGATCTCGGGGCCGACGACTATCTGGTCAAGCCGTTCGAAGTGAAGGAGCTGCTTGCCCGCATACGCGCCGTCCTGCGCCGGCATGGCGGTCAGGCGGTCTCAATCCTATGCACGAGCGAGATCGAACTGGATCTGGCGAGCCACGAGGTCACATATCGCGGCAGCGGCGAAGTGTTGCCGGCGCGCGAATTCGCCTTGCTTCAGGCGCTGCTGGAGCGGCCCGGAACGATCCTCTCCCGCGCCCAGCTCGAGGAAAGGCTCTATGGTTGGGGCGAGGAGGTGGAAAGCAACGCCATCGACGTGCTCATCCACTATGTGCGCCGCAAGTTCGACAAGGACATCATTCGCAATGTCCGGGGCGCCGGCTGGATGGTTCCGAAGTGACGAACGCGATTTCGATCCGCCGCACCGCTTTCCTGTGGCTCGCCGGATTGATGACGGCGATCGGCATCTGCGCGGCGGCGACCTCCTACCTCCTTGTCCGCAACGAGGCCTCCGCCTTCCTCGACAACCAGCTACGGCAGATCGCCCTCTATGTCGGGGACGCGCGTTCGTCGCCTGCGGCAAACCCCGTCAGCGAGGCACCGCACGACCCCGAGGACGATTTCGTCGTCCAGGTCTGGGATGCGTCCGGCCGGCCGGTGCGGCAGTCGCATCCAGCCGTCGGTCTTGTCCTGCGACCTGCGACCGGGTTTGCCGATATTTCGACCGGCGACACGGACTGGCGCGTCTACACGCTGGTGGGGCCGGACCGGACCGTTCAGGTTTCGCAGGACACCAGGGTCCGGCAGGAACTGGCGGCCAACGCGGCGTTGCAAGCAGCCATTCCGATCATGATCCTGATTCCCCTGTCATTGCTGACGCTAGGCTGGATCATCGACCGCATCATGGCCCGGCTCGACCGCCTGGCGGCAGCCGTCGCCTCGCGCAGCAGCGGCGCTGACGATCCCGTACCCACGGACGACGTGCCCGCCGAAGTCATTCCTTTCGTCAGTTCGATCAATCTCCTGCTCGCGCGGCTGCGCGCTCTGCTGGAACGGCAACGGCGGTTCGTTTCAGACGCGGCGCATGAACTGCGCACGCCGCTTTCGGCATTGCAGATTCAGATCGACAACCTTCGGCATGACGATCGAGACGGCCGGTTTTCCGAACGCCTGGCCGAGTTGGAAGCCGGGATAGGCAGGGCCGGAAGCCTTGTGGGTAAGCTGTTGCGCCTGGCGCGTTACGATGCCCATGAGGCAGCACCTGCACCGCAGCCGATCGATCTAGTCCAGCTTGCGCTCGACACCGTTGCGCGTTTGACCCCGCTCGCAGAGAGTCGGGGGATCGACCTCGGTATCACCCGCCAGGACAGCGCCATGGTGACTGGCTCCTCGGCCGATTTGGAAATCATCCTCGGCAACCTCGCGGAGAACGCCGTGCGATACACGCCGCGTGGCGGAACCGTCGATGTCGCGGTGATAGCCGAGGGGCCGGAAGCCCGGATAGAAATCCGCGACACCGGCCCTGGCATTGCGGAGGACGACATGCCCCGCGTCTTTGAGCGATTCTTCCGTGCCGGGGCCCAGGACAGCGAGGGGAGCGGCTTGGGACTGGCGATCGCGAAAGCAGCGGCCGAAAGACAGGGGGCAGGACTCACGCTCACCATGCGCAAGGACGGGCCGGGTCTCATCGCATGTCTTACTGTACAACAAAGTGCCTAGCCCATGGGCAACTAAGGTACGCACTAACTGCCAGTACGAGCGATCTATAGCTGAACCGGGGCCGGTAAGAGACTGTCCGGTATCGGGCGTGCTCAGCGAATAACTGCCATTCAGCAAGCGACCAAACCTGGCCGTTGCTGTTCGCCCGGCCTACTGTGCCGGGAAATGTCTCTGTCAAGGGAGAGGCCGACTGCTGACTGTCCGGCCCTGGAGCGGACCCAGCAGATAGCTGCCGTTCAGCCCAGCAACCACCATATTGTCACGGGGCCGATGATCCCTAGCGCCATTCCGAACAGAACCCAGCCGCATGGCCAAGGATCCGGAGGAGGATAATCAGGATTGGGAGCTAACATCGGCGTTCAACGCCGCGCTTTGCGCCAGCCAGCTTGCCGCGCGTCTGCCTCGGAGCAAAACCAGCGCTCGCCTCTCCCCGCGGAGATTTTCGTCTGGCTATAAAATTTCTGACCAGGGACGTGATAGATGCGCTCGCCTTTGGCGCTGATGTTGCCTTTGATGTTGCAGCCGGACTGGTCGACGAGGGAAACGGCGGGGCTGGGAGCGGCAGGAGCCGCCTGGCCCCGTTGTGCCGCTCGCCATTCCCATGGTTTCTGAAAGTCACCCTGCCAAACGCCCCGCTTAGACTTTCTGGCCGCCTTCTCCTGCCCTGAGAAAGCCCCATGCGAATATCGGGGCCAATCGAGCGCATGACCGTTCTTCACAAGCCATTCCTGCACGGAAGCACCGTCGGCGCGGATACAATTTCCGACGAAGCGGCCGTATTGATCCCATTCGACAAACTTGCATGTGACCGGGCGTGATAATGCCAAGAACTCGTCCAGCGTATTCGCGGACTCCCTGCCGCAGGCATAGGACCGGCCTGATGCGTCATTGCAGCGCTGAGCACCCTCAGGGGCGTCGATACCGTTGAAACGAATCCTTTGGCCAGAAATCTCGATGGTGTCGCCGTCAATGACCGAAGCGCGACCTGTGATCGACCTCCCAGGAGGCGAACCGTTGGATGCGACGGAAGAATGTTGGGTGACCGCCGCTGCATAGGGTCGAACAGCATCAAGACCGTCGCCAGCGAAATATCCGATAGCGGCTGCCACGGGTATCAGGAGCAGGCCTATTCTGGGGAAAGCCATCACTTCAGGCCCAGGTCGACGCCATTTTTCGTGTTGACGTAGCCGATCCGGTCTTTCAGCCAGCATTCGTTCTTCTTGCGAACGTACGAAAACGCCCGGCACTGGTAGTCTGTCTCGCAGGCCGCATAGCAGGCAATGAAGTTGGTGTTTCGAATCCTGCTGTAGTCGCCGCCGGCCATGTCACGGCCCGACCTGATAACGAACGTCGAAAAGATAAGACTGCCCGTAAGGTTGCTCTGGACGCTCGCCACGGCATCAACATTGCGGACGAGGATCTTCGCGTCACTCTTCAGGAAGCAGAAACGGGCCTTCCTGTTATAGGTCGTGGCCTTGCATGATAGATCGCCCTGGCATGCGTTCTCACACTCGGCTTCGGAAACATTCTTCAGGGTCGCGTAATCGAAGCCCATGACATCGTAGCTGTCGGCAGGACTGAATGAGCGGATAGCCGGGCGAGGCATCGTGCTCGGCACCGTCGGCTTGTCGGACGCCTCGGCTTCTGCCGTAGTCGTAGCCCCGCCATGACAGAGAACCTTCACGACTGCCGGAACCGCCTTGTCGGATAGATCGGCCGTGGACAGCGGTTTGTCATCCTGTCCCGGATCGGCGCTGTCGTACTTGATGTCTCGGCTTTGCAGGAACAGTTCGACCACGTTTGACCGAACCGCGAAATTGACGTTCTGAGGCGCTATACCTGTTGCATCGGTGAATTTTGTGCCGAGCACGGCGGTTGAGACGCCAACAACCGATCCCCACTGATCGAGGATCGGGCCGCCGGAATTGCCGGGCTGTAGCGGCGTCGAAACCTGCAGATAGCGGGTGTCGTTTTCCATCCCCACCAGGGAATTGATATTGCCCGTGGTGACCTTGATGGAGTCCGACAAAATACCGTCGAGGGGGAAGCCATAGGCGGCGATATCCTCGCCAAGCCTCGGTTGGGAGCGGCGTAGCGGTAGATGCGACTTCCCGATGCCGGATGAGAGCTTGAAGGCGGCGAGGTCATTTTGCTTATCGACCGCCAAGGCGTCGCCTGTCCCTATCTGCGGAACACTGACGCTCGTGCAGCCTTCCACGACGTGGGCGTTGGTGACCACCCAGCCCTGATCGTTGACGAAAAATCCCGTTCCGGAACTGGATACATCATCCGCGACAGCGGTGCCTGATCCGAACCCGATTGCCACTGCCATGAAGACGGCAGAGAGCGCCGTCCGCTTCATCAACGTCATAACCCAAGCCACTTGCCTATACCCGGTTGTAGTAAGGCGCGAATATCGCCCGGCGGCAACCCAAGATTTTCGTTGAGGTGAACGGCAGATTGACTGCCGGCGGCGGACTGCCCGCTTCTGTTTCAAAGGTCTCACGAGCAGACCTACGCTGCGCCATCAGGGATCCACTGCGACCCACGTCATGCCGTTATGAAAGTCAAACCCAGGTAATCTTCCCATTTCTGATCCAGAAATGCGCACCGCACTTATCTTTGGGCATCCACAAAGACGGATGAAAGCTCGCTTTCCCGTTGACAACAGATAACTGCCAGGCAGGACTGCGCGCCTTCATAAGGTTGACGTCGATGGTGTCGCCACAACCACAAGGGCATTTTAGGACTGCCCATTTCGGTGGATCGCCAACGAGGTAGAGAGAGGTCCCTAGTCTAGTGGGAAGCTCCGAACGACTGCTGACCTGAACAATCGATGCGATCTCGTGACGGCGACGAAACCGAAGCCAAAGACGTCTGAGATAGGCAATCAGTCTCTTCATTCAGCCCGCCATGTCGTATCGAGGAAAGGGCGCACATCGCCGCGACCCCAATGGTATTTATCCGCGCAGAAACAATCATGCTGCGACGCAACCCGATTGGTCCGAACCGACGTTTGGTCGATCAGGTGCAAGACTTCCGTGCTTTCGCGCTCCGGTCCCATAAAGCCGGTGAGACGGTGCAGAAATTCGGACACTGCACTTGCTGCGACTGTGGTCGTAAAAGCCACCACAGCCGGAGCCGGGTCCCCGAGTTCCGGCAGATAGCCTTCATCATGAAGGGCCTGCGCGCCCTCAGGATCAGCTTCCCATTCCGCCTGAGCCGCGATGCGTTCGGCAGAAACTCTGCCCCGGCAATGCAAGCAGGCGGCTCCATTCACCAGCGTTGTGACCCGCCCATTGATGGACCGAATAACACCCTCGTCGGAGTCGATTTTGACGCCCATGTCAAAGACTGGGATGTAGTAGTAGATCGCGAAGGTATTCAGGAGCGAACGACCAAGCTCGTCATCCGTGCAGCCGAACACAATATCGCAGTCCCGGAATGTCTTGAGCGCAGATTGATATGAGATCGGCTTATCAATGAGCTCGACCTTCGTGCCTAATCCAATCTCCGCCGCCAGGCGCTGTGCGATCTTGATTTTGGGGAGCGTGTCATCAATGACGCGGGACCCGTAGACGCGGTTCACATTCGAGGATTCAAAACGCTCTCCGTCGGAGATGTAGATCGTGCCGACTCCAAGGCGGATAAGTTGTTCAAGGACAGAAGATCCAGTGCCGCCAACGCCGACGATGCCAACCCGTAGGCGCGATAATAGGCGCTGAATGTCTGGGCCAAAAGCCCGGACTTGACGATCGAAGAATGTGGGGATTTCGGTCGTGCCCTGCTGTGAAAACCAAAACCTTACGCGTCTGCCAACAATACGAATGCGTTCGATCGAAGCGCTCGCTCCATCCGGCAGCCAAACGCGCGCACTGGAGAGTCCTTGCGGCGTGAGCACCAACGACCCGTGAACGCCGGGCGTGCGAATACGAGTATAAGCGGTCTTGAAGAGTTTCGCTTCTTCGACGTCGTCCTGAGCGGAATGATCCGGGTAGCCGTTCGGATGGGAGTGGACGAAGAGAAGGCAGGATTTTTCGTCATTGGCGCGCTTCATGGCGCGTGTGTAGGCGCGCGGCGCGATCTTCATGTGGACAGGAGAATGCTCGATGACGTCTTCGCCGGTCACCGGCAACAACTCCCGGACCAAAAGCCTGGTCTCGCCTTCGGCCTGTGCAATCCTGCAAATCAAAAACGCGGCCTGCTCATCGGTACTGGCCGCCAAATGCTTTTCCAAGGCTTCGTAATCATGCTCGAGGAAGGTGACGGAGTAGCGCATCAACCCCCCTTGGCCAGCTCCGTTTTCACCGTCGTGAGATACGACCGTAAGTTGTCGACACCCGGACGCCATTTTCCGTCGGCGATATGCCGGGACCAACGCTGCCAATTGCGGCCCCCGTACTGCTCATGAACGTCGGCTTTTAGAGGGACGCCGCCATTGGGCAGCGACACGTCTGGATACGTCCAGAACATATCCAGCTTCGCATTTGGGTAACCGTTCTTCACCCTGATCAGCAGATCAGCGCTCTGCGGCTTGTAACGCGGCAACGGGAAATTCTTGATGACGATGTGGACGTGGTCCCCAACCCGTTCGATCGCGTGCTCATAGCCGGCGGCGACCAGAAAATCCCGATCAGTCTCCGGCAAGAGTTCTTCCACATCAGTCGCTGACATGGTCAGCGCCCGGGTTCAACGAGGACTGTGCGGTGTAGAAGTGGTCACCGTTTTTCAGGATCACCTGCGTGGCGTTGTTCGCGATAAGTTCGTCATCGCCCTTGCCGTGAACCTCGCGCCATAGATCGTAACCTGTGGCGACCTGGCCTAGCGTGTAGAGCGCCGCCCCGGTCGTCGGGCTCGGGGACTTGAACTGCTTCTTGTCCATGTGGATGGTGATCTCGTTGTTGCCGCCACCGCCTTGGCCGGGATTGCTACCGCCTTGACCGCCACCTTGACCGTGATTGTTGTTCGCCATTTTTCTTCTCCTGTTCGTTAGTGTTTCTTGTCGCGCGGCGGAAACGGATCACGCGCCGGCGCGACAGTGTCAGAGTCACGCCACTTTCCGTCGCGCCCCTGGATGCGGACTTCCCCGCCTCCGAGATCACGAACGGTCGATTTCGCCTGCTGCTCGGCGCGGCTTTGCTTGTGGTGGATGCTTTCCGGTGCGGCCACGCCGCCCTTCTTCACCGCCCAGTCGTTGCCGTGCCGAACGACAAACCTGTCATTCTTTGCCATCTTTGGCCCATAGGTTTCTGGCTTGCGCCATGCGATTCCGCCATGGCATAATTGCCATGACCACCATGACAATGACTCGGAATGGCGGAAACGTCAAGTTATCCATGTTGAAAGCACCATGCCGGAAGCCCAAGCCACTGATATTTTTAAGGAACGTCTCAAAGACGCCCGCAAACTCCGTGGCCTGAATCAGGCCGAACTTGCTGCCAAAGCCGGGCTTCCGGCTGCTTCGGTGTCTCATTTCGAGTCGGGCCCGCGGAAACCGTCGTTCGACAATCTCAAAGCCTTGGCTTCGGCCCTCAATGTGACCACCGACTATTTGCTCGGTCGATCCGATACGCCCGAGGCCTCAGCAGAAACAGTCGGACGCCTTCACCGCGACCTGAGCAAGCTCACCGAGGAAGACCTGAAGCTCGCCACGGATTTCGTGGGCCTGCTGGCCAAACAGAGAGGTGCGAAGGCAAGCGAATGAACACGAAGCCACGGCTCGCACGTCGTGCTCTGGCTGAGGCTGCTGCCAATGCAGTGCTTCGGCAGATGAAGATTGAAGGACTGTGGGTCGACCCCGAAGCAATCGCTGCCACCAAGGGGATCATGGTGCAGCCCAAGCCTGACACAGCTTTAGGCGTCTCGGGTATGCTAATCAAAGCCGGCGATGATTTCGGCATCATGTACGCAACGAACATTCCCAGCCGTGGCTTTCAGAGGTTCAGCATCAGCCACGAACTGGGGCATTACTTCATTGAAGGACACCCCGAAGCGCTGCTCACGACAGGTGTTCATCAATCACGCGCGGGCTTCGTGTCAGGTGATCCTTTCGAACAAGAGGCGGATCACTTCGCAGCCGCGCTTCTCATGCCGGAAGCGCCGTTCAAGAAGGCGATTGCGGATCGGGATGCGGGCTTGGCCTGCGTCGAGGCGCTCCGAAGAGAATGCGAAACGTCGTTGACGGCGACCGCCATCCGATACTGCACCCTCACATCAGACGGTGTTGCAGTCATCTGCACGACAGGCGACGCCGTTGACTGGTGCTTCATGTCTGATGGCCTCAAGCAGGCGAAAGGACTGACCTTTCTGCGAAAGGGCATCGGCGTTCCCTCAGGCACCATTACGGCGCAGTTTAATGCCAGCCCCGAAAATGTGCGTACAGGTCAACGCGACGAGGGCCAGAAACGGTTGAGTGACTGGATGGGCGGCGGCGGCAACTATCGCATCACCGAAGAGGTGGTCGGACTTGGGCAGTACGGGCGTACTCTGACGATTCTAACGTGCAAGGCGCTCAGCATGCGCTCCGAGGCTGAGCCTGAAGACGATGACGAAGACGCGCTGATCGAAAGCTGGACTCCCCGATTCCGCAAGTGATGGCGCTTAGGTAACGTTCGCGATAGCTGGACTCGCGACGGCGGCTTTCGGGACGCGAGGCCGGGTGGGCGAATGGCGGACATGGCGGCGCGTTGCCGCCGCAGTAAGCTCAACACCTGAACGGCTGCTATCCCGGCCTCGCCACCCAGGAGCCGTCAGGCAGGAATCCACCAATCTCGGTCATTCGCACTTATATGTTTACTCCCAGTGACCGGCGACGGCGAAAAGCGCCGCCCTCCGGACGGGGGGACGGCGCTTTGCATGGGGCGATCATGGGAAAACCGGACGTGCGATCAGCAGATCATCCGTCTGGATGGATCAGTGGGCGAGGTCGAGGAGCTTTTTTGCCTTGCCTTCCATTTCGAGCCGAACGTCCTGATGCTGCTTGTCGCGCGCTACCCGGGTGATCCCCTGGACGAAGTCGAAGATCGACGCCGGCGGATACCCTTCTTCATTGAGTACCGAGTCGATGATCTTCGCGGTTTCGCCCTTCGAGAAGCCGCGCTTGCGCAGGAATGTTGTCCGATCGTCATCGTCGCGCGCCACGATGCGTTCGCGTGCCGCCTTGATGCCGTTGACAAAGGGCATCGGCGAGGATTCGGCGAACTGGATCAGCGCTGGTTCAGCTTCAAGCGCAAAGCGCGAGGCAGCATATTTCGAATGGCGGATGGTGATCTCCTGGAAATCTTCGACGCCCCAGAGATTCCTGTTAGAACACACTGCGCGTAGGTAAAAGCTTGCAATTCCAAGGGTTTTCGACCCGACCTCGCTGTTCCACGCATAAAATCCGCGGAAATAGAGATCTGGTTCTCCGTTCGGCAACCGGCCGGCCTCGATGGGGTTGAGATCGTCGACCAGGAACACAAAGACATCGCGGTCGGAGGCATAGAGTGTCGTCGTATCTTTCGAGATATCGACATTCGGGTTGTAGATATGGGTGGACCAGTCGAGCAAACCCGGCACCTTCCAGCGCGTGTCGCCGGTGCCGTTGCCGGCGATCTTCTGCACCGCTTCGATAAGTTCATGGTCGAATATTCTGCCGTAGTCCGGACCGGTTACCGCTCGCAGCTCAAGGCGGCCGTTCTCGATCTCGAGTGTCTTGACCTGTTCGGCCCGGTGATTGAGCAGTCCGTGCTGCAGATTTATCCCGGCGAGCGGCGCCGGAAGTTGACGCAGATACGTGGCGGGCGCGCCGACCAGGCTGGCAAGCTGACCGAAGCTCCAGTGTGTCGGAGTGACCGGCGCATGAGCATCGGGTAGCATCAACGTCAGCCGCTCAGGATTGTCACGAGAGGCTTCGACGCGGATAGCCTCGCTTTCGACGATGCGGGTCTTGCTACGTTCGGATCGGTGCTTCACCGAATTATGCAGGTCCGTGAGTGACAGATACCGGTCGTCGGGCGGCCGGTTGAACCATTCCGACGACACGCGGCCAATGTTCTGGCCCCTGCTGACGTCGACCTTGTAGCCGTTGGACGTAATACGTGATGGTGCCTGAATTTCCATCTGGGTCATGGTCTTGCTCCGCAACGGGTGCCGGGAGCCTCTCCCCCGGTCCTTCACTCGCCGCCGCTAACCGGCCTCCCCTCTGCCTCTACCTGCGCCAGCCCGCGCGAAGCGCGGCGCGCTGCCGCATCGGCCGGTCGCAGGCCGCGCATCGTCGAAACAGTGCCCGCATTCAGATATCCCGAGGGTTGCGTCGTCGGTGAAAGCGTGAGTCAATGACGATAGGGGATGTGGCGGCGTCCGGAGCAATGGAGGCGATGCGACGGTTCAGACTTGCTGACGAGGTGATCGACGAGAAGGCGCCGTATTTGCAGAGTGCGTTAGCGGATGCTTACCGGAAACGGATTCGGCCGCGTTGTCTGTGCAAGGAAGGTGGGCTTCCAATGTACATCGCCCGAATTGGCGATCAGTACTTGGTCAAGCGCATGCCGCTCTCAGGTGGTGGGCACGATCCCAACTGCCCATCCTACGAACCACCGGACGAACTGTCAGGCCTCGGCGTGCTGACGGGTAGCGCCATACAGGTGGATCCGGAGAGCGGAATGTCGGCGCTGAAAGTGAGCTTCAGCCTGACGAAAATCGGGACGCGAGCGGCGCCGAATACGGGAACAAATGCGACCGACACTATCGTCGGGGATGCGAAGAAGCTCTCGTTGCGCAGCCTGCTGCATTACCTCTGGCAGCAGGCCGAGCTGACAGCGTGGACGTCGCGATGGGCGGGCAAGCGGCACTGGTGGAATATTCGGTGGCATCTGACGGAGGCTGCCGGCCAGATGACGGTGAAGGGCGGACCGCTCAGCGAAATTCTATTCATACCAGAGCCGTTTCGAGCGACGGACAAGAGCGCGATCGAACAACGGCGAACCGCAGCGCTTGCATCTGCTCTCCCTCCGAAGAGCGGGCCGCGCAAATTAATGATCCTGGTCGGTGAGGTGAAGGATTTTGCGCCGGCGCGCAGCGGCCATCGGCTGATCATAAAACACCTGCCGGATTTTCCGCTCATGTTGGAAGAAGGTCTTTATAGACGTCTCAAGGCCCGCTTCGAGAACGAGTTGGCGCTTTGGGGAGCGGACGAGGCTTCTCACCTGATCGTGATTGCGACGTTCGGGCTCACGCCAGTCGGTCTCGCGGTCGTGGAGGACATGGCGCTGATGGTTGTCGCCGAAAACTGGGTGCCCTACGAGTCCGCTTACGAGAAGAGGCTGGTCGACGCACTGGCCAAGTTGCAAGAGCGCAGCGTCAAGGGACTACGCTACAATTTGTCGGCCGAAAAGCCGACCGCGGCTGCTATTTTGCAGCGTTCATCGCAGCCGGTTGCGCTCTATGTCGTTCCACCCTCGGCCGACGGAGCTTACGAAGAAGCTCTCGGCGAGTTGATTACGTCACGGCCGGAAATCGGCGCCTGGATCTGGCGCACCACTGAGGGCGAGATGCCTCCCCTTCCGATGAACACCTAATGAAGGCTGGCACGCCCACTCCGGTTAGTTTGATCTGCGTGGATATGTCCTTGCCCCTTCGACTAGCGCGGCCTGCGACTATCCTTGTCCAAGACGCCTGCATAGTTCATCGAGCGGTTCGAGTGACCGGCAAACGAGCTTCAACTCTCCGACGTTGCCTTTGAGCGCAATCGTCACTCTCATGCCAATCGCATCCGAAAGCTTCTTTTCGAGCAAGAGCAAGTCGGCATCTTTCGCCGCAGAAGCGGATCGCGAGATCGAAGGGCTCTCTGCCGCAGGTGTCTGCGCGAGGGCTTCTGCCTGCCGCACTGACAGCCCGTCTTCGACGATGCGGCGCGCAACCTCTGTCGGGTTATCGGCGGTGACCAGCGTGCGGGCGTGACCGGCAGACAGCGTCCCGCTGACCAGCATATCGTGTACCCCGTCGGGTAACTTCAGAAGCCGCAAGGTGTTGGCCACGTGGCTGCGGCTTTTGCCGATGACCTGCCCGAGATCCGCCTGGCTGTAGCCATGCTCATCAATGAGCTGCTGGTAGCCCCGCGCCTCCTCGACGGGATTGAGATCAGCGCGCTGGACATTTTCGATAATTGCCAGTTCCAGCGCCGTACGATTATCGACGTCTCTAACGATAACAGGCAGTTCTGCCAGCCCGGCTCTCTGAGCCGCCCGCCAGCGTCGCTCGCCGGCGATGATCTCATAATAGCCCGACTGATCCGGAGATGGGCGAACAACGACAGGCTGAACAATGCCGTGCTCTCGGATCGACTGCGCCAGATCGATCAGATCGGCTTCACCAAAACTACGCCGCGGGTTGCGCGGGTTCGGGGAGACGAGTTCGATCGGAACCGTGCGATCCGGCGCGAGTTGGTTTGCCGGTTCGGGAGCCGGACTGTTCACGTCACCGATCAGGGCGGCAAGACCCCGTCCAAGGCGTCTTCCTGGAGGTTGTTCGTTCATCAGTTCGTTCCAGTGTCGCAACTGGTCGGTGCCCGACGTCAGGCTTCCTCATCTTCATTATTGGCCAGCCTTGCCGAATGTCCCCGCCTTGGAAAGCAGCCCGGCATCCTCGTGCGCCTCGAAATCGGACGGACGCGACGCGTGTTCAGGCCGAACTCGACCAGAACCTCTTCGTCGTCACACAAGTGTAGGGCGCGCCGGGCGTTCTCAGTCGTCCCAATTGCGCCCTTCGGCAATGAAGCGGCTCGGCGCGACCAGGATGCCACCGGGTTGGCAGGCACGCCAGTAGGTGCCTCAGTATTGCGCCTTCGGGTAGTGTCAGAGCGCAGAATCATCGCGAACACGATGATGCATCGCGGCGGTTTCGGCAACCTATTCGGCGGTGAGTCATGGTAGTACGAACCGCCACCCGTTTGTCTTGCCGGGTTTGGCGCGCGGTCTTCCCGCTGATCCGGGCGGTCGGCACGACGCGGGCGACGCATCGCTTCTCTTCATTGTGAAAGGCGAGGTTTTCGCGCTTGGCGAAAGTGTCGATTTCCGCTGAGAGCCGATCGGGGATTTTCGCCAAGAAGTTCTTGGCGGAGATCAACACGCTGTCGCTACTCTCATCTATCCATCGTAGAATCGACAAAGCGGTATGCTGCCACGGGTCTAACCGCCGTTCCCTCCAGCTGTCCCTTTGCCGTCGGGGCGGCGGCTCAACACCGCGGCCGTCCAGAAACCGACGCACAGCACGATCGCTCCGATCCCGATCGCGACCAGAACGGCGTCGTAGCCTCCCGTCCTCGACCATATCCACGCGGCAGCCAAGGGCGAGATGGCCAGCGTCACGTTCATTGGGGCGACCAGCGCGCCGTTGATCGCCCCGTAGGCGTCGCGGCTGATCATCTCGGGGACCATCAAGCCGCGCACGATGGTGATCATCCCGTTCGCCCCGCCGTAGAAGGCGGCGATCAGGGCGATCACGAGCACGCTCGGCGGAGCCCAAGCGAAACCGACGACCGCCAGCGGGAACACGATCACGATGATCGAGCCGACCTTGCGAACGGGGGCGTTCGGAGCAAGGAACATGATCAGCAGCCGCCCGGCGACCTGTGCCGGGCCGATCACCGCGAGGACGCTGACGACGCCCGTGGAATCCAGTCCGCGCTCAAGCAGGAACGGATAGAGATGGAAGGTCAGCGCTGCGAAGGCGGCCTCGTAGCCGACGAGCGCCACCATGAGCGCCCAGAAGACGGGGCGCCGCATCGCCCACGCCACGGCCTTGCGGCCCGCCAGCGGCTCGGGCTCGTGCGCTTCCCTCGTTCGGCGCGGCCGGTCCTTACTCGGATCGATCGCCAGGAAATAAAGTCCGCCGCAGACGATGACGTTGATCGCGCCGAGCACCATCAGCGCGTCGCGCCATCCGACATGGTCGATCAGAAACTGGATCAGCGGGATGAACACGGTGCTGGCGAACCCGCCCCACAGCGTCAGCGCCGTGATGCCACGGCGGGCGTTTCCCGAGCCAACCCTCCGCGCGATCACGGCGAAGGCGGGTTCGTAGAAGGTCGCGGCCTGAAGGCAGCCCATGGCCGCGAAGATGGCGTAAAAGACGAAGATGTTCGAGACCTGCGACCAGGCGAACAGCATGAGCCCGGCTCCCACCGACGCCAGGCTCATGACGTAGCGGCCCCTGCCCCGGTCGATGGCCGCGCCGACGGGATAGGCAGCGACTCCCGCCAGCGTCAGGCCGAGGGTCGCAGCGCCGTAGATCTCCGTCTTCGGCCAGCCGAGGTCCGTTCGCATCGCCTCGGCCATAAGAGCGAAGCTGTAGTAGAGCGTTCCCCACGAGCATATCTGCGCGACTCCGAGGGCTGTGATCAGCCCCCTCGTCGCGCCATGTTTCTCTCCCTGCTCGTCTATCGCAGTGCTCGTCACGTGGCGCTCCGGCAACATCCGGCCTTCGCGACGGGCGCCGGTTCGGCCGAAGCGGGCATCGTAGCGCAGCCGCAGCCGCTTTCGCCATGCGCCTTGGCTTCCGCGTCCTTGGGGCAGCAGGCGTCCGCCCCGACCGGAGCGGGCCCGCCACAGCAGCCCGCGGCCGCGTCGGCTCCGTCGCCCGGGTCGGCGCTGCACACGCCCGTTTCCGGAAGGACCAGATGTACCTCGCGCGCGGCGCGGTGGTCGCCCGCGATTTCGGCGACGACCGAACGGACCTGCTCGTAGCCCGTGGCCATCAGGAACGTCGGCGCACGGCCGTAGGACTTCGAGCCGACGATGGCGAAGCCCGGCTCGGGATGGGCGAGTTCCTCGATGCCGTGCGGCGGGACCGTGCCGCAGGAATGGAAGTTCGGATCGATCAGCGGGGCGAGCGCTGGCGGCGCTTCCACCACGGGGTCGAGCGCGACGCGCAGTTCGCCGAGGAACGAGAGGTCCGGCCGGAATCCCGTCGTCACGACGATCCGGTCGACCGCGAGGCTGAAGGGTTCCCCTGCGACCGTCGCCTCGACCAGGAGGCCGTCCCCGTCTCGCGCGATGCGGTTCACGGCAAAAGAGGTCAGCATGTTCAGCCTGCCGTCCTCCATCGCCCGCTTCGCGGCGAGGCCCAGCGCGCCGCGCTCCGGCAACTGGTCGTTCAGCCCGCCGCCGAGAAGCTTTTCGACGCTGCGGTGACGCAACGCCCAGAAGATTTCCGTTCCCGGGTCGCCTTCCTGAAGTTCCATGAGGGCGAGCGCGACGTTGATCGCCGAATGGCCGCCGCCGATCAACAACGTGCGCTTCCCGGCATAGTCGCCTCTGCGGCTCCCGATCACGTCGGGTATGCCGTAGGCGATCCGGGCGGCGGCCTCGCGCTCGCCCGGAACGGGCAGGCCGTCGACGCCGATCGGGTTCGGCCGCGTCCAGGTCCCGGACGCATCGATCACCGCGCGAGCAAGGACACGGTGCTCGCCGTCCCTGTCTTCGTAGCGGACGACGAAGGGAGAATTCTCCCGGCCCTCGTTCGAGACCTTGTCATGGCCCTGCCGCGTCACGGCCGTGACGGTCGCGCCGAGCCTCAGGTTCCGGGAGATTTCCGGCAACGCTGCCAACGGGGCAAGATAGTCCCGCACGATCTCGCCGCCCGTCGGCAGCCCCTTGCCGTCCGGAGCCGTCCAGCCGGAGCGATCGAGGAGCGCCCGCGCGGCGGCGTCGATGTTGTAGGTCCAGGGCGAGAAGACCCGGACGTGGCCCCATTCGAGGAGCGTCGCGCCGACGCTGTCGCCCCGTTCGAGGACGAGCGGACGCAAGCCGCGCCGGACGAGATGCGCCGCCGCTGCGAGGCCGGCAGGCCCCGCGCCGATCACCGCTACGGGAAGGCTGGAGGATGTCATCGCATTCATGTCGTCCGTCTCCCTCTAGCAGCAGCCATGCAAGGTCTGTTGCCCCGGCATGGGGCCTTGGCAGCACAGCCACCGCAGAACAGACGACGGATCCCGGAAATAGGCCGACCGTAGCGAGGGGGCGATGTCGCGGCGCGCCAGCCCGACGTCGCGGAGCTGCGCGTCATTGAGCTCCTTCAGGCGGGCGACGTCCACCCGGCCCTGAACGGCGTTGGCAAGGATCGAGGTCATTCGAGAGAGGATAGGCATCTTCTTTCTCCGTCCAATGTTCTAGAAACACCGAAATAGACGACGCGCAAAAAGCTACGCCGCCTCTGTTTCGGCCGCCTGCCCGCACTTGCTGTCGAGACAGCATTCATCGACCAAGTAGCCGACGAGCGCCTCCATGCCGGGATAGTTGGCGCGGCAGATCAACGTGGTCGCCTGCCGCTCCTGCGTGACAAGGTCCGTGTCGACAAGCCGTTTCAGGTGATGGGACAGCGTCGAACCCGGGATCGCCAGCTTCTCCTGGATGCTGCCTACCGGGAGGCCTTCCAGGCCCGCGCGCACGAGGGTGCGGTACAGCTTCAAGCGCGTCGGGTTTCCGAGGGCTTCGAGCTGGGCGGCTGCTTTTTCGAGTTTCATGGAAATAACATAAGCCGACGGTCCGGCTTGTCAACCTTAATTCGACTACTGTCGAAATTAGACGCTGTGGACGTCGCGCCAAGAGGCGGATGGAACCGCTAGATCGACCGCTGGTTCACCCGTTTCGAGACGGCTTCCGCGCTCTCGACGCGCTCGGAATAGCGGTCCGTCAGGTAGTCCGCCCTGTCACGCAGGAGGAGCGTGAACTTCACCAATTCCTCCATCACGTCGACGATCCGGTTGTAATAGGGCGACAGCTTCATGCGGCCCGCCTCGTCGAACTCGACGAAGGCCTTCGCGACCGACGACTGGTTCGGGATCGTGAACATCCGCATCCAGCGTCCGAGAATCCGAAGCTGGTTGACCGCGTTGAAGCTCTGGGAGCCGCCGCAGACCTGCATCACCGCCACCGTCCTTCCCTGGGTCGGACGAACGCCGCCGAGGGAGAGCGGCAGCCAGTCGATCTGGGCCTTCATGATGCCCGTCATGGAACCGTGCCGTTCCGGCGAGCACCACACCTGCCCCTCCGACCAGAGCGACAGGTCCCGCAGTTCCTTCACCTTCGGATGGTCCGCCGGCGCCGAATCCGGAAGAGGCAGTCCGGCCGGATTGAAGACGCGCACCTCCGCGCCCAGCTTCCGCAGGATTCGCGCGGCCTCCTCCGTTGCAAGCCGCGAATAAGAACGTTCGCGGACCGAACCGTAGAGCATCAGGATTCGCGGCGGATGACTGGCGCGCTCGACGTCGAACAGCGCCGCGGCATCGATCGGTTTCAACTGGTCTTCGACGACGTTGGGAAACGTGTCCAAGGGCGAGTGGGCGTTCATGCGGGTCTCCTGCTGCAGCCGCATCCTCCCGTTGCGGCTTTTTATTTCGACATTTATCGAAATATTGATTAGCCGACCGCCCGGCTAGCGTCAATGCTATTTCGATAAAAATCGAAACACAGTCAGCGCACGCGCCGTCCTTCGCCGTCGACGACGACCTCACCGTCCTCCTTGGTGAAGGGACCGATGTCGGAATTGGGCAGGATGTCGAGAACGGCTTCCGACGGCCTTGCCAGAACGACGCCGAGCGGCGTGACGACGATCGGACGGTTGATCAGGATCGGATGCCGGAGCATGAAGCCGATCAGTTCGTCGTCGGTCCACTTGGGATCGGCGAGGCCGAGTTCGCGATAGGGCGTTCCCTTCTCGCGCAGCAACTCACGCGGGGTCATGCCCATCGCCTCGATCAGTTCGACCAGCCTTTCTCGCGACGGCGGATCCTTCAGGTATTCGATCACCTCCGGCTCCTCGCCCGACTGGCGGATCATGGCGAGCGTGTTGCGGGATGTGCCGCAATCCGGGTTGTGGTAGATGGTGACGGTCATTTCGCTTGTTCCCCGACAGCGGTTCCGGAAACGCCCGCCCCGCGTTCGTACCAACCCTTGCTCCGGTTCACGATCCAAACGACCGACAGCATGACGGGGACCTCGACAAGGACGCCCACGACCGTCGCAAGGGCAGCGCCGGAACTGAAGCCGAACAGGCTGATGGCCGCAGCCACCGCGAGTTCGAAGAAGTTCGACGCCCCGATCAAGGCGGACGGCCCTGCCACGCAATGCCGTTCGCCGGACACGCGGTTGAGCACGTAGGCGAGGCCCGAATTGAAATAGACCTGTATCAGGATCGGCACGGCCAAAAGGGCGATGACCATCGGCTGGGCGATGATCTGCTCGCCCTGGAAGCCGAACAGCAGGACCAGCGTCGCCAGCAGGGCGACGAGCGACAGCGGCTGCAAGGTATCCAGCAGGTCGGAGAGCGCGGCGTCGCCGCCCCTCGCCAGCAGGCTTCGGCGCAGGAGCTGCGCGACGATGACGGGAATGACGATATAGAGGACGACGGACAGGACGAGCGTGTCCCAGGGCACCGTGATGGCGGACAGGCCAAGCAGCAGGCCGACGATGGGCGCGAAGGCGACCACCATAACGGCATCGTTGAGGGCGACCTGCGACAGCGTGAAATGCGGCTCGCCCTTCGTCAGGTTCGACCATACGAACACCATGGCGGTGCAGGGCGCGGCGGCGAGGATGATCAGCCCGGCGATATAGGAGTCGATCTGGTCGGCAGGCAGGTACGGCCGGAACAGCCAGCCGACGAACAGCCACCCGAGCAGCGCCATGGAGAACGGCTTGACGGCCCAGTTGACGAACAGCGTCACGCCGATCCCGCGCCAGTGCCGGCCGACCTCGCGTAGCGCCGCGAAATCGATCTTGAGCAGCATCGGGATGACCATCAGCCAGATCAGAATGGCGACGGGGATGTTGACCTTGGCGACCTCCGCCGCACCGACGGCGTGAAACATACCGGGCATCAAATGCCCGAGGGTGATGCCGGCGACGATGCAGAGCGCCACCCAAAGAGTCAGGTATCTTTCGAAGAAGCCGATCCCGGCCGGGACGGCGTCCTCCCGGTTCAACGTCCTGTCGGTCATGACTGCCTTCCTAGCCCGCCTTCGGCAGGTTGCGGCCGATCTCGTCCAGACGCTTCTGCAGGGAGAGCTTGTCGACCGCCTGCATCGGCAGCGCGGTAAAGATCGAGATGCGGTTGTTGAGCATGCGGTAGGCTTCTGCGAAAGCCAGATGCCTTTCGGCGTCGGTCCCTTCCACCGCTGCCGGATCGGGAACGCCCCAGTGCGCCGTCATCGGCTGGCCGGGCCAAACAGGACAGGATTCGTTGGCGGCGTTGTCGCAGACGGTGAAGACGAAATCCATTTCCGGCGCATCCGGGGCCGCGAACTCCTCCCAGCTCTTCGAGCGGGCGAACGACGTGTCGTGATTGAGGCTCTTGAGGAGTTGCAGGGCGAAAGGATGCACCTCGCCCTTCGGATGCGACCCAGCGGAGAATGCCTTGAACCTGCCCGCCCCGACGCGGTTCAGGATCGCCTCGGCGATGATCGACCGGGCTGAATTCCCGGTGCACAGGAAAAGGACGTTGTACGGTTCGCTCATCGCATCCTCCTTCAGCAATCGCAGGTCACGGCCTTGATCACGGGCTGGCAGAGTTCCGGCGAGCCGTTGCAGCAGTCTTCCATCAGGTACGCGAGCAGGTCGCGGAACCCGGTCATGTCGGCGACGTACCGCACGACGCGGCCGTCGCGCTCGTTGCGGACGAGTCCTGCGTGGGACAGTATCTTGAGATGGGCCGAAGCCGTGTTCTGGACGGCGCCGAGGCGCGTCGCGACCTCGCCGGCGGGAACGCCTTCCTGCCCCGCCTGGACGAGCAGGCGGAAGATGTCCAGCCTCGTTTCCTGTCCGAGGGCGGCGAGGGCCGCCAGAGCCGCTGTCTTATCCATATATCCGTGATTCCAGATTGATGCTTTGTAGCTATACAGCATGACGGAACGATGACAAGTCCCGTGGATCAGCGGATGGATTCGAAGCGAAGGGGAGTCCCGGGTTCGACCGCTTCGACGTCGGGAGGCAGGATCGCGATCCCGTCGGCGAACGCCAGCGCGGACAGGCTGGCCGACGACCCGCGGCCCAGCATCTCCAGAACGGGGAGGCCATCGGCGTCCTGCGACACTATTCGGACCGGCACGAATTCGGTACGTCCAAGGAGCTTGCCGTAGGCGAACCCGGAACGGGCGGCCTGCCACTCGGGGCGGACCTGGCGCAATCCTCCAGCCGTGCGGATGGCAGGCAGCGCGATCTGCCTAAAGGTCACGAGGGCCGCGTTGGGATTCCCAGGCAGGGCCGCCACGAGCGCGCCGCCGATCAGTCCGACCTTTAAGGGCTTGCCCGGCCTCATCGCGACCTTGAGGACCTCGAGCTCCGCGCCGCTGTCCCGCAGGACGGCGGCGACATGGTCCTCCTCCCCAGCCGAAACGCCGCCAGTCGTAACGATAACGTCCGAACGGTCCACGGCCTCCGCGAAGGTTTGCAGCAGCGCTTCCCGGTTGTCGGCAACGATGCCGAAGTCCAGGGCCTCCACCCAAGGCAAAGATGCGAGGGACGAGCGCAGGAACGTCCGGTTCGAGTTGTAGATCTGGCCCGGAGCCAACGTCTCGCCGGGCTCGCGTAGTTCGTTTCCCGTGGAGACGACCGAGACCCGGACCTTCCGGTAGACCTCGACTTCGGCGATCCCCGCCCCGGCGAGCAGGGCGAGCCGTTGCGGGGTGAGGACGTCGCCGCTGTCGACGAGGCGGCTTCCGCTGCCAACGTCCTCACCGGCGCGCCTGACGTTTTCTCCAGGGCGCGGCATGCAGCCGATCACCACGCCGCCGCCGCGGACCTCGCAGCGCTCCTGCATGACGACGGCGTCGAATCCTTCCGGCACGGGAGCGCCGGTGAATATCCGGACCGCGCATTTCCCCTCGGGCGCCGAAGCCGCGTCTCCGGCCTTGACAAGTCCCTGGACCGGGAGCCTCCATGGGCCGTCTCCGGAAAGGTCGGCCCGGCGCACGGCGTAACCGTCCATCGCCGAATTATCGAAAGGCGGCAGCCGCATCGGCGATCCGACAGGGCGCGCGGCTATCCTCCCCCGGGCTTCGAGAAGCGCGACGCGTTCCACCTCCACCACGGGCCGTGCGGCCGCGATGGCCTTCGCAGCCGCCACATCGACGGGCAGGATCTCGCCGGCGGCCCCGACGGAACACGATGCTTCGAGGGGAACGGCAAGCGGAGCCACGGCCAACCCTATCCGGATACGGCTTTCAGATAGGCGATCACGTTCCGGATTTCATCCGGATCCTTCAGTCCCGGGAACGCCATCCTGTTTCCGGGGACCGCGGCCTTCGGATCGGCCAGATACCGGGCGAGGTTCGGCTCGTCCCATACCAAGCCGCCCTCGCCCGCCGCCTTCATGGCAGGCGAATACCTGAATCCGGACACCGTTCCCGCTTTCCGCCCGACGATTCCCTTCAACGTCGGACCTACCTTGTTCACGCCCTTTTCGGCGTCGTGGCACGCCATGCAGCGTGCGAACACCTTCTTGCCAGCCTCGGCGTCCTGCGCTTGGGCCATGCCGACGGCGGACATCAGGACAAGCGCGGCGATGGCCATTCGTTCGATCGGCAAACCCATTCTCCATTTCCGGATAAATGCCAGCCGCCGCCGCGACGGGTCGGCCGCGGCGGCGGGAGATGTCCAGGGCGCGCTCAGGCGGCGCTGTATTCCTGGTTCTTGAACGAAAGGTGCTTCACCGAGGCGGGAGCATCGGAGATCTTCCTGATGTTGGCCCAGGTCTGCTTGTAGTTCGGGATCACCAATTCGTTCGTTCCCGCGTTGACGACGTTGCCCTGCACTCCGGTCGGGAAGGCGAACAGCATGAACGTCTCCCCCGGCCTGGCGGTGGTGGTCGGATAGGCCATCGCCTGGGTCGAGCCCGCGTCGTTGAACACCTCCACGAGATCGCCCTCCTTCACGCCGACCTTCGCCATGTCGTCGGGATGCATCTCGATGAACGGGAACGGCCAGCGGTCCATCACGAAATCGTTCTCGATGTCGAGGTAGGCCGACTGCCAGACCTGGTTCGCGCGGCCGTTGTTGATCAGGAAGGCGTACTTGTCCTTCTGCTCCTGCTTTCCCGGCGCCTGGAGGCCGCGCCACTCCGCCTTCATGAAGCTCGCCTTGCCGTCCGACGTGCCGAACTTGCCGTCGGCGAACAGGCGCTGCGTGCCGACGATCTTGCCGTCCTCGAATCCCGTCGCCGGCTCCTGGAAGCCGTTCGTGCCCATCGCGCGCAGCCGTTCGTAGGTGACGAATTCGCCCCCGGCGGCGTTATTGTGGTAGCCGTCCATGAAAGCGTCTTCCTCGGTCTTCCAGTCGAAGCCGTCGAACTTGGCGGCGACGTCCGCCTTGCCCATGTCGGTGAAGACCCGCTGGAGGTTGTTGGCGATCCGCGCGGCGACGAGGCAGTCGGGCATGGCCTGGCCGGGCGGGTCCATGTAGCGTTCGGTCAGGCGCATGCGGCGCTCGCCGTTCATCGACGTGAGGTTCGCCTCTCCGCTGGTGGCCGCCGGGAGGACGACATGGCACGCCTGGCCGATGCGGGTCGGAACGATGTCCACGTCGACCGAGAATAGCCCTCCTTCGCCGATCGCCTTGACGATCGCCTCGACCATCGCGTCGCGGTCGCCGTAAGGAACGGAATTCATGGCGTCCTTCACCTTGTCGGTGCGCTGCTTGTAGACGCGCTTGAACTCGTCGGCGTTGAGTGTCGTCTTGTAGTGATCGCAGCCCCAGACATGGTGCACGCCGCCCTTGCCTTCGATGAGGAGCCTGTCGACATAGGCGGCGGGACGGCCGACATGCGCGTCCGACGGGCGCACGTAGCCTTCCTGGTGGCCGCCGAGGCGCACGACTCCGCCGCCGGGGCGGCCGACGTTTCCGGTTGCGAGCGCCACGTTCACCAGCGCACCGTTGGTCCGGTAGTTGTCGTTGCCCCAGATCAACCCCTTCTCGTAGGCGAACATGGTGCGGCGGCGCTTTCCGCCTTCCTTGGGCTCCGCAATCCAGCTCGCGGCCTTACGGATATCGTCCGCCGACAGCCCGGTGATCTCCGATGCCTGCTCGGCCGTCATGCGGTTGCCTTCGACCGCCGACTTGAAGTCGGTCAAGGCCGCCGGGTGTCCGGCATCGGCGGGCGATCCGGCGTCGGCGGAGCCGATCGTGCTGGCCGCGATGAAGTCCTTGTCGATCCAGCCCTTGTCGGCGATCTCCGTCAGAAGCGCGTTGAACAGGGCGAGGTCGGTGCCCGACTTGATCTGCAGGTGGAGCATGTTCTCCTTGCCGGCCTCCGCTTCGCAAGCTGCGATCGTCACGGTGCGGCGCGGGTCGACAATGACAATCCGTGCCGGCGCATGCGCCTCGTCGGGTAGCTGCTGCTGTTTCTTGTCCATGGAAGTCCCGCGCAGGTTCGGGATCCAGTGGTTCAGGAAATAGTTCGTCTGCGTCTCCAAGGAGTTCATGCCGACCGCGAAGATGGTGTCGGCAAGCTCGGCGTCCTCGTAGCAGTTGTTGAGTTCGCCGACTCCCATGTCGCGGGTGGCGTGGACCTCGGAGTTGTAGGCCGGGCGGTTGTGGATGCGAATATTCTTGATCTTCATCGCCCCGAAATAGAGCTTGCCTGTGCCCCAGGTGTTCTCGTAGCCGCCGCCGGCGCCGCCATGGTCGTAGGCGGAAACGAACAGTCCGTCCTCACCCTGATCGGCGATGACGCGGGCGGTCACGCGCGCCACGAGGTCGAGCGCGTCTTCCCAACTCGTCGGCTGCATCTGTCCGTAACGCCACACCAGCGGATCGGTAAGGCGCTGCATCTGCGTCGAGCGCTGGCGCGAGAAACTCATCTCGGCGATGCGGGCGCCGCGCACGGAGCCGAGGCCCGAGTTCACCAGGCAGTCCTGGTCCGGCTTGATGACGATGTGGACGTCCTTCCCGTCCTGCTTGACGATGTTGTACATCGACGGCGCGTACCAGGCATCGGTTTCCGCGGCCTGCTGCTCGGCGAGGTTGACTCCGAAGGCGTTCGCGGACGGCTCGACGCCGCCCTGCCTGTTCACTGGCCACGAATAGGCATGGTAACCGCATCCGACGATGCAGTAATGGCAGGTGACGTTCTGCTTCTTCGCGTCGGCCGGAATGATCGGAAGACGGTCGATCTGTCGCTTGTAAGCCATTCTAGCCTCCCTCTCAGAGCACGTTGGACAGTCGGCCGTAGAGAAGCTCATCTAGCCCCTCGGCGTAAATGTCGCCCTTGTCGTCGACCCGCAGGACGTATTGCGGCAGGTTCTGGGTGGCGTGGCCCCATATCTGCTGTCCGCCAGCCTCGCAGTCGAAGCGCGAATAGTGCCCGGGGCAGGAAAGCGTGCGGTCGTCGGCGCTGTAGTTGAGAGGGAAACCCTTGTGCGGGCAGACGGTAGTGAAGCCGACGATGTCCTCGTCGGGTCCAGCGCCGCCTTCGACGGGCTTGCCGAGCTTCAGGAGGACCCCCGGAGCGTTGTCGTCCGGATAGGCGACGTCCAAGGGTTCGTTCGGCTTGAGGTCGGCGACGTTGCCGAGCCTGTTCGAGGGATATTCGACCCTGGCCAGGGCCGGTGCCACCTGCGCAGCGGCCTCCTGCGGCAACGTGGCGGCCGCCGCGACGCCTGCTGCGGCGAACGCGCCGCCGCGCAGGAATTGCCTCCGGCCGACATCCACCAGCCTGTCGCATCGTGACATAAGTCCCTCCCGTGTTGATACGATGACTTCGGGAAAGACAGGAGCAACGACTGTGCCAATTGGGCAGGCTCCCGGGATTCAGGGCTTCTCGAACGAAAAACAGGCTCGCGCCGTCACCGCACGTTCGGGATTCCTTACATCCGATGGCGGCGGCGTCCGTAAATCCGAACGGCGGCGAAGGCGGGCTCTCGCGCAGCGCAAGTCGTGCGAACGGGTAGCCTTGGCAAGCGTTGTATTTGTTGAGATACAAAGCAATGAACACGATTTCTTCCGTCTCGGGCAATCGTTCCGCCGCTTTCGGTGGCGGCGCTCTCATCGGCACGCTCGGCGGATTGATCGGTCTTGGCGGCGCTGAGTTCCGGCTTCCCCTGCTGATCGGGCTGTTCGGCTTCGCTCCCCTTGAGGCGGTCATCCTGAACAAGGCCATGAGTCTCGTCGTCGTTGGCTTCGCGCTGCCGTTCCGAGCCGGGACGGTCCCTCTCGACGAGATCGAGACGCATTGGCCGGTCGTCGTCAACCTTCTGGCAGGAAGCCTGTTGGGTGCCTGGCTGGGAGCGGGTTGGGCCACCCGCCTGCGCTCCGAACCCCTGCATCGCGTCATCGCGGCGCTGCTTGTCGCGATAGCCCTTGTCCTGGTCGCAGGCCACGACATTGCGGCGGGCCGGCCGCTTTTCCTTGGAACGGCTCAGATCGTAGCAGGCGTAGGTGCGGGATTCGTGATCGGCGTCGTCGCATCGGTTCTTGGCGTCGCGGGAGGCGAGTTGCTGATCCCGACGCTGGTCCTGCTGTTTGGAGCGGACATCAAGCTGGCGGGAAGCCTGTCGCTTGCCGTCAGTCTGCCGACGATGCTGGTCGCGTTCACACGCTATAGCCGCGACCAGAGCTTTGCCGTTCTTGGTCGCAATCGAGGGTTCCTGCTTGCTATGGCAGCGGGTTCGATCCTCGGCGCGTTCATCGGCGGGAAGTTACTCGGTATCGTGCCAAGCCCTGTCCTGCTGCCCGCCCTCGCGGCCATTTTGTTGATCTCGGCATGGAAGGTCTGGAGGCATAAATAGGCCGAACTCCTAGCCGATCCGCATGCCGAGAGTTCCAAGCTCCTTCAGCTTTTTTCCGGCGGCAACAGTCCGAGACGTGTCATCTTCTCCCACAGTGTGGTCCGTGAAACTGCCAACAGCCTGGCCGCCGTCGTCGTTTTGCCGCCACTTCTTTCCAGCGCCCGTTCAATCTGTCGTCGCTCCGCGGCATCCCTGACCATCGAAAGAGGGACAAAATCTTCAGCCGTCGACTTTCCGAACTGTTCCGGAAACAGGTCACCCGGCATGATCCACTCGGCCCCGGCGAGAACGACGGCGCGCTCCACCCTGTTCCTGAGTTCGCGGACGTTGCCGGGCCAGGGATAAGCCAGCGCCGCCTCCTCGGCCAAGGCGCTGAAGCCCCTGATGGTGGAATCGAGCCGATCGACGGCGTTGTTCAGGAAGTGGTCCATGAGCCACAGGATGTCCTCGTGCCGCCGTCTCAGAGGGGGAATCTCGACTGGAAGGACCGCCAGGCGGAAATAGAGGTCGTCCCGGAACGCCGTGGAGGACGCCCCGGCCAGGTCGCGATGGGTAGCGGACACGATCCGCGCTTTGAACGGTATCGTAACCTCGCCGCCGACGCGGGTGAATGTCCCGTCCTCGGCCAACCTCAGCAGTTTGGCCTGGAGCGAAAGGGGCATATCGCCGATCTCGTCGAGGAACAGCGTGCCTTTTCCGGCACGTTCCGCGTAACCGAGATGGCGCGCCTGCGCGCTTGTGAAGGCTCCCTTCTCGTGCCCGAATATCTCGCTTTCCATGAGGTCCGCCGGGATTGCGGCGCAGTTAACGGCGACGAACGGTTCGGCGGCGCGTCCGGAGATTTGATGCAGGAGGCGGGCGGCCACTTCCTTGCCGCTACCCGTTTCGCCGGTGACGAGCACCGGCAGCTCGTGCCGGGCGTACTGTCTCAAGACATCCTCGACGTTGCGGATCGCCGGGGATTCGCCAAGCGTGTGGGCGGCGGGGCCGCTGCCAGCAGACAGCCGGCGACCAGCCTCGATCCGTTTCAGGAACGCTTCCATCTCGAAGGGCTTTGTCAGGAAATCGGCCGCGCCCGCCCGCATGAGCCTGACAGCCTGGTCGATATCGCCGAATCCCGTGACGAAGAGGAACGGAGGCATCCCAGGCTCCCGAGCAAGCTGGCGGAACACCTCCTCTCCCGAGACGTCCGGAAGCTTGATGTCGCAGACGACGAGATCGAGCGAACCCGCTGTCGCCGGAAGCTCCGTCATGGCAGCCCGGCCAGTCTGCCACCAATTGACTTTCCAGCCCTCGAGTTCCAGCCGCTGCACGAGCGACCCGCCCATGACGGGATCGTCCTCCACCAGCCCAATTCCTCTTTCATGCAGCATCGAAGCGTCGTTCCTCCTGCGCTATCGGAATGGACATCGCGATCACGGTCCCGCCGTTCGGCCCGTCGGCGACCGCGATCCTTCCGCCGCACTCGTCGACCGTCCGCCGTACCATCCAAAGGCCAAGCCCGCCGCCGGCGCTGACGATCGGGCCTGGCTCGCTCGCCACCAGAATCCGGGCGACGTGCGGCGGGAGGCCGGGGCCTTCGTCCCTGACCTCGAAACGAAGTTCGCCTCCCCTGCTGGCCGCCGACAGGGCGATCCCCCCACCTTCCGGGGTCGCCGCGCTCGCGTTCAGGAGAAGATTGAGCAGCGCCTGGCGGATCGGTGCTCCGTTGACGCGGGCGACTTCGCCGCTTCCCAGGTCCACGCTCCATTCCAGGCGCTGGCGCTTCCGGCGCAGTTCCGGGGTCATCAGCAGGCGGACGTCCTCGAGGTCGGCGACGGCGAACGTTCTGGTCGACCTCTCCGGGCGGTACGTGGCGAGCGCCGCCGCGACAACATCGCGGATGCCTTGCAGGCCCCGCTCGATAAGGGCGATCGAGGTCTCACGCACGCCTGGTGCGGAGCCGTGCGCCTTCAGGGTGCCGATCGCGTTGAAGAGACCGCCCAGCGGGTTGTTGATCTCGTGCGCCATTCCGGAAGCGAGGCGCCCCAGGCTGGCCAGTCTTTCCTCCTCCGCAAGCTGCGTCGCCAATCTGTCGCTGTCGCGCTGGGCCTGCACGAGCGCGTTGTAGCCGTTGAAAAGGCTCGCGACCTCCCGGTCCCGCGACGGTATTCCTGCCGGAGGAATCGGCTGGGCCATCCCGTTCGCCGCCGACCGCATGTGGCTTTCCAGTACCCCCAGGGGCGCCGTTATCCGGCGCACGAGCAGGAAGCCGCCGAGGGCAAAGGCCGCCGCTAGCATGCCGTTCGTAGCCAGCAGCGTCACGAGGATCTCCCGGCGTTCGGCGAAGAGATGCGACACGTCGAAAGATGCGAAGACGGCGCCGACCTTCTGTCCCTGGTAAACGAGGTCGCGGCGCGTCGATCCGGCCATGGTGTCGCTGTCGATGGAAACGCTCCGCAGGCCGAACTGGGCGACGTAATCCGCGGGAAGCTGCGAATAGGTCGCAACCCGGCCTGGGTCGCTTGCCGCCAGCACCCGCCCGTCGACACCGGCGACGACGGTCTCCAGCGGGGCGAGCGACCGATAGGCGGTCGTCGTCCTGTCGAGGGCATCGAAGATTTCCCAGACGTCACCGCGCATCACCGCGGGAACGATGGCCGCCGACAGTCCGTCCAGGTAGGTTTCGGCAAGGCCGTCGAGAGCCGCCTCCTGCGTCTGCGAAAGGCGGTCGAGGACGCGTTCGGAGATCGCCGCGCTGACGACGACCATCAGCAGCGCGACGAGAACCGGAACGCGATAGGAAACCGGGATCGAGCCCCACGCCCGCAGAACGTTCATCCCAGCCGCCTCACCACGTCCATCTTGGCGGCGATCGTGTCGAAGAGCGAAGGCTCCGTGACCACGAATCCGTCCAGCCTGAGCAGTTTGAGGACCGCCTGCCCCTCCGGATCGTCCTTCATCCCCGTGAGGGCGTCCCGGATGGCGGCGAGCCTGGGGTCGCCTGCGAGCAGCCGCGGCGCCGCGACGGGAGGGAAGCCGAGCCATTCCGAACGGCGGAGCACCTTCGTCTGTGCGACAAGGTCGGGTTCCGTCTCCCGCATGACCTCCCAGACGTATCCGTCAACGCTGCCCGACTGCGCCAGCCTGGAAGCCACCGCGCGCACGACGTTCCGGTGTCCGTACGTGAAGAAATGGTGAGAGAAGAACCGATCGGGAGTCGTCCGGTTTTCGGCAAGGAGCGCCGTCGTGACCAGATAGCCTGAATTGGAATCGGGATCGGAAAACGCGTGGACGTCCCCACGCAAGCCCGTCCAGTCGTCCACCTGCCTATCGCGATGGACGATGACGTACGACTGGTACAGCGGCCTCCCCCGCCAGGACGGAGTCGCGACCAGGTCGAGTTGGCTGCGGAACGCGACGAACGGATAGCCGCAGATCCACGCCGACTGGATTTGCCCCGAAACGAGGAGCGCCGTGATTTCCTGATAGGTCCGGCGCGTGACCAACTCCACCGGGACCTTCAGACGCGAGGCGAGATATCCCCGCAAATGATCGAGGAGTTCGAGGTCGTTGACCAGGAAGACAGGCGTGAGCCCGAACCTGAAGACCTTGTCTTCCTCGGCCCTGCCGATCGCTGGAAGCGCCAGGGACGCCGCCGTCGCGGCGAACAGCCTTACCGCCTCCCTGCGGTTCACAAGCGATGCCTTCGACCTGTCCATCAATAGTCCGGCCGTGGGTTTCTCTGGGGCGCACCATAGCCCATCAGGTGCGGCAGCCGCATAGCATTATATCCAGAAATCCAGAATCGTTAGCTAAAAACGAAGCGGTCCTCCATCTGCGCACACCGTCATCCCGCCATCCTTGCCGTTGAGCCGTTCGCTTTGAATGCCGCCATCAGCATAGGCCCGACGGTGAACGCCCCTGCCCTCGCCTTCTCGGTCAGCGCCCTCAGATATCCACCAGCCGAATTGATGTGCTGAGCGCGCTGCAGGATACAGGCAACGACAATGGCCGCGTTTTCCGGCCCCATGACATGGCAGGCATCCTCATACGCCGACGGCGAGACCCCTAGATATCCCCTCACCTGGGCGGCCACCGCCATTAAATCTCGCCAACTGGCGATCCCGTCGACGGCGTAGTCGATGATTTCCGGGCAAGCCTTCAGCACGAATCCCAATGGATAGCCCTTCGGCGGCTCCTGCGGTTCTCGTCTAGGCTCGGCCATCGCCCCGCTTTTTTCTAAAGCAGGTTCAAATTCAATAAGGGAGTCGGTGTTTGAATCAGAATACTGCCGTTCATTTCGATCGTCATTGCCGATTGAATCTTCGACATTCATGTGAGAATTCAGAAGGATATCCACTTCCTCACGGATCGCAGCCAGATCGCCCACAATCGACTCGAGATCAGCAACGGCCGAACGGCGCGGGATCGCGTCCACAATGGCCCGAAACCGCCTCCAGAGACCGCCCCAGTCGCCCGGAACGTCTTCCTCGACGGCCGCCTCGATCAGCTTGCTGATGTCTCTGCGGTGCAGCGTGATGCGTTCTCGCATGAGTTTCTGCGCGCGGTTACCCGCACGAACTCTTTCAGCAGCCGCTGAGAACTCGTCAGCACGCACGAGCATGGGTGCCAGGGAGAAACCAAAGGCCTCCTCGAAAGCCCCTCCCCTGCCCTTGCGAGCGTATCGTTTGCCGTTCGGACTGTCTCGGCGGATGATCAGACCGTTCGCGACCAAAGCCGCCAGGTGCCGCCGCAAGGTCGGTTCCGACATACCGTGGGCGCGCAGGATCAACTGTCTGTTGGACGGGAACACGACCAGGCCGTTTTCCTCGCTCAGTTCGTCGTCAGGATAGAACGACAGCAAGGCCGCCAGGACCGCGAGAGCGCGGTCTCCGACGCCGACGACAGATTTTCCTTCGCACAGATCCCGGTAGGCCTGCCACTTGTCGACGGCCTTACCATCGGGGATTTCATTTGCCTCGTTTTGTGCTGCCAGTAAGGCGAGCGACATCGGCCGCCGCCCAAAAGGCGTCGTTGCAATGCCCGTTTCCATGTTCTTCCTTCACCCTCTCATTGGGCAAAAGAAATCTGCTCGCCGAATCGACGCCAATGACTCTTGACAGTGATTCGCGGATTTGCGATTCTCGATCTTGCTACAAATACGAGAGAGGCTTCCGCGGTTCGCCGTTCGGGGGCCTTTTTCTTTTGCGGTTTCTAGTCTCCTGTTTGTTTTGGTTCAGACAGCCGGAATGCCTGATACAGGTCGTCTAGCTGTTCAGTGATGAACGATGCAAAGCGCAATCCGTCGGTCGACCCAACTGCAAGCGTTGCCGTTTTTCCGTTATCTTTCAGGCGAACGCTGACCGATTTATCTTCAGGAGCCCAAGTATTCTGCTTCGGCTTCTCCTCAACCGATTTCCCAGTTTCCAGGGAAACTCCGTCCTCGGGCAATGCGGAAAACAGCAGGTTGAACCGATCGTCTGAACTGGCTTCGAGAAACTTGCCCTTCTTAATGAAATCTTTGGCCTTGGAGGCGTTTCCCTTGATGACGTAGCGGCGTGCGAAGTCTTCCCATCGTCCTCGCCCGATTGCGGGCGCTGCGCCGATCAACTGGACAACTTCCCGGTCGATCGATGACGCGACCTTGATCATTTCTGAAACATGCGACTTTCCGGTGGCAAGGGACGCGCAGATGGTCTCCCGCTTATAGCCGGCGTTCTGCTGTGCGAGCGCGAAGGAACACTTTTCTATGTAGGAGAGATCTTGCCGGGCACTATTTTCCTCGCCTTGGAAAACGACAGCCTGTTCGTCCGTCAACTCACGAACCGTGGCCTTGAATTTTATCCCGAGCCTCTGTGCCGCGGCCAACCGACGACGGCCGTACACGATCTGGAACGAACCAGGTCGGCCAGGAGCGGGACGGACAAGGCCTGGAACGATCTGTCCTCTTTCCCGCATAGACTCGACGATCTCGGCGATGGCTGCTGCATCATATGCCCCTTCGAAGCGATCATGGATCGTTGAAGGCAAAACGTCGTCGGGATCGAGTTCGATGATTTGTTCGCCGTCCTTCAGCAGTCTTTCCGCCAACTCGCTCCTTTCCTGCATCTGACGAACGCCCGCAGCGACCTTCATCAGGTGAGGCGACGTCGAGCGGACAGCGGCTACTGTTTCCGCTTCCTCGGTACCGAGCTGACCGAGAACGGCGGCGAACATGCCTTTGGAATCCTTGCGGCTCATTGTTCGCGCCCCCATGCTGCCGTGATCAGTCCCTCGATCTCCGCATTTGCTGCATTGATGGATTCGATTGCCCGATCATACGTCTTCGGTGCTGAAAAACGGGACCTCTGTACCTCGTACAGGCTCTGTTTCCATGTGAGGGCGTCGGCTACCGCCGTCGACTTGGCCACAGCATTGAGCAATAGGTCGTCTCCGAAAACCTGCCGCATCAAAGCCTGCATGTTGGCTTGCGGATGGTCATTGCCTTCAAACTTGGTGATCAGAAATTTTGCGAAGTCCCAGTGCGCTCCTGATCCGGCCGCGTCCAGAATCTGCATGTACGAAGCCGCCAATTCCAGGAATTTACCCGTGGAATCCACGTCGAGCATGTGGGCTGGAACCGGGATCAACACGGCTGTAGCTGCAGTAAGTGACGAGAGTGTCAGGAAGTTGAGAGAAGGCGCACAATCGAGTAGGACGACGTCGTAGTTGTCAGTCACCTGTTCGAGTGATTGCGAAACCCTGAGCAGAAAGCCTGTGCCGCCAGTTTTCCGCATCTCAAGCGCAACAGCGGTTTCGAACTCTGTCAATTCGAGGCCAGCGCAAATCACGTCGAACCCAGCGATGTGCGTTTTATGAACAATCCGATCCGTCGGTATAGGGTTGTCGTAGCGGATAGCCGAATAGAGCGAATCTCCTTCCCGGTAGTCGAACCCAGGCAACGCGCCGTGTAAGCTGGTCAGCGACGCTTGAGGATCCATGTCCACGGCGAGCACACGATAGCCACGCAATGCAAGCCAGTGCCCGAGGTGGATAGTCGTCGAGGTTTTCGAGGAACCGCCTTTGAAGTTGGTGATCGCGATGACTTGGCATTCCTCACCATCGACGCGGCGAGGATTGATCCATTTCTTGCGCCCCTTCTCGGCCAGATGCATACGGAGTTCGAGCACCTGATCAAGTGAGTACAGTCGCTTACCGTTTGTTGTTGTTTCGGGTTCTGGCCCCTGCCCTTTCAAGGAGACTTGTCGAATATATGCCTCGGTCACTCCAAGCAGCGCTGCGACTTCCGTCGAGGTGAACTTCCTCATCGTCCGAACGGCGTCCGGCGGATATTGAGCCAATTGCAGATTGTTGAGCGCCTTCTCGAGTTTCGTCGAGAAGGTGTTCATAAATTGCAAACTGCTTAGATGACGCGTCACCCGATTCTCCCTTGTTCCACACCTGTTATTGAGGGGCGATGTGGTAAACAAGCCATTAACGCTGTCGAAACTACGCAGAGATACCGAAATTCGACTATTTACCGTAGCCAGTGTTAGCCCGATTCGGGATTATCCGGCAAATCGGACGGGAGAGACGGGAAGTTCCCAGCTGGGAACTTTGTTGGAGGAGGATCCTGCCGGCAATCAGGACCCTTGCCAGTGATAGTTCCCAGCGGGGAACTTCAAAGCCGTTGCATACGAAGGAGAGTCCAAACCACATGCTTATCGATACGATCAAAACTGGGATCGTAACACCGAACTTCGAGGACACCAGACTGTTCGCCCAAGGTCTACTTCGAAATCTAATCGCAGCATCGGCATTCCGACCGGGCTAAGATTGCGACCGCACGATCACAGCTGCCGCGGCAAAAGGGAAGCCACCTCGCGCTCACAAGATGGCCGTCGGCTCCGGATCACGACGACGGCATCATCAGGCGGGGATTCCATCGAGCCGACGTCAGCCGCCTGGAAGCCGCTGGCCCGCAGTATCCGAACAAACTGCCCCTCGCCTCCGCAAACGTCGAATAACTCGAAGTCCCCGTAGCGGGGTGCGCTCTTCATCGACCTGTCGAGGATAAACTCCGACTGAGGTCGCCTCTTCCCCCATCGTCTGAATCCACCCAGCCACGGGCATATCCAAACCCGTATTCATCATCCTTCCCATCCTTTCGAGCAGCCGCCACCCGGTTAAGGATCTTATCCCGTCGCATACCGAGCAGAGCTATCGGCAATAGCATGGCTCCGGTTGCGACGACCGGGGGACGCCATGGCTTGACCGAAGCCATTGTTTTGGAAATCACTCCACTTCGACCGTCAGGGCACCTTGCCCGATCCAACGGGTTTTCACCGATGACGGACCACGTACTGATTTCTCCGCGTCGTGTTCGTTCAAGCAGCCGCTGAAGCTGACTGGTGATTTCACGCGGGGCCGTTAAGTGCACCAGGCGGTGGCTCCGCACGACGACGGGCGTCTAGCCGGCGCTGACGCCGTGCTGGCGCCTCTACAGGCGAGGCCGGGATCGCAATGCGCCGGAACCGTGCTGCGTGGACGATCGCCGCGTAGCCCACCGCACGCGGTTCCCTCTCCTGCGCTTCTATCGTTATAGATTTGGACAAAGACTCCGCCGGAGACGCCCTGAAGCGAGTGTGGCATTGACTCTTCTCGGCGTGATCTCATATATACCCCATTGGGTTATAGGAAGCGCATGCAGACCGTCGCTGAGACACCATTGTTCATCAAGCAGGCGGCGGAGCTATTCAGCGACGACGAACGGAAGGAACTGATCGACTTTCTGGCAGCCAATCCGCAGGTGGGTGACGAGATTCCAGGCGCCGGTGGCGTTCGTAAGGTGCGATTCGGTGTCAAAGGCAAGGGCAAACGCGGCGGCGCGAGGGTCATTTACAATTGGTACAGCGATGACGCACCAATCTACGCGCTGCTGGTATACGCCAAAAATGAGAAGGTTGATCTGAGGCCGGAAGAAGCGAAAGCGGTTGCCGCGTTTGCCAAGGCGATCAAGGCCGCGAACAGGAGCAGGACATGAGCGAGATGACAAAGTTCGGCGCCGATCTGATCCAGGCCATGTCGGAAGCCTTGGCGCATGCACAGGGGAAGGACGTTCCCGGCGTCAAGGTCCACACTGTCGACGTCGGCGCAGTGGACGCAAAGGCGATCCGAAAGAAGCTTGATCTGACTCAGGGCGAGATGGCAACCGTGCTCGGAACCAGCCCTTCCGGATACAAGAAGTGGGAGCAGGGTACGCGGCAACCAAGCGGTGCCGCCCGGACACTGCTTCGTGTCATGGACCGGGAGCCGGAGGCCGTGCTGCGTGCACTGTCGTCCGATGACGCTGCGGTCGCCAATAACAAGGAAGCTGCGCACTGAGCACGGCCGGGGAGGCGGCGTTTGACAGCCCCGACGCTTTTGTGAGGTTGACCCGAAACCGGTCGCGCCGGCGCTGGTATTTGCGCGTCATCTCCGCACTGGCATGGCCGAGCTGCTTTTGCACGTAGCGCTCGTCGACCTCGGCCGATGAGGCGAGGCCGGCGCGCAGCGAATGGCCGGCAAACATCAAACCGCGTTGGCCCTCTGGCAGATCGCCGCGCACGCCGGCGGCGAGCGCGGTCCGCTTGACCAGACGGGCGACTTCCTGGTCGTTCAGCCGGTCGGCGCCGACCGCCTTGCCTTGGCCTGTGACGCGGCGGAACAGCGGGCCATGCGCGATGCGGGCGAACTTGAGCCAGGTTTCCAGCGCGACCACCGGGCAGGTCGCATCGGAAGAACCGCGACCGACCTCGACCTCGCGCCAGCCGGTCTTGCCTCTGAGGGTCACAAGCATGCCCTTGTCGAGGATTTCCACCCAGCCGCGACCGTCCTCGGTCTGGTCGCGGCCGCAATCCAGCCCGACGAGCTCGTAGCGGCGCAGGCCGCCCGCGAAGCCGAGCAGCAGCATCGCGCGATCGCGCAGGCCGCGCAGGGTGCCGCGGTCGAGCGTCTCCAGCATGGCGATCAGATCCTCGGGCAGCACCGCCTCCTTCTGCCGGGGAGGGGAGGCGTGCTTGTTGCGGATACCGGCCATGACGGTGGCGATATGCCGGTCTTTGCGATCGAGGGGCTGGCCGCGCTGAGCATAATTCCAGGTCAACGAGGAGAGGCGACGCTCGATGGTCGACACGGCGTTCGGCTTCTTGTCGCCGGTCGCCTTTCCCGAAGCGCAGGCGGTGATGTAGAGGCCGACCACCTGCGGATCGGGGGGAAGCAACTCGATGCCCTGCCGGCGGCACCAGGAGGCAAAATGGCGCCAGTCGGCAGCGTAGGCGCGCCGCGTATTGGCGGAGCTTGCCGCTTCGACGTAATCGCGGGCGCGGCCGGCGAGCGCGTCAAGATGCGCGGGCAACCGGGAATTCTGGGCAACCGGAAGGGGAGGGGAGGGCGCCTGGGCGGCATTGGCCTGCTGCTCGGGCACGCGGCCCATTTCCCGAACGACGTCGACGATGTCAGGAAGATCGTTGCCAGGAACCTCGTCTGCGTTGCGCTGGGACACCATGGCTACAGTTTTCCCCCGAGGCGCAAGCCGGCTTCGAAGGAAGCGAGCGGCTGGAACAGGGACAATGGCCGATCGTCGAGGCTCAAGGCGCCGTAGGACCGATACCACTTCGCAACCCGCTCGTCCTTGGCGTCAATGAACATCAGTGTTCCGCCGACCTCGGTGGCGGCGCGAATGCAGCGCAGGCCCGCCGCCATCAGCAGCTGGCCGCCCAGTCCCTTGCCCTGCGCACTTCGCGACACGGCGATACGCGCCAGGCGAAACCCTCCAACCGCGTAGCGGCCGAGGCCTCTCTTAAGCTCTTCCGGAACCCGTTCGAGTTCAGCCTCGGCGGGACTGAGCGTATAAAAGCCGAGGATGGCCGCATCGCCCTTCGCCACGGCAAGAAACGTCTTCGAGGCGCCGCGCTCATGGTTCTTGCGGGCATGGTTGCGCAAAAACCCGTTCATGGCGTGATCGCCGCAGTCGAAGCTTTCCCGATCGTGATGGCGGCCGACCGGTTCCTCGCGCCAATCGGGAAGACTCATAGATCCGCCGGCAGGGCGCGCGCGGCGGCGATCATCTTCTCGTTCGGGGCAGGGGGGTTCTCCAGCGCTTCCAGGACCTTGAGCGTGTCACGCTCGGACAGCACGATGCGGTCGTTGCGCTCGATGATGTCGCGCGACGCTTCGAGCACCGTGCTCAGCACGAAATCGGTTATGCCGGCGGCGCCGGCGATTTCGGTGGCGCGCAGGATCATGGCCTTATCGGCGGGCTTGATGCGAAACGACATGCGCTGGCTGTCGCTGACGGCGGCGCGGGGCATCTTTTCTGTCCTTCAGGAGCGTTCAGGGTGCCGATAGTGTATGTTTCGGCGCTTCCGGTGTCAAGTTGTACAGTTTCATGCTGCACACCCAAATAACGACCGATAATGCAAGATTATCGTTCGTTTTGTCGGCACGACAGGCTGTGCGTTTTGAGACGGAAGAGATGGCATAAAGCGCACCGCCGCTTTACCCTCGAAAGCATGATTCGCCTCGATCCAGCGATCGCTACGTCCGTCCTCACGCCGCCCACCGTTCCGGCCTGGGCGCTAGGCCGGGATGCGCCCAGTGACGCGGCCGCCGCCTTCCAGGCGGGAGCCGCACTGGCTTCGCTGGACACGCTTGCCCGCGCGCAACCTGCCTGGGCCGGCGCCTGGCGCCAGCGGCTGGCGCTCAACTGTGCCGCCGCCTCGATGCGGCTCGCCGGCCGCGCCGAGGATGAAGCCGCGCTGCGCGATGCCTGGCAGCTTTGCCCGGCCGGCGCCGATCCGGGTCCGGCCGGCACCATTTTTGGCGCCTGGCGCCAGTTGGTGCTGCAGCCGCCGGCGGTCAGCGCCGATCGGCTGGCAAAAGTGGCCGAGATGCTCGGGCTCGCCTGGGACAATGAGGCTCTCACCGACCTCTGCGCGCAGATCGAGCAACTGGCGGGCTCCCAACGCCCGGCGCCGTTCGCGGCGGCGGCGATCGCCACTCACGTCGTCGCCATGCGGCCCGATGCCGAGCTGTTTGCCTGGTGGCTCGCCGACCTGGTGCTGGCGCGGGACTTGCGCTGGCCGCGGCCGTTGCCGCTGTTGATAGCGCGGGCTTTTGGCCCGGTCTTCCGCGCCGAGGCCGGCGGCGGCACGCGCATCCGACCCGGGCAAAAGGGTTTTGAGCGCGCGGTCTGCGTCGCGCTGGTTCAGGGAGCGGCCGAGGCTTGTCGGTTGGCGGCCGAGTTGTCGCGCCGCGCTGAAAAACTGCTGGCGGTGGCGCCCAAACTGCGCGCCAAGGGCGCCGGCGACGTGATCGTTTTGCTCCTGAATGAAGATGCCGTGGCCGGATCGCTTGTGACAAAGAACCTGTCGCGCTTTGCGGCGCGACGCCTGTTCGAGCGCCTCCAGCACCTCGGGGCCGTGCGCGAGCTCTCCGGCCGTCCGACCTTCCGGCTGTTTGGGCTGTAGCGATGAGCCAAGCCTCCGTCCGCCGCAAGAAAGACGAGCAGCCGGCGTTGCTGGACACCGAGCTGGAACATCTGCCGCCGGAACTGCGCTGGCGCGAATGGATGGGCCGCGTGGAAGCGGTGATCTTTGCCGCCAGCGAGCCTGTGCCGCGCGAGGTGCTGGCGCGGGTGGTGGGAAAAAACTGCAATCTCGACCTGGTCATCGACGACATCCGCGCCGAGCTCGCCGGCCGCCCCTACGAGTTGGTTTCCGTCGCCGGCGGTTGGCAGCACCGGACCAAGAAACTCTTTGGCGACGCCATCCACGCCGCCTTCGGCACCCCTGCGAGGCAGGGGACAAAAGAACTGTCGCAGTCGGAGGCGCTCGTCCTCATGTGCATTGCCTATTTCCAGCCGATCACGCGTGGTGAGCTTTCTTCCTTCTTTGGCAAGGAGGTGTCGCGCGACCTGATCGGCGCGCTGCGCGCGCAGGAGCTGATCACCTCGGGGCCGCGCAGCCCGCAGCCGGGCGCCCCCTACACCTATGTGACGACCAAGAACTTCCTGTCGCAGTTCGGGCTCGACACGCTGCGCCAGCTGCCGGATTTTGAGGCGCTCGAGGACGCCGGGCTGCTGTCGAAGGAAAAGCTGCTGGCCGGCGACATTCCAGCCGGGTTGGCTAACCGCGAAGGCGATGTCGTTGAGGACGACGGGCCGTGAGCGGGGCGTTGTCGCGCTGCGACCACGGAGACAGGCGATCACTCAGGACCAGGACGACTGGTCGTGCGGCAGCCGATGCTCGGGATCGTGAACCGCGACATGATCGCCGTCGACAAGATTGGCCGGAAAGATCACCAGGTTGGTGCCGCCGGCATGACGCAGTGACGGAAACAGGATACCGCGAAGTCCGGCCGTGATGACCAGGTCGGCGAGCTTCCACGAGGGCGGGATTTTCTTTTCGATGCGAGCGATCTGGCGCCAGGCACAAGCCCATTCCTGCCAGGCGCCGCCCCAGATGTCCGGGTCGAACCCCTGCGAAAGGTCGGCCACTTCGGCGAGCGTGATCTTGTAGGCGGCAAGGGTGGCCGGTGGGGTGATGCTGGTGCCCTGCTTGTATTCTTCGAGCGCCGTCTGGGCCGACCGGGATAGGTAAAGCGCTTCGACGCCTGGCCGATTGAAACGACCGCCGTCAATCGCCGCGCCTGCGCCGCTAGTCGGCAGGAAAGCCCATTTGGGTGTCAGATAACGATGGAAGATCTCGTCCGGGCCGATGCGGGTGACCTTCACCCGCGCGCCCCGTTCTCGAGATCCCGGATGAAGGCCAGAACCGCCTCGACCTGGCCGTCCGCGACGAGCTCGGCTGCCGTGCGATGGCCATAGTCAGCAATCGGTTCATTGCGATACCAGTAGATCGCCTTGTCGACGTCCCCGGTAAGCTCCGTCGCGGCCGAAATCACCTTGACCATCTCGCGCATCCGGCCCTGCAAGCGCTCAGATGCCGGATTCCGAAGCGTGTTGCGATGAACTCCCGTAAGCTGCGCCAGATTGGCCACTTTCACGCCAAGCGCCTGCGACAGGCGCTTCGGTGAAATATAGGGCGTACGTGGCTCCTGCAGGCTATCGACGAAGCCTGAGACCACCCTGGAATGTGCAAGCTGTGCGTGGGTCATAACAAATCTCCGACCTCCCATACGCACAATATATGCACAATCCACCGCATAGCAAGTGAACAGAGGCCTGACGCGCTTCTAGCGCACTGCTTGTCCTTCTCATCCTCGTAGCGGTTGCTAGCTCGCTGCAGCAATGCACACAATCTCGGCCGTTCCGAGTAGCTGTTGGTTATCCAAAACAGCCTTCAATCTGCAGCGGTTCGTTCAGACACTATGACAGCGCGCACTTGACGAACCGGTCCGCCGCATCTCCAAGGAATATCTGGTTGATGTAGTGCCCGGTCGCCTCGGCATGCGAACGCGCCAGCCGGGGCAGTTCCGTCACCGCACGCTCGACGTCATCGAGGCCGATCGGATTTTCCGATTCAGGAGGATCGATGCGGACGACGTTCTGCTTGCCAACGAGAAGGTAGGCCTGGCCAAGGGCGTTGTGAGACTGAGCCTTCGCCGCAGCGCGAAAGATCATCGGCGCCTTGCCCAATCCGGGAAATACCCAGCGCAAGAGGCCCCCTTTTCGGACGCTTTCGTCGAGCCCAAGGATCTCGTCTCCCGTGCCGATGGACAAAACCCGAATGTTCTCTCGCGGGAGATCGTAGCAGGCGAGCGCATCGACCACGGCATTCATAACAGGGTTGTTCGCCCAGATGCCCCCGTCGATCATGATGTGGCCGTCATTCTCGACCCCGGGATAGTATCCCGGAGCAGCCGATGTATGCAGCGCAACGTGCGCTGCCTTCGCGTGTCGATCCTTCTTGTAGTCGGGGTGGTGGGGGGTTTTGTAGATATAGGGCTCGCCATAGCGCCCCTCGAAGCTCGGTATAACTAGACGCGTCGTTGCGTCGTCGAGCAGGCGGTCACCGAAGACCTTGAGCAATTCGTCCTTCAGGACACTCTGATCATGCTTGGGGCGCCGCAGCCACCGCGGGAGATCGAAGATCCCGTTGCCCTTCGGAAAGATCAAGGATCCGCGTTCGGTGTAGATCTCGGCAGCCTGCCGAGCCGTCATCCCGGCGCCCAGCGCCAGTGCGATGATGCCCCCGGTCGAGGTGCCGGTGATCATGTCGAAGTGACATGCAATCGACTGCCCGTCCAGGAAACGCCTCTCGATCTCGGCGAGATAGGATGCGCCAAAGACGCCCTTGATGCCGCCGCCATCGATTGACAGGATGCGAAAGATTCGGCCTTCCGGCCACGGCTCCTTCTTTCGCGTTTGCTGAAGAGTGCCGTCCGAACGGCGGGGTGGCTGATAAGTCATGATGTAACTCCCGCTGCACGAGGGGTCGGATGACGCCCGCCGCCGGTCCAGCGTCCGGTCATGAGCCACAACTCGTAGCAGGCGAGCCAATCGGCGCTCCAGGGAACGATTGTCTGGGACAGATGCATGGTTTCGTCCCACTCGTCTGTCGCCGGGTCGTAGAGGCAGAGCTTCGGGTCAGCGTCACGGTCATAAACATGGGGGAGCGAGCCTTCCGGATTTTCCGGTACCCGGATCAGAGCCGGGGACAGAACTCGCACCTCAGGCGCATAGTCCACCCGGTAACGGATCTCTATCCGGTGGACCTGGAATTGCTTCAGGTCACCGGTCCAGCGTGCCGCGCCGTCGCGGCGGGAAAGGTGACTGACCCGAAAGCCGGGCCAGTCACGCCTCATCGAAGCGACCTGCTCCTCGATCGAGAGTGGTCGACTATTCATCAACCGGATCTCCGAAGAAGGTGTGCGGCTTGGCGGCAACCGGAGCCGCCGAGGTAACGATCGTGGCCGTGGCCGGCAGGAGAATGCTGCCCTTCTTGCTGTAGACCTGCGATCCAGCGATGATCGCCGCGCCGGTGGCGTCCGCCATCCTGTCGGCTGCGCGTGTTACAACGCGGTCGCCAAACATCTCACGCAGCCAGTCCTGAAGCCGAACGGGATCCAACTCACCGCGCTTCGCGCGCTCGATCCCGGCCACGAGATCGTGGAGATAGCGGGCGAACTGGTTCTGCTGATCCAGGTTTTCCGGCCAGCGGTCGGTGAAGACATCGGCGCTGTAGGTCGGGTTGACGACGTGAAGCTTCTGACGGTTGATCGACGCCCGCTCGATCTCGCCGATGATCCAGCGGCAGATACGGACCAGTATGTCTGAGAGCTTCATGTCGGGAAGCGCCGCAGCGCCGGCAAAGTACGAAAGCATGACCGACGGTGGGATGCGGCCGCTATGGTTCGCGTAGCGAACGTTGCGATAGCGCTTCAGCAGCTGCAACGCGACAGTCGCCATGTTCTTCACGACGAACTGCGTCTGATCGGGAACTTCATCGACTTCGGCGTCGGCGCGGATGCTCGTCCGATGGTCGCCGAACCACCGGTCCTTAAAGGCTTCGATCACGCGGTCTTCGTTCGGCGTGCGAGCCCTATACCATTCAGCGTGTCCATAGGCGTTCATGGGCACCATGCTGTCGTCATTCGACGGAAGCGGCCCCTTCGCGTGGGTGATCTCCGACTGGCGATCGGTGGTGCCGTAGTCGCGGAGTGCCGGCGTCACGTCGAGATGCATGTTGTCGGCATAGAACAGCGTGACGCAGCGGCTCTGCCGGACGACTTTCTGGACCGGGTAGTCCCTCAGGGCCGCAGCGAGCGCCTGCAGGATCACGAGCGGCGTCATGTGACGATAGCGACCGCCAAGCTGGGCGACGATGTCGATATCGTACTCGTCGTCGGTGCCGCGCGTGGAAATGGTCGCGTCGATAGCCATCGATCCCTGTGCATAAAAATGCTCAATCTGATCCTGGAACGCCGTCGTGCGTTCCAGGTATTCGCGCACCGCCTTGTAACGCTGGCAGGCTTTGGCATGGAGGGACGGAGGCAACTGAACGCTGAAGGCGATTTCCGCCAGGATGCGATCGAGCGGGTCTTCGAAGGGGTTCTTCCCCCGGTATGCGGATACAGTCATAGTCATGTTCCTGAATTCAAAGGTTTCGGTGCGGCTTGGGAGGCGCCCTTAAAAGAAAGGCGCGGGATTTGGAGATTCGGACAATTTTTTGTCTGAATCGGCTTTGATGAGCGCATAAGAGTCTGGAGGAGAGTCGAAGGGGTGTTTTGGGAGACGTCGAATGGATGCCGAAGCCGGCGTTAGACGTATACCTTGCTCGGAAGAGGAGGTAAGCAATTTCTTCGACCGCATGACGTCTGCGCAAAAGCGGGACGCATATCGGTTTGCCGTCAAATGTGCGGCCGCATGTCTTGCAGACGCCGACGAACTGATCAGCGAGGCCTTTGTCAGGATGTGGGAGGGGCGTCGGAAACGCCGGGCCGATAACGACGACCTCTTCCCCGTCCTGTTGGGTACGATCAAGAGCCTAGCTTCCGACATTCAGTTCATCACCGAACGCACACGCATTCGGCGCATGGGTTCCGGGAAGGAAAAGGGCAAGTTCGGCGTGATCGAACGCGATGCAGATCACGGGACGATTGCAATCGACGCGGCCAGCGCCGATGCGGGAGACGATGTCGACCGCATTGATACGGACGAATATCACAAAGCTCTGCTTGCCGACATCGCCGGCGATGCAGAGCTTGAGCTGCTTTTCGAGGGCATGTCCGTCCCGTTCATCGGAAAGGACTTGGCGGACTGGATGGGAATGGACACGGTCGCGCTGGCAACTGTTCGCCGGCGCTTCAAGAGACAGATGCTGCAGCTTGGAAAGAGGCTGGCGGCAGCTGCGCGCGAGCGCTAGGCAGATTGGAAGGTCGACATGTCAGGGAAAGATAGAGAGTGGCTCGACCACCTGCACGAGTTCCTGATCGACGAGATCGTGCATGGCAAGGATGACGAGCCGGTAGATGAAGCCGACGTCAAGGCCTTCGATGCAGCGATTGCGACCGGACGCTCGCGCCTGGCCAAGCGCAAGCTCGAAGCGGCGCGACTCGCGGTTCGTTCGGACGTCTTCGCTTCAGCGCCTGTTTCCGACTTGGATATCGAACGCGCAAAGCGGCGGCTCACCTCGCTCACGACCGGAGCCAATGATGACGGCGCAAATCTGACGCTTGCCGCCCGGTTCGGCCAGGGCGGCAATGAAGATGATGACGGCATGCTTGAAGATATTGCCGAGCTTGAACGCGATCGCGACGATAACAGTGGCAAATGATGAAACGGCCAACAAGAGCCGAAGGTCTGCTTCAGTCTTTGGGCATCGACGATCCCAGAGATATTGATCTTGAAGCCATTGCCTGGCACGTCGGGGCCAAGATCAAAATTCGTCCCCTCGTCAATTGTGAGGCCCGGATCATTGGGCTCGACGACAAAGCGATCATATCGGTGAACGCCGCCTCGCCGCCAGAGCGGCGGCGGTTCTCGATTGGACACGAATTAGGGCACTGGGCACACCATCGCGGTTCGCCCGGCTGGATGGTCTGGAATTCGCCCTCGTCGGCATAAGCGGCGTTGAACGCGATCCATAGGAAGATGAATTTGGCGTCGTCGTCGGTCCCGCAGGTCTCGGCGCGGCCGATCCAGCTGATAGCGCGGTGGACACGCAGGCCCATCGTTTGCGGAAAGCCCTCACGGATCGCGCGCTGCTTGGTTTTCAGTTCTGCATGGGTGAGGCCCGTCTTTGTCGTCATTCCGCTTCGTTCCTGTTGTCTTATGGCAGGGCGCCAAAATCGCTCCTGCGGTAATTTTCGACCAGCGTGCGCAGCCCTGCGGGTGCGATAACCTCGACCGCATCTCCCCATTGATAGAGATGCCACGCCATTTCGAGCCAGCCCGCCGCATGAAAACGCACGATAAGCCCGCCATCCTCTTGCACCTCAACGGTTTGCTTTGGGTGAAAGCAGAACTCGGCCGCCCTTGCTGCGGCATGCGGCGCAAAACGCCAGATGACCTCATCATATTGTGCCGGGTCCTGGTAGACGCCGAAGGATTGCGCCGCATAGTCCTCCAGCGAAAAGCCGGGCATCAAGCTGAAGCTCTCATCCAGGGTCTGGGCGCTCAGGATCTGGTCCATCCGGAAGTTCAGCATGTCTTCGCCGCGCGCCGGCTGGCGCGCCACCAGATAGCTGCGATGGCCCAGCAGGAGCCCGTGCGGCTCGATGATCCGTTCGGGTGCAGCCTCGTCCCGGTAGCGCAGCCGCAGACGAAACGGGCCGCGCAGTCCCTCGATCACGGCATCGAGCACCGCCGGCGCCAGATTGACGCGTGGACCGGGGCGCGTCACCGAGCCCATTGCCAACAGGACCGCCTCGACATCGGCTTCGGTGCGCAGCGCATCCTTCGGTGTCAGGCGCGCCAGCAATCCGTCGCGCAGGTCTTCAAGGGCCGCCGCGTGGCGTAGCCGGCCATCGCCGCGCGCCGTTCGGCCGGCGATCTCCAGCGCTTCGACTGCCGTTTCCTGGCGGGTCTGGAGCCGGTCGAGCATGGGGTCGGCGACACGCCAGCGCCGCCGGCGGTCGTCACCATCCACCGCTTCGACATTGGTGAACACGGTCTCTAGCGCATCGGTCATACGCTGCGCCGTGCGATGCGAAACGCCGAATTCCTCGCAGATCTCATCGAGGCCGATGCCCGTCCGCCGCGTGGCGGCCAGACGCGCCAGCCTGATCAGGTCCTGAGCCTTGGCGAACGACATGATCCAAATCCTGGTCACAGACTATGTCATATATTGACACCCACGCACGCTATGGCTGAACGTGCAATCTGTCGAGATGCAAGTCTTGTTGGAGATTGCGTTCGACGAGGGGGCGGTAATGCGAACTATTGAGGGGGATCGGATACTCTTGTCCGCATCGGATCTGATGCGGTTCATGGGCTGCGCTCACGCGACCGCGCTCGATCTCGCCTATATGCGTGGCGAGGGGCCAGTTCCGCGCGAAGATACCGAGGATGCCGCGCTGCTCCAGAAGCAGGGCGATGCCCACGAAGCTGCCCATCTGGCCAAGCTCAGGGCATCGGATGCGTCGGTGATCGAGATCGACCGGTCCGACCTTGCCGAAAATGCGCAGGCAACCCGGGCGGCTTTGGCAAGCGGTCCGCAGATCGTCTTTCAGGGGGCGCTGCTGGGCGACAATTGGGGCGGTTGGTCGGATTTTCTCGAGCGGGTCGAGCGCCCGTCCGATCTCGCCCCCTTCAGCTACGAAGTCACCGACACCAAGCTCAAGCGGCGGCCCCATCCCAAACATGTGCTGCAGCTCGTGCTCTACTCGGATTTGCTGGCCGAGATTCAGGGCGTCGCCCCCGAATTTGCCCATGTCGAACTCGGCGATGGCAGCCGGGCGCAGCTACGGCTCGCGGATTATCAGGCCTATGCGCGCATGGCGCGTCAGCGGCTCGAGGTTTTCCTGGAGAACCCGGTGCCGACCCGGCCGATCCCTTGTGCCGATTGTGGGCTTTGCCGCTGGGGCGATCACTGCGAAAGCCAGTGGCAGGCCGAAGACAGCCTGTTCAACGTCGCCAATATTACCCGGACCCAGGTCAAGAAACTCGAGGCGGCTGGCATCACCACGATGGAGCGGCTGGCCGGGCTCGATCATCCCATCCGCGGCATGGCCGAGACCACCCGGATACGGCTGGTGACGCAGGCGCGCCTGCAGCATGCCCGCAAGACAGGGGCGCCGGCCTTCGAGTTGCGCGAGGCCGAACCCGGCAAGGGCTTCGATCTTTTGCCCGCGCCGCAGCCGGGCGATCTCTTCTACGATATCGAGGGAGATCCGCATTACGAAGGCGGCCTCGAATATCTCCACGGCGTCTGGTTCGACGGCCAGTTCAAGGCTTTCTGGGCGCATGACCATGGCGCCGAAGCGCGGGCCTTGGCGGGCCTTCTGGAGTTTTTTCGGCAAAGGCTCGCGGCCTATCCTGAAGCGCGCATCTATCACTATGCACCCTATGAGATTACCGCCTTGCGCCGGCTGACCGCACAATACGGGACCGGCGAGGCCTTTCTCGATCGCCTGCTGCGTGAGCGGCGCTTTGTCGATCTTTTCGCGGTGGTGCGTGGCGCACTGATCGGCTCGGAAGCCAATTACTCGATCAAGTCGATGGAAGCCTTCTATGGCCGGGTGCGCGAAGGTGAGGTCAAAACCGCCGGCGGTTCGGTCGTTGCCTATGAACGCTGGCGCGAAACCGGCGAACAAACGATCCTCGACGAGATCGAAGACTATAACCGCATCGACTGTATTTCGACCGAGGAGCTGCGCGACTGGTTGGTGAGTATCCGTCCCGCCGCGCCCTGGCCGGTGCTTGCGGTGGATGCCGGCGACAAGGAAGTCGAGGAGGACGCCGATACGCAGGCCCTGCGCGCGAGGCTTGCCGCATCCGGTCTGCCGCAGGAGCGGCAAGACATGTTGTTCAACCTCGGCCTGTTTCACAAGCGCGAGGCCAAGCCCGCGCAATGGGCGGTTTTCGACAGCGCTGGCAAGGACGAGGACGAGCTGATCGACGATCTCGATGCACTGGCCGGTCTGGAAGCCATTGATCCGGCAGAACCCGTCAAACGCTCGGTGCTGCGCCGCTATCGCTTTCCGCTCCAGGAGACCAAGCTGCGCGCCGGCCGCAAAGCGACGGTCCCGGTCACTAACGGACCGCCGGCCACGGTCAGCATCGAAGAGCTCGACCGCAGTGAGCGGATCATCGCGGTCAAGGCGGGGGCGGCCAAGGCGCATCTCTTGACCGATCGCCTGACGCTCCACCCCGACTGGCCGCTCAATACGGACGTCATTGCCGCGGCCCTGCGCGATGTAATCGAGGATCAATGCGGCGTGCGCCGCCTGACGGCGCTCGATGATCTGCTTGCGCGCACAGCCCCGCGTCTGGTGACGGAACCGCGCGCCGATCTGCTTGATGGCGCCGATCCCCTGACCGGCACGATCGCGGCGATCGCCGCCATGGATGGCACCGTGCTGCCGATCCAGGGGCCGCCGGGAACCGGCAAGACCTATGTCACCGCGCGGGCAATCCTTGCGCTGGTGCGCCAGGGGCACCGCGTTGGCGTGACCTCGAACAGCCACGAGGCCATCCGCAATGTGCTGATGGGGTGTCTTGCCGCGCAAGATGATGACGATCCTGTCCCGGGCCTGTGCATCGGCCACAAGGTCAGCAGCGGCGAAGACGGTTATCCGGACGACTGTATCGGCGTCATCCGCTCGACGGCCAATGACGATTCCCTCTGGAGCCGCGCCCATGTGATCGGCGGCACCGCCTTCTTTTTTGCCCGATCCGAGCACGAGCAGGCGCTCGACTGGCTCTTCGTCGATGAAGCCGGGCAAGTGGGGCTGGCCAATATGGTCGCCATGGGGCGCTGCGCGCGCAACATCGTTTTGGTCGGCGATCCGCGGCAATTGCCGCAGGTCATCCAGGGTGCCCATCCCGATCCGGCCAACCTTTCCTGTCTCGAGTGGATGCTGGGCGAGCACGCCACCATCCCGCCCGATCGCGGCATCTTTCTGCCGGTCTCACGCCGCATGCATCCCGATGTCTGCGGATTTATTTCGCGGCAGGTCTATGAAGGCCGTCTCAACAGCGCACCCGATACAGCCGTCCAGGCAGTCCGCGGGATGGGCTTTCCGGAAGCTGGCGCTTTCTGGGTGCCGGTCGTTCATGAGGGCAATGCCCAGATCGCAGCCGAGGAAGTCGCTGCCATTCAGGCGACGATCGACGATCTGCTCTCGGGAAGCTGGACCGATAAGGATGGGACAACGCGCGCCCTTGAGCCCGCCGACATCATCGTCGTTGCGCCCTATAATGCGCAGGTCAATGCCCTGCAGGACGCGCTGCCCGCTGGCATTCGTGTCGGCACGGTCGACAAGTTCCAGGGGCAGGAAGCACCCGTCTGCCTGGTGTCGATGACCGCCTCCTCAGTCGAGGAAACATCGCGCGGCATGGATTTCCTGTTCTCGCTCAACCGCATCAATGTCGCTGTCTCGCGCGCCAAAGGCCTGGCGCTCGTCTTCGGCGCACCGCGGCTGCGCGAAGCAAAATGCAACACCGTTGAACAGATGCGCCTCGTCAACACGCTATGCGCATTGCCTGAGTTTGGAGACGTTTGAATGTGGGAGAATTTCGAGGCGCGCCTCGATGAAAATGAGCGCGAGGGCTCCATTCCACTGCGAAGAGCGCTTTTCGACGTGTTGCGCAGCTCGGGACTCCGTCCCGGCGCGGGTATCACCAAGAAGATGGTGTCGCTTGAATTTGGCCCTGGCGAGCGGCTCGTGTGGGAAATCCAGAATCCATCCAACGTCTTTCTGCACATAAAATGGCGCGATTCTGTCGAGGCGAATGGCTTTGCCACCGAGTTGCGTCCTTATCAGCGCGGCATGAAGGATGGCGGTCGGCATTCCGGCCTCAGCCGCGACTGGTCCTTTGGCGACGCTGACTGCTTTGTCGTGAGGATTGAAGATGCCGAAACCCTGCGCCGGCTGATCGCGGTGCTGTTGCAGTCTGGCGATGCGCTGATGCTCAATCCGGCGGCGATCACGCGCTGGATCGAGCGGCTGCGCCATTTCTTTCCCGCCTTCGAGCGGTTCGACCCGCCTGATCCGCATTTCGATGAGGCGGAGCGGACCTACAAGCTGGCGATTGCGGCCGAGCTCAGGACGGCGATCGAGCAAGCCGATTTCGACCAGGAACTGGCCGATGCCGTCAACACCGCGCTGGCCAAAAGCAATCTGCTGCAATGGCGCGCCTATTGGCCGATGTCGCCCAAGGGCGACGCTAATCGCGAGCAGCTCTGGCCGGCCTTGCGCGCGCTTGTCGACGCCGCGCTTGGCGCGGCGGACGGTCACGCCTCGGCGCTGGAGGCCTTTGTTGACGCGTGGATTGCGGCCGTCCCCGACGGCAAGCCCGATCCGGCGCGCCAGATTGCCGAATTCCTGTTCCTCCATCTCGCTCCGGACGAAGGCATCTATATCCGCCATTCGGTGCGCCAGGATCTGTGGCTGGAAGCGGTTGGCAGCCGCTTTCCCGATCATGCGTCGATGGCCGACACCTATCGCGACGAATGGCGCTTCATGCAGGCCGTGCGCGCCGCTTTTGCGGACCGGGGTCTGGCGCCGCGCGACATGATCGATGTGCAAAGCGCGCTGTGGATCGTCCACAATTACAAGGAAGAAGATGTGGCGACCTTTTCGCGCGAAGCGATCGAGGCGGCGATGGACGCCTATGACAGCTACCGCCAGTCGGGCGAGCACGCCGCGATCTTCGAAGCTTTTGGCGAGCCGCGTGACTATTGGGTGCGCTCGACACGCGCGCGGCCGGGTCGGGTCTATCCCTCCAAGCCGATCGTCGGCTTCCTGCGCGGCAAGACGCAGCTCAATGGCGGGTGGGGACAGAAGGCCGATGCCGCCGCCCAGCTCCACAATGCGGGTTACATCATCGTCGATGCCGATGACAGACCGATAGAGCAACCCGATCAGAACAGCCATTTGATCAGTGGAAGAGCTCGGGTTCAGCTTTGCGCTGCTAACTATTATATTGAGCCAGCCAAGGAGATCGGCGCTCCAAGAGTCTCAATTCGCGCTGGAGATCTCAGGGCAGATTTGTCGGAACGGACACCGACGATTTGCGCAGCCCTAAGCGACGAAAACCTGCAGCGGCTCACAGGTGTTCCAAAGCCTCAGCTTAGCGGCCCGGCTGACAGCCGGGATTCGATCTTCACATTCCATCTCGGTGAGAAAACAGAGCAGTCCACCATGACTTCAGATCCATTGGCCAACATTTCCGCCACCACAAATCTCATCCTTTACGGCCCGCCGGGAACCGGCAAGACCTATGCCACCGCCTGGGAGGCGGTGCGGCTTTGTCTGGGCGACGCTGCAGCCGAACCACTGCGCGATCACCGCGAGGCTTTGATGGCGGAGTATCACCGTCTTGCCGGTGAAGGCCGCATCGACTTCGTCACCTTCCATCAGTCAATGGCCTATGAGGATTTTGTCGAGGGCCGTCAGCCCATGACGGGATCCGACGACGATGAGGAAGCCGTCTCTGTGGGGTTCCGGCTCGAAACCGTGCCCGGGATATTCCGGCGCATCGCCAAACGAGCCGAGACTGGGCTTGGTAAAAAAGCGATCAGCAACAGGATAACGACGGATGGCCGCCAGATTTACAAGATGTCGGTGGGCTTCAGCAGGGACGCTGGCGACCAGGAGCTCTTCGAGGAAGTGATCGAAGGCGGGTACACCCTCCTTGACTGGGAGGACATCGACTGGAGCGACCCAAAGTACGAAAACGCCGAGGAGATCCTGAAAGCATGCGAGGCGCAGGGTAAGATCGAAGGGACTGTCACCCTGCAGTCTGGTCAGGTGTCGATCACCGATACGTTTCGCAATCGCCTCAAGGCTGGCGATATTGTTATCGTCTCGAAAGGAAACCGGTTGATCCGAGCCATAGGCGAGGTGACCGGGCCCTACGAATATCATCCACGACCGGAGGGAAAATTTGGCCACAGGCGTGCCGTCCGTTGGCTCTGGCACGATCCTGCCGGCGTTCCCGTTACCGAGATCTATGACGGCAACTTCACTATGCGGTCGCTCTACTCGCTGAGAAAGGAGCGCCTCAATATTCCTGCCCTTGAGCGTTACATGAATAGCGCGATTAAGGAGGCCGACGCTGATGCCGAACGCGAGGCCTTTGTACTGATCATTGATGAAATCAATCGGGCCAATATCTCCAAGGTCTTCGGCGAGCTGATCACGCTCCTGGAACCCGATAAGCGCCTGGGTCAGGCAAATGCGCTCAAAGTACATCTGCCATATTCGGGAGACGAATTCGGCGTGCCGGCCAATCTGCACATCATCGGCACGATGAACACGGCGGACCGCTCGATCGCGCTGCTCGACACCGCTCTGCGCCGCCGCTTCACCTTCCGCGAGCTGATGCCCGACGTCGAGGAACTGCGCCAGGCGCTGGCGGCCAGGGGGCTCGATGCCGCAAATCTCGAGGGGATCGATCTGTGCAAGCTGCTGCACACGATCAACGAGCGGATCGAATATCTCTTCGATCGCGAACACCAGATCGGCCACGCCTATTTCACTGGCTGTCGCTCCCGGGCAGATGTCGAAGACGTCATGCGCCATAAGATCATCCCGCTCTTGGCCGAGTATTTCTATGAGGATTGGTCGAAAGTCGCCGCGGTGCTGGGCGACAGCGATGGCACCAATGGCTCCCATTTCCTCGAAGCGCGGCGGCTGACGGCGCCGGCCGGCTTTGCCGATGATGAGCTGGGCGGCGACAAGCGGCGCTGGAGCGTCAAGGCGCGCTTCGATTTTTCGGACTTTGCCGCCTGATGCCCGCCTATACGGTTCGGGAATGGGACAAGCTCGCCTATGGCGAAGGCGCGGGGCAGATTCCCGACGGTCATGCCGAGAGGCTGGCGGCACTGGCAGCCCGCTCGGCCTTTGCCGGACGCGGCGGCAGCGGCGTGCTCGAACATGGTCGGCATGGCTTGCGTGCCCGCGGCGTGGTCGGCATTCTGGCAGCGGGCGATGCCAGCCTGGAGATCCTGCCCAAGATCGATGTGGCGCCCGGTGAAACAACCGATCACCAGAACGCGGCGATCCGCAAGCGCCTGGTGCATATGCTGGCGGTTGCGCTGGATTTGAAAATTGACCTGGGTGTCATCACCGACCTCGCCTGGCAGCGCGAGACCCTGCTCGAAATCCTGATCCGCATTTTCTGCGACAAGCTGACCGAAGCCCTGCGCAAGGGCATGCCGCGCCGCTATATCACTTGCGAAGACGATCTGCCGACTTTGCGCGGCCAGCTCGACATCACCCGCCAGTTCACCCGTCATGCGGTCAATCCATCGCGCCTTGCCTGCCGCTTCGATCTCCTGTCTGAAGACACGCCGCTCAACCGGATCATGAAAGCGGCCGTGCTGCGCCTGGCGCGCCTCTCGCGCCGGCCCGCCAACCAGCAACGTCTGCGCGAGCTGGCCTTTGTCTATGCCGATATTACCGACGTGCCGATTGCCGCGCTGCGCTGGGATCAGGTGGTGATCGACCGCACCAACCGGTCCTGGCAGGAGCTCTTCGCCATGGCCCGGCTCTTTTTGCAGGACCGCTATCAGACGACCACCGGCGGCGCCGGCCAGGGCACCGCCATGCTGTTCGAGATGAATGCGCTATTTGAGGAATATGTCGGGCGCTTGATCGCCCGCGCCCTGGCAGGAACCGGGCTCACTGTTTCGTTGCAGGGTGGACGGCTGTTCTGTCTGAGCGCGCAGGACAGCGGGCGCGCTCTGTTCCAGACCCGGCCCGATATCCTGATCCGCCAGGGCGGCAGGGTCGTCCATGTCATCGACACTAAGTGGAAGCGGATATCGGCGCGGATCGATGATCCCAAGCAGGGCGTCTCGCAGGCCGATGTCTACCAGATGATGGCCTATGCCCAGCTCTATGATGCGCCGCGCCTGACGCTGCTCTATCCCCATCATCCCGGCCTCGGCGGTGATGACACTGTTCATGGGCGTTATGCGATTACCGGACACGCCACGATTCTGGAAACCGCGAGCATCGACGTCGCCAACAGCACCGACATGCTGGGGCGGCTTCGCCGCCTGATCCTGCGTGAAGAGCCGATGGCTCTGGAACTGGCGGGGTGATTACGCTGGCCGAATGTCCGAAAACCGGTTTCGGTATCAGCCGAGCAGAACTTCAAGCTCCTTCGCTTCGACGAGCGCGCTGATCTCCGAATAGAGATCGACCCCCTGGCCGGGCGCGGAAATGGAAATGACCAGCGAATAGCGGGCCTTGTCCTCAATCCGCTTCTGCCCGGCATGCGATTTCCACCAGCCTCCGACCGGGAAAATGGCGATGGCGTCATGTCCGGCCAGATCGATGGCGCGGCCCCGCCACAAATCGCAATGCAGCGAGCCGGCCTGGATCGCCTTCGGTCCCAACAGCCAGCAACTGGTCTCGCTCGCGGTTTCGGTGCCGTCCTTCGCCTGACTTGCTGAGATCCGGCTGCGGAAGCGGGTCTTGCTCTCCAGGCGTTTTTTCATGTCGAAGCGAAGACCGAAGGAGCGATAGGTGTCGGGGCGTGTCGCTGCCTTGCCGGTGAGGTTCGGCTCGATGAAATAGGAGAGCGTGACCTTCATCGTGACGATTTCATTTTCCAGCTGCTCCAAGGCCGCTTTCGGCCAGGGCAGGTCATAGAAATGCATCTCGTTGAAGACGCCGGTTCGCCCATCGGCGCCGATGGCAAAGGGCTGAATTTCGGCTTGGGCGACCAACGTCGCGTCATTGCGGGCCGACAGGATCGCGCGGCCAATATCTGGCACGCCATATCCGAATTCGCGCAGATGCTGCTGCTTTTCAGCCTTCGAGCCGGTTTTCCAATGCGCGCCCCGGCCGATGAACTTCTTGCGGATCGGCTCGGGCCAATGCGCCGAATCCACAGTGAGCGCACGATGCGTTTCAGGCCAGAGGTCAGGTAGGGCGGATTGCAACTGGCCGATGAAATTGCCAGCCAGACCGGCAGCGGCGCTGGTTGCCCAGAACGGGACCAAGGGTGCGGCGGCAATATCAGAGCCTGCAGAGAGCAGCGAAACCGCCGGATCCCAGCCACAAAAGCCGGCGGCGTCCGACATCATGTTGCCCGCCTCGAACAATACCTCCGGCTTGATGGGCGTGAGATCATCGGGAAGCGATTGCGAGCCGCGGCTGAAGGGACTGCGATGGTTTGCCGGTACGGCCGCATTCAGCACAGGCGGCGGTGCTGGCGGCTGCTCCTTGCGGGTAAAGCCGCCAATGGTCAGGACATTCCAGCTTTGCGAGGGATCTTCCAGCGGCTGTGAGGGAAGGACGTCGATTGCCATGCCGCCGGATACATTGCCGGTTGCGACAACCACTAAGCGCTTCGGTCGCTCTGCCGCAGGACCATTCTCGTCAGCCTCGCCGGGCATTGCTCCGGCGGCGACCTGATCGAGGGCACCGCTCCAGGTCGAAGGGCGGCTGGGCGGAAAATCGGTCGCGGAGGTCGCGATACAAAAACTGCGAAGCTTGTCCGGCTCTTCGATCTCCACCGCGCTGACGGCGCCTTGTGTGACGACGCCGTAGCTGGGCGGCTTGGTCGGCGGAAAACCATGCGGCGGCAACAGCTTCATGGATTCTGCACCATGGGTCAGTGTCACCGCGCGCGCATCGTTCATGAGCGGCTCTAGATCGCCATAAAGAACAAGCCCGGCCAGTGGCGTACCGTGACCGCCATGGGGCTCGTGGTCATCGACACCCCATTCGGCGTCATAAGCCCACGCGCCGCGAAGGCCGGGGGCGATCAATGGATGGGTAGCGGCAACACCGGTATCGAGCGTGCAGACCACCGGCGCGTCCTGTGATGGCGCCGTGACGCGCTGCGCCAGCTCCGCGACCCAATCATGTTGACCGACCCCAGCGTCACCGCGATCGAGGAACGGTTCGATCGTTCCCGTCGCGCGGCGGATTTCGGAAATCGCGCCCGGCACGCGCATCGCAAACATCGCGACCGTTGCGGCCGCGCCATGAAGAAACAGAACGGTCGTATCGGGAAAGATCAGGCGGTCGTCGTGAACGTCGATATCGGCGTTGCGCGCCGCGTGGACCAGGCGATCTGCCAGGGCAACCGGCTGGCGGACCCACAATTCCCACCATAAGAGGTCCGGTGCGGTCAGGTCCACATCACCGGTGAACAGCGATGCTGTATCGAGCGTGCGGACTTCTTCAACGACCTCGAAGCGGTCGACATCGGGCCGTCGCTGGTTGCCTGGATCTCGGCCATAGTCGCTGATGCGGCCGCGCAGGAACATGCGTGCATCGTCCGGCACAAAGAGCAGAGCACTTTCGGTGCGATCCTCATTTCGTTCCGAGCGCAGCACAACCACATCTTGTGTGGGAAATTCGAGCGCCGTCGGAACTTTGACGGCCTTGGTGCGCGAGCCTTCAGCCGGCGGCAGTGTCGCGATCTCGACGATTGTGCCGGGCTTCAGGCCCTGGATGCTGATCCGCGCATCGTCCCCGGGTTGGGGAAGATCGCCGAGCGCTACCGCAAGTTGGTCGAGAAGCCGGGCGGCGTGCGCCGCATAGTCGTCGCGAAGCGGTTTACGTTCCTGATTGCGTGGTGGACGTTCGTAAGCTGCAGTTTCACGGAAAGCGTCGATGGGAATATATGGACGGTCTCTCGTATCGAAATTGTCTGGCTCCGCCATAAAATCCTGCTCGTTCGTTCGCGTTCCAGTCTATCCGTTGGCGGAGCCTGCCTAACGGCTGGATTGACGACGGAACTTGCCCCTCAATGTCTGCCGGTTTTCCAAGGCATCGCGCAGAGCCTTTGGTGAAACCTTCGACGCCCCCTCCAAAATGGCATCCTTGACGACCGCATCGGCCGCCCGAACCAATTCGCCCTGGCTGAGGCCACCCAGCGCGGTTTCGAGCGCCCCCCATTCCTTCGCGGCGAATTTGAACTTACCCAAGCGGCGTTCGATAATAGCCCGCGCGGAGACAGTGTCCGGCAGCGTGTACTCGATCACCTCGTCGAAGCGGCGCGCCAGAGCCTCGTCCAGAATCTCAACATGATTTGTCGCCGCCAGAACAAGGCTGTCGGTCGAGTTGGGCTCTTCCATGAAGGCCAGAACCGAGTTGAGCACGCGGCGGATTTCACCAACATCATTCGGATCGCCCCGGCGCGCACCAATCGCATCGAATTCGTCGAGTAGATAGACGCCGCGCGTCTGTGCGATCTGATCGAACAGAAGGCGCATCTTGCCCGCGGTTTCGCCGAAAAAGCGGCTGAACAGGGCTTCAAGGCGCACGGTGAAGAGAGGCAGTCGCAATTCGCCAGCCAGCGCCGAGGCGGTCATCGTCTTGCCGGTGCCGGGCGGGCCGACCAGAAGCATATGCGTCGTCGGGGTCTGACCGTGCTCGCGCAGGGTCACACGTTCCTGCTGCTGACGAACGATCCGCTCAAGCCGCTTGGCGAGGTCATCAGACAGAACCATGCTCGACAGCGTAACCTTGGGATAGGCGCTCTCGACCAAGCCCTGCAACTCACCCCGAGGACGCGCCAGCGGGATGGGTGTCTGACCGCCAGCAAGAGAGCCTGTGCGGCGTTGATCACGCGCCTTTTGAACAAGGCGCTTGAGCTTTTCGGCGTCTTCGGCCCGGCCCTGACGGGCTTCCTGAGCCGCGATTTGCAAGGCGATCGACAAGAGCTGATCTTCATCGCCGTCGATATGCGAATTCAGGAGCGCGAGTATTTGTTTCGTCGACATGCTCGCCTCCTTTCTCTCGAACAGCCTCGCTAGACTATATTTGCCTCAGATCTTCGTAAAAGCGATCATCTGGTTCGCGGGAACGTTATCTCAGCAGGGCGAACAATGCCACTTTTTTGCAGGCATCGTCCAAGCCAACATGGCGAGCCACACCGGCATGCCGCCAGAAGCCGAACGCTCTGGAATCGGTAGAAATCGGCGTGCCGGAACGCGTCTCCGGCACGCCGATCTGTGATGCGGGAGCTTGTGATGCTTCCGCGGGGCGGCTGGACCTGATGGCGGCCAGCCTGGTGGGCTTCCTGCGGGTTCGCCGCCATTCCCACCACCACGCTCGATCCGCCCCACAGTGCGGCGTCTCCCATGGTCCCCGCGCTTATCGGGTCCGGGTCCCCATTGCTTGCTCAGGCGTCCGGTTCGGCGATCGGCGCCAGCGTGTCGATCTCGGCGATCTTCTGGAACTCGCCGAGATATTCCTGGCGGTGGCTGGCGAGCCAGCGCGTCACCCGGCCATTGGCCAGAAGCTTGGCGACATAGCCGCGCGCCACCGTCAGATGCAGATTGTCGATGCCATAGGTTTCCTCGACCGATTTGACCTGGGTCTGCAGCGCCGCCAGTTCGCGCTCCATGCGCGCGATCTGCTGGCCTGACGGGGTCGGTATGCCGGCGCCCTTACCTTTCTTGGCTGTCGCCAGCTGATTGTCCGGGGTCGCCGCGCGAAGGGCGCGGGCGAACATGATCGAAAAATTGTTCTGCCCGATCATCAGGTCCGCCGCCTCGATCTGCCGCATCGCCGACATCTGCCGCAAAATGTCGAACACCTTCATCGAGCAGGGCGTGTCTTTCAGCATCTCGGCCGCTTCGGGGCTGATGCCCTCGAGCAGGCGAAAGCGCCGGATGACCGATTCCACCTGCAGGTTCAGCGCCTCGGCAATATCGGTCGCCGCCACCCCGCGATCCATGGCCCGGGCGATCATCCGATGCTCCTGGATCGGCGGAATCCGGTTGACCCGCTTGTTATAGGTATAGGTGTCGTCATCAGTGGCGATCAGGCATTCGACCTGTTCAATACCGAGCTCTTTCAGCGCCTCGATCCGCAAATGCCCATCGAGCAGGAAATACGATCCGGCCTTGGCCCTATCGGCCATGACCGCCGGGGCTTCGATCAGCCCGACCGCCTTGATCGAGGAGAGCACCTGCGCGAAGGTTCGGCCCTCGCGCGCGCCATCGGGCAGCGTCTTGAGCGGCACGATGCTTGCGACGGGTATGGTCACGAACTGGCTTTCGAACGCCTGATGGATGCGCTCGCCGGGATCGTCGATCCGTTCAGCCATCGTGCTCTCCTGAAATCCGCATCGCCAGCGCCCGCGGCATCGTCGCCAGGCCCTCCGCTCTGAGCAGGTTAAGGAAGCTCTCGTCGGTTAGCAGGTCTTTGAGCGCCTCGACAATGAACAAGAGCCGCGTCTGGGTGAAATCGGACTTCTTGACCAGGAGCCGCTGCTTTTCCGCCTCGCGCTGGTAGACCTGCATGAGATCATTGGCGGTCATCCGCCTCCCGCTGCCCTTGCGACCCAGCCGGCCCGAAGGCAGGCCCTTGCCCTGCGCGCGCATGCGCATGTCGAGCATACGCCGCGCCGCCGCCAGCTTCTTGCCTCTGAGCTTGCCGGTCTCATAGGCGTCGAGCAACAGGGTCTGGGCTTCCTCGCTCTCGGCCTTGGAAATCTCCATCGCCAGCGTGATCGGGATCACGCCCGTCTCCACTGCGGCGACCAGACGCTCCTCGCCGCGTTCGAGCAGCGAGGCGATCATGTTGACCCAGGATGCGCCGACCCCGAGCTTTTCGCCAATCGCCGTGTCGTTATAACCCCGCGCGCGCAAGGCGCCGATCTCGCGCATGATGTCGATCGGACGCGGCGTGCGGCGGGCAATGTTTTCAACCAGGCTCATCACCAGGCACTGGCTCTCGCTTGCCTCGATCACCACCGCCGGGATCTCGCTCTGGCCGAGCATCTGGAACGCTTCGAGCCGGCCCTCGCCGCAGACCAGATCATAACGCGCGCCGCCCGGACCGTTATGGCGCGCCACCGTGATCGGGCGCTTGAGCCCGATGGCCTCGATATTGTTGACGATCTCGCGGTGCTGGCGCTTGTTGCGCGCCCGCGAGTTGAGCACCGTGATCCGCGAAATCGGGATCATTTCGACACCGCTGGAACGCCCGGCAGACATCAGGCAGCCTCCGGTAAGGGGATGGGAGCGGCGATGGTGTAGAGCAGGTCGAGGTCGTCGAAGCGGTAGGCGTCGAGCGCCAGCGCATTGTCTTCGCTCAGCCGGACCTTGTCGGCCAGTTTCTCGAGGCGTGGGAACAGGTAGTAGTCGAACGGCGCGCGATTGGCGCGGTCCATGCGCACGACCACGGTAATGTCAGGGGCAAGCGAGGTATCGAAACGCAGCTTCCAGCGCAAAAGTCCCGTCGGGGTCTCGAAACAGCGCGCGATCACCACCGAGACGCTGAATTCGCCGTTGACGATCACCCGGTCGCTCTCGTCCTCCCGCCACGCTTCGCTGCCGCTTGCCTGCAGACCGTCGAGGACCTCGCGCAGGATGCCAGGATGAAGCTGGCGCAGTTCGCGGTTAATCGCGACATAGCGATAGTCCCGCTCCGGGGTGAACCCGACCAGGCTATAGGCCCTGAGCAGGCTGCCGAAGCGTGAACTGTACGCGCTGCTCGAGGCCATTGCCTCGCATTCGTCGATGATGATCCCCGAAAGCATGCCCTGACGCTGGTAAAGCTCGGCCAGGGCATCAAGCATCTCCTCATCGCTCAAGCGGAACGAGCGCGCGGCGATGATCGAGCGTGCCACCTCGAACAATTCGCGCTCGACAATCGCCGCGAACGCGCCGTCAGCACGGATCCACATTTCGGGCGCATTGCGCACCCGCTTCTTCTTGAGCTTGAACGAGCGGCGGTTCCAGACATTGTCGCCGACATATTTCTCATTGATCAGAACCTGATGGACCGTGCCGCGCGTCCAGGGCCGGTCGAGATCGGTTGCAAGGCCGCGCGCGTTGAGATCGGCCGCAATCACGCTTTCGCTGCGGCCTTGATGGACAAAGGCGCGGTAAATTTCGCGCACCAGCGCGACCTCGTCCTCCGGTCCCGGTGTCAGGATCACCCGGTCAGTCTGGATGCTCTTGTGCTCACCGCGCGAAAGAACCCCCTTGGTCGCGCCGTGTTCGTCGATCAGCGTGCGCCTCAGGCCGAACCCGGCAGGGCCGCCCTGGCGAAAACCCTTTTCGATTAGCCGGCCTTGCCCGGCAAACACCTTGGTCGAGAGCTCGCGGCTATATTCGCCGGCCATGGCGCGTTTGACGCCTTTAACGATGGTCGAGACCGGGCTGCCATCATTGTCGAATTGCTCGGCGCAATATTGCACGGCAATCCCGGCGCGCCGGCAGATATATTCGTAGTAAGCGCTCTCATCGGCATCCTGGAACCGGCCCCAGCGGCTGACATCATAGACCAGCACCAATGTGAAATCGGCCGTGCCGGCCTCAACATCCTCGATCAACTGCCTGAGCGCATCGCGGCCCTCGATCTTGAGCCCGCTCTTGCCAGCATCGGCATAGGTGCGCACGATCGCGATCCCGCGCGCTTCTGCATATTGCCGGATCGCGTCGGATTGGTTTTCAGTCGAATATTTCTGATGATCGGTCGACATGCGGACATATTCGGCCGCGCGCACCAGAGGTGCCGGCTCGGATCGGTCGTCGTCGTTAAGATCCCATCTCGGCAAACTTTGCCCTTTCCTGCTTTACCTGAGGCGGTCCGGGCAACCGACCGCCTCAGCACGTGGCCTCGCCACCGCTTCCGCACCTCGACCAGTTTAACTGCGGAGAGACCGGAAGATGTTGCAGAAAAAGGGCAGGAAATTACCGCCATGGAAAGGTGTCCTGGCCACGCGCCAGATCTATGCGCAAACCATGGCCGAACTGCTGCGCAAGGAGCACGGCGACAGCCACCGTGCGATCAAGCAGATCATGCGCCAGACCCATGCCAGCGAGCGCACCGTCAAACACTGGCTCTCGGGCCAACACGGTCCCGATACGGTGTTTTTCTTGCGTCTCGTGGTGTCCTCACCCGTCATTCGCGCTTTCGCTCTCGGGATCATCGAGGGACCGGTGGCCGCCAAATTGTCAGGGTCGGTCGATCGCTATGCGCTGGCGGCGGCCCGGGCCGCCTATGTCGTCGGCGAGTTTGCCGGGGGCAGGAGACCGGCGGATCACCGGCCAAATGACCCTAAAGATGACCCTGATCGCGACTCTATGAATGACCCTGATCGGGCAGAACTCAATGAGCGCCAATACTGGTTTCTGGCCAGAGTCGCCGAAGGCGACCGCTGCGGCGCCAGCGAGATCATGGCGTTGTGGCAGGTCAGCCTCAAAACCGCGCGCCGCGACATCGCCGCGCTGAAAATGGCGAACTTGATCTGCTATGTCGGATCGCGGCGGAAGGGGCGATATCGAAGAACAAGTAGTGCGCCGGAAACCCACGATCGGCCGCCCGGCGGATGAGGCCGTCATCGAGGCCAATTGACCTTCCTTCCGACCGCAGACCCGACCTTATGCGCGTCGTTGCAAGCGGGTCGCCGGATGCGTCTCGGCTCCTTCACTATGGCTGCAATCGGGGAACTGGTTGCATCCGCTGAACACCGTGCCGTTCCTGTTGCGCTTCTCGACCATCTGCCCGACCAGGCATTTGGGACATTGGCGCAGCGCTGCGCCTTCGATCGTCTCAAAGCGGATCTCGTCGCCTGCGATCTCGCACAGCTCCCGGATATAGCGGGACGGTTGCCGGCTATTGGTGATGAGATAGGCGCCCCGGCTAGCGCGCGTCAGCGCAACGTAGAACAGACGTCGTTCTTCCGCATATGCGTAGGTCTCAGGGCGCGGAATAACCAGATTGAGCAGTTCATCGTCCTCGATGCGGCTCGGCACACCGTAGTCGCCCTCGCTCACATCGAGTAAAATCGTGTAATCGGCCTCAAGCCCCTTGGCCCGGTGAAAAGACATCCCCGAAACCGAGATATGGGCAAAGGCGGGCGGACGTCCTGCGAACGGATCGAGCAGATTGTACCGCCATAAAACCAGAACTTTGAGCTTGGCGTTCGGCTCCTTGCGCCACTGCGCGGCCATACCGCCCAATGCCGTGTCGAGCCGTTCGAGCACGCGATGGCAAGCCTTGGCAAAATCGGGTCGGCCGCGCTCGTCATCGATGGGAATGACCCGGATCGAACGCGCGATGGCCGGTCGAGTTGAGCGCACCGTCTTGGCGAGTTGCTCCGGATTACGCTGGACGAATTTCGCGGCCGTCTCGGCGATCAGCTGATTGCAGCGATAGGTCTGTTCCAGCCGCCCCCGCCAGCTTGCCCCGAAATTGGCCTCGAACTGCGTGAAGATCGTGATGTCCGATCCGGCAAACCGATAGATCGACTGCCAGTCGTCGCCGACGGCGAATACCTTGCTGAACGCCACCTGCTGCTTGAGCGCCTTGATGAGATTGGCGCGCGGTTCGGAGATATCCTGGAACTCGTCGACAAGGATCAGCGAATAGGGGCTCTGATAGCGGCCGGTTTCGACAAGCCGTACGGCATCGGCGATCATGGAACCGAAATCGATCCGGTCGGTCTCTTCCAGGCGGCGGGAATAGCCTTGCGCGATCGACCAGACGACCCGGGCATAGAGCTTTGCCCGCTCCTTGTCGTGCAGGGTTTTGGCGCGTTCGAGCAGCATATCGAGCGTTAAATGGCTGGCGCGAATGTGCTTGATGCAGATCGATATGAGCTTGTGATAATGCTTGATCACCACCGGCTCGATCGCCTTGGTGATCTCGGCATAGTCCCTGCGCTCCAATGGCACGGCGCGCTGCGCCAACTCGGCTTCGAGCGTGCTCAAAAGCGTTTCGCTGCTGGCCTGGGCTGACGTGGTTTCGAAGAAGTCGATGCCTTTGCGGCGATAGGCCTGCCGCTTGCTCTCGGCATGCAAGGCATAGTCGGCAAATGGCGAGGTCCCATCGGCGTTGAGCGCGAAGTGCTCATGCACCGTGTCAGCCTGCGGATAATAAAAGTCGGGATGGAGGTGGCGCACCGTGCCCTCATCGTCTTCGACTGCGATCTGCCGCTCGTATTCGAAAGCAACCGAATGCAGCCACAGCCAGTTGACGATCTTCTGCTCCTGCAGCGACTTGACGATAGTGCCGGCGAGCGAGCCGATCGTGGCAGAGCCCTTCCTGAGGCGATCGGAGACATAGCGATTGTAGTCGGTTTCGGTGTCGAAGACCTCGACCGGAATGTCGGCCTTGGGATGCACCACCAGCAGATCGCTCCACATCCGCGCGAACTCCGGATCGCTCTCGACCAAGGCCTGGATGATCTCTTCGATGACCTTGGTTTCGCCGGCAGGGTGCTCGACCCAATTGGCCAGTTGGGGCGGCCGCCCCTCGACCTCCTCGATAATGCCGCGTCCCAGCGCATGAAACGTCGTGACGCGGCAAGCCAGCTCGCTTTCTTCGACCTGCAACTGCCGGGCGATCCGGGTCTTCAATTCATCGGCAGCACTCTTGTTGAAAGCCAGAAGCAGGATCTCCTCAGGCCGGTAGAGCTGCTTTTCCAGGACATAGGCAACCTTGCCGACCATGGTTGCCGACTTGCCCGAGCCCGCCGAGGCGACCAGCAAATTGTTGTCCTCGAGACGAATGCAGGCTTCGCGTTGCTGATCGGACAGGGACCGCCCGTCGAGATCGTCGAAGAAAGGCCCGAATTTTTCCAGCTCCGCGGCGACAAATGCTTCATTATAGGCTTGGCGAACGCCCGGATCCGTCAGGAAGGTGAACGAAGGCGGCAGAGACGCCTTGAGCTTGACCGGCATCATCTGTGAATTCAGGAGCGGATGCGCGAGGGCCGCCGCCGCATCGCCTGGCACGCTGGCAATCGCCCGGCCAAGATCGGCCTGAGCGAGATACTGCCTGCTGCCTTCGGTGATTTTCCGAAGCCGGGCATCGACATCGTGCAAGCGGCCAGTTTCGGCGCCAATCAGGCCGAAGAGATGGGTATTGATGAAGGCGTGAAGGTCGGCGACCAATTGCGCGGCTGCTTCACCCGTCAGGCCGGACAGACCATCCGTTCTGCCGCGAGAGCGGATCTCAACGCTGTGCCACAGCAGAGCCTTGCTGGCCGAAATCGACACGATATCGAGGCAGACAAGGTCGACATCACCATCCTGGCGCAGCCGGATGCGCCCGGATGATTTCGGATCCAGGGTCAGCTTCCATTTGCCGGAAGCAAACAACCGTGCAAGAAAGCCGGGGCGGTATGTCTGCGCTCGGCCGGATAATAATTTGTTCAATGCCACATTCGATATGCCCGAACATCCAGATTCAAATGGCTGATTATCAGCAACGTGTTGAGATGTTCCAAACCGGTGGCGGACAGAGTCTTGAATGAGCGGTTATGAGCGCCGCCGCGGAGGCGACACTTTGCCTGCTAATCGATGCGGCGCACGCGCACCGCCTTGGGCATGCCCTCGACATGCATGTACCGGCCTTCGATCACCACACGCGGCCGGTATTTGTACTGATAGCGATAATAGTACTGATCCTGGCGCCAGACTGTCCCGTTGGCGAGCTTGACAATGGTATGGCCGCTCCAGCCCGTCCAGGCTCCTGCAATGCGTGTCTGCATCGGCGTTGTTCTCCTAGTCGATCCGGCGGACGCGGATGCCGCGGCTCATGCCCTCGACATGCATGACGTTGCCGGACAGGATCACCGAGGGGCGGTAGGCGTAGCGATATTCATAATGATACTCCTCCTGGCGCCACACCGAACCGTCGGTCAGCCGGACGATGGTGTCGCCGTCCCAGCCGCTCCATTCATCCTCAATCTGCTTTCTCATCTGGTCTCTCCTGGCGCCTCTGGCGTCACGCCGCGTTCGGCAAGCGCACGACGTCCGCAATTTCCGCGGCAATCTCTTCGACGGTGTGGGTGGCGGTGCTGCGCGCCAGTCGATCGGCGAGCGAAGCCGAGTAGCCAATCACCTCGCGTTTGGAGACGTTGTGCCAGATCGGCAGCAGGATCTGCTCGCCCGATACGGCGCGGGTGACGAGCCCGTCGAGCTCGTATTCAGGCCAGCCTTTGCCAAAGAACGCCTGCGATAGCACAACCACGCCGAAACGACTGCTTCCAAGGCCCCGGTCAATCTTGCGGCGAAGGCTGTCACCGATCCGCAATTCGAATTCGTCGTACCAGACCGACAATCCCGTTTCGCGCAGTGCATTTGCCAGCGGTCTGACGACCTCGTCCTTGTCTTCGGACGCATGGGAGATGAAAACGTCGAACACTCGGCCATCGGGCGCCTCGGGCGGCGGCGCGAGATCATCATCGGCGTCGCGGACGAGTGTGGGGACGCTGCGCAGCGGTGCTTCGTTGATCGTGGGCAGAGGATTGAACGCCGCACCCGGGATCACCCGAACACCCGACCGCACCGATCCGCGAAGCCCCTGCATGTCGACGGCAACATGCCAGGTGCCCGAATGCGGTACCGGCAGCCGCACCGGAGAACGTTTGGCGAGTCCACCGACGTAGCGATGCTGGCGCCCGGACTTGTAGCTGTTGAAGTTCGAACCATCCATGAGGCGGACATTGGCCGCACTGCCGCTGAGCGACACCACGACGACGCTGCCCCGTTCGACATGCCCCAGATTGTAATGCGTGAAATTCATCGAATTCTCCCGATACCGTCATCCAGCAGGTTGAAGAGCAGATTGTTCGGGAACGTCGTGAATCGTCTGTCCTTCAATAGGGACAGGATTGCACGGCTGGGTGTCAAAACGTGTCACCCACGTGGGAACGGCCGTCCTATGAAGTTGCCCTTCACCCGGCGCCCCAAATCAGCGCGAAGCTGTGAGGGCGGCCGACCACTCTGGTCGAGCCGTGCATTGCATCGAAAAGGACGTGGTGGCTGCCACTGCGTATGGCTGGCAGTGCGTTCTCAAGCAACATGGAGCAAAGCACAATCGACGCGGCCATCAGCGCCATTGCGTTGCTGCCGATGCGGGTCGAGGTCGGCGATTAACCTAACGCGCCTATGTCTACCTTGAGCGCCGCCAGAGAGCGCTATTTTTCACGGGAACGTCTGGCGGCACAGCCAGGATCACGCGGTAGGAAGACGCCGACTTCTGGTCCCGGGCTAACGGCGTCAGGCCTTTGCCCGGTACTCTTCCGGCATAACGAAGATCTCGTCCGCACGTCCGTATCCGCCGTCAGGCACTTCCTCGATCAGGACCATCGTGGTCGGACGCGCGACCTCCCCGAAATAGCCGACCATGAGTTCGGTCGTTTTGTGGATCAGGTCTTCCTTCTGTGCCGTTGAAAGCGAGGCTTGGGGCAGTTTATAGTTCGCGAAAGGCATAGTGTGTTCCTTGGGGTTTGGGGGGATGCTTAGACCGCGCCGCCATTAGCGCGGATGGTTTGACCGTTGATCCAGCGGCTTTCCGGCCCGGCCAGGAACGCGACGGCGTCGGCGATGTCTTCGGGAAGACCGAGGCGGCCGAGCGGGATCATCCGGGTGATGCTGGCGACCAGTTCCTCAGACTTGCCGCGCATGAAGAAATCGGTTTCGACAGGGCCGGGCGCGACCGCGTTCACCGTGATCCCGCGCGGTCCCAACTCCTTGGCGAGCACATGCGTCATGGCCTCGATCCCGGCTTTCGTTGCGGCGTAAAGTCCGTAGCCGGGCTGGTAAAAGCCCACTACGCTTGAGGACACGCTGATGACCCGCCCGCCATCGCGCAGCCGCCTGGCACCTTCGCGCATCCCGCGGAACGTGCCGCCAAGGTTGATGGCACAGTGGTCGTCGAAATCCGCGTCTGCAGCGTCCGCCAATGGAGACAGCCGCATCACGCCTGCATTGTTGATCAGTAGATCGGCCGGGCCGAACGCGGCTTCAGCCGCATCGAACAACGCGGGCATGCCGACCGGATCGCCGACGTCAGCCTGCACTGCAACCGCCTTGCCGCCCGCCTGCTCGATGTCCTGCACGACCTGACGGGCAGTCGCTTCATCGCGTGCATAGTTCACCGCGACAGCACAACCCTCCTGGGCAAGCCGTCGTGCGATTGCCGCGCCGATGCCCTTGCCGGCGCCGGTCACGATCGCGGTTTTGTCTTTCAGTCTCATTTCCTGACCTCCGTTGCTCGGCAAGAAGGTAAGGAGCGTTGGAGACGGGATAATCACCCTTTTTTCGGCAATTAAATTCGGATACTCCGAACAATTATGGATCGTCTCGATGCTATGCGTCTTTTTGTGCGAGTCATCGACCGTCGCAGCTTCACGGCGGCGGCGGCCGATCTTGGCATTCCGCGTTCGACGGCCACCGAAGCGATCAGGCGGCTCGAGCGCGATCTGGGCAGCCGGCTCATGGAACGGACCACCCGGCACGTAGCGCCCACGCCGGATGGCAACGCCTATTACCGTCGGTGCCTGTCGATCCTCGCCGATATCGATGAAGCGGAGGGCGCCTTGCGCGGCGGCGAACCGTCGGGAGTGCTGCGCATCGACGCCCACGGCGCGCTGACGCGGGCTTTCCTGTTGCCGCGCCTGCCGGACTTCCTGGAGGCGTATCCACAGATTAGCCTGCAGATCGGCCAGGGCGATAGGCTGGTCGATCTGGTGCGCGAGGGGGTGGATTGCGTGATCCGGGCAGGGGAGCCGGATGACAGCGGCCTCATCATGCGCAAGCTCCCTGATATTCCGGAGCAGACCTGCGCGAGTCCCCAATATCTCGACTATCACGGAGCGCCCGCCTCGGTCGATGATCTCGACCGACACCAGATGATTGGCTTCGTATCGTCACGCACAGGCCGCGTGATGCCGATGGAGTTCCAGACCGCCGAGGGTATCAAAGAGGTGACACTTCCCTGCCGCGTGACCGCCAACGAGGCGGAGACGGCGCATCATCTGGCACGGATGGGCTACGGACTGATCCAAGCGCCACGCTATCGCTTCCGGGAGGATCTGGCGCGAGGCACCCTTGTCGAGGTTCTGCCGGATCACCCGCCGCCGCCCCTGCCGCTCGCCGCCTACTATCCGCAGAACCGTCAGCTATCGCCACGTGTTCGGGTTTTCCTCGATTGGGTGGCGGGGGTTTTCGCTGCGGCGGATTTATAGTTTGATAGCCTTGCCTGTGGGTGAGGCTCGACCGTCCGCGCCCACTGTCAGGTTTGGTTTTCTGCCTAACCGAATGTCGCTCAATGCAGTCGCGACGCCAGGCTTGTGACCGCGCCGCGACCTCACCTCGCGCGCAACGCCCTGAGGCGCGAGATGGGTTGCGTTGGAAAACGCTGCTGGCCGACGGCTCGCGGCATCAAAGTGGGCAGCGCGCGATCAATTGTTGGTATCCCTTACCAAGGGGTGTCACCATCCGGCTCCACGAAGCATCCGGAGACGGCATCCTGACCCAGCAACGCATACTCGACCGGCAATCGCGCTCCCTCTTCAGATGTCATGAATCCGGAATTTCCTGTGAGGTCGGTCTTCACATATCCCGGACAGACCGAGTTCACGACGATTGGCGTATCTTTTAGTTCTGCGGCCAGTTGTACTGTTAGCATGTTCAGAGCGGCCTTGGAGGCATTGTACCCGATGAGGCGTGACGCGTAGTAGGGTGAGGATGGGTCGCCATTGATTGTCAGCGATCCCAGCGTCGTCGCCAGGTTGACAATTCGCGCGCCGAATGACGGCTCCGTGCGGTTCGCGCGGCGTCCTCGCCGAGAAGCGTCCGCTTATTCTGTTCGTCGCATTCCTGAAGACTCTATAATAAACGGTTATCGCAATGCCCAGAATTGGCATTTGACTACCTGCCATATGTTGAAAATATTATAGCTGCGTGAGGTGATGAATTTGTGCCGGCATTTCAGACCGGCCGCATCTCCGCGCTGGCGACGATCGTTGAAGCTTCCATACGCAAGTTGAGCAGGCTTCGAAGATCCGGCCCTGTGCCTGCGAACACGAGGAATGAATTTCATGATCACCCGCCGGGAAAAAACCCCGATCATGCATCGGATCGTCGAGCACAACGGCGTGGTCTATCTCGGCGGCGTCATCGCCGACGATCCCAAAGGGGTTTCGATGCGGGGTCAGACAACGCAGGTCTGCGCCAAGCTCGACAAGCTTCTGGCGGACGCCGGCAGCGACAGGAACAAGGTTCTTTCGGCCACGCTGTTCATCACCGACATGAGCCGGAAACAGGAAATGAACGAAGTCTGGACGTCGTGGCTCGAAGCGCGGGACCTGCCCACCCGCGCGACGATCGGCGTTTCCGACCTGGGGCAGGACGTATTGATTGAAGTCGTGGTGACTGCGGCCCGCTAAGGCGGGCCTTCTTTTCGAATTTGCCGCGAGGAGCGGCCGGGCAAGGGAACGCGTCCGGCTCCGCAGGAGAATCTTATGGATAAGGACCGCAAATCAATCGGGGTCGTCGGCGCGGGCATCGTCGGGGTGTGCACCGCCTTGATGCTCCAGCGCCGGGGATTCAAGGTCGCCATCATCGACCCGAATCCTCCGGGCGAGGGGGCGTCGTTCGGCAATGCCGGATGCTTCAACGGATCTTCCATCGTCCCCATGTCGATGCCCGGAATGATGACAAGCGTGCCCAAATGGCTGCTCGATCCCATGGGGCCTTTGTCGATCCGGTTCAGCTATCTGCCGACGATCACGCCCTGGCTGATCCGGTTCCTGCTGGCCGGGCGGCCGAACAGGGTGAAGGAGCAGGCGAGGGCGCTGCGCAGCCTTCTCAAGACGACGGTACCTCTGATCACCTCGCTGGCGGAAGAAGCCGGCGCCGGCCATCTGGTCCGGCATGAAGGTCATCTCAGCGTCTATCGCACGGAGTCGGATTTCGCCAAGGACCGCGGCGGCTGGGAGCTTCGGCGCATCAACGGCGTGAAGACACGCGTTCTGGACGACGCCGCGCTTCACGATTTCGATCCGAACCTGTCGCCCGCATTCACCAAAGGCGTTCTCGTCGAGGAAAACGGCCACACCATCAATCCGCAAGGGCTGGTGACGCATCTGTTTCGACGGGTTATCGCCAACGGCGGCGAATTCGTGTCGGCGCGCGTCATCGGCTTCGAGATCGAAGGGCGTGTACTGAAAGGCATCACGACGACGAACGGCGTTCTTGCCTTCGACGCGGCCGTGGTCGCGGCCGGCGCTTACTCGAAATCTCTTGCCGCATCGCTGGGCGACAACATCCCGCTCGATACCGAACGCGGCTATCATATCGTCATCAGGGACCCGGAAGTCACGCCGCGCATCCCGACCACGGATGCAAGCGGAAAGTTCATCGCAACGCCGATGGAAATGGGGCTGCGCGTCGGCGGCACTGTCGAGTTCGCCGGGCTCGAGGCCGAGCCGAACTGGAAGCGTGCTCATGTCCTCTATACCCATGCCAGGAACCTTCTTCCCGGCCTGGCCCCGGCGACGTCCGAAGACCGATATTCCAAATGGATGGGGTTCCGGCCGAGCGTTCCGGACTCCCTGCCGGTGATCGGCCGCGCACACCGCACGCCCGACGTCATCTATGCGTTCGGTCACGGCCATCTCGGCATGACCGGTGCGCCGATGACGGCGACGCTCGTTTCCGAACTGATCGCCGGCGACAAGACGTCGATCGACATCACGCCGTTCGCGCCAACACGTTTCGGTACTGGCAAATCCGACGATACGGGATCGGCGAAACCGCCCCTGCGCCAGAACGCCGCCTGACCGGCCGCGCCCAGTCTGCACGCAATCGCCATGTGAGACAGAATATGACGTCAATAGAACCCGTTTTGACAGACAATGCCCCGAAGCCGCTCGGGCACTACAGCCAGGCAGTCCGGGCCGCTGGCCTCATTCATGTTTCCGGTCAGCTTCCGGTCAAGGCCGAGGGTCAATCGAACGAGCCGTTCGATGAACAGGCCCGCACTGTCCTGCGCAATCTGTTGGCTGTGCTTGAGGCGGCCGGCGCGACGCCTGCGCATGTCGTGAAAGTCACCGCCTATATCGTCGGCGCCGAGCATTGGGGCAGCTTCAATGCGGCCTACGCCGCCGCGTTCGGTGACGCGCGTCCCGCAAGGTCGGTCGTTCCCGTGCCGGCGCTTCATCACGGATACCTCATCGAACTCGATGCCGTTGCTCTCGATCCGGCCGCTTCGGCCCGGGACCGGACAGCGTAAGGAGCGCACGCCTCAATGCAGATCCCTGAATTTTCGGACGTCGTTGCCGCGGAAGCCCGCATCCAGCCCTACATCCATCGCACGCCGGTCTTGACCTCCAGCTTCATCAACGGCCTTGCCGGCGCCGAACTGTTCTTCAAGTGCGAAAATTTCCAGAAGGCCGGCGCGTTCAAGGCGCGCGGCGCGTCGAACGCGGTGTTCGGCCTGAGTGACGAACAGGCGGGCAAGGGCGTCGCGACGCATTCCTCCGGAAATCACGGAACCTGCCTGTCCTATGCGGCCGGCCGGCGCGGCATTCCCTGTACCGTCGTCATGCCGCGTACCGCCCCGCAGGCCAAGAAGGACGCCGTGAAGGGCTATGGCGGACGTGTCGTGGAGTGCGAGCCTTCAACCTCGTCGCGCGAGGCGGTGTTCGCGCAAGTCGTGGCCGAAAGCGGCGCCGAATTCGTCCATCCCTATAACGATCCGCGTGTCATCGCCGGGCAGGGGACCTGCTCGAAGGAATTGATCGGGCAGGTCGAAAACCTCGATGCCGTGGTCGCGCCGATCGGCGGCGGCGGCATGGTGTCGGGAACCTGCCTGACGCTCTCCAACCTCGCGCCCGGCGTCAAGATCTACGCCGCCGAGCCGAAGCAGGCCGACGACGCCTGTCGCAGCTTCAAGGCCGGTCACATCATCGCCGACGACGCGCCGGAAACGGTCGCCGACGGGCTGAAGGTGCCGCTCAAGGAACTGACCTGGCATTTCGTCCGCAACCACGTCACCGACATTCTGACCGCCTCCGAAGGCGAGATCGTCGACGCGATGAAGCTGATCTGGAAACGCATGAAGATCGTGATGGAGCCATCGAGCGCCGTGCCGCTGGCGACCATCCTGAAGAATCCCGACCTGTTCGCCGGCAAGCGCGTCGGCGTGATCGTCACCGGCGGAAACGTCGACCTCGAAAAGCTACCGTGGAATTGAGGAGAAGAACATGAACGCAGCAACCCAACTCGACCAGCTCGATGTCGGTTTCGACGTGCCGGCGGTCCCCGGCATGGATGAATCGCAGATCCAGACGCCTTGCCTGATCCTCGACCTCGACACGCTGGAGCGCAACGTCAGGAAGATGGGCGACTACGCCAAGGCGCACGGCATGCGCCATCGCAGCCACGGCAAGATGCACAAGTCGGTCGACGTGCAGAAATTGCAGGAAAGGCTCGGCGGCTCGGTCGGCGTGTGCTGCCAGAAGGTCAGCGAGGCGGAAGTCTTCGTGCGCGGCGGCATCAAGGACGTGCTGGTGTCGAACCAGGTGCGTGATCCGGCCAAGATCGACCGGCTGGCCCGCCTGCCCAAGCTCGGCTCGCGCATCATCGTCTGCGTCGACGACCTCGCCAACATCGCCGACCTGTCGGCGGCCGCGCAAAAGCACGGCACGCAACTCGAAATCTTTGTCGAGATCGACTGCGGCGCCGGCCGCTGCGGCGTGACGACCACAGACGCCGTCGTGAAGATCGCCCAGGCCGCCGACGCGGCGCCCGGCCTCAAGTTCACCGGCATCCAGGCCTATCAGGGCGCGATGCAGCACATCGACAGCTTCGAGGCGCGCAAGGAAAAGCTCGATGCGGCGATCGCCATGGTCAAGGACGCGGTGGCCGGATTGGAAGCGGTCGGGCTGAAGCCGGAACTCGTCTCCGGCGGCGGCACCGGCTCCTATTATTTCGAGACCGGCTCGGGCGTCTACAACGAGCTGCAATGCGGCTCCTATGCCTTCATGGACGCCGATTACGGTCGGATTCTCGACAAGGACGGCAAGCGCATCGACAAGGGCGAATGGGAGAACGCGCTGTTCATCCTGACCAGCGTCATGAGCCACGCCAAGCCCGACCGCGCCATCTGCGACGCCGGCCTGAAGGCGCAGTCGGTCGATAGCGGTCTGCCCTTCATCTATGGCCGCGACGACGTGAAATACATCAAGTGCAGCGACGAGCACGGCGTGATCGACGACCCGAACGGCGTGCTGAAGGTCAACGAGAAGCTGCGCCTGGTGCCCGGCCATTGCGACCCGACCTGCAACGTCCACGACTGGTATGTCGGCGTGCGCAACGGCAAGGTCGAGACGGTGTGGCCGGTCTCGGCGCGCGGCAAGGCCTATTGAGGCAGTTTGGGGGCGGCGCATCAGCGCGTTGCGGCATCATGCCTGGAGGTGTCAATCCATGATCGTCGTACCGGAACGCCTGATCGCCGGCCTCATGAGCGAGGCCGTCGTCTTCGAGGCCATAGAGAACGTGTTCGCCGCCATGGCGCGCGGCGAGGCGCGCAATTTCCCGGTCATCCGCGAGGCGATCGGCCATGCCGACGCGCTTTACGGCTTCAAGTCCGGCTTCGACAGGGCAGGCCTCGTGCTCGGCCTCAAGGCCGGCGGCTACTGGCCCGGCAACATGGCGAAAGGCCTGACCAATCATCAATCCACCATCCTGCTGTTCGATCCCGACACCGGCCGCATCAAGGCGGCGGTCGGCGGCAACCTCCTGACCGCGCTGCGCACCGCCGCCGCCTCGGCGGTGTCGATCAAGCATCTGGCGCGGCCCGACGCGCGGGTGCTCGGCATGGTGGGGGCTGGCCACCAGTCGGCCTACCAGATGCGCGCCGCCGTGCATGTCCGCAAGTTCGACAAGGTGGTCGGCTGGAACCTGCATCCGGAAATGCTGCCACGGCTGGCGGATACGGCGGCCGAACTCGGCCTGCCCTTCGAGGCGGTCGACCTGCCGGAACTCGGCGCGCAGGCCGACGTCATCATCACCGTCACTTCGAGCTTCGCGCCAACCCTGCTTTCCGGGCACGTCCGACCCGGAACGCATCTCGCCTGCATGGGCACCGACACCAGGGGCAAGCAGGAGGTGGAGGCAGCACTTCTCGCCCGCGCCCGCGTCTTTGCCGACGAAGTGGAGCAGGCCGTGACCATCGGCGAGGCGCAGCACGCTGTCGCGCAGGGGCTCATCGACGCGGACGCCATCACGCCGCTCGGCGCTGTCGTCGCCGGCCTGGCGCAGGGACGAACTTCACCGCAGGAGATCACCTTGTTCGACGGCACCGGCGTCGCCTTGCAGGATCTTGCGGTCGCATCCGTCGCGGTGGAGGCCGCCAGGGCCCAGGGCCTCGCGCAGGAAGTGGATTCCTGATCGGCTGGCCGGACGGCTCTCTGATCGAAGCCGTCGAAATGGCTCACGGCCATGCGTCTCTAGGCCGATTTCGCGGCCGACCTTTCTGTCAGGAAATCGCGAAAGCTGTTCCTGAACTCGCCAATGAATTCATTGGTGATCGAAGACGCCCTGATGTGCGTGGGCAGGACGATCGTCCAGTTGATCGAGATCGGCGGATCGATCGGCCGAACCAAAAGGGAGGAAGAATATCGATCTGCCGTGAAGGGATCGACGATCGAGACGCCGAAACCGGCCGACACCATGCCGCACACGATCATCGACAGCGGCGTCTCGGCCTTGATGCGCCTGATGATGCCGCGCTCGCGCATGATGGCGTCGACCATGACGTGCATGACGGAGGGCTGAATGAGGGAGATGAAATCCTCGTTGTCGAAGTCTTCCGGAACAATTCGCTCGCGCTCCGCAAGCCGGTGGCCGAGGGGGAGCACGGCGACCATATCGCTGGACGGCAGCTCTTCGATCGTGACGTTCGTCAGTTGCGTGTTCTCGACGATGCCGAGATCGCAATGGCCGGTGGCGATCCATTCAAGGACATAGTGCGAATTCATGCCATGCAGCGACAGGTTCAGGGACGGTCTCTGGGCGAGGAAGCCCGCCGCAAAGGCCGGCAGGAAACCGTTCGCCAGTCCCGGCAGCGCCGCGACGCGCAGCGAACCACCGCGCCTTTCGCGTAGATCACGCGCCAGGCCCGCGATCCGCTCAAGGCCGACAAACGATCGATCGACTTCGCGGTACAGCGCCATCGCATCGCCTGTCGCAACGAGGCGGCCGCCGGAGCGCTCGAACAGGTCGAGGCGGGTTTCGTATTCGAGGTCCCTTATCAGCCGGCTTACCGCAGGCTGCGTGATCCCCAATATATCCGCCGCGGTCGACATCGAGCCGCTGATGATGACCGCACGAAACGCCTCGACCTGACGATGTTTCAACATATTTCGCCCCCTTTTGCTATAATATTACGGCATAGACACGCCGCTATAATGCATTTGACGACGCATAGCCTAGCGCGTTTATTATACTCTCGGAAAGAGGCGGAGTGCATCGGCCGGTTTGGGTCGTGGGGAAATCGCGATCCGAACTGGCCGGAACAAGCGTGGTCTCTTCCCGTCTGGGAGCAGCAGTAAGGGTAGCGCGCCGATTGGACGCCCAGCGTCCGCCGCACAGGCCGCAACCCGACTAGATATCAGCAATCAGTTTGCTTTGATGCAAATGGAGGAGATCAACCATGTTGAAGAGACTTTGTGTTGTCGCCGCGGTCGTGACGGCCTTGTGCAGTGTCGCGTCGGCTGACGAACTCACCGGAACCTTGAAGAAAATCAAGGACACCGGGACCGTCACGATTGGCTATCGCGAATCGTCGGTGCCGTTTTCCTATCTGAATGACAAGCAGGAGCCCGTTGGCTACGCCGTCGACATTTGCCTGAAGGTCGTCGATGCGATCAAGAGCCAGCTCAAACTCGACAAGCTTCAGGTCAAGTTCAATCCGGTGACCTCGGCGACCCGAATACCGCTGGTCGCCAACGGGACCGTCGATCTCGCATGTGGCTCGGCATTCAATACGCTCGAACGCCAGAAGCAGGTTTCGTTCGGCAACACCTACTTCCTGACCGCGAACAGGCTCGTCTCCAAGAAATCCGAGCATATCAACTCGATTGACGATCTGAAGGGGCAGTCTGTTGTGTCGACGTCGGGGACCGCCAACATTCAGCAGCTTTACGAGATCAACAAGGCGAAGAATCTCGGGATGAATGTCATCGCTGCCAACGACCACGCCGAGGCGTTCCTGATGGTCGAAACGGGCCGGGCCAAAGCCTTTGCGATGGACGATATCCTGTTGGCCTCGTTTGTCGCGGAGGCCAAGGACCCATCGGCTTACGTCATCTCGAAGGACGCGCTCTCCGATCCTCAGCCATATGCGATGATCATCCGCAAGGACGATCCGCAATTCAAGGCGCTTGTCGATGAGGCGACGGCCGCGCTCTACAAGAGCCCGGAAATGCTTGCGCTCTACGACAAGTGGTTCGATCAGCCGATCCCGCCGCACGGCACAAACCTCAATGTGCCGCTTTCTCCGGCGCTGAAGCGTGCTTTCGAGCATCCGACCGATTCCGCTGACGCCGCCTCCTACGCACAGTGAGAAAAAGCCGATGGCGGGCTCGGCCCGCCATCGGCACGGCAACGCAGGAGGGCCGAATGAACTACAACTGGAATTGGGGAATTCTCTTCCAGCAATCGCTGGACGGGTCGGGAACCTATCTCGACATGCTGCTGCTCGGCCTGCAAGTCACGGTCGTCACGGCGCTGGGCGCATGGATTCTCGCCCTGGCCCTGGGTTTGCTCGTCGGTGTTATGCGGACGCTCCCCTCGAAGACAGCGCAGCGGATCGGCAGCGCCTATGTCGAATTGTTCCGCAACATTCCCTTCCTTGTGCAGCTCTTCCTCTGGTATTTCGTGCTGCCTGCTCTGCTGCCGCAGGATCTGGGCAACTGGCTGAAGGGTCTTCCAAGCGCGCCGTTCTGGACGACAGTTGTGGGGCTCGGCTTCTATATGTCGGCGCGCGTGGCCGAACAGCTCCGTGCCGGTATCGGCTCGCTGCCGCGCGGTCAAAAGCTCGCCGGCGCCGCAATCGGCCTTACGACGGCGCAGACCTACCGATACGTCCTCTTGCCGATGGCGTTCCGGATCATCCTGCCGCCGCTGACGTCCGAGTTCCTGAACACCATCAAGAACACCTCTGTCGCCCTGACGATCGGCCTGATGGAACTCACCGCCCGGACCCGCGCGATGCAGGAGTTCACCTTTCAGGTATTCGAGGCCTTCACGGTGGCGACGCTCCTCTACCTTCTCGTCAACACCCTGGTCACGGTCGCGATGCGCTTCCTTGAACATCGGGTCGCGGTTCCCGGCTACACTGCGGGGCGATAGAGATGTTTTACAGCTTCGATTTCGGCGTCATCATCCGTTCGCTTCCCTATCTCTTCTACGAGGGGATGCGCTTCACCCTGCTGCTGACCGCTCTCGCGACGATCGGCGGGCTCGTGCTCGGCACACTGCTCGCGCTGATGCGTCTCAGCTCTCTCAAAGTCCTGTCGGCAGTGGCCAGCGGCTACGTCAACCTGATGCGGTCCCTCCCGCTCGTGCTGGTCATCTTCTGGTTCTATTTCCTCGTTCCCTACATCGGTGCGTGGGCCATCGGATCGAGCCAGCCCGTCGCGGTCGGCGCCTTTGCCTCCGCCCTCATAACGTTCACCCTTTTCGAAGCGGCGTATTTCTCCGAAATCATGCGTGCGGGGATCCAGTCGATCGCACGCGGCCAGACCGCCGCCGGATACGCCATCGGGTTGAACTATCCGCAGGTGATGGCCTACGTGATCCTGCCGCAGGCTTTTCGCAACATGCTGCCCGTCGTGCTGACGCAGACGATCGTCCTGTTTCAGGACACCTCGCTCGTCTACGTCATCTCTTTGACCGACTTCCTCGGCGCGGCATCGAAAATCGCCCAGCGCGACGGTCGCCTTGTCGAAATGTATGTCTTCGCAGCGATCGTCTACTTCATCATCTCTTTCGCCGCCTCTTTCCTGGTCAAGCGCCTCGAAGCGCGCACAGCAATCATACGGTGATCAAATGTCCGTCACGCCCCAGTCCCAAGCATCCTCCGCTGTTTCGCGGTCGCCCGAAGGCGCAGCGATGATCGAGATCAGCCACGTCAACAAATGGTACGGCCCGGCGTTTCAGGTCCTTACCGATTGCACGACCAGCGTCCGGAAGGGCGAAGTCGTCGTCATTTGCGGACCCTCCGGCTCCGGAAAATCCACGCTCATCAAATGCGTCAACGCGCTGGAGCCGGTTCAGGAAGGCACGATCGTTCTCGACGGGGTTCACGTCACCGACAAGAAGACGAACCTGACGAAGCTGCGCTCGCGCGTCGGCATGGTCTTCCAGCATTTCGAGCTTTTCCCGCACCTCCGCATCTCGGAGAATCTCTGTCTCGGCCAGACGAAAGTGCTCGGCCGGCGTCGCGACGAAGCGATGGCGAAGGCCATGAAGCTTCTCGACCGTGTTGGGCTGAAGGCGCATGCGGAAAAGTTCCCCGGCCAGCTTTCCGGAGGACAGCAGCAGCGCGTTGCGATCGCGCGAGCCCTGGTCATGGATCCGATCTGCATGCTGTTCGATGAACCGACCTCCGCTCTCGACCCCGAGATGATCAACGAGGTGCTCGACGTCATGGTCGAGCTCGCACAAGAGGGAATGACCATGATGGTGGTCACCCACGAAATGGGTTTCGCAAGGAAGGTCGCTGACCGCGTGATCTTCATGGATCAGGGTGAGATCGTCGAGGACGCGACGAAGGACGATTTCTTCGGAAAGCCTCGCAGCGAGCGGGCGCAGTTGTTCCTTTCGAAGATACTTTCACATTAAGTGAACTATCTTTGTCTGCATCGGGGTAAGTTCCGACAAATGAACTTACCTATAGCTATGGGCGATGGTATCTCTATTTACGCGAACATTGCGGCACAACATAAGCTAGCCCGTTCTCAGCAAAGCGTTGGGAACGATCATCGGAGCGGTTTCCATTTTGTCGGCCGCCACGAACATTGACGCAACACCAATGCAAGGGCTGGTAGCTAGCGTCTCGAACAACTGCGATCGCTTTCGCTCATCATCATCGCCATCAACAGTATCATGACCAAAGTAGGTGATCGGACAGTGTGCCGTGTGTCGTGCAACTGATATCGGGAACTACAGGAACGAGCAGGCGACGAAGGAGCGGGCCGCCGACGCATATGCTGCCGATCTTCTTATGCCTTGGTATCTCTTCAAGCCCGCAGTGCGACTCCACAAGCGCCTTGACATCAATGCACTCCGGGCGGTAGCCGCGCTCTTCTCAGCGAGCCTGACCGCAACCCTGATCAGGATGATTGATAGCGATCAGTTCCCCTGCAGCATGGTCGTCACTCACCGCGCCTCCGGAAAGCCTTGGGTCACGCGAGCTCCCTCGATGCAGCGTCGCTGGTTCGCCCGCGAGGACCTCGATCCGGACTCGTTCGCGTTCACAATGATGTACGGAAATGACCCGAGGACCGAGGGCTTTCCGCGCAAGATAGGCGCGGACGCTTGGTTCGATCATCATTCGGCGGCTGAGTTCGAGATAACCGAGCAATCATTCAAGCTGCCCACTGGCGATGTCGTTACAATCCTGAATCTGCCCGAACGGATGGCTGGCTGACCGAGGCACCAATTTTCCGGTAGTCGACCCCATTGTTAGGCATGACTAGCTATTTTCCAAGCTGCCTCACCAAAGCGGACCGTCTGTCGCGAAGAGTTTCGTACATCTGCCAGCGCCCGAAAATCTTCAAGACGAATGAACCCACTGCGTAGAACCGGCGCCTGCGGTGAGGTAGGGATTGCGAGCAGCGGATCGTTTTCGGCTTTGCGAGCGTGCCGTCGGCGGCCTGACGATCGTGCGCGGTCAGGTGGCCACAGTTGAGGCGGCCGATCAGACTGGAAGCGCTGAACTGTAGATTGGATTCTCAGCATTACGAAATTTTGCAAAACGGCTAGCGCGAGGCGATTTGGGGGCTGTGTTGCAAAGTTTTCGGTAACCAGGCGCATGGCATGGCCTCTGGTGTTTCGCCGGAGAGTTCAGATGTTCAAGGGCCGCCATTTCGACCAGTCCGTCATTCTGCTTTGCGTTCGCTGGTATCTGGCCTACGGCTTGAGCCTTCGCGATTTGAAGGAAATGATGGCCGAGCGCGGCATCAGTATCGATCATTCGACGATCCACCGCTGGGTCGTTCACTTCTCGCCCTTGCTGCTGAAACGCTTCAATCGGCGCAAGCGTGCCGTCAGCGGAAGGTGGCATATCGACGAAACCTATATCAAGGTTCGCGGCCGCTGGATGTATCTCTATCGCGCCATCGACAGCGTCGGCGACACCGTCGAGTTCTGGTTCAGCGAGCATCGTGATCTGCCCGCGGCCAAACGCTTCCTGCGCAAGGCGTTGCAGCGTCACGGCCGCCCCGAGCGCATCGTCATCGACGGCAGCCAGACGAATCGCGAGGCGATCCTTTCCTGTGACGCGGAAAGCCGGCTGCGGAATCGGTCGCGGCGGCGGCTCAAGCCGATCCGCATCCGAAAGAGCCAGTACCTCAACAACCGCATCGAGCAGGATCACCGGCGCGTCAAGTGTCGTGTACGGCCTATGCTCGGTTTCAAATCATTCGCAAGCGCTATCGCCACGCTGGGCGGGATCGAGATGATCCACATGATGCGAAAACGACAGGCGAGGTATGCCTTCAATCCAAATCCGCCCATCGCCGAGCAATTCGAAATCATCGCTGCCGCATGAGGCTGGGGTCGTTCCCAGAGTTTCTATTGCCAGACGACAATTTTGCAACGGAACCGCTGCGCCTGGTTGGTGCGATGCGTGCGGCCGAGACCCTGGATGGCGTTGTCGGCGCGCCAGCCGGCTTGCAGCAGATAGTGCTTCCGAAGCCGCTGGTTCCTGGCGCCGAGATCGGCATGGTAGGAGCGGCCGGTGCCGCCGGCATCGGAAAAGATCAGCACGGCCTTGTCATCGTCCATGAAGGCTTGGGTCTCGGCAAGATTGGCCGCGGCCGGACGGTTCTCGACCGCGAGCCGGTCGACGCCGTCGCGGCCGGTCTTTTTGACGATGCGCCGCGAGCGGCCGGTCACTTCTGCGACGATATCGGTGCCGAAATGATGAAGGATCTGGTCGAGCGCGCTGCCGACCGGCGGCAACGAGGCCAGTTTTTCGATCATCTGGTCGCGGCGGCGAACCGCTTCGCGGCACTGGACCGGATTGCCGTCGGCGTCATGAACTGGCCTGGAAGTGACGTTTCCTTCCGCGTCCGAATACTCTTCGAACAGCTGCGTCGGGAAGGAGTGTAAAAGGTACCCTGCTACATATTCCCTTGGCGTGACATCAACGTGGAGGTCCGACCATTCCTCTGTCGCGATCTCGGCTAGCCGCCGTTCCATCAGCGCTTCGCCGGTCGAAACGATCTGCACGACCGACGAATGTCCGTCGGCGCGGTCCTGCTCGATCGCGCCGATCAGTGTCGGCGTCATCATCGAGGTGATCAAATGGCTGAAGAAGCGCTGCTTGGTGCTCTCGAAGGCAGACCGCGCCGCGGCCTTGGCGTTGCGGTTCAGTGTGCCCGCCTCGCTGGTGATGTTGGTCGCCTCGAGCGCGGCCGTCAGATTGTTGTGAATCACCTGGAAGGCGTCCGCATAGGCGTTGTAGATGCGGATCTGCTCATCGGTCAGAGCGTGCTCGAGGAGATCGTATTCGACGCCGTCATAGGACAGCGAGCGCGACGTGTAGGGCCCGAGCGACTTGAGATCGCGGGCGAGCACTTCCATGGCGGCGACGCCGCCGTCCTCGATCGCCGCAACGAATTCGGCGCGGTTGGCGAATGGAAAATCCTCGCTGCCCCAGATGCCGAGGCGCTGTGCATAGGCCAGGTTCTCGACCGCGGTCGCGCCAGTCGCCGAGACATAGACGACACGGGCATCAGGGAGTGCGTGCTGGAGTCTGAGGCCCGCCCTGCCCTGCTGCGAGGGCGCGACGTCGCCGCGCTCGCTCTTGCCGCCGGCGGCATTGGCCATCGCGTGAGCCTCGTCGAAGACAATCACGCCATCGAATTCTTTTCCAACCCAGTCGATGATCTGCGCGATGCGGGATTTCTTGCCGTCGCGCTCTTGGGAACGCAGCGTGGCATAGGTGGTGAACAGGATGCCTTCGGCAAGGCGGATCGGCGTGCCCTGCCGATAGCGCGACAGAGGCTGGACGAGCAGGCGTTCCTGGCCAAGGGCCGACCAGTCCCGCTGGGCGTCTTCCAGCAGCTTGTCCGATTTGGAAATCCAGATCGCACGGCGGCGACCCTGCAGCCAGTTGTCGAGAATGATACCGGCGACCTGTCGTCCCTTGCCGCAGCCGGTGCCGTCGCCCAAAAACCATCCGCGGCGGAAGCGGACGGCATGCTCTGCACCTTCCGGAGCGGCTGAGACGACGTCACAAGTCTCGTCGACCGTCCAGGGGCCGGCGAGATGACCGGAATGCGCCTCGCCGGCATAGATCACACTTTCGAGCTGGGCATCCGATAGCAGGCCCTCGTCGATGACGGCATCCGGCAGCAGCGGACGGTAGGACGGTTTCGGTGGCGCGACCGCAGCCATGGCGGCCGACTGCACCAGCGGGGTCGGATGCGGCTTGGCGCAGGGAATGTGGATCGACTGGAGAGCATAGGGCTCGTAGATCGTGTCGGTGAGCCGGCCGCCCTCCTCCGGCATCCAGTCACGCAGCTCATAGACGAGCGGGACGGCAGGCGTGCTGGCTACGGTGGCAGGACGGGCAGGCTTCGCCCGGGTAACCTGCCGCGCCGGGCGCACGATTTTCGGATCTGCCGCTGACGTGGCGGCAGGTGCGGATCTCGCTGCCGATCGAGAGGCAGCCATCCGCATGGCGGCATTGCGCAGGATTCCGTTCGACAGGGCGCCGATCGAATCCGGAAAGCCGCCCGGTGTGCGGGGCAGCAGATCGGAGATCCAGGAGAGCAGCGTCTCGACATCGGGGGCTTTGCCCGGCGACGCTACGAACGCGGAGGGATCGGTCGCCGGGACCTTGTCGATGATGGTCAGGCGGGTTTCGGCGGTGGTGCCGTGGCGGGCATAGACGCGACCGTCGATCGCCGCGGTGAAGACCACCTTGCCCTGCTGCTGAAGCCGCTCGAAGGCGGGCCGCCATTTGGGAATTTCGGGAGAATGGCCGGCGCCAGTGATGGCGACCAAGCGCCCTCCGGAGCGCAGGCGGGCAAAGGCCGATGAAAGATGCCGCCATGCTGCGTCGGCGACATGGCCGCCGACATAGGCGCCCACACTGAATGGCGGGTTCATCAAAACGACGGATGGTTCGATCCCGGCATCGAGATGATCGTCGATATGGGCTGCGTCATGGTGGGAAACAGGAACATGTGGAAACAGTAAGCTGAGCAGATCGGCACGTGTCGCGGCGAACTCGTTGAGCGCAAGCGACGCCCGGGCGATTTCGGCATGGATCACGAGCAGGCCGGTGCCGGCCGAAGGTTCGAGAACAATATCCGACGACTGGATCGCGGCGGCGTGCGCGGTGACGAAGGCCAGCGGCAGTGGCGTCGACAGTTGTTGCATGGCCCGGCTCTCGTCGGAGCGGCGCGTGTGGGTGGGAACGAGATCGGCGACGCGTTTCATCATCGCCAGCGTCGCCTGCGGCGAGGATGAACGGGACAGGATCGCGGAGCCGAAGCGCCGGAGAAACAGGATCTGGGCGGCTTCGAGCGCCTCATAGGCGTCCTTCCAGACCCAGAATCCCTGCGCATCCGTGCCACCGCAGCTGTCGGTCATCGCCGTGCGCAGAGCCGCGATGGTGATCGGCTTGCCCTGTTCGAGGAAGGGAAGAAGTTGGGTCGCCGCCTGACAAATCGCCTGAGCGGTGTCGATGATGCGGGATGGCGGCGCGGCAAGGGGAGCGGCCGTCCGGGCGACGGGTGACGGGGTCGCGACGATGTTCATGGAGATGTCCTTCGAGCGTGAGTGTCCGCCCTACCGGCGCACTCTCTGCGCCGCGGCAAGGCCGAACTCCTCCCGACCCCTCTCTCCCTCCAGCGAGGCGTGCGAATGGGTGGCTAAAATTTCTCGATCGGCGCTTTCCGTGGCCTATCTCTGCTTCACCAAACCACCACGGTTCGCTTCGGGTGGGTGCCAGGTTCATAGATGCCACGGCAATTACGGATTGCCAGCCTCACGGCACTGAACGACCGCGGCTAGTGGTTTCCTGCCTGCCAGCTTTGTAGGCGGCACGGTTGGCAAGCCGAAATTCATTCAGCTTGGGCTAATCGGCAGCTTTGCGCCTTAAGTCGGTCATTATTATTCCGCTTTCCGATCCCGAAAGCGGACATAGAGACCTGGCTCCTGACGATTAGAAGCCGCTGGAGTTCAATGCTTTCTCGCATCGCTGCCCTGATTGACCGTGATATGCGCAGGGCACTCGTCACAATCTTGTCCAGACGCCTCCTGCAATCGACGAACGAATTGCGGCGTCGATGAAAGCCAAGCCCTTGACGCCGTCGTCGACGGTTGGGAACAGCGTTTCGGGCCCAGGCGGCCTACCCTGGCGCGAGGCGACAATCGCGTCGGCGACTTCACGATACAGGGTGGCGAAAGCTTCAAGGTAACCTTCAGGATGGCCAGCCGGAACGCGCGAGGCACGACTGTTTGATTGATCCGCGCCGGCGCCGTTGCGGGTAATGATTTGTCGGTTCTGGTCGAGCGACGACCAGACCAGCTGGTTCGCGTCGCGCTGCGCCCATTCCAATGCTCCCTTCGAGCCATAGACGCGAAGACCGACCTCATTCTCGTTGCCGATGGCGACCTGGCTGCACCAGAGACTTCCGCGTGCGCCGTTTTCATAGCGCAGCATTATCTGGGCGTTGTCGTCAAGCCGCCGTCCCGCCACGAAGGTGCTAAGCTCGGCACATAGTGCGTCAGGCTCGAGCCCGGTGACGAAACCGGCAAGATTGAAAGCATGGGTGCCAACGTCGCCAATTGAGCCGCCCGCGCCCGAGCGTTCTGGATCCGAGCGCCACTCGGCCTGCTTGTTGCCGCCATCCTCCAGTTTCGTAGCCAGCCAGTCCTGCGCGTATTCGACCTGGACGACGCGGATGTCGCCCAGGGCGCCATTGCGCACCATGGCACGGGCCTGCCGGAGCATGGGATAACCGGTATAGGTATGGGTGAGCGCCACGACCAGGCCAGAAATCCGCGCTGCTTCCCGCAGCGACAGCGCCTCGGCCAAGGTTGTCGTGAGCGGCTTGTCACAAATGACATGGATACCGGCATCGAGAAAGGCGCGGATGGCGGGCGCGTGCATGTGGTTGGGGGTGACGATCGAGACCGCTTCTACGCCGTCGGGGCGGGAGGCCTCGCTGTGCGCCATGTCAGTGAAATCGGCATAGCTGCGGGCCGGGTCGAGGCCGATTAGCGCAGCGGATCGCGCCGAGCGCCCGGCGTCCGAGGACAAAGCTCCCGCGACCAGCTCGTAGCGGTCGTCGAGGCGGGCGGCGATGCGATGCACCGCGCCGATGAAGGCTCCTTCGCCGCCGCCTACCATCCCCAGACGGATGCGGCCACGCCTTCCAGCAAAACGGCTGCCGCTCATGGCGCTCTCCATTGCTGCGGTCGACCGCAGACGTGGCCGGCGGTAGACCTTGGCGGCCTCCTGCAGGCCATCACGCGGCCGCGCCCCGTTCGGCGATGATCTTGTCGGCGACGCGCCAGGCATTGGCCATGATGGTCAGCGTCGGGTTGGCGCCCGTGCCGGTCGGGAAAGGCGATCCGTCCACTGCGTAGAGGTTCTCGACTTCGTGCGCTCGGCACCATCTGTTGAGCACCGAGGTCGCCCCGTCGTCGCCCATCCGCGCCGTGCCGTGCTGGTGCGAGCAATTGCCGGTGACGCGGTCGGCATAGACCTTGCGGATGGTCAAGGCGCCGCTGGCCTCCAAAATGTCGGCACCGCGATCGATCAGGTAGCGTCCCTGGTCGAGATCGTTCTGGTGCGGCTTCAGTGTCACGCGCGCGACCGGCAGTCCCCAGGCGTCGACCACCGTTTCGTCGAGGTCTATGCGGTTGTCATGCTGGGGCATGTCGTGCAGAACCATCGCAATCGCCAGCGAATGGCTGAAGTGGTCGCGGTCGTTCTTCTTGGCCTCAGCACCCCAGGATGGCGTGCCCGGCATGCGCCAATTGATCGGCAGCGGGATGCCAACGCCCGCCACCGCAATATGCCCGCCGGAGACGAAGCCACGCGATGCGTCGTGCTCGTAATGTTGGAAAGTCGAAGCGCTGACATAGCCGCCGCCTGCCCAGGCATAGACCGGATCGTCATAGGTGCCGACCGCAGCCGAATATTCGTGAAAGGTAACGTTGCGCCCAACCATGTCGCTGCCATTGGCAACGCCGTTCGGGAAGCGTCCGGACTTCGACAGAAGCATCAGGCGTGCGGTTTCCATCGCGCCGCAGGCAAGGATGAAGAGATCGGCCTCCTGCTCTATCGTGTCGCCGTCGGCGTCCTGGTAGATCGCTGCCTTGATGTTGCCCTGGCTGTCCAGAGTGAGTTCGCGAACCACGCAGTCCGGCCGCAGCTCGAAATTGCCGGTTGCAACGGCGTCGGGTATGAAGACGTTGAGCGCCGACGAGCGCGTTCCGGTCGGGTCCCCGTGCTGCTGTGCAAAAGCGCTGACCACCGTGGCCTTGCGACCGTTGAAAGGGCGTGACAAGGCGGCTTGCGGCGTCGGGAAGGAGTTCCAGCCAAGCGCGTTGCAGCCCTTGATGAACTTCTGCGCATAGCGCGACATCGGCATTGGCGGACACGGATAGCCGCCCGAGCGGTGCGACTCGAATTTGTTGGCGCCAGGCTGGCCGGACACGCCAAATGCCCATTCAACCTTGAGATAGTAAGGCTCGAGCTCGTCGTAGGTGATCGGCCAATCGGCAAGGCTGGTGCCCGTCAGGTCGCCGGCCACGGTGCGCAGGCGGAAATCGTTCTCGGTGAAGCGCGGCAACCAACCCTGCCAGTGCACGGTGCCGCCGCCAACCATCTGCGGCACCGGGCAGAACATTTCGGAACGCGCTTCGTCGGCGGCGGTCTCGCGCCATGTGCGCGGATTGAGGATCGGGTCCGGCCATAGATTGTAACGATTGATGTTGGCGAGCTCGTCACCGCCAAAGCTTTCCTTCTTCCGCCACGGCCCCTTTTCGAGGGCTACGACCTTGACGCCGGCTTCGCAAAGCACCTTTGCGGCGGCGGCGCCGGACGCGCCGGCGCCAATGATGACGACGTCGGTTTTCGCGGGTTTGGTCTTATAGGCCATCGTGGAACTCCCTGACCTTGTCGGCTTCGCCGTCGGCGAAATACTGCAGCGTGGTGTAGCGGCCAGTGTGGACATCCTTTAGCGAGGCGGGGCCGGGAAAACCGATCACCTCCCAGCCGATCCGGTTCCTGTTACCGCCATAGATGGGGTCTGCATAAAAACCCTGGCGCGTGTGGGTGATCAGCAACGGCAGGAAATCGAGATCGACCTCCGTTGAGGTCTGCTGCAGCGCGGGTTGGGGCGAAACCGGACCGGCGAGCGCGTCGTTGACGGCGAGTGTCGTCGGCGCACCCGTGCCGGACTGCTCCAGTTCGTGGAGGATATCGTCCTGCTGCTGTGGCGCCAGTGCAACGAAGTCGGCCGAAAATCTCTCGTGGGCGCGGGCGTCGAGGTCGAGCAGTCCGGCGACGTAGCGCTTACGCATGATTTCGATGCGCCGCATCCAGGCCTTGGCCGATGCGCCTTCGAGAACTTCGAAGCCTGAGCCGTCGGGCTTGGCGAAGATGTAGCCGATGCCGGAGAGATAGCGGTCGACGAAGTCCACGCAGCCGGCTTCGCGTGCACCCGGCGTGTCGTCTGTTGGGATGATGCGGGCCATCGCGGCCTCCACCGTGGCGCGCTGATGCGGATTGAAGAATGTGTCAGACATGGCATGTCCCTTGCTGCAATTGTCTTTTTCGGGTCGACACGTCGGGCTAGCGTCGGGCCAGCGCGCCACAAGCTTGCTGCCTGGCAAAGCCCCGCCTGCGTTCTTCCGCGCTCCGCCTAACGCTTGCGCGTTTGGCTTATGGCGACTGCGATGATGATGATGGCGCCGCGAGCGATCAGCTGCTGGCTGAATTCCAGTCCCATCAGCACAAGGCCGTTGTTGATCAGGCCGATCATCAGCGCGCCCATGATGGAGCCGACCACTGTGCCGGCACCACCGAAAAGGCTGGTACCGCCAAGCACGGCTGCGGCGATGACCGAAAGCTCGTCGCCTTCGCCGAACTGGAATCGGCCGGAATGGAGACGGCCCGCATAGAGCATGCCGGCAAGGGCGGCCGCCACGGACGACAGCATCAGCACGCGGAACTTTATAGAGGCGGTGTTGACCCCGGAGTAGCGTGCCGATGTCTCGTTGCCGCCTGTGGCCAGCACGCGCCGTCCGAACGTGGTGCGGCGAAGCACGATGTGGCCGGCAACGCCGATGATTGCCACCCAGATCAGCAGGCTTGGTATCGGGCCGAGGTTGCCGGCACCGAAGATCGCCGCGTAAGGCTTGCTCAGTATGGGGATCGCCGCAGTGCCGCTGATCCACATTGCGACGCCGCGTGCGATGCCCATCATGGCAAGCGTGGTCAGGAACGAAGGAATGCCGATGCCGGTGGTCAGCCAGCCATTGACGGCGCCGACGACGACGCCGGTGCCCAGGCCGTAAAGGATGCCGCCGGCGATGCCGAACTGGTCGATGCCCATTGCCGTGGCGACGGAAGCGAGGCCCGCGACAGCACCGACCGACAGGTCGATCTCGCCGGTGCTGAGCACAAAGGTCATCGTCACCGAGACCACGGCGATGATCGCGGTCTGACGGATAATGTTCAGCAAGTTGTTAGGGTCGAGAAAGCCCCTGTCGCCCAGCGTCGCGGCAAAGACAAGGAAGATCACCAGGAAACCGATATAGATGATGTATTCACGCCAGTTGGCCAATGCCGAGAATTTGCTGGCTGATGCGGCCGTGTCGGTCATTGGATGGTTCCTCCGCGGGCTTCCTGCATGAATTTGTTGAGTTTCTGTTCGGCGTGCTGAAGGCTGTCGATCGAGTCCGCCTTTGTGGCGTCATCGAGGTCATGACGGGCGATGTCGCGCACGATGCGGCCTTCCGACATCACCAGGATGCGATCGCAAGCGGCGAGCAGTTCCTGAAGCTCCGACGACAGCACCAGGATTGCCTTGCCGGATTTGGCGAGGCTGCGGATGAGTGTCACGATCTCCGATTTCGAACCGATGTCGATGCCGGCGGTTGGTTCGTCGAGGATCAGCACCTCCGGTTCGGTGGCCAGCCATTTGGCGATGACCACCTTCTGCGCATTGCCGCCCGACAGTGTCCTGATGGTCGCCTTGCGCGAGTCGGTCTTGATGCGCAGGCGCTGGATCGAGCTTTCGGCCAGTGCCGCTGACTTGGTGCGATCGACCCATGTCTTAGTCGAAAGGCGATCAAGGTTGGGCAGGTCGATGTTGCTTTCCACCGAATGGAAGGCGACGAACCCCTGCCGTGCACGATCTTCCGGCACCAGCGCAATGCCGGCGTGAATGGCATCTCGCGGCCTAGCGATCGAAACCACCTTGCCTTTGATCCGGATTTCGCCACTAGTCATCGGCTGGACCCCGGCCAGCACGCGCGCCAACGACGAGCGGCCACTGCCCAGCAGGCCAGCGACGCCGACTACTTCACCGCGGCGAAGCGTCAGATCGACACCGATAGGCTTGACGGAGCCCGAAAGGCCGCGTGTTTCGAGCAGCACTTCGCCGATCGTCGCCGTCTCGCGCACCACGTCGGAGAAGCCGCGAGAGCGTCGGCCGATGATATGGGCGATCATCGATTCCAGCGTGAATTCTGACATCGGTGCGGTGATGATGTGCTTGCCATCGCGCAAGATGGTAGCGCGGTCGGCGATGCGAAAGATTTCGTCCATACGGTGCGAGACATAGACGATGGCGACGCCCTCGCCGCGAAGCTGGCGCACATAGTCGAACAGCCGCTCGACCTCGTTCTGCGACAGTGCCGTGGTTGGCTCGTCGAGCACCAAAACCTTGCACGGTTGCGAGGTCGCCTTGACGATCTCGGTCAGCTGTCGGTGTCCAGCAGGAATGTCGGAAACCTTGGCGGTGGGGTCGATCTCGACGCCCATGCGCGCGAAAAGCTTTCGCGATTCGGCCACTGCGGTTCTGTCGTCGATGAGCCCGGAGCTGGTCATGATCTCACGGTTGAGGAAGACGTTCTGCGCCACCGTCAGCGTCGGAATCAGGCTCATTTCCTGGAACGCCATAGCTACACCGGCATTGCGCGCGGCCTCGGCGGTGAAGGTGGCTAGCGGCACGCCGCCGATCTCGACCGTGCCGGAGGTTGGCGGCTGCACGCCGCGGAGAATTTTGAGGATTGTCGACTTGCCGGCGCCGTTCTCACCGAGCAGTGCGTGCACTTCGCCCGGGCTAATGTCGAGATGAACGTCGTCGAGCGCCCGCACACCGCCGAAACGCATGCTGACGTTTCGCATTCGGACGGCTTCGGCTGCGTTGGCAGTGTTCATGACAACACCTAGGGCAAAACAACGGTTGCGTCGGGTGGGGAGAATGGTTCGGCCTCTCGGACAGAAACGCTGCGCTTCTGCTCGAACTCGGCCGAACCATCGCCACCGGGAGGACCTGTGTGCGAATTCTACTGCATGCTTTGCTTGATCTTGTCGGTGACCGGCTTGTGGTAGACCTGCTGCCAGGCATCGGCGAGATTGGCCTTTGTTACCGGCAGTGCCGGCAGCGCGACATAGGCCGGCGCCTGCTTGCCAAGCAGGCCATAGCCGGCCAGCATTGCTTCGGTCACGCCCTGGTCGTAGGGCCGCTGCGCCGACAGACCCTTTACCGGACCGTCGCTCGCCATGTTGATGGCGACGTTTTCGCCGAGGTCGCAATTGACGATCACCAGGTCGTCCCGGCCATTGGTGAGTGCGGCGGAGATGACGCCTTCCGCGGGCACATCCCACACCGCCCAGATGCCCTTGATGCTGGGATGGGCGACGAGCAGGGCGCCTGCCGCCTTCTCGGCATCGCCTGAGAAGTCGGGACCGCCTATGCCTTGCTCGGCGACGACGTGGATGTCCGGATAATTCTCGGCCAGCGTCTTCTTGACGGCGTCGTAGCGCTGCTTGGTGACGAAGAAGTCGGCTGCATGGAAGATCAGCCCGACATCACCCTTGCCGCCAAGTGCCTGCGCCAGCAGGTGCGCTGTGGCGACGCCGTTGCCGTAATTGTCTGCTGAAACGGAGCTGACGTAGTCCTTGCCGGCCACGAAGCCTTTCGGAACGTTGTCCATGAACACGAGCTTGGCGCCGGCGTCGGCCGCCGCCTTGTAGGCCGCTGCGGTCGCCACCGGGTCGGTCGGAATCGACACAATGATATTGGGCTTCTGGGCCATGACGGTCTCGAGGTCGGACACCTGCTTGTCGGGTTTGAAGCCTGCGTCGGTAACGGCGACGACTTCGATCCCCATGGTGGCAAACTGGGCCTTGAGGCCTTCGATCTGCGCCTGCGACCAGTCGTTGCCGGCATAGTGCATGACTATGGCGGCCTTGGCATGCATCTCCTTGATCTTGCCGAGTTCCTCATCGGTGAGCTTGACGCTCGAGGCGGCTTCCGGCTTCTCGCCGTTCGGTCCGAGGCTCATCACATGCTGGCCGATCTCGGTCAGCGCCTGGGCGGGATCGATAGCGTAAGCGGCGTTCGAGACAAGGCTGAGGCCGAGCGTCAGACAGATTGCCGTCGACCGGAGCAAGGTTTTCATGCGCATGGTGTTTCCTCCCTAATGTTGTTGGGTTTTCGTTGTTGCGATTACAGGCGTTCCCGGCGTCTATGCCGGTCGGTAACTTCAGATTTTCGCCAGTTCCGCTTGCACAAAGGCGCGGCTTTCCCGCGCCCCGGCGGCTGGATCGGCCCAGGCGTCGAGTTCGTTGCAGATCCATCCCGTGTAACTGATGTCCTTCAGGGCCCGGATCACGGCTCCATTGTCGCAATCGCCCTGGCCGACCGGCACGAAGGCGAACGGGTCGCGCTGCCAACCCTTGAGGTGGACGTAGGAAATGCGTGACGCGTGCTCGCGCACCATAGCTGCCACGTCGCCTCCGGCAGCGGCCAGATGCGCCGTGTCCGGACAGAACCCGATCGCGGTCTTGCCGAAGATCGTCCGCACCTCGTCGGGGTTCTCGACGATGGTGGACAGGTGGGGGTGGTAGTGAGCCTTTAGGCCGTGCTCCGCAGCGATTGCCATCACCTTGTCGAGCGCCGAAGCCAAGGCATCGTAGTCGCTTTGCCGCGTCCCGTCGTGGCGCCGCGCGCCGCCGCCAACAACCAGGTGCTCGGCGCCGAGCGCCCGTGCTGCGACCGCCGCCTTGGTGACGCGCGCGAGTTCTTCGTCAAGGATGTCTTTGAAGATGAAGTTGCCGCCGGCATAGACCGAGACCAACGACAGGCCTGTGTCGGCGAGGATCTTGCGGATGGCGGCGTAATCGTCGACGGCGCTTTCCACGACATTGCCGTCGAAGAACTCGATGCCATCATAGCCCGCTGCTGCAATATCGCGCGCGGCCACGGCCATGTCCCCGAACGTCCGGTAGGCCAATCGGTTGATTGAGGTAACGCCAACGGCGTCGCCCCCAAGGGGGCCCCAGCAATTGGCGTGATAGGCGAGCTTCCAAGCAGTCATGGCGTCTCCTCCCGAAACGGCCCAAATGCTTTTGTATTTGTAAACGCATCTTTAGTTGATAAAATGCAAAAGTCAAATTAGTTTTCTGTGTCAGCGACAAAATAGGCATTGCGTCTTCCGAAAACGCTCGTCCATGGTGGACAAGAAGGAGCAATCGGCTGTGGCAAGGACTGGTTTGGGAGGCACCGCAGTTGCGGATGCAGATCGATCCGGGGAGACGGGTTCTCCGGCGGCGGCCGACCGCGTGAGGGCCTTCGAAGCCGAACGTCAGAGTCTTGTTTCGCTTCTTAACATTCTGCGCTCCGGTGAACCTTGCACGCGTCTCGATCTCGAACGAGAGGCCCGGCTCGGCCGCGCCGTGGTCACGGACCGGCTCTCGACGCTTGCTGCCTTCGGCCTTATCGACGAAGGCGGTGTCGGGCGCTCCATAGGCGGGCGCGCGCCGCGTCTGGTGCGGTTTCGATCGGAGGCCGCCCGCATTCTGGTTGCCAACATCGACGGCGACACGATCAGCCTTGGTCTCGCCGATCTGGACGGACGACTCATCCTTGAGCACTACGAGGATTTCGACGCCGCGTCCCCAGCGGCAGCGCTATTCGATCGACTGGAGGCGCTGTTCAACTGGTCGCTCGGCAAGGATGGTGCTCCGCTGTGGGCGATTGGTCTAGGAGTGCCGGGCGCAGTAGAGCAGAAGGACTCGAACGGCCTGGTGATCCCTAAGCTTGGCGCGATGCCTGCGTGGAACGAGGCGAAGCTTCTGGAACGTTTGATGCATCGTTTCCAGGCGCCAGTCTGGGTGCGGGGTGCCGTGCAGATGGAAACCATGGGTGAACTAAGCGCCCTGTCAGCGGAAGCCAGCCGCGACATGCTCTATGTCGATCTTGGCTCGGACATCACCGCCGGCATCGTCGTCGACGGGCGCCTGCATCGTGGCGCGCAAGGCATAGCGGGACAGATAGGGCATGTTTACGCCGGCGAGCCGCACAAGCGTATTTGCGGTTGCGGCAATGTTGGCTGTCTTCAAACCGTCGCCGGTTGCGATGCCATTGCCCAGGCCGGCCTACTCGCGGCAGAACAGGGGCGAAGCCGTCTTCTCGGCGAGACGCTCGCCGCGACCGGGACGCTGACGGCTGCAGACATCGGCACGGCCGCCCGCCTCGGCGACCCGTTCTGTGCCGACCTGCTGGCTCAATCCGGACGGCTGATCGGCACCGTCTTGGCGACGTTGGCCAATATCCTCAACCCGTCGATGATCGTTCTCGGCGGCGAACTGTCCCAGACGGGGGACATCTGCCTGGCGGCGATCCGCGAGGGCATCTACAGGCACGCACAGCCGCTCATTAGCCGCGATATCAGTATAGTCCATTCGCGCATGGGGCGGTCGGCTGGACTTGTCGGCGCCGCGGCCGTGGCCGTGACTGAACTTTTCGCCCCCGCGTTCCTCAGCGAATGGATCGTATCGGGCACGCCGCTTGCCCATGCTGGCGTTGCCGATTTGCTGGCCGGCGTCGAGAACACGGCGACTACAGGCGGTTGAGCACGCGGCCCGCCCGACCGGCTTACGCGCAGACGCTGCCGTCGGCTGTGGCGCTTGCAAACCGGAACCCCTGCGGTAGGTTTGATTCAATACAGCTGCCCGCAGAGGTGGCGGGTGGGAGGAGCAACGGGATGCAGAGAGCTGGTGCGGCAATGTCACCCGGATGTGTGTTGCCGGTTTCGTCCGTTGCGCGTCCGTTGGTTGCAGGCCTGGGACCACATGGCGAACGGCCGGCATCTCCCGAATTGCTGCGCCTGTCTGGCGACATGCTGGAGCGCGCAAGGGAAAGAGCTTTTCGCGTGGCGATCGTGCTGCATACGACCGCTTCGGACTGGGCCCAGCGTCAGATCGCGGGCATCAAGGCAGGCTTGGAGCAGGCGGGCGCCGTTGTCGTCGACATCGTCGATTGCGGCTACGACGCGGCCATCCAGATAGCAGCGATCGAACGGCTGGTGCAATCGAAGCCCGATGCCGTGATCAGTATTCCCGTCGGAAGCACGGCCGTGGCCGCAGCTTTCCGCAAATTGGCGGTCGCCGGGATCAAGCTCGTCCTGCTCGACAACGCGCCTTCCGGTCTGCTGCAGGAAACCGATTATGTGAGCGTCATATCGTCAGATAATTTTGGCCTCGGCCAGATCGCCGCCAGTCTGATTTCGCCGCACATCCGGCAGAACGGCACAGTCTGCGTGGTTGCCTACAATGTAGACTTCTTCGCGACGGCGCAGCGTGAGATCGCCTTCGGCAAATGGATGCGGCACGAGCGCCCGGATATCACGCTGACGCAATTGAAATTCGAAGTGCCGGCAAATGCGGGGAGCGTGGTCGGCCCCTACCTTGATGCCAATCCTGATCTGGATGGGGTGTTTGTCGTTTGGGACGAGCCAGCAGTTGCATCGATGCCGGCTTTTTCTGGCCGCTCGCGGATCCCGGTTATGACTACGGTGGATCTCGGAAGCTCGATAGCTGAAGCCCTTATCGAAGGAACGATCGTCAGGGGCGTTGCGGCGCAACGGCCTTTCGAACAGGGCGAGATCGCGGCCACGGCAGCGATTGTTGGGTTGACCGGCAATGCTGTGCCGCCGTGGATTGTGCTGCCGGGAGTAGCAGTAACCTCGGATAACGTCGCAGAAGTCTATAAGCACGTCGGCGGCGCGCCGCCTTCCATGGAGCCGACGTTACGATAGATAAACGAAGGCTCGACAAACGGTTGAAGCGTTTTCGACGTGTGGCAGTCGTCACGAGCAATCCGACCTTGGGGTGGTGAAAACAACACCTGGCACTAGATTCGTTGCGTACACCTAAACGACGGGCCATTTGAGGTCTGGAAAGGCGGCTTTCCAAGCGACCCAGCGAAAAGCCGACCGTCTGCAGTCGGCCCCGATTTGGTCATGCCCAAATGGCGGGTCGAAAACGATGAAACGGAGAACTATGGCCTACGCATTGCTCTCCAAAATGAGACGTGAACGTCGGCAATAAGTCGCTTAATTGGCAACCGGGTCCGGCCGCGCCGTTGCGTTTCAACTCTCCCGATGGCCACATCGGCGGTGTCCCTACATGAAGTAGGGCTTGTCGCCGTCCGTCCCCGGCTTGTCGACACCGAGATTGCCGCGAATGTGTAGGTCCGGTGAGCGGATGATCTTCGCGATCAGGTCTGCCACGCTTTTGCGCGAGACGACGGTGCCCTTGAACGGCTGGCCGCGTTCAGTCAGTTCGTAGTCCACCTCTTCCTCGTCCGTCAGCCAGGCGGGACGGATAATGGTAAAATCCAGCCCCGATGCCTCTATGGCGTCGCCGGCGCGGCGAAAGGGCTTCAGGTCGTCGCCGATGGTCGCGTTGTTCCATTCGCCGAACTTGCCGGGAATTTCGTCGTAGATCCCGAGCGACAATATGAAGATCAGGCGGCTGATGCCTTCCGCCTCCATCGCCGCGATGACGCTTTTCGCCTGCGCATCGAGGTCTTCGCCAGTTAGGTTGGCATAGACTATATCCTGCCCCTTCATCGCCTCGTTCAGTTTGGCGGCGTCGAGCACATCGCCCTGAACCGTGGAAGCGTTGCCGGGCACGTCCGCCAGCCTAGCGGTGTTGCGGGCGAACAGCGTCAACCGCACATCGTCCTTGCCAGCCAGCATCGCGATAACGTGGCGGGCGATCTGCCCGCCCGCGCCAAGAACGAGCACGTTTGTCATTGTCGGATCCTTTCGATCGTCGGCGGCCGGGCCGTGCTGACGGCACGGCCCGGCAATCTGCTATTTTATCAGAGTTCCGTCTTCATTCCGCCGTGGCCCTTGCGGCTTCGACTGCGTTCAGCTTCGCCCTGAAGAATGGCGCGAGGACGGAGACAGCCTCATCGACATACTTTTCGCTGTCATAGAGGTCCATGTGGTTGGGGTCGGAACAAGAGCAGTTCAAAATCCTGCGCTAAGATCGAACGGAGCGTGAACTTTCATCCCGCACGCGCATGATGGTCTGCCGACTGGTCGCAAATTTCCTGGCGGTGGCCGAAATACTAGTCCCTGTCGCGAGATCGTCGCGCACATCCTGCTTCTGTTTTTCACTGAGCGTTGAGGGGCGGCCGAGGGCCTTTCCTTCTGACTTGGCGCGCTTGAGGCCGGATTGCGTCCGCTCGATCAGCAAATCCCGCTCGAACTGAGCGACGGCATTGAGCACATTCATGGTCATCGTGCCAGCCGAACTGGTGAGATCAGCGCCGCCTAGCGCGAGGCAATAGACGCGCACGCCTATTTCGGCAAGCGCCTTGACCGTCGTGCTGACGTCGATCGCGTCGCGCCCGAGGCGGTCGAGTTTGGTGACGATCAGAATGTCCCCGGCCTCCAGTTTGTCCATGAGCCGGGCAAATCCTCGACGCTGTACGATGGCGGTGCTGCCGGAAACCGTCTCGGTGACGATCCGGCGCGGCTCAACCTGAAAACCTGCGGACTCGATTTCCTGAAGCTGGTTCTCGGTGGTCTGTCCTGTCGTGGAAACGCGGACATAGGCGAAGGTGCGCGGCATGGGAGGTCAATTTCGTCCGAATAGGCTGTCCGCAATATCTCGCCCGTTCGAAAGGTCGTCAAGGTAATTTGTGGACAGTGCGTTTCGCCCCTGTACGGAACCGAACCTTTCCGGACAGAGGCAAGGCCATGGCTCGAAATGGGTGGAGTAGCAAATGGCCAAGCGGACGCTTCTCAAAATTCAAGACCGGCAGGCGCTTTTCGACATCCCGACTGACGAGGACAGTCTGATCCGTCATTATTACCTGTCGCCAGCCGACCGGCTCGAAATTGAGGTTCGCCGACGCGAGCATAATCGGCTCGGCTTTGCGATACAGCTCTGCCTGATGCGCCATCCGGGCCGTGCGCTCATGGCCAACGAAATTCCGCCCAGGGCGATGCTCAACTATGTTGCTGAGCAGATCGGCGCCGATCCAGCTTCGTTTGATCGGTATGCTGGCCGGGAGGAGACGCGGAGCAACCACGTCACTCATCTGCTCGGTTATCTCGAAATGAGGAACGCGACCGTCCAGGATCGTCGTGTTGCGCTGGTGTCGGCAATCGAAACGGCCTCCACGACCGACAAGGGGCTGCCAATCGCGAACGCCATCATCGCGGCTTTCCGGGAACGCCGGGTTTTGCTGCCTGTCGCGAATATGATCGAACGTATGGGGCTTGCGGCCCGAGCCATTGCCCGCCGCCGTGCCGAAACTGCTCTGATCTCGGATCTTTCAACGGAAAAGCTGGCGATCCTCGACGGATTGCTGACCGTCGATCCGGCGATAGGCCAGACACGCTTTCACTGGCTGAAGTCGGCGCCGGATGCTCCAGGAGCGATGAACCTGGTGGGATTGACCGAGCGCATCGCCTTCCTTCGCAGGCTTGGGATCGATCCTCGTCTGCAGGCTCGAATTCCTTCGGGACGCTGGGACCAGATGATCCGGGAGGGCGATGCCACCCCTGCCTGGCTCGCTAACGACTTCAATGCCGGTCGCCGTCGTGCGATGATCGCGGCGCAGGTGATCAAGCTCGGCCAGAAGCTCACCGACAATGCGGTCATGATGTTCATCAAGCTGATCGGCAGGCTCTTCTCCCAAGCCAACAACCGAAAGAAGCAGCGCCACATGAATTCCCGCGTGGAAACATCCAAGGCCCTGCGGCTGTTCCTCGATACGATTTCGGCCCTTCAGGCGGCCAATGATAATGACGAGGATGCGATCGAAACGCTCGATCATCAGGTCGGCTGGCATCGACTGCTTCAGATGAAACCCGGCCTCATCGTCATGGTTGAGGACAATGATGCTTCGCCCCTGTCCCTGGCGGTCGAGCAATATGGGAACGTCCGCAAATATGCGGAACCCTTCCTCCAGACGTTCACCTTCCATTCGACGCGGCGGCACGATCCGTTGCTTGCCGCGCTCGCAACCTTGAGGAGGCTTCATGCGGAGGGGCGGCGTGTGCTTCCCGACCGCATCCCAGTCGCCCATCTCAATCACGCCGACCGGAAACTGATCTTCGGCCAGGAAAAGCCGGACCGGCGGCTTTATGAGATTGCGACGCTCGCCGTTTTGCGAGATAGGCTCCGCTCAGCGGACGTCTGGGTCGAAGGTAGCCGATCTTTCCGGCCGATCGACGAACATCTCATGCCCCGTTCGAAGTTCAACGCCTTGAAGGAAGAAGGCCAACTCGATCTCGGTGTGCACGGAGATGGCGCGACCTGGCTTGCTGAAATCCGGCAGGTGATGGACTTCAATCTTAAACGTCTGGCCTATCGCGCCCGCAATGGAAAGCTCGATGGTGTTCGGCTTGAGGCCGGAACCCTGATCGTAACGCCCACCGCCAGCGAGGTTCCCGCCGCGGCCGAGGATCTGAACGTCGAAATCAGCGAGATGTATCCGCTGGTCGAGGTCCCGGATCTTTTGAGGGAGGTGCACGAGTGGACCGGATTCGCCGATCAGTTCACGCATGTGCGCACGGCAGACGCTCCGCAGAACACGTCGGCTATGCTGGCCGGCGTACTTGCGGATGCGACGAATCTCGGACCGAAGCGCATGGCCGGAGCCTCGAAGGGCATCAGCGCTCACCAGATAGGCTGGATACGGACCTTCCATGCCCGATCCGAAACCTACCGCGCCGCCCAGGCCTGCGTGACCGACGCCCATACACGCCATCCCCATTCCCGACTATGGGGAGACGGGACAACGGCCTCATCTGACGGGCAGTTCTTCCGCGCCAGCGACCGCGCTGCAAAACGCGGCGACATCAATCTCCACTACGGCAGCGAGCCGGGCACCAAATTCTACAGTCATCTTTCCGACCAGTATGGCTACTTCAGCATCCTGCCGATCAGCCCGACCGAAAGCGAGGCGGCCTATGTTCTGGACGGGCTGTTCGATCATGACACCCTCCTCGATATCGAAGAGCACTTCACGGATACCGGCGGCGCCAGCGATCACGTGTTTGCGCTGTTTGCCCTGGTTGGAAAGCGCTTCGCTCCCCGACTGCGAAACCTCAAGGACCGGAAATTCCACACCTTCGAGAAGGCCGGCGCCTATCCGGCTTTGACCAACCATATCGGCGCACCGATCAACACCGCTCTCATTATGGAACATTGGGACGATCTGCTGCATCTGGCGGCGTCGATCACGACGCACTCCGTGGTCCCCTCCACCATCCTCAAGAAGCTTGCCGCGTCATCGAAATCCGGCCAGTTGGCCAAGGCCCTGCGGGAACTTGGTCGGATCGAACGATCCCTGTTCATGATCGAATGGTATTCGAGTCCGGCGCTGCGTCGGCGGTGTCAGGCCGGTCTCAACAAGGGCGAGGCCGCCCACAAGCTCAAGCGTGCCGTCTTCTTCCACGAGCGCGGTGAAATCCGCGACCGGTCGTTCGATAGCCAGGCGTTCCGGGCTTCCGGCCTCAATCTGGTGGTCAGCGCCATCGTGCACTGGAACACCGTCTATCTCAGCCGCGCCGCCGCTCATCTGCGGCAGCAGGGGCGGAATATTCCCGACGGGCTGCTGAAACACCTCTCGCCGCTCAGTTGGGAGCATATAAATCTCAACGGCATCTATTCCTGGGACGCCGAGCAGCAGATGCCAAAAGGCTTCAGACCGTTGCGACTTCCCGGCCGGATCCTGCACGCCGCCTGACGTTCATGATCCGTTCGGTCTTAGCGCAAGATTTTGAGCTGCTCTTGTTCCGACCCCTGATAAGTCGATAATCCAGCTCGCGCTGCCACTTTCGCGCCAGAAGGCCGACGATCGCTTCGCGCCCCTGCACGAACTCTGCGCGGTTTCGCCAGTAGCTATCGATAGTATAGCGTGGCCGTGCCGTGGCTTTTGTAGTTGTGGGTCATGGTCGCCCCGTAGCCTCGCTTCAGCGGCAACCCAGGCAGGCTGCGATCGAGCGCCTGTATCAGGCTCTTTTCGTCGACTGACCTGATGTGGTGGACGGCCTTCGCTCCCGGCTGTTACCAACGCCGGATCGACGAGGTCGAAGAAGCTGCGCACGGGGTTGCAAGCTGGATCAGGTCGGTTCGTGGCCGAGACACGGCCCCCCTGAATCTAACGGAACGTGTATCGGTTACCGGAATTCTCGTCGGCCACACTTCCAGCTACTGTTGCACAGTTCGAGCGTCGTCCCGCAGCAACGGCGCCACCCTCTCGGAACATGCGCTATCCTTCGTGGTCGTCTTCAAAATTAGTGTCGACCGCCTGACTAGCCGCACGCCCAGCCGCTGCTACGCGGCAAGGCACATCTCCATCAGCTTAGCCGCAGCATGGCTCTGATGTCGCTCCTTGTGCCTCAAGGCCATGAAGGCGCGAGGAGGAAGAGGGAAATCAACTATCTTCAAATCGTTCTGACGCACGAAAGATGTGGCGACAATGCTGGAGAGGGCCGCGGCACAAGTGCCTTCTATTAGAGCGGAAAGGATGGCTTCATTTGAAGGCAAAGTCATGGCGATCTTCAGACACGACGGATCGCAATCGACGGCGGTCAATGCGGCTTCAAACTCCGAGCGCGTACCGGACCCAGCCTCTCTCATGACCCACTGTGTTTCAGTCAACAGATCATTTCCCTTCACCTCCTTCTTGTTTGAGAGTGGATGGGAAGGGGAAACGACAATGACCATTGCATCCTGCGCTACGGGACGGCTCGAAAGCGTGGGATCATTGATCGCACCCTCGACAAAACCGACCTCCGCCAACCCATCGTGAACGGCCTGCGATACGGTCTTTGTATTGCCAACGGTCAACCGGATGTCGATGCCCGGGAACGCTTGGTGAAAGCGCATGAGTCGTCGCGGCAGCCAATAGCTTGCGATGGTCTGACTTGCGTAGACATCAAGCGTTCCGCGTTCCAGGGCGCCGAGTTCGCTGAGCACTAGTGCCGCCGAACGAGCACGCGCCAGAGTGGCTTGTGCCTCTCCGACAAAGGTTCGTCCAGCTTTGGTCAATTCAATGCCGCGCCCGACGCGGTGAAAAAGCTGAACGCCATAGAACGCCTCAAGTGCCTTGATCGAGGCGCTGACAGCCGATGGCGTAAGGCCGATGGCTGCGGCGGCCTTGGTTAGATGCTCGCGCTCAGCGACGGCGACAAAAATGGAGAGCTGCTCGAAGGTCATGGCAATCATCAATTTATATCGAATGGAACATGTCATACTATTCGATAGAAGTCCACAATTGAAGGTGGCATCAGCGGGAGAAACACAAAGGTTCTCTCATGTCTTTCAAACAGCACGTATTCTCCCATTTCCCCGGACTTGCGCTGACGGTGGCCGTCACGATTGCGGCGCTTGCCTTACAGAGCGTCGAAGTCGCTTACTTCGGTCAAGCCTGGATCGAGGGGCTGGTTTTGGCCATTCTGCTGGGGACGGCAGTCCACACGATGTTTGGTCTGCATCCGGCGTTCAAGGCGGGCATCCATTTCGCGTCCAAGACCTTGCTGGAGATCGCCATCGTCATGCTCGGCGCTTCGATCAGCCTTTCCGCGATAGGCGATGCGGGGGTTATGCTCGTTGTGTCCATCGCCGCAGTCGTGGCGCTGGCAATTGGAGCAAGCTACACAATTGGTCGGGCTCTCGGGCTGTCAACGAAGTTGGCCATGCTCGTTGCTTGCGGTAATTCGATCTGCGGAAACTCCGCCATCGTTGCGGCGGCCCCAGTCATTGATGCCCATTCAGACGACGTAGCGGCATCTATCGCCTTCACGGCAGCTCTTGGTGTCTTTGTCGTGCTGATCTTGCCGATCGCTCAGATCTATTTGGGTATGAGTGAGAGGCAGTATGGGATCGTTGCCGGGATGACGGTCTATGCTGTTCCACAAGTTCTCGCGGCAACAGTTTCAGGAGGCGTTCTGGCAACGCAGGTCGGCACGCTCGTCAAACTGATCCGGGTTCTTATGCTAGGGCCAGTGATCGTTGTGCTCGGTTTCGTGATGGGGAACCGGGCGCGCGGCAGACCGTCCCTTGGCCGAATGGTGCCGTGGTTCATCGTTGGCTTTCTCGGCATGATGGCGTGCCGCTCTCTGGACCTCATCCCCCACGCGGCCCTTAAGCCCCTCAATGACGCGTCGACAACCCTTACCATTGTCTCGATGGCGGCTCTGGGCTTAACAGTTAACATCCGCACTGTGGTTCACGCGGGCGGTAGGGTCCTGACGGCCGGCATACTGTCGCTCGTTGTGCTCGCGGCAATCAGCGCTGGGGTCTTGTTTGTTCTGAGCATCCGTTGATGCGCATCGCCTCCAACTGGGCGCACAAAGATAGCTCTAACACAATATTACCCGAAAGCTGGATTGCGGTACCTCAGGTTCCCTAATTTGAGAAATCGTTTCAGCTGTCGGCGGATACTATCGTGATATGGATCAATCCCCATTCAGATATTCGTATCTTCAGCCTCTGCAGGGCTGGTGTGCGCTCTCCAACTGCGCCATAATATCCTGTGAAGGTGGTCGACCCAGGTGCGTCGTCATCCCCTTCAGGGCGTCTGCGAGCAAAGCGAAGCGGGTCACGTCGAGCTTGCGGGCGATCACAACATACCGAAATGACCCGTCTGCCCACTCGGCCGATTGTACACCTCCTTCGTTGACGATGTGGAAGACCAAATCATGTTCCGCGCCAGGGATTTGGAAGAGACTGAGCCTGCATCCGTGCTCGCCCAGGTAGCCAGCCTGAATGGCGTGTTTTCCAGCAATCTCGGCATCCGCTTTCAGCGCAACCAACGTCAATCCGGCGGCTGCAAGTTCGGGGGCATTAAAGGAGCGGAGATCGGCAGCGTGCACTGAGGTGTTAATGACCGTGGCCGACCAGTCATCGTGCAGCTTCAGAGCCTGAACGATGGTGTTTGCTCCCTCGCGCCCAGCACTGCGGTTGAATGTCGTTGCGACAAACCAGCCACTTACAAATGTCAGCATGAGCATGGCGGCAACGGCACCCAGTGCCGCGCGGCTGACCAGTGGTCGGCGTGTTGGCAATTGAAGGACGACAACATCCGAACCGATGCCGGCCACACCCGATTTCATTCGTCGAAGCGCTTCCACTTCGCGCGCCAGCTTGCCGTTTTGGGCGACATAACGATCGATTGACGCCTTCATGTCGGGCGCGACTTCACCGTCAACATAGGCGTTCAGCGTCTGGAAATCTGGTGTCTGCTCTGTCATTTCTCTCTCGTTGCCCTTGAAAGGGAAACTATTGTTGGCTCGTCGTCAGCCAATAATTTCGCCAATACCTGACGCGCCCGGCTGATCCGGCTCATGATGGTGCCACTTGGCACGCCAAGCAGGTGGGCGGCTTCCTGATAGGTGAAGCCCGAAATATCAACCAGCGCCAGAACCTCACGATGGTCATGAGACAGGAGTTCGAAAGCCTGGCGCACTGCAAAAGCGTTGACGGCAACGCTTTCGAGCGCCACAGGCATGTCGAGCGCGGCATCCGATAGTGCCTCGATCGCCAGAGTGCGCCGCTGGCTGGCACGAACCTGATCGATCCACAAATTTCGCATGATCGTAAACAGCCAAGCCCGAAAGGCAGGCTCATCTGCCGGGCGATTGTGCGCGGCCGCCGCTCTGGCAACACAATCATGCAGGAGATCGCGAGCCGAATCGCGATCCCCCGTCATCGCCACGGCATAACCATAAAGCCGCTGCTGGTAAGGCGTGAACCGCATCTCAAAGCGCGAACGCTTCAACATGCACGCCCTTCCATTCCTTTCTTGTTCATCGCAAAGCATGTCCCGGCGAAGCAGAAATGGCAATGTTCAGTGCGACTATCCGGCATGGGAGAAGGGCGCCTGATCGACGTTGCTTCGCCGCCGTTCCGAAGACGCCCTTTCTCATTTTCAATCTTAGTAAGTTGCCGCCAAGTAGTCGGCGATACCCTTGATGTCGGCATCCTCAATCGGCGCGCCGTAGGTATTCTTCATTTTCTTGACCTCTGCCAACCAGAAGGCGTCACCTTTCTTCGGCGGCTGCATGGAGACATAATCGGCTGAATGGCAGGCAGCGCAATTGGATTGCGCCAGTTCGACGCCCGGACCTGGCCGAAACTCGGCTGTCTCGTCCGGCAACTCATAACTGAGCGGCTTAGCAAGCGCATAGCTGCCGGCAAACATGGCTGCGAGGACAAAGGCCACCTTTACTGATGCGTGTTTCATGATCCCCCTCCTCATACCGCGACGATTTTGGTGACTTCGACGACATTGCGCATATAGCCGGATTGGTTCCATAGCGGCTTGTCCGGCTGGGTTTTGCCGTCATTGCCGGTGGCGCGGACCATCAGCGTATGATCGCCCTTGGCGAGGTTCGCTGTGCTGGTCCACTCGCGGAACGAATATTTGCCGAGGTCTTCGCCAAGCTTCGTCGGCTGCCATGTATTGCCGCCGTCGACGGACACAGACACCTCCTTGATGCCCGAGCCGCCATCGAAGGCGAAGCCGCGCAGCTTGAGGTCCACATCGGCGTGGACCTTGTCACCGTCCAGAACGCTGGTGATGAAAGAGCGGATAGTGAATTTGTTGATCGGCACCGTCTTTTTGGCGAGTTCGCCCGGCTCGGTACAGGCGCAATCGTTGTCCGGAATGCGATAGGCCTTCATCATCCAGAAATTGTCCAGCGGCTTGTCGAGCACCGTGATCTCGTTGAGATGCTTCACCCAATAGGTGCCGTACCAGCCCGGAACGACGAGGCGTACCGGAAAACCGTTCAGCCAGGGTAGGTCTTCGCCGTTCATTCCATAGGCGATCATAACTTCGCCGTCGCGTGCGTGATCAACATCAAGCGCTTTGGCGAAGTCAGGTGTTTCGGGCAGCGCCGGACCGTCAAGACCGCCGAACGAAACCTGCACCGCGCCAGCCTTGACGCCGGCTTTGTCTAGGACCGCTTTCAACGGCACGCCTTTCCAGCGGGCATTGCCCATGGCGCCATTGGCGCTTTGGCCGCCGGCCATGCGCGGCTCGAAGAAGCCGCGGCTATTACCGGAGCACTGGTGCGCCGCCACAATCTCGACCGGGTCGTGTATCGACTTTAGATCGTCGAGCGATAACGACAGCGGCTTGTCAACAAGGCCTTTGACGTCGATGCGATACGTCTGCGGGTCGATATCCAGCGGGATGTCGGCCAGATGATAGCGCACGAAGAAGGCGTCGTTTGGCGTCAGTAGGCTTTCATTGAACACGCTGAACGGGGTCTCGAGTTGCGGCGGCCGCGCCGTTAGACTGATCAGCGGGCGCTTGCCGGGATATTTTACCAGCTCCCTTTCACCGTTGCCGAACGGAAGTGTTATGGTTTCTGCTGCCCGTGCAGCCAGACCGGACAGGGAAAGCCCGCCTGCCGCGCCCAAGGCTGCAACGCCTGCCGATTTTAGAACTTCGCGTCTGCTGATCATCGTCCTCTCCCTGACCGTGATGGGAGAGAAGACGATGAAACGGCCGAATTATTCCACCGCGGGCAGAAAATATTTCGACCAGCGCATCAGATATCCTCCCTGAGCAACCCGAGCCAACAGGAAGGCAGCGGTCAGGTGGGAAAGACTTCCCAACGCTTCATTGCAAACGGCTGAGATCGGCCGCGCGATTCTCGACGATGGCCTCCATCGAAAAGAAACCCGTAACGGTCGCCAGATCGAAATTGGTGATGAGTTGCTGGTAAAATGCGTCATAGCCGGCCATGCCCCGTGTCAACGAATACCGCGCTTGGGACAGACGTGCTCGAACAGTTCAAGCCGGCATCCGGGCGGACCAGACTGCCATATGCAGCTTGTGGTGTGTGCCGTTGCAGTGCTCCGAATCGGGTTCGCGCAACCCTTGCCGCCGATCTCCTGCGCCTGCGGGCGGGATGAGCCCGTTAGCCTTTCACGAGCATTTCCGGACCGCGGCATTAGTTTCGTCGCTGCAGTTTCAAGATCAAGACCAGGCGGCAGATGTTGTTCGAACGTGTCACCACGGGGAGCGCGGCCTTCGGGACGATCCCACATAATTCCAAAAAAAGTTGAGGGAGAGGAATAAACAAGGCGCTGAGATGTCTACCTCTGCGAACCCAGTCTGAACCAAGAGGTCGATATGATCATTTCTCATGCCAAGAGCGGTGTCGCCACGGCAGTGCTCGTAACAATTTCCGTTTCTGTTTCCGTGCCCGCCTTCGCTCACGATCCGGCAAGTCCCACGCACGAAACCGCCTCAGCGCTGTTGGCGATGAGCCACCTTTCCTTCCTGAAAACGATGCCGCGATGGAAAAGATGATGATCGCGATGGCCGTCAGCCGACCGGCGATATCGTGAAGATGATGGCCCCCCATCACTAGGGTGCGCTCGACATGGCGCAGGCTTACCTTCGCTACAGAGAAGACGAGCAACTCAAGCGCATATCCCAGGAAATCATCGTCGAACAGCTACAGGAAATTGCCGCCATGCGCATGGCACTTAGCGATCCTATACCGCCGTCGGCTGCCGTATCGACGCAGGCTGGCGCAAAACTTGCGCCCCTCTCTCTCGCCCACAGCACACCCTGATCTCGGGCCGACGGCAAACTGACGATCAATTAACCCTACAGTGCAGAGGACCAACCCATGAAACACATATTGCTTTCTCTCGGACTGCTCGCCGGCACCATGCTGGGATCGGTCGCGAGCTTCGCCGGTCAGGTTCCGGGCGCGGCCTCTGGTCCTGATATCGCGATCAGCGGCAAGGATCGGATCTATGCTGGCGAGCAGTTCTCGAATACCGTTTCCGTTACCGACCCATCTACAAACAAGCTTCTAGGCGTCATTAAACTCGGAGATCCGCAGCCGAGCAGCCTAAGTCCGCTCTACAAAGGCCAGATACTGGTACACGGTTTGGGCTTTTCGCCGGATCACAAAACGCTTGCAGTGGTCTCGATCGGCTCCAATTCAGTAACCTTCATCGATACGGCAACAAACGCTGTCAAGCATACCACTTATCTTGGCCGCTCGCCGCACGAGGCGTTTTACACGCCGGATGGCAAGGAGCTTTGGGTAACGGTACGCGGCGAAGATTATATCTCAGTCATCGATGCCGCGACATTCGGGGAAAAGTTGCAGATGAAGGTTCCCGGTGGCCCCGGCATGCAGATTTTCTCGCCTGACGGAAAATACGGCTACATCTGCTCTTCCTTCAACCCCGAGACGGTGGTGGTTTCGGTGGCCGACCACAAGATCGTCGGCAGCATCAAGCAGGAAAGCCCGTTCTGCCCGAATATCGCGGCCTCGCCGGATGGCAAGCAAGTCTGGTTTACGCTGAAGGACATTGGCAAGGTGCAGGTTTTTGACGCTAGACCTCCCTTCAACATCATCAAGACCATCGATACCGGCCCGATCACCAATCACGTCAACATCGTTCACAATGCGAACGGAACTTTCGCCTACATTACGCTCGGCGGAAACAATGAGGTAAAGGTGTACCGGACGGACACGTTCGAACAGGTCGCAACGATCCCGGTGGGGAAGCTCCCGCATGGTCTCTGGCCGTCAGGAGATGGCACCCGCGTATATGTTGGACTTGAAAATGCCGATGCCATGGCGGTTATCGATACCCTTGCAAACAAGGTGGTCGCTACCATCCCGATCGGTCAGGCTCCACAGGCGGTAGTCTATGTGCCGAACGCTGTGCCCGAGGGCGACGGCACACAAAACCTGCAGCCTCTTGGCCTCGCTGCCAATGCCGTCAATCTTCAACTTGTCGGTAACAAGAAAGAAAAGGATGGCAATGCCCCAACCAATGTCACCCTCTTCGACCAAGGGTTATTGCAGGTCCTGCAGGCGTCGGTGACCGGTCTTGATCCCAAGACGGAATATGTCCTGGCGTTGTCCGCCACCCCCGATGGAAAAGGGGAGTTGCAGCCCCTGTCGTCATTCAAGACGAATCCTGGCGGTTCTGCGATCGTCAATGCGCTGGGTCCGATCCGTCAGATCGTCCAGAACGCAGAAAAGAGCCAGCGTCGTTATCTCGTCATCGCTGCGGCGGGCGAGGAAGGCCCCGGCGACGTGGTCCAGACGCAGACCAAATAATTATCCGTGCCCGCCTGCCATGGTCAGACATGGCGGGCGGGCACGCTATCCGGATGGATGAAGGCGTCTGGCTCTGTTGCAAAGATTGTCCGCGAGCGAGTGAGATCCGCCGCTTCATGGCAATCAGGCTGCCGCGACCAAGTGTTGGTTGAGTAGTTCCATGGTGTCGGTCAGCGCTGACGGTCCAATGCCGAAAGCTCGCTCGACAAGACGCACCTCGCCCATGATCCCTGGTTGCTGGCACCACGGTCGGGCCTGTCCTTTGCGTAGGGCGCGCATGACCTCGAAGCCTTTGATCGTGGCGTAGGCTGTGGGCATCGATTTGAAACCACGGACGGGCTTGATCAATATCTTGAGCTTGCCATGATCAGCCTCGATCACATTGTTCAGGTATTTCACCTGCCGGTGTTCAGTTGCCGCCGCGAGCTTTCCTTCTCGTTTCAACTCAGCGATTGCGGCGCCGTAGCTTGGTGCCTTGTCGGTGTTGAGTTTCGTCGGCTTTTCCCAGTCCTTCAGACCGCGAAGGGCTTTTCCCAGAAAGCGCTTCGCAGCCTTGGCGCTGCGGGTCGGTGACAGGTAGAAATCAATCGTGTCGTCCCGCTTGTCGACCGCCCGATACAGGTAGGTCCATTTGCCCCGCACCTTGATGTAAGTCTCATCGAGGCGCCAGCTCGGATCAAAACCACGCCGCCAGAACCAGCGGAGTCGTTTCTCCATCTCTGGCGCGTAGCGCTGCACCCAACGATAGATAGTCGTATGATCGACATCGATCCCACGCTCAGCCAGCATTTCCGCGAGATCACGATAGCTGATGCCGTATCGACAATACCAGCGCACCGCCCATAGGATGACCTCTCCGGTGAAGTGCCGCCCCTTGAAATCGTTCATCGCAACCGATCCTGCCAATCCAGCAGCCCAATCTTGGCGAATGCGCCAGAGTTTGCAACAGAGCCCTTTTTCGGACATTCTCCCAATATGTGCCGCCCATCATCGACTTCATGAACAGCGACTGGAAGATGAACAGGCCGAAGGCGAACCCGGCGAGATATTCGACGATGAGGTCGATCCACATCGGCAGGCCGAGCATCGCGGTGATCACGGCAGCGAGAATAATGCCAGTCGCATCGCCGGCCACGCAATGGATGGTCGAGCCGACGCCCTGTTTCCACAGTGGCCGCGTAAAATCCTCGTGCTCGCCGGGGCGCGGCTCCTTGTCCGCCAGCACATAGAGCAGCAGCCCAAGCGGTCCCATGTAGAGGGTGACGAGGATAAAGCCCCACTTCATCACCACCGGTTCTGGATTGTTGCGGTACTGGTCGATGCCGACATAGAGCGTCGAGGCAGCCGCCAGTACGAACCAGACGACGAGGAAATAATCGATCGGCTGCACAAACATGTTTTGTCCCCCGCACTTCCGTCGTACTTGATCGCATCATGCATCTAACGCGGCCGGCAGGGCAACGATCCCTGCCGGCCGCGTTTGTGCTTTCTCAGGCAGCGACTTTCTCGTTGTCGTAACCGGCCGAGCGGATGACCTCGCAGATCGCATTCTCGTCGGCGCCGGTTTCCACGGCCACCGTCGATGATCCGAGATCAACGATCACACGCGCCGCCGGATCGACGCTTTTCACCGCCTTCTCGATGGTGCCGGCGCAATGTCCGCAGCTCATTTCGGGAACTTTAAGTTTCAACATCACAGCTCTCCTTGATCACTGATGCAGAGGTTATGGGGCTTCCCATCGTTGGAAGGTCAAGAGCGCCCCCAACTGCGACATCAACTTTTTGCAAAGATGTTTGCTGCGTATAAAAAGGCCTTGACCTTCCCATCGCTGGAACCTTTATCTATCGCTGCAGCCACCCGGAAAGGGAGTTGCAAAGACGATGAATGCGGTCACGAAAAATGTTTTAGCCGGATCGGTTCCGGTTTCCGCCCCAAAACTCCAGATCGACATCGAGGGCATGACCTGCGCGTCCTGCGTGCGACGCGTGGAGAAGGCAATCGCTGCCTCACCTGGCGTCGCTAATGCCTCGGTCAACCTGGCGACCGAAAGGGCCGAAGTGACGTTTGCCGGCAAGCCTGAGTTCGCGCCCGTCCTCGCTGCTGTTGCCAATGCCGGCTATGCCGTGCGTGAGGAGACGATGGAACTCGCCCTCGAGGGCATGACATGCGCCTCCTGCGTGGCGCGCATCGAAAAGGCGCTGAAGGCGGTGCCGGGCGTCACGGCTGCGAGCGTCAATCTCGCCACCGAGCGCGCGACCGTTCGCATCGTCGCGGGCGCCGTCGACGTTTCGGTCCTGGCGAAGGCGGTCGCGGACGCCGGCTACGAAGCGCGCGCGATCGCGACCGGTGCGGCCGAGGATCAGGACCGCAACGGACGTGAAGCCGAAATCCGGGCGCTCGGCCGTTCGCTTGCGCTGGCAGGACTTCTGACGGCTCCGGTATTCGTCCTGGAAATGGGCGCGCATCTGGTGCCCGCGTTCCATCACTGGGTGATGATGACGTTCGGGGAGTGGAACTGGCGTCTCCAGTTCGCGCTGACCACGATCGTCCTCTTCGGCCCCGGTCTGCGCTTCTTCGCTAAGGGAATTCCGGCCCTCATCAAGGGTGCGCCGGACATGAACGCGCTGGTAGCGTTGGGTTCCGGTGCGGCCTGGACCTATTCGCTCGTTGCGACCTTTGCGCCCGCCCTGCTGCCGGCCGGAACCACCAACGTCTACTACGAGGCCGCGGCGGTGATCGTGACGCTGATCCTCACCGGCCGCTTCCTCGAGGCGCGCGCCAAGGGCCGCACTGGCGAAGCCATCAAGAAGCTGGTCGGGCTGCAGGCCAAGACAGCGCGGATCGTGCGCGACGGCGTCACGCAGGAAGTCCCGCTCGCCGAGGTGCAGGCCGGCGACCTGGTGGTCGTGCGGCCGGGCGAGAAGATCGCGGTCGACGGAGAAATCGTCGAGGGTTCGTCCTTCGTCGACGAGGCGATGATCACCGGCGAGCCGGTGCCGGTTGCCAAGGGCGTCGGCGCCGAGGTGGTGGGCGGCACCATCAACAAGACCGGCAGCTTCACCTTCCGCGCCACCAAGGTCGGCTCCGAGACGCTGCTGGCGCAGATCATCCGCATGGTTGAGGCCGCGCAGGGCGCGAAGCTGCCCATCCAGGCGCTGGTCGACAAGGTGACCGCCTGGTTCGTGCCGGCGGTGATCGCCGCCGCCGTGCTAACCTTCGGCATCTGGCTGGTCTTCGGACCGGATCCGGCGCTGTCCTTCGCGCTGGTCAACGGCGTTGCCGTGCTGATCATCGCCTGTCCGTGCGCGATGGGGCTCGCCACGCCGACCTCGATCATGGTCGGCACCGGCCGCGCCGCCGAAATGGGCGTGCTTTTCCGCAAAGGCGACGCGTTGCAGACGCTGCGCGACGCCTCGGTCATCGCGCTGGACAAGACCGGCACGCTGACCGAAGGCCGCCCCGAACTGACCGACTTCGCCCCCTCCGGCAGCTTCGCTGAGGAAGAGGTGCTGCGGCTGGTCGCTTCGGTCGAAGCGCGTTCCGAGCATCCGGTCGCCGAGGCGATCGCAAGGGCAGCCGAAAGGCGCGGCCTGGCGCTCGCCGCAATAGCGGACTTCGAAGCCGTTCCCGGCTTCGGCGTGCGGGGAACGGTGGACGACCGCAGGGTCGAGGTCGGCGCCGACCGCCTGATGATGAAGCTGGGCCTCGACGTCTCGGCCTTTGACGCGACAGCCGCGCGTCTCGCCGACGAAGGCAAGACCCCGCTATACGCCGCGGTCGACGGCCGCCTCGCTGCCATCGTCGCAGTCGCGGATCCGATCAAGAAATCGACCCTAGCCGCGATCCAGGCGCTGCATGCGCTCGGCCTCAAGGTGGCGATGGTAACGGGAGACAACCGGCGCACGGCCGAGGCGATCGGACGGCGCATCGGCATCGACGAGATCGTCGCCGAGGTCCTGCCCGACGGCAAGGTCGAGGCGGTGAAGAAGCTCCGTGCGGGTGACGCCCGCGTCGCCTTCGTCGGCGACGGCATCAACGACGCGCCGGCGCTTGCGGCGGCTGACGTCGGCATCGCCATCGGCACGGGGACCGATATCGCCATCGAAAGCGCAGACGTGGTGCTGATGTCCGGCGACCTGACCGGCGTGGCGAACGCGATCGCGCTGTCGAAGGCGACGATCCGCAACATCGGCCAGAACCTGTTCTGGGCCTTTGCCTATAACGCGGCGCTGATCCCGGTCGCGGCCGGCCTGCTCTATCCGGTCAACGGCACGCTGCTGTCGCCGATGCTGGCGGCCGGCGCGATGGCGCTCTCCAGCGTCTTCGTGCTGACCAACGCGCTGAGATTGAAGCGCTTCCGGGCGCCGCTCACGGTCGGCCGACAGCGTTCGGGTCAGCCCGAGCTTGCTCCCGCGGAATGATACCGGAGCCCGCGCCAATTATGGCGTGGGCTTTTCCGCCCCCCGAGAAAGACACGACCATAACCGCTCATGCCGAACCACCTGTCAAAATCTATTCCACGCCGATGTAGTCTTCGCGCCGGATACCCACCTGACCGGCAAGCGTCAGATAAAGGAACTCGCTCATGAACATAGGAGAAGCTGCCACGGGCTCCGGGGTTTCGGCCAAGATGATCCGCTACTATGAATCGATCGGACTGATCGCGAACGTGTCCCGCACCGATGCCGGTTACCGTATCTATTCGAACGACGACGTCCACACGCTCCGCTTCATTCGCCGTTCGCGCGATCTGGGCTTCTCCGTCGAGCAGATGGGCAATTTGCTCGCCCTGTGGAGCGACAGGTCGCGCGCCAGTGCCGATGTCAAGCAGATCGCGCTTGATCATATCGCTGAACTGGAGCGGAAAATGCACGAGTTGCGCGACATGACAAGGACGCTCCGGCACTTGGTTGATCACTGCCAGGGCAATGGACGGCCGCATTGCCCGATCATCGAGGACCTCTCCAAAGGCCATGAGGCTGCCTCCCTCAGGGCCAGACCCAAGCAGACCAAACGCCGCACCGACCCTGCCGGGCACCGGCAGACTTTCTAAGGAACGTATTCTACTCGGCCATTCGGACGAACCAAGGAGAACGACAAATGCAACGACGCACTTTTCTGGCGGGTTTGGCCGCACTCGCGGCTGCTGGACCGGCCACCGCCCAGATGAAGATGGACGGCATGAAGCATGACATGCCGGGCATGGGCGGACAAGCCGGGCACGATATGGGAGCATCAACAAACGCGATGCCCGTGCTGCCCGAAGGTGAGCCACTGCGTGACCTGACGCGGCTGGCGAATGAATCGACGGCTCCCGGCTCCTTCAGGGCAAAACTGGCGGCTGAGCCGGCCGTGGCGCGTTTTGCCGAAGGGGTTGATACGCCAATCCTCGGTTATAACGGAATGAGCCCCGGGCCGCTGATCGAAGTCAACGAGGGCGACAGCATCGAGATCGAGTTCGCCAACGACATTCCCGGCGAGGAAAGCACGATCCACTGGCACGGTATGCCGGTGCCGGCCGACCAGGACGGCAACCCGATGGACGCGGTGGCATCAGGCAGTGCCCGGACCTATGCCTTCGACCTGCCGGAAGGCAGTGCTGCACCTTACTGGTACCATCCGCACCCGCACGGCAAGACCGCCGAGCAGGTCTATCGCGGCCTCGCCGGAATCTTCATCGTGAAGTCGAAAGCTGATCCGATACCGATCGAATATGGCGACACGGTTCTGATGTTCACCGATCTGAGGCTCGCGGCGGACGGAACCATGCCGCCCAGCACCATGGTCGACCAGATGAACGGTCGTGTCGGCGACCATTTGCTGGTCAATGGGCAGAAGAATCCGTCGCTCGCCTTGCAGTTTGGCGAGAAGCGCCGGCTGCGCCTCTTCAATGCGACCAATGCGCGCTATCTGCGGCTCGCGTTCGAGAATGCGAACATGGTCGTCATCGGCACTGATGGCGGCCTGCTGGAAGCGCCCGTTCCCGTCGACGAAATCCTGCTGACCCCGGCGGAGCGTGTCGAACTTATCGTCACATTCGAGAAGCCTGGCGCAGCAATCCTGCGTACGCTCGACTATGAGCGTGGCTGGATGGGGCCGGGCAAGCCCGAAGATGCCGGATTGGCGCTGCTCACCGCAAACGTTTCGGAAACGCCGGCGGACCCGGTTCCATCCCTGCCCGAAAAACTGCGCTCCATCACCCCGCTCGGTACCGCTGAGGTGACCCGGCGTTTCGTGTTCACCGAGAAAATGGAAATGGGCTCCGGCGCAATGTCCATGGGATCGCACGACATGGACATGGGGTCGGGCGGCATGGCGATGGGCGCTGGCGGGATGAAAATGGAGTTCCTCATTAACGGTGTCGCCTTCGACATGAACCGGGTCGATGTCGTCTCGAAAGTGGGGGATGTCGAGCTATGGGAGGTGGTCAACCAGTCCGACATGGACCATCCCTTCCACGTGCACGGCACGCAGTTCCAGGTGGTCGAACACGAGCTGAGTGGCAAGGTGACAAAGCCGGCCTACCTGTCCTGGAAAGATACGGTCAACGTTGTACAAGGTGAGACCGTGCGTTTGCTGTTGCGGCAAGACCAGCCCGGGCGGCGAATGTATCACTGCCATATCCTGGAACATGAAGACCTCGGCATGATGGGCGTCGTTGACGTGCAGGCGTAGCCGAGCGTTCGGCATGGCAGCACTGGCCATTTACGGTGGGCTGTTCGTCAGCGCCTTCCTGGCGGCGACCATCCTTCCGATCTCTTCGGAAGCTGTGCTCGCCGGCCTCGTCGCCACGGGCCAAGGCGACCCAATGCTGCTCCTCGGCGTCGCCACGGTCGGCAACACGCTCGGATCAGCGGTGAACTGGTTGCTGGGGCGCGGTATCGATGCGCTCCAGGACAGGCGCTGGTTTCCGGTCTCCCGTGATCGATATGACCGGGCGAGCCGGACGTTTCGCCGTTTCGGCGCGTGGACGCTTCTGTTCGCCTGGCTGCCGGTCATTGGCGATGCTTTCACCCTCGCGGCAGGTGCGGCGCGGATGCACTTTGGCTTGTTCTTGGCTCTCGTCGCGGTGGGCAAGGCGGTGCGGTATGCCGCGGTCGTCGCGGCCGGGCTCTGGGCGATGACGTAAAGGGACGATGGAGGGCAGTTTCGCGGGCCAAGGAGGCGATAGCTCTATTCCCGCGGCCTGACGTTCGGCCGTCCAAACGACATACCGCGCATCACGCCGTCCCGAAGCAACACCACATGCGCCAGAGCGGCCAGGACGTGAATGCCGGCGAGCCCGAGCAGTATCCAGACCAGCCTGGCATGGAGCACGGCGAAGGACCGGGCCGACAGCCCGTCCACCGTCGGGGCCAGCGGCACGGGCAGGCTTCCGAACAACCGCGCGGGAGGCATGAAAGGTATCGGCCGATAGCCCAGCCACCCCGTTATCAGGACTGCAAGGATCGTCGCGTATAGGCAGATGTGAACGAGAGCACCTGCAAAACGCACGTATCGCGGCAGCGGCCGGACAGGAGCCTTGGCGAAGATGCGCCAAAAAATCCGCAGGAAGATCATGGCAATGACGGTCACGCCGATCGACATATGCAGCGGCAGCCAGTTCATTGGCGCCATTCCTGACCCGGCCATCGGCCCAAAGGCGACAGCCAACTGGGCTGCGAGCGCGACCACCGTAAGCCAATGCAGCAGGCGGACGCCTAAGCTCCAGCGCTGGTCCGAAACGTTCACGGCCATCTTCGAAGGCTTCCATTCATCGAGATATGCGGGGGTTTGATGTTCTTCTTCATCTCGAAACTGATAGGGTTTTTCCTGATCCCTTCCAACCTGTTCGTTCTGCTTGGGCTGACCGGCATCATGGTTTCGCTCGCCGGCTGGTCCCGCTGGGGACGACGGTGCATGATAGCGTCGGTTCTGCTGCTGGCCATCTGCGGCTGGAGCCCTCTTGGACCGGCCGCCTTGTCGGCGCTTGAGGACCGCTTTCCCCAACCAGTCATCGACAGGCCCGTCGCTGGAGTCATCCTTCTCGGCGGAGCCGTCGATACCCATATCAGCAGCGACCGCAACGTTTTGGCGATGAATGAGGCAGGAGAGCGGCTGACGGCAACCGTCGACCTTAGCCGGCGCTATCCGGACGCAAAGATTTTCCTTTCGGGCGGAGCGAGCCATATCCTTGGCGGCAATGCCAGGATGTCGGAATCCCAGGTGGCGCGCCAAATCCTCGTGTCGCTTGGCCTTCCGCCCCAGCGCATCGAGATGGAGGAACGGTCGCGAAACACCTGCGAGAACGGCACTGAAAGCAAAGCCGCCCTTCAGCCGAAGCCAGGCGAGCTTTGGTTGCTTGTGACGTCGGCGAGCCATATGCCGAGGGCGGTCGGATGTTTCCGCGCCGCCGGATTCAGCGTAACCCCGTATCCGGTCGACTACCGAACGCGTGGAACGAACGATCTCTGGCGGGTTACCAAATCCATGGCCGATGGTCTCGCCTCGACCGATCTCGCCGTGCATGAATGGTTTGGACTGCTGGCATACCGGGCAGCCGGCATGACGGCCGAAGTCTTTCCGGCAGTGCATTGAGTACGGGCGTATTGACGTAGCATGTCCAGGGCCGCGAGTATCATGGCAGCGGGCAGGTGTCTTTGTGTCTGGACATATAGCCTACCCCCCTATAGTATGTGCCTCACCAAATCAGAGAGGCAGCAGCGATGTCGCACACAACCGGAGACAAGGCGAAGTCCAAGCTCCTTGGCCGAATCCGAAGGATTCGAGGCCAAGCTGAAGCCGTAGAGCGCGCGCTGGAGGCGGAAATCGGCTGTGCCGATGTGCTGATGCTTGTCGCCTCGATGCGCGGCGCGATCAATGGCCTGACGGCCGAACTGATGGAAGACCACATCCGCTACCACGTCGCGGACCCCGATCACGATCCGGACGCGGACAGGGCGAGGGGCGCGGCCGAGCTGATCGAAGTCGTCCGCACCTATCTGAAATAAGGGAAGCGAACGGACATGGCGAACGCATTGCGGGACTGGTTCGGTTTCGGCCAGCATGACCACGGGCACGGGCATGGCAGTCACGGCCATGATCACGGGCCGCACGGCCATACCCACGGAGTCATCGACGCGACGATCGCGACCACCGACCGCGGCATCTGGGCGATCAAGTGGTCGTTCGTGATCCTTGCGATCACGGCCGTCCTTCAGATGGCCGTCGTCGCGCTTTCGGGAAGCGTGGCGCTGCTGGCCGACACCATCCACAATGTCGGCGACGCGACGACGGCAATTCCGCTGTGGATCGCGTTCATTCTAGCGCGCCGCAAGCCGACGCGGACTTTCACCTATGGCCTCGGGCGCGTCGAGGACCTGGCCGGCATCATTATCGTCCTGATCATCCTGTTCAGCGCCATCGTGGCCGGCTACGAGGCCATCGACCGCCTGATCAATCCACAGGCGGTAAGCCATCTCGGCTGGCTAGCGGCGGCGGGCATCATCGGCTTTCTCGGTAACGAGGCGGTGGCCGTCTTCCGCATCCGCGTCGGCCGCGAGATCAACAGCGCGGCCCTGGTCGCCGACGGCTATCATGCCCGCACCGACGGGCTGACCAGCCTGGCCGTGGTTGTCGGCGCCATCGGCGTCTGGCTCGGCTACCCGCTTGCCGATCCGATCATCGGCCTGCTGATCACCATCGCCATTTTCGGCATCGTCTGGCAGTCGGCCAGATCCGTTCTCACGCGCATGCTCGATGGCGTCGAGCCCGGCGTGATGGACGAGATCGAACATGCCGGGGCCCATGTGCCCGGTGCGCGTATCGTTGAAGCCAAGGCGCGGTGGATCGGCCACAAGCTGCACGCCGACGTAGCCATCGATGTCGAAGAATCCTTACCGCTCTCGGCGGCCAACAAGATCGCAGCCGATCTCGAGGACGAGCTTTTCGAACATATGCCCGCGCTCGCAGCGGCGAATATCCGGTTCGCAACAGGCGGTCACGATCATTCGCACGGTCACGGAAAATAGGCCGATGGCCGGTTCGTAGCGCCCTGCCTTTTAGCCGCAGTCGATGGCAAGCTCCCGTGTTGAGAAAACATCCTCGGCAATGTAGATTGCTTCCATGCGCTGGTCGGCCAGACATTTTCTTGCACTGTTGATTGCGGTTTCCGTCACCGCGGGCCTGGGCATGTCTCCCGTTCAGGCCAGCGCCATGGCGGCGAAGATGGCAATGACCGCCGACATGGCAGCATCCGGCATGGGCATGCCGTCCCGCGACGGCTGCCCGGGCTGTCCCGACCGGAAATCGGACAGCAGCAAGATGACGGTCTGTCCCCAGGCCTGCGTCGCACCGGGCATGGCGGTGCTCCCCGACAGCCCGACGCTTGCCACCGTACCTCTTGCAGTTCGCCCGGCGCCGTTGCCGGCCGCGCTCCTGCACGGGTGGGGCGGCGTGCCCGACCCATATCCTCCCAGACCTTTCAGCTTCGTTTGACGCCAGGAATCCGCCCTGAGGGCTGATCCAGGCATCCGAGCGCATCTGCCCGATTCTCGGACAGGTGCGAATTGCCGATGACGAAGCGGGCATTCGTGAGCCCGCAGTCCATCGGCGATCGCTGCCGAAGGATTTGAAGTGTCCGTCTTTTCGAATTGTTCCGTCTCGCGCCGGGAGGTCCTCCGGGCAGGCACGGCACTTGCCGTCACAAGGCTCGTGCTGAAACCATCGCCGGGCCTCGCAACGCCTGCTAGCGCTTACAAGCTCTCACCCGGCCGCAGCCGTGCGGCCCTCAAGGGCGAGAAGGGTCCGACCACCGAGGTGTGGGCCTATGACGGTAGCGTTCCCGGACCGGAAATCCGGCTCCGCCAGGGAGAACCGGCGCGCATCGTAGTCGTGAATCATCTCGAGGAGGATACGACCGTGCATTGGCACGGCATCCGGCTGCCGAACGCCATGGACGGCGTGCCCGGCCTTACCCAGCCACCGATCAAGCCGGGCGGGAGCTTCGTTTACGCGTTCACGCCGCCCGACGCCGGAACCTTCTGGTACCACCCGCATGCCGACAGCCTGCAGCAACTGGGGCGCGGCCTCGCCGGCGCCTTGATCGTCGAGGAGGCCGAACCTGTCCAGGTGGACCGCGACCTCCTGTGGGTGCTCGCCGACTGGCGGCTCGATGCAGACGGGCAGATCGCCCCGGGCTTCGGCAACCGCATGGAGGCGGCCATGTCCGGCCGGGTCGGCAACACGGTGACGCTGAACGGCACGGTTCCAGGCGACCAAGGCGTCAGGGCGGGCGAGCGCGTGCGCCTGCGATTGGTCAACACCTCGCTCGCCCGCATCATGGCGCTGAGGTTCGACGGCCACAGGCCCGTCGTCGTCGCCACCGACGGACAGCCCTGCGACCCGCACGAGCCGGACGGCGGCAGGCTGCTGCTTGGCCCGGCGATGCGCATCGATCTGATCATCGACATGGAGGGCGAGCCGGGCAGCCGCCATGCCGTCGTCGACGATTTCTACGACGGGCTCGCCTACGAACTAACCGCCTTTGCCTACGCCGCCGACGCGCCGCTGAGGAAAAGCCCTCTCGACGCTCCGCTCCGGCTGCCCGCCAATCCGCTTCCGCAACCTGATCTCCGGAGTGCCGAGCGTCTCGAACTGGTCCTCCAGGGCGGGATGATGAGCGGCATGGGCGGCGGCATGATGCAGGAGATGGGCGCAATGTCGGGCGGCATGACGCATGGCCGCGCCATCTGGTCGATCAACGGTACGTCGATGACGGGAGACGGCCATGCGGGCATGCCGCCGCTGATGACGCTCGCCCAGGGACGCAGCCAGCTCGTCACTATGCGTAACGAAACCGCCTGGTGGCATCCGATGCACCTGCACGGGTTCAGCTTCCGGGTGATCGAGCGAAACGGGGCGGCCGTTCCGCATAATCAATGGGCCGACACAGTCCTTCTTGCACCCAGGGACACCGTCGAACTCGCCTTCGTCGCCGACAATCCGGGCGACTGGATGCTGCATTGCCACATCACCGATCACCAGACGGCCGGGCTGATGACCGTGCTCAGGGTTGGCGACGGGAAGCACAAGACCTGATTTCAAATCGACGAATCCGAAACCCGACGACGACATTGAAAGGAAAACATCCATGCTTCGCATTCTCGCTCTCGCCACCTTCCTCTCCGCCAGCCTTGCCGCCGTTCAGGCCGGCGAACTGCACAAGGCGCTGCTCTACAAGAACCCTCAATGCAGTTGCTGCGAAGGCTATGCCGACTACCTTCGCCAGAACGGCTTCGACGTCGAGGTAAAGCCGACCAACGATCTCGCCGAAATCAGCAGCAAGGCCGGCGTGCCTGCGGACTTCCAGGGCTGCCACACCATGTTCATCGACGGCTACGTCGTCGACGGCCATGTCCCTGTGAAGATCGTCGAGAAGCTCCTCAGCGAGCATCCGGCGATCGCCGGGATCACGCTGCCCGGCATGCCGATGGGATCGCCGGGAATGGTGGGCGAGAAGACCGAACCGTTCACCGTCTATGCCGTCACCAAGGACGGCAAGCGGCCGACGATCTACGCGACCGAGTGAGTTCTTCCATGACGAGTGCGAGCAAACTGGCCATGGTTTTGGTTGCGGCGCTGACGATCGCGCAGCAACCGGTGTCGGCCGCAGACGCGCCGCAAAGTTTTGCGGTGAACGAAACGCCTGCCGCCGTTCCGGATATCCGGTTCGAAGACGGCGGCGGCAAGCCGAGAACGCTTGCCGATTTCCGCGGCAAGGTCGTGCTGCTCAACATCTGGGCGACATGGTGCGCGCCCTGCCGCAAGGAGATGCCGACGCTCGACCGGCTGCAGGCAGAACTTGGCGGGCCGGACTTCGAGGTCGTCGCCCTGTCGATGGATCGCGCCGGACCAGAGCAGGTGAAGAAATTCTTCGCCGAGACCGGCGTCAAGCACCTGGCGCTGAACATCGATGTCTCGGCCAAGGCCATGTTCACGCTCGGCGCTCCGGGTCTTCCAATGACGTTGCTGATCGACCGCAAGGGCGGGGAGATCGGCCGACTGATCGGCCCGGCCGAATGGGATTCGCCCGAAATGGTCGACTTCATCCGCGGACGCATAGCCGCAAAATAAGAAAGGAAATCCTATGAACGCCATTGAGCTTATCCAAGCCAGCGAGACGTCGTCCCGCCGCAACTTCCTCCCCGCCGCTCGCTCGCTTCTGAGCGGGCGGCGCGTGCTGGTCGCCGCTGGCGTGGCTATCGCGGGCGCGGGCCTCGCCTTCAACTGGAGCCTTCTGGTCGCCGCCGGCATTGCCCCGCTGCTGCTTGGCGTTCTGCCCTGCGTTGCCATGTGCGCGCTCGGACTTTGTATGAATGGAATGGCGGGCAGTTCGTGCTCCACCCCGGATACTTCCGCAAGGGAAGATGCCGACAGTCCGACCAGCACGGCGGGCAAAGTCTGATGTCTGCTCGCGTGCAAGGTGAGCCCTCGGCGCGGCGTTTGTCACGGACCTTGGAGACGCGGGGGCGCACTTTACGATGCCTGCTCGCGCTTATGTTGCTGACAGCCGGCTTCGCTTCCGACGCGAAGGCGCACTCGCTCGACGAGGTCAACGCGATGCTGCAAAGCGATGAGAAATATTTCCAGACGATCGACAAGCCGGCGCCGGACTTCGCGTTGCGCACCGCCGACGGGCGGGTGGTCCGACTTGCCGATCTGCGCGGCAAGGTCGTCGTCCTGCATTTCATCTACACGTCCTGCCCGGACGTGTGTCCCCTCCATGCGGAGAAAGTCGCCGCGGTCCAGGCCATGGTGAACGCGACCCCGATGAGGAGCCAGGTCGTCTTCGTGTCCGTCACCACCGACCCGTCGCGGGACAAACCGGAGGTGCTGCGCGACTATGGGCCCGCGCATGGGCTCGACCCCGTCAACTGGCTTTTCCTGACCACGGCCGAGGGTCAGCCGGAGGACACGACGCGCAAGCTGGCCGAAGCCTTCGGCCACACGTTCACCAAGTCCGAAGACGGCATCCAGGCCCACGGTATCGTCACGCATGTGATCGACAAGGAGGGGCGCTGGCGGGCGAACTTTCACGGGCTGGATTTCGCGCCGGTCAATCTCGTCACCTTCGTCAATGCGCTCACCAATGGCGTCGAGCGTCCGCATCACGAGCGGGACAGCGACCAGCAAGGCGGCTGGCTGACGAAGCTGAAGAACCTGTTCTGACCCGCGCCCTCGGCCCGGCGCGGCGCGACAAGCGACAAAGAAGGAGAAATACATGACATCCAAGGCAAAGTGGGCAGGGCGCTGTCCCGGCGCGGTTCTTCGTCTGCTTCTGCTCGCCTGCCTGGCGGGCGCGTTCCTGCTCGATCCGGCCTTTCAAGGCGCGAGACAGTCCGCGATGGCGGCGGGCGAGATGTCCCAGAGCGAATTCGATCAGCGCGTGCGCGACTATATCCTGGCGCACCCCGAGGTTCTCGTGGAAGCGCTGCAAAGCCTGGACGCCCGTCAACGCGCCGACGATGCGGCAAAAGCAAAGGCCACGCTGGCCGAGCGGGCGGACGACCTGTTCCGCGACAAGGAAAGCCCTGTGGGCGGCAATGCCCAGGGCGACGTCACCCTGGTCGAGTTCTTCGACTACAATTGCCCTTATTGCCGCCAGGTGGCGCCGGTCATCGAGCAGGCGGTGGCCGACGATCCCCAGCTCAGGATCGTCTACAAGGAATTCCCGATTCTTGGTCCGGATTCCGTGTTTGCCGCCAAAGCCGCCCTCGCCGCCGAACGGCAGGGCAAATACGGCGAGTTCCACAAGGCGCTCTACGCAGCCAGAACCCGCGTGACCGAGGCGGTGGTGCTAAAGGTTGCCGCCGAAACCGGTCTCGATATAGCCCGCCTGAAATCGGACATGCAGCAGCCCGAAATCGACGGCTCGATCAGCCGAAATGCCGAGCTCGCCCAAGCGCTGGGAATCGCCGGGACGCCCGGCTTCGTCGTCGCGGACCAGATCGTTCCTGGCGCGACCGATCTCGAGACGATGAAGAAGTTGATCGGGCAGGCGAGGGCCACGCGCAAATGAAGCGGACGCCGAAAGCTTGGAGCAGGTGACCATCCCGAGTTTGATCGGCGTGGCCGCACTGAACATCGTCTCACTGGACTGAACCCGAAGGTGCAACATGGCAAAAGAGACAACAACTGGAGGAACCGTTTCCCGCCGTGAATTTTCCAGCGGAGCCGGAAGCGTGGCGCTGTTGTTCGCCACTGGAATCCCAGCCGAAGCCGCCCAGCCGCAAAGCATGGATGAGCGCTTCGATTATCTGAGCAAGAATGGCAACAGCGCCTGCACGCCAGCGTTCGCGGACTCGATTGCCAAGATGCCGATGACGGCGCGGCTGCGGGGCTCCTGCTGCGCCGAAATGGACCGCAAGCGCTACGCCGAGCAGGTGCAGGGGCTCACCAGATATGCCGCCATACCGGAGATCCCGTCAGATCCCTACGACATCGCCGCCGGCGTCGCGCAAAAGGCGATGTCCCACTACGACCTGTCGCTTTCCGCCGACCAGCAGCGTGCCTATCAAATTGCGATGGACAGGTCGGACGAGAAAGGACCCTGCTGCTGCCCATGCTGGCGCTGGAAGATGTATGGCGGCCTGGCGAAGTTCCTGATCAGCGAACACGGGTTCTCCGGGGAACAAGTGGTCGACGTCTGGAACTTGTCCAACGGCTGCGGCGGCTCGGGATAGGGCTGAAGATACGTCATGCCACGCGCACCCTGACAGGAAGAAATGGTGGGACCCGTTTTGATCATACCCGAGGAGCACGGCCATGATGGACCAGATGATGCCAGGCGGGATGTGGGGAATGGGGCTTGTCGGCCTCATCCTTCTCGTCCTCATCGTTTTGCTGATCGCGGCGCTGGTGAAGTACCTGTTCTTTCGGTGAGGCCGCTCGCTTGCCCGTGGGGCATTCGAGCTGGTGTGTCGCCATGAAGAAATTCCCGGTTCTCGCCTTGGTGGCGCTCGCGGCAGCCGTTGGCGCCTACGGCGGCTTCGCGTTCCTTCACCAAGGTTCTGCTGGGATGCTCCGCCCGGACGACGAGACGGTGGTCGCCAGGGGCGAGCTCCTCTATGCCCGTAACTGCGCCTCCTGCCACGGCAAGAGCCTGGAAGGGCAGCCCGACTGGCAGACCAGGGACAAAGACGGTTTCATGCCGGCTCCGCCACACGACGAAAGCGGCCACACCTGGCACCATCCCGACCAGTTGCTGTTCAACATCACCAAGCTCGGTGTGGTCAAGGCGGCTAATCTCAAGGATTACAAGACGAGGATGCCCGCGTTCGAGGGTGTCTTGGACGACGGCGACATCATCGCCGTTCTGTCCTTCATCAAGTCGAAATGGCCAAAGGAAGTCCAGAGAAGGCATGACGAATTGAACCGGGTCTACGCGCGCAGGACGCAGGAGGCCCAGCGATAGCTGTTCCTCGGTGTTTTTCGCTTGAACTCCCGGTCGGTGGAGTGCGCAGCCTGTTGCCAAGGAAGAGCGAGAAAAGCGGATTTGGAATCAGTGGCGTGAACGATGCCTGCCGCTTCATCGTCGCTGGAGCGGTCGCCCTTGCCCGGAGCCTCGTCGCCGTCGCCGTCGCAACGGGCGTTGGGTCAATGATCATTCCGGCACAGCGTATGGTCCGACAGCGCCCGGATAACGTAGCAGTCGCCGACCGTCTCGCCCGTGCAGCAGGTCGCGATCCGCTCCAGCTCCCTTTCCAGCTTCCGCAGGCGGGCGATGCGCTCCCTGACGGAGGCGAGCTGTTCCTTGGCGATCCGATCCGCGTCGGCGCACGGCATGTCGGGATGGCCGCTGAGCTCGATCAGTTCCCGGATCGAATCGATCGCCAGGCCGAGGTCACGGGCATGGCGAATGAAGGCCAGCCGTTCCAGCTCCGGCCTGCCGTAGCGTCTCTGGTTGCCGTCGGAACGCTCCGGCGCCTTCATCAGCCGCGCCTGTTCGTAGTAGCGGATCGTAGGCACCTTCACGCCCGTGCGCCGTGACAGCTCGCCGATCGAGTACATCGATTTTTCCTCTTGAACCTCTAGTCGCTAGAGCAACTAGGGTGCCGCGCAGGCAATGGCAACAGGTGAATTCATGGTTTCCGCTCCCTCCGCGTCCCCGGACAATCCGGCAGCGCTCGCCTCGCAGACACGATACCGCGTCAGCGGCATGGATTGCGCATCCTGCGCGGCCAAGATCGACACCGCCGTCAGGCGGATCGAGGGCGTGGAGGACGTATCGGTCTCCGTCGCCGGCGGCAGCCTGACCGTGACGCATAGCGGCGCGCTCCCCAAGGACGCGGTCGCAAGGCAGGTTTCGAAGCTGGGTTACGGAGTACGGCCTGCCGAGGACGACGGCGAGGCGCGACCGGAACAAGGGCACGGTGGTAAATCCTTGCACCCTCGCGGCGAGGAGGAAGCCGGCGAGCCCTGGTGGCGTTCGAAGCGCGCGCTGCCGACCATCGCCTGCGGCATCGCGCTCGCCGCGGCTTACGCGATCGGAAAGCTGGTTCCCGCCGCCGAGCACTGGGCTTTCGTGGCGGCTCTGCTTGTCGGGCTGGCTCCGATCGCCCGCCGCGCCGCCATGGCCGCCCTGGCGGGAATACCCTTTTCCATCGAGACCCTCATGACGATCGCGGCCGTTGGTGCCGTGCTGATCGGCGCGACGGAGGAAGCGGCGACCGTCGTGCTGCTCTTCCTGGTCGGAGAGTTTCTCGAAGGCGTGGCCGCCAGACGCGCACGGGCGAGCATCCAGGGTCTGGCCGACCTCGTGCCGAAGACTGCGCTCGTGGAAAGGGACGGAGGCACCGCGGAAATTCCTGCGGCGTCGCTGGCCGTCGGCGACCTGATCGTCGTGCGGCCCGGCGACCGCATCCCGGCGGACGGGGAGATCGTCGAGGGAGCCGGTGAGATCGACGAGTCGCCCGTCACCGGGGAGAGCACGCCGAAGCGGAAAGGCAAGAACGACAATGTCTTCGCGGGCACGATCAGCACCGACGGCGTGCTCAGGGTCCGGGTGACGGCGACGGCCGAGGACAACACCATCGCCCGCATCGTCAGGCTCGTCGAGGAAGCGCAGGAGAGCAAGGCTCCGACCGAACGCTTCATCGACCGCTTTTCCCGCTACTACACGCCCGGCGTCCTCGTCGTCGGAGCCCTGGTCGCAACCATGCCGCCTCTGCTGTTCGGTTCGGGGTGGAACGAATGGATTTACAAGGGGCTAGCCATCCTGCTGATCGGCTGCCCCTGCGCGCTGGTGATCTCCACTCCGGCAGCCGTCGCCGCTGGCCTGTCCGCAGGCGCCCGCCGCGGCATGCTGATGAAGGGCGGAGCCGTTCTCGAAGGCTTCGGCAGGATCACGGCCGTCGCCTTCGACAAGACGGGCACATTGACGGATGGCAGGCCTGTCGTGACCGACGTGGTCGCCTACGGGCGGACCGAGCGAGAAATACTTTCGATGGCCGCCGCCCTCGAGCAGGGATCGAGCCATCCTCTTGCCGTCGCCATCCTCGAGAAGGCGAAGGCGGACAAGGCGCCGATACCGCCGGCATTCGGCGCGAGAGCGGTTGCGGGAAAGGGCGTAGAAGGCAATGTCGGTGGTATTACCCTGTTCCTGGCTTCCGCCAAAGCGGCCGCCGGGCGCGCGTCCCTTTCCCCGGAACAGGTCTCCCGGACCGAGGATCTCAACGGCCAGGGAAAGACGGTCTCCATCCTGCTGGCGGACGGGGCAGTGGCGGGTCTGATCGCCATGCGCGACGAGCCGCGAGAGGACGCAAAGGCCGGCCTGGCCTCGCTTAAGGACCTGGGCATCAGGACCGTCATGCTTACGGGAGACAATCGCAAGACCGCCGAAGCCATAGCGGCAGGGCTCGGGATCGAGGCGCAGGCCGAGCTGTTACCGCAGGACAAGCAGCGCATCGTCGCCGAGATGCAGAAGGGCGGCCTCAGGGTGGCGAAGGTCGGCGACGGCATCAACGACGCTCCGGCGCTCGCGGTCGCCGACATCGGCATCGCCATGGGCGGCGGCACGGACGTGGCGCTCGAGACCGCGGACGCCGCAATCCTTCACGGGCGCGTCGAGGACGTTTCGCGTATGGTCCGGCTGTCGCGCGCGGCGATGGCCAACATCAGGCAGAATATCGGTGTGGCGCTCGGGCTGAAGGCGGTATTCCTGGTGACCACCGTGATCGGTGTTACGGGCCTCTGGCCTGCCATTCTCGCCGATACGGGCGCGACGGTGCTGGTGACCGCCAACGCAATGCGGCTGCTTGGTTGGGGCCGCGATTGAACGACCGGGCCATCCATCCATGCCAGAGCGGATAGCGCTCGGTCAGGACGCATAGCCCCGCTTGAGGAGCATGCTCGCGGCGCGGTAGAACTCGTCGTCCGTGGGAAGCGCGAAACCCAGCGCGTCGGCATACCGGGTGATGATGTTGAACAGCGATCCGACGGCGATCGCGTCCGTCAGCGCCTCGACGCTCACCCCGGCGCGAAGCACGCTCTTTGCGTCCTCGGCCGTCAGTTCCATTGGATTCAGCGTCATGATCTCCAGGAACGCCAGGGTCGCCTTGAGTTCGTCGGAGATGGATGACGCGCGGAAATCAGCGATTGCCGCATCGACCTGCGTCCGTTCCATGACCTTGGCGGCGACCGCCGCATGCGCGCCTACGCAGAAAGCGCAGGAATTCCACTTCGCGACCATCGCCGCCATCAATTCGCGCTCGCCGACGCTCCAGTCGCTCAGTCCGCGCATCGCGGCCTGCGTCCATGCGCCCATTGGCCTGCCGAAAAAATGCTTATGGTAGAAGGCCACGCGGGCGGCATCCGGCAACCGCATTCCCGACACTGTCGAGATGAAGCCGATGAGCAGGCGACTACCGAGGCCGTCGCCCCGATCGATTTCAGGCAGGCGCATTGTCCGCCTCTTCCAGGACCTTGATGCCTTGCCGCCAGCGAAGCAAACCAGCGCTGGTCGCGGCCGCTGCGACGATTTCAAATGCAGCCTTCTCGCTGCCTGCCGCCGCCAGGACGCTCGCCATTTGAGCGTCGGTGACGCGACAGGCGGATTCACTGATCTGGCGTGCAAGATCGTCGGACGGAGCCTCCATGAGCGTGCCGCCCGACGCTCGCGCCGCCACATTCCGGCGCAGCGATGGATCCGTTTCACCCGGCCCATCTAGAACCCGGTGCTCAAGCGCTTCCGCGAGAGCGCGATGGTCGGGACGAGCGGATGCCATCTTCTTCTATCTCCAATCGATCCACTATGTCTGTCCGTAGACCGCAAACATGTGAGCTTCACATCCGACGTCAAGTGTTTGACTTCCGCTCGCCAATCCGATGGTTGGGCCGCTCATCACCAGAGCTTGTCGATCGGGAAGTAACCTCGCCACGCATTTCTGATAGGATGCTTTGCGCGCTTCTCCTGAAACTTCCCTGCCTTTGGGACAATAAGATCATGGCCACCAATTTTCCGGGATCTTTCGAAGGCACGGAAATGCCAGCCCATGGTGGGAAGAACTATGGCCGCACCCCGCCAGCGTCGTCGCCGCGGTCGGAATCAGGCTCGGCATGCGCGCGGTCGATCTATGCTGCGGAGACGGCTGGTTCACGCTGCCCATCGCCAAAGTCGCTTGGCATGCCGTTGCTATCGACATCGATCCTTCCCTCCTGGAAATCGCACGACAGTGGCTGAATGGGGCCAAGTTGGCCAATTGCGATTTCGTGACGGGAGACGCCTACATGCTCGCCGATCTGGTCCCCGAACCGGCCGACTTCATATTCATGGCAAATGCCTTCCACGGGGTGCCTGATCGCTCGCGCTTAGCCGATGCCGTACGAGCAGCCCTGCGCCCTGGCGGCGAGTTTGCTGTCGTCAACTGGCATCAACACGCTCGCGAAGAAACGACCGTCCTTGGCGAGCCGCGCGGTCCAAGGACGGCGTTGCGACTGTCACCACGACAGACCATCCGCGATGTCGAAGCAGGGGGCCTCAAGTTCTCTCGGCTGGTCGAGATTCCGCCCTATCACTACGGTGCTATGTTCGAGCGGCGCACCAGTCGATAGCAACCTCTTACCGGCAGCCTTGGCAAGTCCGCAGGATTTCGTCGCGGTTAGGCTGGAACACGGTTCGTCATGATTTGTCAGACTGCTTGCAATTCTGTGGCCAGTTCGAACATCTCGATGGAATTGCCGCCGGGGTATTTACCAGGGCGGTCTGCCTCAAAGGTTCAGTCAGCCTGGACTTCTCGTAGTATGTCGATTAGTCTCGACATATGGACTCAGAACAAGCCATCCTCTCCTTTGCCTCACTCGCCCAACCGACCCGGCTCGACGTCTTGCGGCTGTTGATCGAGCACGAGCCCGACGGACTGCCGGCCGGCGACATCGCCCGCCGCATGGCCGTGCCGCACAACACCATATCGACACACCTGGCGATCCTGTCCCGCGCCGGCCTGATCGAAGCGGAGCGGCACAGCCGGTCGATCATCTATCGGGCCAAACTCGATGCCGTGCGCCAACTCGCCGGCTACCTCGTCAAGGATTGCTGCGGCGGACGGCCGGAGATCTGCGCGCCGCTAATCGCCGATCTCTCACCCTGCTGCACCCCGCGAAATGGAGCCACCAAGGAGCCCGCTCGTGGCTGACCGCATCTACAATGTTCTCTTTCTCTGCACCGGCAATTCGGCACGCTCGATCCTTGCCGAGAGCATTCTCAACAAGGACGGGGGCGGTCGCTTCCGCGCCTTCTCCGCCGGCAGCCAGCCGAAGGGCACCGTCAATCCCTTCGCGCTGAAGGCGCTGGAGAGCTTCGACTACCCGGCCGAGGGGTTTCGGTCGAAGGCCTGGGACGAGTTCGCCGCAGCCGGCGCTCCTGTAATGGATTTCGTATTCACGGTCTGTGACAACGCCGCCGGCGAAACCTGCCCTGTGTGGCCGGGCCAGCCGATGACCACCCATTGGGGCATCGAAAATCCGGCCGCGGTCGAAGGGCCGGATATCCGGAAGGAAGCCGCCTTCGTCGCTGCGTTCGGGTATCTCAAGAACCGGATTTCCGTTTTCACGGCTTTGCCCGTGGCCAACCTCGACAAGTCGTCGCTCCGCGCCAGGCTCGTGGGGATCGGGCAGTCAGAGGGCGCATCCTCGCCGCGAAACAGTGCGGCGTGAGGTTGGTCATGGATGTCATCATCTATCACAACCCCGACTGCGGCACCTCGCGAAACACACTGGCGCTGATCCGCAATGCCGGCGTCGGGCCGCATGTCATCGAGTATCTGAAGACGCCGCCGTCCCCGGAGCTCCTCGTCCAGCTCATCGCCCGCATGGGTGTTTCGGTCCGCGACGTCATTCGCGAGAAGGGCACGCCCTATGCCGAACTCGGCCTTGCCGATCGGAGCCTGACCGATGACCAGCTGCTCGACGCCATGATGGCGCATCTCATCCTGATCAATCCCCCGATCGTCATCAGCCCCAAAGGTGTGAGGCTTTGCCGACCGTCCGAAGAGGTTCTCGAGCTCCTGCCGCCGCAGCGGGGCGAGTTCGTCAAGGAAGATGGCGAGCGTGTCATCGACGAGCACGGTCGCCGCGTCGCGACGGCGTGAGGAAGAACCATGTCGACATTTGAACGCTATCTGACCCTCTCGGTCGCCTTGTGCATTGTTGCCGGTATCGCGCTCGGGCACGTCATGCCGGGCGCATTTCAAGCGATCGGCGCGGCGGAGATCGCCAAGGTCAACCTGCCGGTTGCCGCACTGATCTGGCTGATGGTCATCCCGATGCTGCTCAAGATCGACTTCGCAGCGCTCGGCGAAGTCGGCAGGCACTGGCGCGGCATCGGCGTCACTCTATTCATCAACTGGGCGATCAAACCGTTCTCGATGGCACTGCTCGGCTGGCTCTTCATCGGATGGCTGTTCCGGCCGCATCTGCCTGCCGATCAGATCGACAGCTATATTGCCGGTCTGATCATCCTCGCCGCCGCGCCCTGCACGGCGATGGTGTTCGTCTGGTCGAACCTGACCAAGGGCGAGCCGCATTTCACGCTGAGCCAGGTGGCGCTCAATGACGCTATCATGGTCGTGGCTTTTGCGCCGACCGTCGGCCTGCTGCTAGGGCTCTCCGCCATCACCGTGCCGTGGGGCACGCTGGTCCTGTCGGTCGTGCTTTATATCGTCATCCCGGTGATCATCGCGCAGCTCATCCGCCGCCGGCTGCTGGCGACCGGCGGACAGGCGGCGCTCGACCGGCTGCTTTCCAGGCTCGGCCCGGTCTCGCTCGTCGCACTTCTGGCGACGCTGGTACTGCTGTTCGGCTTCCAGGGTGAGCAGATCATCGCGCAGCCCTTCATCATCGGCCTCCTCGCCGTGCCGATCCTGATTCAGGTCTATTTCAATGCCGGACTGGCCTACATCCTCAACCGGGTTGCCGGCGAACAGCATTGCGTCGCCGGACCCTCCGCCCTGATCGGCGCATCCAACTTCTTCGAACTGGCCGTCGCCGCCGCGATCAGCCTGTTCGGCTTTCACTCCGGCGCTGCGCTCGCCACTGTCGTCGGCGTGCTGATCGAGGTGCCGGTGATGCTCACGGTGGTCTGGATCGTGAACCGATCGAAGGGATGGTACGAGCGCGGAAACAAGGTCGCGGCTGTTGCCGAGTCTCACCGTTGATGCCGAACGATCTTCCCAATGTCGTCGTCAATAACCTCGACGTGCCGATCATCGACCGGCTGCGGGCAACGCCCTCGACGCATCCGCCGCATATTCTGTTGCTCTACGGATCGCTGCGCAAACGCTCCTACAGTCGGTTCCTGACGCTGGAGGCCGAACGTCTGCTCAAACACTTCGGCGCGGAAACCCGCATCTTCGATCCTCACGGCCTGCCGCTACCGGACGGCGCCGCCATCGACCATCCGAACGTGCAGGAACTGCGCGACCTATCCCTGTGGCCCGAAGGCCAGGTCTGGACCAGCCCGGAGCGGCATGGCGCGATGGGTGCGGTGATGAAGGCGCAAATCGACTGGATTCCGCTCTCGGTCGGTGCGGTGCGGCCGACGCAGGGCCGGACACTGGCTGTCATGCAGGTCTCCGGCGGCTCTCAGAGCTTCAATGCGTCAATCAGCTTCGGGTGCTCGGCCGCTGGATGCGCATGGTGACAATCCCCAACCAGTCCTCCGTCGCGAAGGCCTATCAGGAGTTCGACGAGGCGGGGCGGATGAAGCCGTCCTCCTATCATGATCGAGTGGTCGACGTGATGGAGGAGCTGGTCAAGTTCACGCTGCTAGCCCGCGATGTCTCCCATTATCTCACCGACCGTTATAGCGAGCGCAAGGAAGCGGCCGAGAAGCTGTCCGCGCGCGTTAAGTTCTCACCAATCTGACGCAACGTCTATTTCGACGATTACCGAAATAACCGTTGACCATCGGCCCGGTTGGCGATAGCTTATTTCCATGAACTTCGAAGAAGCAGCAAAACAGCTCGAGGCGCTCGGCAACCCGACGCGGCTTCAGGTCTATCGGACGCTTGTGCGGGCCGGCGATAGCGGACTGCCGGTCGGCAGCCTGCAGGAGAAGCTCGGGATCGCGGCCTCGACGCTCTCGCATCACCTGCACCGACTGATCCTGACCGGTTTGGTGACGCAGGAGCGTCAGGCAACCACGCTGATCTGCCGCGCCAACTATCCGGCCATGGACAACCTTGTCGACTTCCTCGTGGACGAATGCTGCATCGATGCGCCCTGTGTCGCGGCTGAGAGAGAGACTGCCGCCTGATTTCTCTCTGCCGTTTATTTCTATAATACCGGAAGGATAGAATATGATACAGCAAGCCGTGGAATCCCTCCCAGTAGCCGTGATTGGCGCCGGGCCTGTTGGCCTAGCCGCAGCAGCGCATCTCGTAATGCGAGGTATCCTCGTCAAAGTGTATGAAGCCGGGGATGCTGTGGGCGCCAATATGCGGGACTGGGGCCATGTCCGGGTTTTCACGCCCTGGCGATACTGCGTCGACCCAGCAGCAATGACGTTGCTCGAACGCCAGGGTTGGCGTCTGCCGGAACCCGACGTCTTTCCGACCGGCGGCGAGAGCGTCACCAAATACCTTGAACCGCTGGCCGCGACGCCTGAGCTTGCCGGCGTGATCGAGACTGGCGCTCGCGTCGTTGCGATCTCCCGGCTCGGTCTCGACAAGGTGGTCAGTCGCGGACGCGAGGAAAGGCCTTTCGTCCTGTCGATCAAGACGGCGACGGGATCTCGTCGCGATCTCGCCCGCGCCGTCATCGACGCCTCCGGTACATGGGCGAATCCTAACCCTCTCGGCGCCAGCGGTTTGCCGGCCGATGGGGAGGCCGAGTTCAGCGACTGGATCGCCTACGGCATTCCGGACGTCCTCGGGCGGCATCGGAACATTTACGCCGGTCGCACGACGCTGGTGGTCGGCGCCGGCCACTCGGCCGCCAATGCGCTGCTCGATCTCACGCGCCTGGCGGGGACGGATTCTGCGACGACAGCCATATGGGCTACCCGCAGCACCAATCTCATCCGCATCTATGGCGGGGGAGATGCCGACCAGTTGCCGGCGCGCGGCGAACTGGGTGCGGACACGCGAGACCTCGTCGAGAGCGGTCGCGTGCCTCTCGTAGCGGGCTTTGCGATCTTAGCGATCCGCAAGAAAGACGGTCGGCTGCTGGTCGACGGCGAGACGGCCGAAGGGCCGCGCACGATCGGTCCGGTCGATCGCATCGTCGCCTCGACAGGCCAGCGGCCCGACCTGTCGCTGGCGCGCGAGCTACGCCTCGATCTCGATCCGTGGCTCGAAAGCACCAAGGCGCTCGGGCCGTTGATCGATCCGAACGAGCACTATTGCGGTTCGGTGCCGCCGCACGGTCATCGTGAACTCGCCCATCTGGAGCCGGGCTTCTACACGGTTGGCATCAAGAGCTACGGCCGCGCGCCGACGTTCCTGCTGCTGACGGGTTACGAACAGGTTCGATCCGTTGCCGCGGCGCTCGCCGGCGACATTGCGGCGGCCGACAATGTCCAGCTCGTTCTTCCCGAGACGGGGGTGTGCGTCACCAACTTCGGTGTCGAAGAGAGCGAGACCTCCGGATGCTGCGGATGCCCGGCACCAGCCGAGCTCGATGCCTGCTGTGTTGCCGACGCCGTGGCGAAGGACGAAGGCAAGACGGGATGCGGCTGCGGAGTTGCCGCGTGAGCGTCGCGACCAGCGACGCAACGCCTTCGCACTACGAGCCGCCGCGCCTGCTCTTCGTCATTCCGGTTCTCGGTGTCACGCAGATCCTTGCCTGGGGTTCGTCCTACTATCTGCTGGCCGTTCTCGCGCAGCCGATCGCCACCGATACTGGCTGGCCGCTGGCATGGGTCGTCGGCGGCCTCTCCCTTGGTCTGCTGGTCGCCGGCATCGTCTCGCCGCGCGTCGGAGACAGCATCCAGCGACTCGGCGGGCGTCTCGTCCTTGCGACCAGCGCCGTATTTCTGGCGCTGGGACTCGCGGGCCTCGCGCTGTCGCCCAATCTTCCGCTCTACGTCATCTCCTGGCTGGTGCTCGGCGTCGGCATGGGAGCAGGTCTCTATGACGCGGCCTTCGCCACGCTCGGCAGGCTCTACGGCCAGCGAGCTCGCACGGCGATCGCGACACTTACTCTGTTCGGCGGGTTCGCAAGCACCGTCTGCTGGCCGCTCTCGGCGCTGCTCGTGTCAGAGTTCGGCTGGCGCAATGCCTGCCTGATCTACGCGGCCATCCACGTCGCCGTGCTGTTGCCGCTCTACATCTTCGCGCTGCCGACCGAGCCGAAGCGAGACCTCCGCGCCGCCTTGGTCCCTGAAAGTCATGCAGCTGATGCGGCAAGCCCGGTGGCAGCTGCCACGCCCAAGCTGATCTTCGGATTGGTCGCGCTGGTCATCACCATCAGTTCTTTGATCTCGGCAATGCTGTCCGTGCATCTGCTGACAATCCTCCAGGCGCGCGAGATCGCGCTTGCGGCCGCCGTCGCGCTCGGCGCGATCGTGGGACCGTCGCAGGTCGGTGCCAGGGCGATTGAGATGCTGATCAGTCGGTTCCATCATCCGATCTGGACGAAGTTCGCTTCCACGGTGTTCGTGGCGATTGGCGTCGGGCTGCTGTGGATCGGCTTCCCTATCATCGCCGCCGCTCTAATCTTCTACGGCGCCGGTATCGGCATCGAGTCGATCGCGCGCGGCACGCTGCCTCTGGCCGTTTTCGGTGAAGATCGCTACGCCTCGATCATGGGCCGCATCGCCATGCCGAGCCTGATCATGCAGGCGGCGGCGCCGTCCCTCGGCGCGCTGCTGATCGACGTATACGGGGCTCATGATGCGCTTGCCGCGCTGCTCTCCCTCGCTCTCGTCAACGTGCTGCTGGTGTTGCTCCTCTACGTGTTTCTGCTGAAGGGCGGGCGTCTCTAGCTTCCATGACGCGCAAGTAAACCTCGAATAGCGTGGACGCCACGACGGCGATTCCGCTGTGGATCGCGTTTATTCTGGCGCGCCGTCCCAATAGGGGACTAGCCCTCGAGTACGCGCCAGCCGCCCCTTCTCGATATGAGGCATGGCGATCTCCTCCGGTACATAGGCTGGTACGCGCTCATCCGCCCTTCTGGTTCAGCGGCAGAGTGGGGCGTGAACTATCGGTGCCTCAGGTTGAAATAATAACGCGTGTTTTTGCCTGTTTCTTTGTTACGAATGTCGAAATAATAAGAGTCCTTGCGTCGCGGCCTCGCGATGATCTCGGTCGTCGTGCATGCGTCATCGGCGCGGTGGAATTCGGAATTCTTCTCGTAGCTGCTATTACCGAAGAGACGATCGCGATTGTAGAGCTTGGAGCAGGCAGTTTGGACCGATTTGGCGCACGCGGGAGTACCGCGCATGTTAGCCCCATGGCCACTTTCACGATTGATAGTGGTCGGGGTCGTCCCGGCGGGGCAGTCTTCATATTCGGTATAGCCCGGCTTGCCGGTTCCAGCTTCGGGACAGGAGGGCCAATATCCAGGGTGGACTTTTCGAATAGCAAGAAGCTTCAGAACGGGCGGCACGCAATACGAGACACCTTGCCACGATGGGTTCTGTGAAGCGACACAAAGCAGGATCTTGCAACCAAATGAAGCATCCTGAGCTTTGGCATCCATGGTTGTGAAGCCGACGACGACCCACGCAATTGCGGGAAGCAAATAGCAGAAGGGCTTCATGGGTTCTCTCCTTATCGAATCAATTCTGTGATGCCCAAACGCCGTCAATTTTGACAAAGCGCAGCACCTTGGGCAGGACGAGGTCGTGCTTGTCCGTGATCGAGAGGTAGCAGACGACGCCTGGAGCAACGGCGTCCTGCTTGCACTGTTCGATGGCCGCTTTTTTCACGCCACCGAAGAATATGAGTTTGCGGATTGCGGCGAGCGCTTCCTCGTCCGACGGCGCTTCAAGCCTGGCAGCCGATTCGAATTTGTCCACCTTCGTTTGCAGCGTGGCAACTTTGAGGTGGTCCCGCTTGGTGAGACAGTTTGGCGGCTTGGCTAAGGTGGATCGGGTTGGTTTCTACGCCGCCAATTGCTCCGTCATTTCTGCCGTAGCATAGACCTCGTCGGGTGTCCTGCCGCCGAAGGTCGAGTGCGGGCGTCGCCGGTTGTAATAGTCGATCCAGGAGCCGATGCCGCTACGCGCCGCGCTCCCGGTCTCGAAGGCGTTGAGGAAGACGCATTCATATTTGAGGCTGCGCCATAGCCGCTCGATGAAGACGTTGTCCATCCAGCGGCCGCGCCCGTCCATGGAGATGCGGATGCCCGCTTCCTTCAACGTCGTGGTGAAGGCGAAGCTGGTGAACTGGCTACCCTGGTCGGTGTTAAAGATGTCGGGCCTGCCGTGCCGGACGATCGCCTCCTCAAGCGCGGCAACGCAGAAGTCGGCATCCATCGTGTTCGACAACCGCCAGGCTAGCACCTTGCGGCTGAACCAGTCCATGATGGCAACGAGGTAGAGAAAGCCGCGCCGCATCGGGATGTAGGTCACGTCGGCGCACCAGACGTGATTGGGCCGCTCGATCGCAAGATGCCGCAGCAAGTAGGGATAGATGCGGTGCTGCGGATGCGGCTCGCTCGTCTTTGGTGGCTGGTAGATCGGCGACAGACCGATCTTGCGCATCAGCCGCCGGACCCGCTTGCGGCCGACACACCAACCTTGACGCCGGAGGTGCCGCGCCATCTGCCTCGAGCCATACCACGGCATTTCCATGAACGCTTCGTCGATGATGCGCATCAGTTCCAGGTTCTCGGGCGTCTCGCCGGCGGGTTGGCGATAGAACGACGCCCGTGAGATCGAGACCAGTTCGCATTGGCGGCGGATCGAGAGCCGTTCGTGATCGGGGTCAATCATCATTCTCCTCCGATCCAGGCTCAGCGATCGAAGGCCCTGGCTAAAAAATCCCGCTCGACGACGAGCTGGCCGATCTTGGCGTGCAGCTTCGTCACTTCGGCTTCCCGGCCGACCTGTGCGTCCGTCGCCTTGTCGTCAAACGCCTTGGCCAGATTCTCGATGGCCTGCCGTTTCCACTGCGTGATCTGGTTCGGGTGAAGCTGATGCTTCGTCGCCAGGTCCGAGATCGTCCGCTCGCCGCGGATCGCCTCAAGCGCAACCTTGGCCTTGAACTCGGCCGTAAACCGTCTGCGTGTCTTCATGCTGGATCGTCCTTTTCATCGGGCGATCCACCTTATGCCCCTGTCTCAGAAACCGGGTCCACCTCACACTGCTGTCAGAAGTTCGTCGTCTGAGGCGTATGCGGAAAAATTACCGAAAGTCGATATGGCAATCAGAACAGTAGAAAAGAAAATACCCAGCTTACAAAACATTCCCCAACTCCCGCATGTGGGCATGTATCGCGGTACGTCCCCGCGAATAGCCCTTCGATCCTCTGGTGATCGGGGAGTTAGTAACCGCATGACACGGCCCTACGGCCTTTAGTTCGGAGAACCTGTTGCATACGCCGCAGGCTCCCCGACCATAGGTCGAAGAGTGGTGCCAGTTCGGCGGCACCATCCTAGTCATGAGGGGTTACTACGCCCCAGAACCGCACGTACGGTCCCAGTAGCTATTTCGGCACTCAGTGTCAGGCTGTCAATGTGCGTTTCGTCCATCGACAGCGATCCGGCCATCAATCAGCGGTTTCAACAGTTGGCAGGCTGTAGTCAAGCTTTTGCAGAGCGTCGTCTAACTGCCGAAGTGTATAACCCTGCTTAAAATAATGCTGTTGGGTCACGCCCTGCTGTGCATGTCCCACAAGAGCCTTCACCACAGGTTCCGGCACGCCAGCTTGCATCAGCCTCGTCACAACCGTATGGCGTAGGCTGTGGAACACCAGTTCCTTCTGCTTGAGTTCCAACTTGGGTAGCAGCGTATCATTGAACCAGCGTCCAAGATGGCGACCCCATCCGTTCTTTGGATCATAGCGGAAATCGGGGAACAGCTTCTTTTCGCCCCGTGCCTTCTGCTGATTTACGTGATTCAGCAAACCAAGCTTTATGAGCTTTGGATGGATCGGCACAAGACGCCGGGCATTCTCGGTCTTGAGATGTTTGTCTTCACCTTCATCGTTCAAGTCGAAGCACCATATGCTGTCCTGCTGGCGAATATCAGCAAGGTGTATTTGCGCAATTTCATTCAGACGTGCGCCGGTAAAAGCGCCGATCAGCGGCCCCCATTTCTGATAGTCCTTGCGAACAAGGTTGTCGCGATTGCTGGTGATCGCGTCGAGGATCGTAATTATCTGTGGATTGGAAAAGGCTTTTCGCTTGCCCGTGGACCGCTGCTTGTTCTGGCGTGTGTTTCGGCGTGGAATAAGGACCCCGTTTCAGGGGTGATCGGCATCCAAAAGGGACCCCTGTAACGGCAGGTGTTTCACACTGCCTCCGGTTTGATCGGAGGCATTTGTTTTGGATGTTGGTCGTGGAGACGATTGCGAAGATACGTCGGCTGTCGCTGGTTCAGGGGAAGTCGATCAAGGAGATCTGCCGTG
>NZ_JBEBMG010000008.1:0-184818 GCF_040081975.1 Mesorhizobium hunchu
CGAAAGCGTCCATCCTGTCCCATCCTTGCCTAATCGGGCTTCGCTTGCGGCCCAGGCGACTGTTCGGGTTCGATGGAACGGCGCACGACGACCCCTGCTCCCCACCGGGCTCTGCCGCCCAAAGGGTCCGCGGCCTCTCGTGCGCCACCGCTTCCCCAATCTTAGCAGATGCGGCACACGACAAGTTACAAGGGGATGGGGGTGCGCGCCGCTCATCCAGCCAGCCAGGGAGGGCGACTGACCTGACCGACCTCGTGGCTTCCGTCTTCGGCGACAGCACGCTGAGCCTGCTGGCTTTGCATCCGCCCGGCCGCGGCGCCTTCCTGCTGGCCGGCTTCCTCAACTCGGTGATGATCGCCGTCGGCGCCACCGTGCTCGGTCTGGCCATCGGCATCTGCGGAGCCTGGTGCAAGCTCTATGGCGGCCCCGTCGCGCGCGATCTGGCGGCCGTCTACACCACCATCGTGCGCGCGGTGCCGGAACTGGTGCTGATCCTGCTGCTTTATTTCGCCGGCACCGACCTTCTCAACCGGGCGCTTGTCGCCTTCGGCTACGCTGCGACCGACGTCAACGGCGTCGCGGCCGGCATCTTCGTGCTCGGCGTCGTGCAAGGCGCCTATTCGACCGAGGTGCTGCGCGGCGCGATCCTCGCCATCCCGCAGGGCCAGATCGAGGCCGCGCGCGCCTATGGCATGTCGCCGGGACTGCTGATGCGCCGCATCACGTTGCCGGCCATGCTGCCCTTCGCCATACCGGGTCTTGCCAATCTGTGGCTCATCGCCACCAAGGACACCGCGCTGCTGGCCATCGTCGGCGTCAACGAACTGACGCAGGTGACGCGTACCGCCGCCGGCGCCACCAAGGCCTACTTTACCTTCTTCATGGCGGCGGGCGCCATCTACCTGGCGCTGACGCTGTTCTCGAACACCATCATCGGCCGCATCGAGCGCTGGGCGCGGCGCGGCATGCCCTCGGTGGCGGAAGGCGCGCGATGACCGACGCCCTCATGAACGTCACGCCGCCGAAGCGCCGCGCAAACTGGCTGAAGCCGCATCGTGTCGTGCTCATACTGATCGCGCTGGCGATCGTGCTGGGATCCGCCTTCTTCCTGCGCTGGGATTGGCTGCCGCAATACCTGCCGTTGGCGATACAGGGCATCTGGCGCACGATCTGGTTATTGGTGGTCACCTCGGCGCTCGGCATCCTGCTCGCCGTTCCGCTGGGGCTCGCGCAGGCGGCCGGGCCGGTCTGGCTTTCCGCGCCGGCGAAGACGTTCTGCACCATCATCCGCGGCACGCCCCTGCTGCTGCAGCTTTGGCTGCTCTATTACGGCCTCGGTTCGCTGTTTCCGCAATTCCCCTGGATCCGCGAATCTTGGGCTTGGCCGTATCTGAGGCAGGCGTGGCCCTACGGCGTCTTGTCGCTGACCTTGTCCTACGCCGGCTACGAGGGCGAGGTGATGCGCGGCGCTTTCGCCGGTGTGCCGCGCGGGCAGTTGGAGGCCGCTCGCGCCTTCGGCATGAGCCGTTTCACCGCCTTCCGCCGCATCTGGCTGCCACAGGCCCTGCACCGCGCCCTGCCGACGCTGGCCGGCGAGACGGTGCTGCAACTGAAGGCCACGCCACTGGTGGCGACCATCACCATGATCGACATCTATGCGGTCGCCTCGCGGGTGCGGCAGGACCTGTTCGTCACCTACGAACCCTTGCTGCTGCTGGCCGCGGTCTATATGGCCATCACCGGGGTCATCGTCTTCCTGTTCCGCCGGCTGGAGGCCCGTATCCCGACGCGGATCGGCTAAAACAGTTCCGGAGCGGGTTTCGATTTCGGGATCGAAACAATGCAACTCAGTCTCGACCAGATTTCCGGGCTCTGCCGCATGGCCGCATTGGGTGCCGGCGCCGGCGAGGAGACGGCGGCGGCGCTCGCCGCTTCCGCCGTGGCCGCCGAGGCGGAGGGCAGCACAGCGCTCGGCCTGTCGCACTTCCTCGATTACCTCGAGGCGCTGGAGGACGGCCGCATCGACGGTAGGGCCGAGCCGGTCGTCACGCGCCCGGCGCTCACCATGTTCGCGTCGGACGCGAAAGGCGGCGCGGCACATACAGGTTTCGACCGTGCGTTCGACGACTTCGCCAAGGCGGCAAAGCTGTTCGGCGTGGCGATCTTCGCGCAGAAGAACGCCTATACCTGCGGAGCGCTGGGCTGGTTCACGAGGCGGCTGGCGGAACGCGGACTGGTGGCGCTCGCGGCCACCAACGGCCCGGCGCTGATGGCCGGCGCGGGCTCGATCAAGCCGGTCTACTGCACCAATCCGCTATCCTTCGCCGCTCCCCTGGGCGATGGCCCGCCGCTGGTCATCGACCAGGCCTCCAGCGCCACCGCTTTCGTCAATATCCGCAAGGCGGCCGAGGACGGCGATCCCATCCCCGAAGGCTGGGCGCTCGACGCGTCCGGCAACCCGACTACCGACCCTGCCGCCGCCATGAAGGGCGCGTTGCTCGCCTTCGGCGGCAACCGGGGCGCCAATATCGCGCTGATGGTGGAGATGCTGGCGGCGGGCGTGACCGGCGCCAACTGGTCGCTCGACGCGCCGTCCTTCATGCAAGGGGCCGAAAATCCTGGCACTGGGCTTTTCGTCGTCGCCATCGAGCCGAAACTGCTCGATCCCGATTTCGAGCGCCGCGCCGGCGAGCAGGTCGAGCGGTTGAGGCGCCGCTACGGCGTCCATAGTCCCGGCCGCGCCGGTGCCGAGGCAGCCGAGCAGGCTGCGGCGCACGGCGTCACGGTCTCACGCGAGGTGGTGCAGCGGATTTCGGACTATGCGTCGCGCTATGGCGGGTGAGGCTTTTAGTTCGAATCCTTCGCGAAGCCGACCGCTGCGCACTCCCACCCCTAACCCCTCCCCTCAAGGGAGGGCACTTTAGGGCAGCGTCGCAACCACCCATGTCTGCAATTTTGGAGGAAACGGCGATGTCGGAGTCTCCCCCTCCCCCTTGATGGGAGGGGTTAGGGGGGCGCCGCCGTTCGTGTCGTGCCGAGAACTGCAAGCATGGTCCAGCGGGGACACAGATGCGTTGCGTGAAAACTACAGCAGCCCCGCCTTCATCGCTTCCTGCCTGAGATTCTGGCGCGGGCGCGGGCCGACCTGCTGGATGACGAGGCCGGCGGCCAGCGACCCGAGGTTGCCACAGGTCTTGAGGTCCAGTCCTTGCGTATAGCCGTGCAGGAAGCCGGCGGCATAGAGGTCGCCCGCGCCAGTCGTGTCGACCAATTCGCGGATCGCGGTCGCCTCGATGGCGACGGTCTCGTCGCCGCGCACGATCACCGATCCCTTTTCCGATCGCGTCACGGCTGCCAGCCTGCAATCCTTGCGGATGGCGGCCAGCGCCTCGTCGAATGACGTGGTCTGGTAGAGCGACTTGATCTCGTGCGAATTGGCGAAGACGATGTCCACCGTGCCCGAGCGCATCAGCTCGAGGAATTCCTCGCGGTAGCGGTCGACGCAGAAGGAATCCGACAGCGTCATGGAAACCTCGCGACCGGCCGCGTGGGCGATGGCGGCGGCCTGGCGGATCGCCTCCTTGGCGCGCGGTGGATCCCACAGATAGCCCTCGAAATAGGTGACGGCGGCGCCTTCCACCTTGGACGGCTCGACGTCCTCCGGCCCGAGCTCCACGCAGGCGCCGAGATAGGTGTTCATCGAGCGCTCGCCGTCCGGCGTGACGAAGATCATCGAGCGCGCCGTCGGCGGTTCTCCATCCAGCGGCCTGGTGTCGAAGGCCACGCCCTGCGCGCGGATGTCGTGCGTGTAGATGTCGCCGAGATGATCCTTCGAGACTTTGCCGAAATAGGCCGCGCGCCCGCCGAAGGAGGCGACGCCGGCGGCCGTGTTTCCCGCCGATCCGCCAGAAGCCTCCAGCGCCGGCCCCATGCGCGAATAGAGCAGTTCGGCGCGCTGCGCGTCGATCAGGTTCATCGCGGCCTTGATGATGCCGTTGGTTTCCAGGAAACCCTCGTCGCACTGGGCGATGATGTCGACGATGGCGTTGCCGATGCACAGGACGTCGTATTGGCTCATTCGGCTTCCTTTAGGGCATTTTCGGGCGAAGTGAACGTCGGTTCGCGTGGAGGAAATGCGATGGACAAAGAGCTGGCCGGCGTTGCGCCGGCCGCGAGCGGTTCTAGCCGCTCCATCCGCTTTTGCAACCCTCGGGATTACCGCAGCAGGAAACCCATGCCGAGGTCGTCGCCGTCCTCCAGCGTGAACTCGGCCTTGCCCGAATAGAAGGCGCGGCCGCCGACGCGCGCGACGATCGCCTCGCGGTCGCCGGCTTTTGTCTGGCGTGCCACCGACCCGGTGAAGAGGGAGCCGGCTATGCTCTCGAAGGCGCGGGTCTCGCCGATCTTGATCTCGCCCTTGGCATGCATGGCCGCCAGCCGCGCGGTGACTCCCGAGCCTGTCGGGGACCTGTCCACCTCGGCGTCGGCGAAGACGCAGACGTTTCGGGTCGGCTCACCCTTGCCGTCGCCGCCGTCGGTCAGGATGGAGCCGTAGAGGAAGGCGAGGTCGGCATGGTCGGGATGCGACAGCGGGAACCCGGCCTTCAGCGCCTCGGTCAGCGCCGTCGCCGCATCGACGAAGTCGCGCACCCTGTCGCGGCCGAACGCCAGCCCGAACTGCCGGCAGTCGGCCAGCGCGTAGAACGCGCCGCCATAGGCCATGTCGAAACGGATGGCGCCGTGGCCTGGAAGATCGACGGTCCTGTCGCCGGCGAACAGGAAGGCCGGCACGCTCTCGAACGACACAGAGGCCGCCCTGCCGTCCTTTATCTCGACGGAGGCGACGACAAGGCCGCACGGCGCCTCGATGTTGACGGTCGTCACCGGCTCGACGGCTTGCACCAGCCCCTGGTCCACCGCATAGCGGCCGAGCGCGATGACGGCATGGCCGCACATGGTCGAATAGCCTTCATTGTGCATGAACAGCACGGCGAGGTCGGCGCCCGGCAGGTCCGGCTCGACCAGCAGCGCGCCGTACATGTCGTAATGCCCGCGCGGCTCGAACATCAGCAGCCTGCGCAGATGGTCGAGATTGTCTCTCACATAGGCGCGCTTTTGAAGGATCGTGCCCTTGGGGATCGGCGGATAGACGCCGGTGACGATCCGCACCGGCTCGCCGCCGGTGTGCATGTCGGTGACGGTCAGCGGGGCCATCATCTGGAGAACAGGCCCTGAAGCTCGCCGAACGGGAGCGCATCGTCCATGAAGGTGAAGGTTCCGCGGTCGAGGATTTCCCGGGCCGCGCGGTTGACGGCGCCGAACATCGCCTGCGTCAGCCGCGGCCCGAGCGAGATGCGCTTGATGCCGGCCTTCGCCAGCCGATCGATCGAGGCGTCGCGCGGCGCGATCACGCTGACCGGCTTGCCGACCGCTTGGCAGATCGTGGCAAGCGTCGCCTCGTCGGCGATGCCTGGCGCGAACAGCACGTCCGCGCCCGCCTTGTCGAAAGCCTGAAGGCGCCGGATCGTGTCGTCGATATCGGCGCGGCCGTGCAGGAAATTCTCGGCGCGCGCGGTGAAGACGAAATCGCGCTTCAGCGAGCGCGCCGCCTCCACCGCCGCCGCGACACGCTCGACGGCATGCGAAAAATCGTAGATCGGCCTGCCGTCGTCTCCGGAGAAATCCTCGATCGAGCAGCCGGCGAGGCCCGCAGCTTCGGCCGCGAAGATGGTTTCGGCAGCACTTGTCGCGCTGTCGCCTTTGCCCTTTTCGAGATCGGCGGACACAGGCACGCCGACCGCGGCCGCCATGTCCTTGCAATGGGCGATCATCGCCTCGAAGCCGACCGCGCCGTCGGCGAGGCCCTGTGAGAAGGCAAAGCCCGCGCTGCTGGTCGCCAGCGCCTTGAATCCTGCCTTCTCCAGCCAAAGCGCCGTGCCGATATCGGACGGATTCGGCATCACGAACGTCGCGGCATGGAGATCGCGAAAGGCTTTGCCCTCGTCCATGAAACGGCTCCTGTCGTCATCCTCTTCGGGTGCGTCGAAACGCGGTCGTTCCTAGGTTAGACGCCGGCCTCCGGCCGTGCAAACGAATGCCATTGGCTCAGATCACGCTCCTGTCAAAACAGGACCGCTGCCAAGCGCGGCATCGGCGCTTTCGATGTCAGGCCGCGAGCAGCGCCTCGGCGGTCCGCTCGTCGGTGATCAACCCGTTGACCAGATGACGCCTGACTGCTGCGAGGATGCCAGGGAGCTTGCGCTCGCCCATCGCCAGCGCGACCACCAGCGATTTCTCGCGTGACGGCAATGGTGCGGAAGCAACCCGTTCGTTGGTCATGTTCTCGATCAGCCGGCCCTCGCGATCGTAAACCCGACCGATGATCTCGGCGATCGCGCCGGCCTTCTGCAGCTCTTTCAGCTCGCTTTCCGAAATGAAGCCGTCCTCGTAGAGCGGCGCCTTCGGCCCGAGATCGCCGATGCCGACGAAAGCAACATCGGCCCGTGCGGCCAGTTCTAGGGTCGGCTGGATCATCGGTTGGGCAAGCAACGCATCACGCTCCTGGCGGGAGGAGGCGATCACCGGCAGCGGCATCGGGAAGGATCGCGCCTTGATGCGGTCGGCCATGGTGAAGATGACGTTGTAGAAGGCGGCCGAACCGTCCGGAGAGATGTTGCCCGTCAGCGACACGACCTTGTGCTGTGGGCATTCCATCGGCGGCAGTTGTTCGATCGCCGTCTTCAGTGTGCGGCCGGTGCCGATGGCGAGCACGACCGGCTCGGGCTTGCGCAGCCAGCGCTCGATCTCCGCCGCGGCTGCTTCCGCGACGCCGGTCGTGGTCGAGGACGAGCCTGGGTCGGAGGGCACCACCTCCGCCATGGCGAGCGAAAAACGCGTGCGCAGCCGCTCGGCGAGGTCCATGCAGTTGGCGATCGGATGATCGACACGTACGCGGATCAATCCTTCCGACATGGCCAGCGACACCAGCCTTTGCGCGGTCTGTCGCGAAATGCCGAGCTTGGCGGCGATCTGGTCCTGCGTATTGCCGGCGACGTAATAGAGCCAACCGGCGCGGGCGGCTTCGTCGCGCCGCGTGCTTGTGCTGTCCTGGCGTGCGTTCATGCCGCTTTATCCTCCAGCGCCTATTTCGCAGCAAATGCTGGAATGCGCAATTGTCTATCCAAAAGGGCAATTGTTCGCATGGATCGGGTATCGGGTTTTTGCCGAGGCGCGCAAGAGCTGTTTCAATTCGCCGCGCGAATGCTCTATGAGACGGTGTAGAGAATGAGCTGCTCCAGGAGGAGCGGCCCAAGGGAGTTGCGATGACGCCGAGAGCCGTTTTCTGGGACATGGACGGGACGCTGACCGACAGCGAGCCGCTGCACGACGCTGCCCTCGTTTCGGCCATGCGGAGCGTCGGCCTGACGCCGCCGTCCGATCTGCACGCGCGCGTTCTCGGCCAGACCGCCGCCTGCGTCTACGCAATGATGCGCGACGAGTTCGGCCTGGACATGCCGTTCGACCGCTGGATCGCGCTCAAATACGATTATTACCTTTCCCATGTGGATGGTCTGAAACCGAGACCGGGCGCGCTCGAGATTTTCCGCGAACTGAAGGCGCGCGGCGTCGCGCAGGCGGTCGTCTCCAATTCGGATCGGTTGATCGTCGACGCCAATCTGCGCGCCGTCAGCCTGTCCTATGCCGGCATGAAGACCGTCAGCCGCAACGATGTACGGGAGGGCAAGCCGCATCCCGAACCGTTCCTGCGCGCCGCATGGCTCGTCGGCGTCGATCCGGCCGACGCCGTTGCGATCGACGACAGCGTTACCGGGGCGAGCGCGGGCCTCGCCGCCGGGATGAAGACCGTGTTCTGGCCCGAGCGTTCCGGCATGAAGGGTCCCGACGGCGCTCTCGTCGCCGACAGCGCCGAACAACTGAGGGCCATGCTGGGCCTTTGAGGCGGGGTCTCGAAGACGGAACCGCTGCGCCATAGTCGAGGCCGTAGTCTCCCTTCGCTCTCCGGCATGATCGACACCGCCTCCAGTCCCTGCTGTCGCCGCCGGATCGCCAATGCGGGCGGTCCGTCCGGCCGAGTCAGGGAGAAAACCCTTCAATACCGAGAATGATGAAGCCGATGCCTATCAGGAGGCAGAGCGGCGAATAGAGACGCATGTCCAGCCGCGCGAAAGGCTGCTGGGGCGCAAGCGCCCGCCACCACGGCGTGAAGCCGGCAAGGCCGCGCCCAAGGAAAACGAGGCCGATCAGCACGGCGGTGGCCGCCAGCCCCGGCTGTGCGAACGGCGTGGCGAAGACGCCTTCCAGCGCCACCGGCCACAGCGTGGCGAGCGCCAGGCAGGCGGCCACCGCGAAGGCCGCAGCGGGCGAGGGCATCTCCTCAACGTCCTTGAAGCCGACGACGGCACGCGCGCAGGACGCCGGGTCGCGCCCCGGCCAGACGCCGCCGATCGCCCAGTAGACGTGCAGCGCGGTGATCAGGAGCAGGATCGTGGACAGGGCGTAGGCGAGTGCGGTCATGAACGGAACAATCTCGAATATCGTATTGCGGAGCATCGCCGCCATCACGGCGACAAGGATAGCTCGTTTCCGTCCCCTCCGGCAGTCAGAACCTGACGACCGCCTGTAACGGATTCGGGAGGTAGCGCGTGCAGCTTCGGTCGTGCTTGGCCCGCGGCCTCAGGCATGGTTGTGTCCGTAATGCGGGTCCCCCGGCAGGCGGCCGTGCGCATCGCGCTCGCCGTCTCCATGACGATGGTCATGGTGCCCGTGCCCATGATCGTGCCCATGTCCGTGGTCGTGCTCTGAATGGATGCGGCGCAACGGCTCGAAAGGCGTGGTGGTTTCATTCACCTCGGCGCCCAGTCCTTCCAGCATAGCCTTGATGGCCATCATTTCCTTGGGATGATCGCGCAGTATCAGGATGCGATCGGCGAAGATCGCCGCCGCGAGATGCCGGTTACCGACGTGCCAGGCGAGTTCGGCCAGATGGACGGCGTCGCCGGCGCGCACCTCCAGCACCTCTTCCTCCGCGGCCACGATCTCGACCTGCCGCCCGTCTTCCAGCACCAGCCGGTCGCCTTGGCCGAGCGTCGCCGGTTCGGTGAGATCGACGAGGATGCGCTCGCCGTTTTCCAGCGGCAGCGCGCGCCGGCGCAGGTGCCGCTCGTCATGCGCGAGAATGGCGCGGCCGGCGGGCGCGGTGCCGTCCGCCTCGGCGGCGCGCAGCATCGATGTCGCGCGCGGGAACTTGGTGAAGTCGGTCTGCATGGTGAATTTCAAGGGGAACTCCTCGGGCGGTCCGGTCGCCGCGGTTCAGATGATGGTGTCGAAAAGCCGGAATATCCACGAAATCTGGTAGATCAGCGCGCCCGTCACGAACAGGGCGTGATAGCGCCAGTCGCGAACGGCGATGGCCGCGATGCACAGCGCCACCATGACCGGCGTGCGCATCCAGTATTCGTTATCGAAGCGAGCGAAATAGTCCCGGCCCTTCAGCAGGGTATCGACGATATCGAGCAGGTAGGTCAGCGCCAGCAGGCCGAAGAACCAGGCCCGCCGCGCGTAGAAGAATTCCTCGTAGCCGCGATAGTCCAGCATGGAGTCGGGAAACAGCAGCGCGCACATCAGGAACAGCGTGATGGCGTAGAAGACGACGAAGACGTATTTGCCGAACGTCCAGTCGGTGACGACGTAGAGGTCGATCTCCCACCACCAGAAATGCACCAGCATCAGCAGCAGCATCGCCACCCAGGCGAGATGGATTGGATAGAGCGGATATTGTCTGGGATGCTGGATGATGCGCGCCACGCCCGAGAGCAGCCGCGTGACGCCGAGGCCGATCACCATGCCCATGACGATGCGGATATGCGGGAAGATGTCGTGGGCGGAGAGGGGCGCTTGGTCCATGCGTCGAGATCGCCGTCGCTGGCGATATTGTTGGTCAAGCGGACATTAGAACAGAAAAAACCGCCGCGCCATCGGCACCGTCGAGCGCCTGCCGATACCGGCGCGGGTGTTTCCATCGCGGTGCGGACCGGTCGGGAACTCCTAGAAGCTTTTGCCGTCGACTTTCTTCGGATCGAGCGCGTCGGGGTCGACCCCTTCGAGGGTGCGGGCGTTGACGGCGACCATCTTCCTGCCGTCCGGCGTCGTCGCGCGGGCGAACGACTGGATGCCGCAGACCTTGCAGAAAAGGTGATGGATGGTGTTGCGGTTGAACAGATATTCCGTCAGTTCGCCTTCGCCTGACATGAGCTCGAAACGGTCTTCCGGCGTGAAGGCCAGGATCGAGCCCAGCCGGCCGCAGCGCGAGCAGTTGCAGCTGACGGTCTCGTCGAGATCGACTGTCGCTTCGTAGCGGACCGCGCCGCACTGGCAGCTTCCCGAATAGGCTTTGGCGACCATCTTTTCCTCCTCGTCAATCGATCGTCACAGTCGTCGGCATGATCGCTCAGGAACCATGCCGGCGACAGGCCGTTTTTTCCCCGAACGCACGGATGTATTACCCGGCGAGCGAAAGGAGCAGATTCTTGACCGCCACCGCAAGACGAATTCTCACAGCGATCGTGCTGGCCGCTGCCAGCGCAGCGCCGGTTGGCGTCACCTCGGCGGTCGCGCAGAGCCTCGACGGCAAGACGGTCGACAACATCGTCGGCTCCGACGTCAAGCAAGACGAAGCGACGGCCTCGGCGAAAGAGGGCAGGGTGCTGGCGGCGATCGACCGGACGGCGGACAATATCGGCACCGTCCGCAAGACCTCGAATGTCGATCAGGTCGATATCGTCTTCCTCAGCGACACCGCGCGCAGCGAAGGCGGCCCGCCGCCGCGCATCGCCGAGAAGATCGAGGAGCATCGCGACGAAGTCGCCGAACTTCGCCAGGAGATCGAGGCCAATGCGCTGCTCTATCACGCCATCGATTCGCGCCGTGTGCTGATGGGTGACGTGCTTGCCGTCGAGTTCGAGGACGGGGCGCGGAAGGTGGTTGTCTACGCCGCCGCGAAGCCGACTCCGTAACGGCCGCGAAGGTGGGGTCTGCCGCTTCACTGCTTTTGTCGCCTGCCGGCGGCACCCTTGGCCTGCGTTTGCCGGAAAGCGACCGATAGGCTTTCGCGGACTTGCCTGCCGGGATTTCGGTTTCTATACAGGACTGGCCTGCCGGATGCAGCGTCGAGGGGGACGCCCGATCCGGAACGGGAATGGAGGCGGGGCGCCAGCGCGTCATCGACAGGAAGTTTGCGTCGGAAAGGGAGCGAATGGCTGACGAACTGGCACGGGACATCATCGCGAAGATCGCAGCGCATGCCGAGAACGGCGGCCAGGAGATCACCACGAGCACGGAACTGTCAGCGCTGGGCATTCATTCGCTGGAACTCACCGAGATCATCTTCGACCTCGAAGAGGCCTACGGCATCGAGATCGAGATGAACACGGTCGATGCCTGGAGCAATCTGAAGAACGTCGGCGACATCGTCGAAGCGGTACGCGCCCTGATCGCCAAGAAAGCCTGAGCCGCCCATGCGCCGGCGCGTCGTCATCACCGGCCTCGGCGGCATTTGCGGCCTGGGCGTCGACGTCGACGCCATCTGGCGGGAGATGCGGGCCGGCCGCTCGGCCATAGGCGAAATCACCACGACGCCCCTGCATGAACTCAAGGTCCGCGTCGGCGCAGAAATCAAGGCCCTGCCGGAGCACGGCATCGATCGCAAGCGGCTCGTCACCATGGACCGCTTCAGCCTGCTGGCCGTCATTGCGGCGGGCGAGGCGATCAGCCAGTCCGGCCTGACCGTCTCCGAAGACAATGAAAGGCGCGTCGGATCCGTGGTCGGAACCGGCATCTTCGGCGCCCGGACGACAGAGGAGAATTATCGCGGGCTGTTCATCGAGGGGCGCGGCCGCGCCGACGTGTTCTCCGTCCCGCGCATCATGCCCGGAGCCCCGGCTGGACAGGTCAGCATGAACTATCGCCTGCGCGGGCCGGTGTTCGGCGTCACCTCCGCCTGCGCTTCGGCCAATCACGCGATCGCGCTGGCCGCAGACCAGATCAGGCTCGGCCGCGCCGACGCCATGCTGGCCGGCGGCACCGACGCGCCGCTTGTCTATGGCGTGCTGAAGGGGTGGGAGGCACTTCGGGCGCTCGCCAGGGAAACCTGCCGGCCCTTCTCCGCCGACCGGGACGGGCTGGTGATCGGTGAAGGCGCCGGCATGGCGGTGCTGGAAACCTATGAACATGCGACGGCGCGGGGCGCGTCGATCCTGGCCGAGCTTGCAGGCGCCGGCATGTCGGGAGACGCCACCGATATCGTCGCACCGACGGTCGACGGGCCGGCCGCGGCGATGATGGCCTGCCTGGCCGACGCCGGGTTCAATCCCGAGGACGTCGACTATGTCAACGCGCACGGCACCGGCACCAAGGCCAACGACCAGATCGAGACGGCGGCGATCAAGCGGGTTTTCGGCGATCATGCCTACAAGCTGTCGGTGTCCTCGACCAAGTCGATGCACGCCCATTGCATGGGCGCGTCTGGCGGGCTGGAGATGATCGCCTGCGTCATGGCGATGCGCGACGGACTGGTTCCGCCCACGGCCAACTATCGCGAGCCCGACCCCGAATGCGACCTCGACGTGACGCCGAACGTTGCGCGCGAGCGGCCGGTGCGGACGGCGCTGAGCAACGCCTTCGCCTTCGGCGGCACCAACGCCGTGCTGGCGTTCAGGGCGGTTTGAGCGATCGTCGTCGATTGCCTCTCTTGAAGGGGACCAGTCGCCGCCTTAGCTTCTGCGTCCCGCCTTGAGTGCCGATTACCCTTTTCCAAGGACCGCCAGATGACCGACTTTTCCGACTTTCCGATCACGAAGCGCTGGCCGGTACGGCATCCCGACCGCCTGCAGCTCTATTCGGCGCCCACGCCGAACGGCGTGAAGGCATCGATCATGCTGGAGGAGATCGGCCTGCCCTACGAGGCGCACTACATCGACATCGGCAAGGACGAGAGCTGGACGCCCGAATTCCTGGCGCTCAATCCCAATGGCAAGATCCCGGCGATCCTTGATCCCGAAGGCCCGGGCGGCAAGCCGCTCGCTTTGTTCGAATCCGGGGCGATCCTGCTCTATCTGGCCGAGAAGACGGGCAAGCTTCTCCCGGGCGACGCGGCTGGGCGCTACGAGACCATCCAATGGGTGTTCTTCCAGATGGCCTTCATCGGACCGATGTTCGGCCAGCTGGGGTTCTTCCACAAGTTCGCCGGCCGCGAGATCGCCGACAAGCGGCCGCTGGACCGTTACCGCAAGGAGTCGCGCCGGCTCATCGGCGTTCTGGACGGCCGCCTAGATGGCCGCGACTGGATCATGGGAGACGACTACACCATCGCCGACGTTTCGATGCTCGGCTGGGTGCGCAACCTGATCGGCTTCTACGAGGCGCGCGACCTGGTCGGCTTCGACGATTTTCCGAAAGTCGCTGCATGGCTGGAACGTGGCCTGGCGCGTCCTGCCGTCCAGCGTGGGCTGGCCATCCCGGCAAAACCCTGATCTGCCACAACCTGGCTCGCCAATCTTGAGCGGCGGCCTATTTCGGCTTTGAACGGTCCTTCGGTCCCTTGACGGAGGAGGCCAGCGACGCCGCTCCCTTTGCCGCGACCACGACGGCGCCGGCGGCGACGTTCACTGCGGCTTTCGCGCCGCGCGCCACTTTCGTACCGATGGAATCGTCACCCGAGCCCACCCTGGCGGCGGGAGCCTTGCCCACGGACTTGCCGCCGTCTGCCTTCGCGGTGATCCTGGGCGCAGCCTTGACGGCAGCCGGGCTGACCTTCTTCGGCGCGGCCTTGCCGAAAGCCGGCTTCGCGTCCTTGGAACGTTCCGCTATGGCCGGACCCGCGCCGGCCTTCGCCTGTGTCATCTTGGCAGCCTTCGTTTTGGCGGAGCCGCTCTTGGTCGCCTTGGAGGCGCTCTTGCCTGCGCCGGGGGCGGGTTTCTTCGTCGTGCTTGCCATCGGAGTCCCTCGTTCGGGCAAAATCGCCGCTTCGCGATAACGATTCGAGGCGGCCGAGGTTCCTGACGCATATCTCCAGGAAGCGTTCACCGGTTCTGGATATAGATCAGCCATCTTCCACAATCAGGTCGGCCTCGCGCCGCCGGGCCAGAACCCGTTCGATGTTGGGCAGGTCGTTCGAGGCGATCCAGGCAAGCGCGTCGGCCTCGCTCTTGCCGTGATCGTGCCAGCGTTGCCGCAGCCGCCGTTCCAGTTCCGCGCGCGGCACGTCGATGAAGATGGTGAAGTCGAAAAGCGGCGCGAGCCGCGACCAGGGGTCCTCGTCGAGCAGAAGGTAATTGCCCTCGACCAGGATGAAGCGGGTATCGGAGCCGACGACCTCGGCGGCGGCGCGGGACAGCTCCATGTTGCGGTCGAAGACCGGGATGGCGATATCCGGCTCGCCGGCGTGGATGCGTTTCATCAGCGTCTCGAAGCCGGCGAAATCGAAGGTCTCGGGCGCCCCCTTGCGCCCGCGCAATCCGCGCCGCTCGAGGATGATGTCGTCGAAATGGAAGCCGTCCATCGCAACGACTTCGGCGCTGCCTTCGGGCAGCACGTCGCGCAAGGCGGCCGACAGGGTCGACTTGCCTGCCCCTGGCGGCCCGGCGATGGCGACCACGAAACGTCCGGCCTTGCCGGCGCGCTTGAAGATGGCTGCTGCGATATGGGCGATCTCTGACATGGCATCGTCTCCGCTCGCGCCATTCTGTCTTGGCGCGGCCGGAAGTTCAAATGGCGGATTTCATGTCTTCCGAAACCGCATGGGCGTTTGCCCGATTCCGCCGTCGCGCACCCCCACCCCTAACCCCTCCCCACAAGGGAGGGGGACTTTGCGGCCATGTTGCAACTCGCCAAGGCTGGAAATCTTTGTCGAAACGGCCGCGTCAGCGTCTCCCTCCCCCTTGTGGGGAGGGGACAGGGGTGGGGGTGCGCGACGGCAATATGGAAGAACTTTTAGTTTTCCACGCCCTTCAGGAAGCCGTCGGCGAACGGCAATTCGCGCGTGGTCCCGCCCTGCCAGCCCAGCCTGAGCTGTCCCGTCTCCACCGTCACCGTATCGGGCGGATCGCCGGCGGCGTCGGTCGCGCCGATCACCTGCCGGATCGCCACGCGTCGACCCTCGGCCAGTTCGAACGTCGTCGCGATGCCTTCGCGTTTCAGCCAGTTGTCGCCGATGGAGGCGGCATGACCGATCGCGGTGCGGCCGTCCTCGATGCCGATCACGCCGCGATGGCGGCCACTCCAGGGCGCGTAGTCGCGCCCGCCGTTGGAGATCCACAACATGGTGACCGGCAGCGTCGCCGGGTCCTTCAGCACCAGCACGACGTCGCGCTCGGCGCGCCGCGCCACCGCCGTCCAGCCGGGACCCGGATGATCGGCCTCGACGAGGGTGACGAAATCCTCGTGGCGCCGGTCCATGCAGTAATCGGTCAGGTCGATGGTGCTTCCGTCGGCCGCCGGAAACTCCGTCAGGTCCGGCGTGCATGCGGGATAGGCGAGCAGCGAGCGGCCGCGCGTGGGGTCCGGCTCCAGCGCCGTATCGGGCGTGGCGGCGAGCCGCTTCGGCGAGAAGGACAGGGTTCCACCCTCGCGCATGACCGTCATGGCGTGATGGGCGACGGGAATGGCGCCAGCGCCGCCGATGAAGGCGTGCTCCTGGTAGAGGAAAGGATGACCGTCGCGCAGCGTCAGGATTTTTTCGACGGTCGCGCCCATCACGGTGCGCCTGAGACGGAACCGCGCCCGCCTGCCAGCGTCTATTGCCGCCTCTTCCACGAGATCCCATGCGCTGTTCGCCGTCCAGCCGTGCAGCGGCGCAGCCTCCACATCCGCGGCCGAGAACGGCGCGCACAGGAAGTCGCCGGACAACCGAGTCACGCCGTCTGGCAGGCCGGGCGGCAGGCTTTCGGGTGGCTCATCGAGCCACGGTGCGTGGTGCAGCGGCCTCAGAGTCCGCTCCTCCGTCTCGATGGCGAGATCGGCCAGATGGCCGACGCTGCAATCTACCGAAACCGAGATTCCCTTTGCCCTGATGGTAACCGTTTCCATGCGCATCCTCGAATCGCCGCTGCCAGAAGACCTGCCCGCGATCCGGCGCGCAAGGGCCTGGACCATGCCTTGTTCCGGCGCGCCTCTTGCCAAGTCGCCCGGTTTCAGGGACAAGCCGATCATCGCGCATGGCCGGCATTTTCCGATTCCATGCCGAAACGTGCGGCTTCCGGCAATTGCCGACGCGCCGCGAGGACAGGCGAAATGGCTGTTGTCGATGCCGGCGTGCGAGCGCCGGCTTACCTTTGGCGCTCTGAAATCAAGGCGACGCTGGCGCTCGCCTGGCCCATGGTTTTGACCAATCTCGGCCAGACGGCCATGACCGCCACCGACGTCATGATGATGGGACGGCTGGGCTCGCATACGCTCGCCTCAGGCGCGCTGGGCTCCAACCTCTACTTCATGGTGATGATCTTCGGCCTCGGCCTGATGCTCGCCACCTCGCCGATGATGGCTGTCGAGCTTGGCCGCAGGCGCCATTCCGTGCGCGACATCCGCCGCACCGTCCGCCAGGGCCTGTGGCTGGCCGTCTTCGTCTGCGTCCCGATCTGGCTGTTCCTGTGGAACGGTGAGCGCATCCTCCTGCTGATCCGGCAGGAGCCGGCGCTTGCGCATCAGGCCGGCATCTATCTGCGCTGGCTGCAATGGGCGGTGCTGCCCTTCTATGGCTATATCGTTCTGCGCTCCTTCATCTCGGCGCTGGAGCGGCCGGGCTGGGCGCTGGTGATCGTGTTCGCGGCCGTGGCCGCCAACGCCTGCTTCAACTGGGTGTTCATGTTCGGCCATCTCGGCATGCCGGCCATGGGCATCGCCGGATCGGGCTTCGCCACCACGCTGTCGTCGACGCTGATGTTCCTCGGGCTCGTCGTCGTCGTGCTGACGGAGAAGCGGTTCCGCCGCTACGTGCTGTTCGGGCGCTTCTGGCGTCCGGACTGGCCGCGTTTCTGGGGTCTGCTCAGGCTCGGCCTGCCGATTGCCGGCATCCTTGCCTTCGAGGTGACGATCTTCAATGCAGCGGCGCTGCTGATGGGGCTGATCGGCGCCGACCAGCTGGCCGCCCACGCCATCGCCCTGCAGATATGCTCGATCACCTTCATGGTGCCGCTGGGGCTCAACCAGGCGGCGACGGTGCGCGTGGGCCTGGCCTACGGCGCGGGCGACGGCGAGGGCGTGACCCGCGCCGGCTGGACCGCCTTCTGTCTCGGCGTCTCCTTCATGGCGCTGATGGCGCTGGTCATGCTGTTGTGGCCGCGGCCGCTGATCGGCGCCTTCATCGACGTTGCCGACCCCGCCAACACGCGGGTCATCGCGTTTGCCGTCTCCTTCCTCGCCTTCGCCGCCCTGTTCCAGATATTCGACGGCGCGCAGGCGGTGGCTTCGGGCATGTTGCGCGGCCTGCACGACACGACCGTGCCGATGATCTACGCGGCGATCGGCTACTGGGGCATCGGCCTGCCGCTCGGCGCGCTGCTGGCCTTCCGTTTCGGCTTCGCCGGCACAGGCATCTGGATCGGCCTGGCGAGCGGGCTGGCGGCGGTGGCGGTGCTGCTTCTGGCGCGCTGGCTGCGCCGCGACCGGCTTGCCGCAGCACCCGTTTTCGGTTGAGCTATCGCTCGGAGCTCATCGCCCCGAGCAGCTTGCGGATGTCGCCGAAGGCGGCGATCAGGCCGAACACGACGGCCGCCACCGCGACGAAGAACACCGAGACCGACGCCATCGTCGGCGTGTAGCCGTAGCGTAGCGCGTTGAATATCTTGATCGGTAGCGTCTCGGTGGTGAAGCCGATCGTCATGTAGGCGACGATGTATTCGTTGAGCGACAGCACGAAGGCGAAGGCGTAGCCGGAGACGAGGTAGGGCAGGATCAGCGGCAGCACCACGGTGCGCGCCACAGTGCGGTCGTCCGCGCCCATCGTGGCGGCCGCCTCGACCAGCGAGCGGTCGATGGACGCGAAGCCGAGCGACAGTGTCACCAGCGGCAGGGTGACGAAGAAGATCGCGTGGCTGACGATGGCCGTGAAGAACTGGCCGAACAGGCCGAGCGTCGCCCAGAACGACAGGAAGCCGAGCGCGGTGATGACCGGAGGCAGGATGAACGGCGCGAGCCCGAGGACCCGGAAGACGTTCGTCCACGGTGCGATGCGCCGCCACAGGAACCAGGCGAGCGGCAGCGCGATCGCCACCGCCAGCGCCGCCGAGCAGACCGCCAGCGTCAGCGAATGGAACAGCGCCGCGCGCCATTCCGGGTCGGTGAAGATCTGCGCGTACCAGGAAAGCGAGAACCCTTTCGGCGGGAAGGTCAGATCCTGCTTCTCGTTGACCGAGACGCCGGCCACGACGATCAGCGGCGCCGCGAGGAATAGCGCGACGGTGAGAAAATAAAGGCGGCGCAGCCAGGTCATGCCGCGTTCTCCCGGCGGCCGACGAGCAGGGTGAGACCGACCAGCGCGAGCGAGATCAGCACCAGGAACACCGCCATCGCCGCCGCGAAGGGCATGTTCGACTGATAGATCGCCTGGTCGGTGATCAGCACCGACAGCGTCCATTGCTGGGGCCGGCCGAGGATCTGCGGCAGCAGGTAGGAGCCGAGCGCGAAGACGAAGACCATGATCAGCGTCGCCACGATGGTGTTGCGCAGCGCCGGCACGACGACGTTGAGGAACGCGCGAACGGGAGACGCGCCCAAGGTCCGCGCGGCCTCGGTCAGCGTCGGGTCGAGCCGCACCAGCGCGGGATAGAGCACCAGGATCGTATAGGGCAGCGCCTGATAGACCATGCCGGTCAGCACCGCGCCGAGCGAAGGCAGCAGTGCCACCGGCTGGTCCATCAGCCCGACCGCGACCAGCAGGTTGGTGATGCCGGCCGTGCGCGACAGCAGCGTCGACCACGAAAAGCCGATGATGACCTCCGACAGCGACAGCACCGACATCAGCCCGACCAGCCACACGACCTGCACCCTGCGCGGGCGCTTGGTCAGGAGATAGGTGAAGGGGAATGCGATGACGACGCAGCAAACGGCCACTCCGACGGCCAGCATCAGCGAGAAACCGAGCACCTCGCCGAAGAAGGCGGACAGGAACCGCTCGTAATTGTCGATGACGAAGTCCGGCTTGTAGAAGCCGGCCGGGTCGCGCTTGAAGAATGAAACCGCCACCATGGTCGAGAACGGCACCACGAAGAAGACGACGAGCATCAGCGCCGGAAAGGCCAGCGGCGCATAGTCGGCAGCGCTGCGCGGCGGCTCGCGTCTCATGGGAGGCAATCCCCTCTTCTTTCGCCCCGTTTACGGTAAGGCAATCGCATATGGCGCTCCACCCCCACCCCTAACCCCTCCCCACAAGGGGGAGGGGGACTCTTGCGGCAGCGCCACGACATAGAAACCTTGGCAATTTCGCACGCAAAGGCGGCGGCAGCCTCCCCCTCCCCCTCCCCCTTGTGGGGAGGGGTTAGGGGTGGGGGTGTGCGGCGGCCGGAATGGGGGACATTCCATATGCAATCGCCCTGCCGTGAACGGGGCGAAGACAGCCCTTTACCGCCGCCGCTCATGCCTTCACCACAACGCAGCTTTCGGCTGGCAGCAGCACGCCGACCGTCTGCCCGACCTGCACTTGCGGCCGCTCGCGTGGGGTCGCGACGGCGGTGATCGTCGCCCCGCCGGCCTCGACGAAGGTTTCGATGGTGCCGCCAAGGTCGCGCACGAAGGTCACCGTGCCGTCGAGCGTGCCCTGGCGCGGCGCCGTCAGGCGTATGTCCTCCGGGCGGATGGAGACCGAGGCCTTCGCCATACCGGACGGCAGCGACAGGTCGGCCACGGCCGCGCCGAGCACTGTCACTCGTCCCGCGCTGTCCAGTTCGGCCGGCAACAGGTTGGTGATACCGATGAAGTCGGCGACGAAGGCGTCAGCCGGCTTGCGATAGATCTCGATCGGGGAAGCGGCCTGCAGGATCCTGCCCTTGCCCATCACGACGACGAGGTCGGCCATCGTCATCGCTTCGCGCTGGTCGTGGGTGACGACGATGGTGGTGACGCCGAGCCGCTGCTGCAACTGCCTCAGTTCCACCTGCATGGCCTCGCGCAGCTTGGCGTCCAGCGCCGAAAGCGGCTCGTCGAGCAGGAACAGCTTCGGCGACAGCGCCAGCGCGCGGGCGATCGCGACACGCTGGCGCTGGCCGCCGGACAGTTGCGTCACCGGCCGGTTGGCGAAACCGGGCAGATGGATCATCGCCAGGAGTTCGTCCACGCGCTTGCGCTGCGCCTCCTTCGATGCGCCGCGGATGCGCAGCGCATAGGCGATGTTCTGCCCCACGGTGAGGTGCGGGAACAACGCCAGCGACTGGAACACCATGCCGAGGTCGCGCTTATGGGTCGGCAGCGCCGTCATGTTCACGCCGTCGAGCGCGATCGAGCCGGCGCTCGGCTCCTCCAGACCCGCGATCATGCGAAGCAGCGTTGTCTTGCCGCAGCCGGACGGGCCGAGCAGGCACACGAACGTGCCGTGCGGGACGGCGAGCGTGACGTCATCGACGGCGGTGAAGTCGCCGAAGCGTTTGGTGACGGCGTTGATGGACAGGCCGGACATCTATGATCCTCGGACTACCCGCCGCTTCGCGGCAGGGCAATTGCATATGCCGCTGCACCCCACCCCTAACCCCTCCCTCCTTGGGAAGAGGAGGACTTTGAGGCGATCCTACAGCATGCCGACATAAACGATTCTATGTGGACCGCTGACGCCGGCGTCTCCCTCCCCCTTGTGGGGAGGGGACAGGGGTGGGGGTATCAGCCGCAATTTCACTCGAAATTGTCATATGATCCGCCTGCCATGCAGGGGGAAGGCGACTGCTCACCCGACGATCAGTTCAGTCCACTTCTGGTTAATCTCGTCGGCCTTCGACGTATAGAGGTCGTAGCGCGGGATGATCGGCTCGATATCCGAGGACACCGCCGCGAATTCCTCCGGCTTCAGGTCGAGCACGTCCTTCTTCAGGGTCGGCTGGGTGCCGACCTTGCGCGACATCAGCCCCTGGATCGACGGCTGGCTCATATAGTCGATGAAGGCGTGTGCCTCGTCGACCTTCTTGGAAGCGCGCGACAGGCACCAGTTGCCCGAATCCTGGATGCCGCCTTCTTTCGGGAAGGTCGAGCGCACATGGAAGCCGTCGGCGACGGCCAGCCCGGTGACGTCGTGATAATACTGGCCCATCGGGATTTCGCCCGATTTCAGCGCCTGCTCGAACTGCGCCTCGTCGCGATACCAGAGCCGCACGTTCGGCTTCACCTCGGCGAGCTTGGCGAAGGCCTTGTCCAATCCCTCGTCGGTGCTCAGCGCATCGGTGCCGCCCATGAACGTCTTGGCCGTCACTTCCAGCAGGAAGGAGTTGGAGGCGAGCGCCAGCAGGCCGAGCTTGTCCTTCTTGTCGTCCTCCCACAGCGCCGCCCAGGAGGTCGGCGCCTCCTTGAAGACGTCGGTGTTGGAGACCAGCGTGATCCACCATGCCACCGCGCCGATGCCGGCGACGCGCCCGTCCGGATATTTGTTGACGAAGCGCGGCAGCAGGTCGCCGTAGTGCTTGAACTTCGAGGTGTCGAGCGGCGTCCACAGTTCCGTCGACTGGCCCTTCAGCGTCGTCGTCTGCGACATCATGGAAAGGTCGGCCGGCGCCTGTCCTGCCTTGGCCGCCTGTTCGAGCTGCACCAGCCAGGCTTCGCCCGTCGGCTCGGCCACCGATTCGACGGCGATGCCGGTCGCCTTGGTGAATTCGGGAAAGATGTGGGTGTCGAACGACTTCTTGAAATAGCCGCCATAGACGCCGACCTTGAGCGACTTGTCCTGCGCCCTCAGCACCGCAGGCATGGCGAGCATGCCTGCGGCAGCGATTCCGACGCCGAGCGCGGTTCTGCGGCTGAGCTTGCGCTGCATGAATTGTGTCATTGCCGTTCTCCTTGCAGTCCGGTCTTTGCCGGGTTCCCGTTTGTTGCAGTCTATCCTTTTTTTCGCGTCAGCGTGCCTTCGCTTTCAGCGCCGGGCTGAACACCATAAGGCTGAGGATTTCGAAAAGCATCTGCGCGCCGGCCTGCGCCGTGTTCGTGGTGGCGTCGTATTGCGGCGCGACCTCGACGACATCGCCGCCGATAATGTTCAACCCCTTCAGTCCGCGCAGCAGGTCGAGCGCCTCGCGCGTCGTCAACCCGCCGATTTCCGGGGTGCCGGTGCCCGGCGCGAAGGCGGGGTCGAGGCTGTCTATGTCGAAGGAGAGATAGGTCGGCCCGTCTCCGACGATCGCGCGTGCCTTCTCGATGATTGCGGGGATGCCCATGCCGGTGATCTCCTCGGCATGGATCACCGTCATGCCGGATTCGTAGGAGAACTCCCACAGATATTCCGAAGCGCCGCGAATGCCGATCTGGATGGTGCGGGTCGGGTCCAGCACGCCGTCGAGCACGGCGTTGCGGAACGGTCCGCCGTGATGGAACTTGGTCTGGTCGAACGCGCCGCCGGTGTCGCAGTGCGCGTCGATATGGATCATGCCGACGGGGCCTTGCCTGCCGACCGCCTTGAGGATCGGATGGGTGATCGAATGGTCCCCGCCGACCGACAGCGGGACGACGCCGGCATCGACGATCTGGGTCAGCCGCTTCTCGATGTCCTCATGGCTGAGTTCCAGCCGGTAGCGGCTGCGGAACGGCACGTCGCCGATGTCGGCGACCTTGAGCTCATAGGTCGGCGCGCAGTCGAGTACGTGGTTGTAGGGACCGATGCGCTCGATGGCGCGCAGGGCGCGCGGCCCGAAACGCGAGCCGTTACGGTTGGTCACGCCGAGGTCCATCGGCACGCCTATGATCGCCACCTGCAGATCGCCGAAATCGGGGTTTTCGGCGGCGACCTCGCGCAGCGGCGCGGCGAGGAAGGTCGGAATGCCGGAGTAGGGCGCGACGCGCGTGCCGCTCTTGGAGAATATCTTGTCGGCGACCCGGCGGAACTTCGGGTCGAACAACTCGCCGCCGTGGCTCTCGCCATATTTGGCCCGCAGCGCCTCGAGCTTGGAGTCGTCGAAGTCCATACGCAATTCCTCCACGCAAAGCCGCCTGCGTCCGATGACGATATCCGTGGCCCGCCGGCAATTATTCCGTCTTTATGCTTGTTTTCCCGGATTTTCGGAGAGGCGAAGTGGAAAAGCAATTGATATTGTTATAACTGCAGCTGTGAGGAAATCTCACAATCTTAGGGAGCCGCCCTTGCGCAAGCGCCTGCCGCCGCTCAATCCGCTGCGCGCCTTCGAGGCGACGGCGCGGCACGGGTCGCTGACCAAGGCGGCCGAGGAATTGAGCGTCACGCATGGCGCGGTCAGCCACCAGATCAAGGCGCTGGAGCAGTCGCTGGGGGTGAAGCTGTTCGAGCGCGCCGGGCAGCGGCTGAAGCCTACCCCGCACGGTGCCGAACTGCTGCCGGCGGTGTCGTCTGCCTTCGACGGCATCGCGGCGGCGGCGCTGAAACTGACGCGGCCGGCCTCCAGCGGCACCCTGTCGCTCTCCTGCGTGCCGGCCCTGCTGTCGCTGTGGCTGATCCCGCGGCTCGGAACCTTCGTCGCGCAATATCCCGATATCCAGCTCAACCTGACCGGTTCCAACGATCCGCAGAACATCCGCTCGGCGGAATTCGACCTGTGCCTGCTCTATGGCGACGGCAGGTGGAACGATTGCTGGATGCGCAGATGGTCGGGACTGGAACTCTTTCCGGTCGTCAGCCCGACGCTGGTGAACGCCCGTCCGCTGCGGTCGGTGCGCGATCTCGGCAATCATGTGCTGCTGCATGGCGACCACGGGCGCGAGTGGCACACCTGGCTGGCCGCCGCCGATGCGCTCGATCTGGAACGGGGGCGGCGACATCATTTCACCGACGCGCATCTGTCGATCGGGGCTGCGCTGCACGGCCATGGCGTGGCGCTGGGCGACACTGTCACCGCCAGCGGGCTGCTGGCACGCGGGCAACTGGTGGCGCCGTTCGGCCTTGCCGTTCCCGCAGTGGACGATTTCTACGTGGTCTGCCGCAACGAGATGAAATCGGCGCCGATCGTGCGCGTCTTCATCGACTGGCTGTTCGCGGAAAAGATGGAGGCGGATGGCCGGGGCGATCCGCTTGCCGGCGGCCGCATCGGTATGCGCCGGCGCGGGGCGGCGACGCGCTGACCGCGGGACGAGGCGGTGCGGTTTTTTCTATGCCAGGGCCGAAGCAGGCAGCGCTTCGGCGAAATCGATGCTATGAGGCCTGTCGCACAAGCCGGCGTCGCTGAAAACGAGGGTGGAACCGCATGGCCAGGACCGACATAGCGCGGCGGGTTTACAATCATGCCTGGAAGCTCGATCCGATCGTACGCAGCCTGCTCGACACGGATTTCTACAAGCTGCTGATGCTGCAGATGATCTGGGGCATGTATCCCAGGGTTAACGCCACCTTCTCGCTCATCAACCGCAGCGCGGTCCGCCTCGCCGACGAGATCGACGAAGGGGAATTGCGCGAGCAGCTCGATCATGCCCGCACGCTGCGCTTCTCCAAGAAGGAGATGATCTGGCTGGGCGGCAACACCTTCTATGGCCGCAAGCAGATATTCCATCCCGAATTCCTCGCCTGGCTGGAGGATTTTCGGCTGCCCGAATATCACCTGGAGCGGCGCGACGGGCAGTATGAGCTGACCTTCGCCGGCCCGTGGATGTATACCACGCTCTGGGAAATCCCGGCGCTGGCCATCATCAACGAGTTGCGCTCGCGCTCGGCCATGAAGGCGTTCGGTCCCTTCGCGCTGGACGTGCTCTACGCCCGCGCCAAGGCCAGGATGTGGGACAAGACCGAGCGGCTGAAGAAGCTGCCCGACATCTTGATCTCGGACTTCGGCACGCGCCGTCGCCATTCCTTCCTGTGGCAGCGCTGGTGCGTGGAGGCCCTGAAGGAAGGCATCGGCGAAGCCTTCACCGGCACCTCCAACGTGCTTCTGGCGATGGACACCGACCTCGAGGCGCTGGGCACCAACGCGCACGAACTGCCGATGGTGCTGGCCGCGCTCGCCGACACCGAGGAGGAGTTGCGCGCTGCGCCCTACAAGGTGCTGCAGGACTGGCAGCGCTATTACGGCGGCAATCTGCTCATCGTCTTGCCCGACGCCTTCGGCACCGCCGCCTTCCTGCGCGACGCGCCCGAATGGGTTGCCGACTGGACAGGTTTCCGGCCCGACAGCGCGCCGCCGATCGAGGGCGGCGAGAAGATCATCGCCTGGTGGAAGAAGATGGGCCGCGACCCGAAGACGAAGCTGCTGATCTTCTCCGACGGGCTGGAGGTCGACACCATCATCGACACCTATCGGCATTTCCGCGGCAAGGTGCGCATGTCGTTCGGCTGGGGCACCAACCTCACCAACGATTTCGAGGATTGCGCGCCGACGCCGACGGAGGGGCTGAACGCCATCTCGCTCGTCTGCAAGGTGACCGAGGCCGATGGCCGCCCGGCGGTAAAGCTGTCCGACAATCCCGAGAAGGCGACCGGCGATCCGAAGGAGATCGAACGCTATCTGCGGGTGTTCGGCGACAAGGATCGGGTGCGGCATCTGGTGAAGGTGTGAGGCCGCCTTGAGACGCGGCCAGCCAATTCCGCTTTTCTTCCTTCGCGGCGTCCTGCCTTTCGCCGTCACGGCCGCATGTCCCGCGACGGCTTTCGCCCACGCCTCGGACAACGGCCATGTGCTGCTGCTGCCCACCGGCTACTATCTCGTCGGCGGCGCCTTTGCCGTGGCCGTCTCCTTTCTCATGCTGGCGCTCGTTCCCGCCGCAGCGCTGGAGCGGATTTGGCGATCGCGGCTGCCGCTCCTCTCCTTCGGAGACGGTGCGCGCACGGTCGTCTCGCTTGTTTCCTTTGCCGGCTTTGCAAGTCTTGTCGTGGCAGGCTTCTGGGGCAGCCGCGACCCGCTTTCCAATCCGCTGCCGCTGACGATCTGGACGCTGCTGTGGGGCGGGCTGACCCTGCTGCAGGGCCTGTTCGGCGATATCTGGTCGTGGCTCAATCCCTGGTACGGACCGTGGCGGGTGCTTTCGCCGCTGTTCGGGCGAGGGACCGGCCGCCGGCTTGTCGAGCGGCTCGACCTCCTGCCGGCCTTCCTGCTCTTCTTCGCCTTCGCCTGGTTCGAACTGGTCGATCCGGCGCCCGCCGACCCGGCGCGCCTGGCATGGGCGGCTGGCGGCTACTGGCTGTTCAGCTTCGTCGCGATGCTGACTTTCGGCTACGAACGATGGAGCCGAAGCGGCGAGTTCCTTTCCGTTTTCTTCGCCATGGTCGCGCGTTTCGCGCCGCTCGAGCGTAGGGAGGGCCGGCTTTTCCTGCGCTGGCCCGGCGCCAAGCTGCTGGACATGGCGCCGCTGCCGGCAAGCGGCGTCGCCTTCGTGTTGCTCACGCTGTCGTCCGTCTCCTTCGACGGGCTGGCCAGGACGTTCTTCTGGCTCGGCCTCAACGGCATCAACCCGATCGACTATCCGGGACGGACGGCGCTCATCTTCATCTCCACGATGGGTCTGGCGGCGACCTTTGTCGTGCTCGGCGCGCTTTTCCTGTTAGCCGTCGCGGTGGGACAGCTCTTCGCCCGGCGCGCGCCGGCGGGCGCCGCCGGTCTGCTTGTCTGGTCGATCGTGCCGATCGCGCTGGCCTATCATGTCGCCCACTACCTCACCGCGCTGCTGGTCGACGGCCAATACGCCGTCGTCGCGCTCTCGGACCCGTTCGCGCGCGGCTGGAACCTGTTCGGCACGGCGCATATGCAGGTTTCCGCCGGCATCGCCGCCGGCGCGCAGTCCGCCTGGGTGCTGTGGAACTGCCAGGCCGGCGCCATCATCTTCGGCCATGTACTGGCCGTGATCGTCGCCCATTCGCTGGCGTACCGCCTCTATGGCGAAACGCGCGGCGCGGTGCTCAGCCAGTTGCCGCTGACGCTGCTGATGATCGCCTACACCGTGTTCGGCCTGTGGCTGCTGGCGACGCCAGCGGCCGGCTAGGGGGAGCCTCGGATTGCCCCAACGGAAAGCTCGCTTGTCAGTGCGCGGCTTTGATGATTTAGTTTGTATACATGCAATTTTCGATGCTGCCGCGGCAGCTTTGAAAGCATCCGTTTTCGTTGGTCAAAGTCGATAAAACAGGGGAACCGTCATGACTGACCGCAAGGGATTTTTCGATCTTTCGAAGGGCAGGCTGAGCCGCCGAACCGCGCTGAAGGGCCTGGCCGCCGGCGCGGGCCTGGCTGTCGCGCCGGGTTTCGTGCGCTATGCGCAGGCGCAGTCGTCGGAGCCGATCCGGATCGGCTTCCAGGCGCACCGCACCGGTATCGGCGCCGCCTATGGCCGCTGGTACGAGCGCACCACCAATGCCGCGGTCAAGGCGATCAACGCCGCCGGCGGCATCAACGGCCGCCAGGTCGAGATCGTCGTCGAGGACGACGGCACCGACGCCGCGCGCGGCGCCGAGGTGGTGTCCAAACTCGTCAACCAGCACAAGGCCGACATCGTCTACGGCACGCTGTTCTCCAACGTCGTCATCGCCTCCGCGCCGACGGCCGGCGAACTGAAGGTTCCCTACTACGTCGTCTCGGAAGGTTATCATGTCGCGTCGGGCAAGATGAACCGCTGGTGCCTGCAGCCGGGCATCACCGACGTGCGCGCGCAGGTGACCTCCGTCGCGCCGTGGATCGCCGCCAATGCCGGCAAGAAGGTCACGCAGATCTTCCCCGATTACGCCTTCGGCTACGACCATCGCGATTACCTGCCGCCGGCGATGAAGAAGGCCGGCGGCGAGGTCGTCGCGCAGATCGCCATCCCGCCGACGGAATCCTCCTTCACCAAGTATTTTCCCCAGATCCCGCCCGAGACCGAGGTCATCTACCATGTCATGGTCGGACCGGGCGTGCTGACCTTCGTCAAGGAACTCGGCGATTTCTACGGCTCCAGCGGTCCCAAGCTGTTCGGCTTCATCGATTCGCTCGAGGCCGTCGACATCAACTCCCCGGGCCTGGAATATCTCGACGGCAGCCATTTCTGGGAAGGCTCGCCGCGCTATGCGCAGCCGAACGATTCGGAGGCCGAAAAGGCCTATCGCGCCGCCGTCGGCATAGACGACAATGGCGCCGCCGCCGGTGATCCGAAGGATGTCTCCACCGCCGCCCACATGTTCGGCTGCTGGGAAACGCTCTACGTCATCAAGAAAGCGATGGAGGATGCGGATTATAAGGGTCCGCAGGATCGCGCCAAGCTGGTCGAAGCGACCGAGGCGCTGACCGAATTCGCCGAGGGTCCGGAGCACCCGCAGGGCAGGAAGGTGTTCAACGGCAAGATCCATCAGGTGTTCGGCAGCCAGAACATCTCGCAGGTGAAGGACGGCAAGCTCCACGGTGTCCACAAGACGGCGATCGAGGACGGCATGTACGAACCGGAAGCCGACTACACGACGCAGCCGCTCTGAGCGGGTTCCTTGCCTGGGAGATACTGACGACGTATATACGTCGTCAGTATCAATCGATGGAGCGTGTCATGGCCAAGGAAGCCGTCTTCACCATGAAGCTGGAACCGGAACTGCGCGACGCCTTCATGGCCGAAGCGTTGGAGGCGGACCGTCCGGCATCGCAAATCATGCGTGAACTGATGAGGGATTATCTCCTCCGGCGCGAGGAGGAGAAGCGTGGTTACGATGAATTCCTGCGGCGCAAGATCGAACGCTCTCGCAGCTCGATAGCGGCTGGCAGGTGGTCTTCCCACGAGGAGGTTGAAGCCAGGGCCGCAGCCCGGCGCGCCGAACTTCAGCGCCGGATGGATGAGGAAAATTCGTGAAGGTCAGGTGGTCGTCCGACGCGGAGGATGACCGCGATGCAATCAGAGCTTATATCGCTGCGGATAATCCACGAGCGGCACTACGCGTCGACGAGGCTTTTGGCATCGCCGCGGAACGGCTTGGCAATTTTCCCTTCTCCGGACATGTAGGCGCCTTGCCGAATACCCGGCAGGTTCTGGCCCACGATCACTATCGTCTGGTCTATGAAGTTCGTGACGACGCCGTTTGGATCGTCGCCGTTGTCCACACCTCCCGCCAGTGGCCACCTCTCACCGAGGACGAATCCTGAATGGCCTTCGGACCGCATCTCCTGCTCGCCGTGCTCGAAGGCCTTGTCAGCGCCGCGGTGCTGTCGCTGACGGCGCTTGGCCTGTCGCTGGTGTTCGGCGTCATGCGCATCGTCAATGTCGCGCACGGCGAGTTCTTCATGCTCGGCGCTGTGCTTGCCTGGGTGGTCTCCAACATGCTTGGCGCACATCCCGCCGTGGGCTTCGTCGCGGCGCTGGTGGTGGCGCCGCTCGTCGTCGGCGCCATCGCGCTGCTGGCCGAACGCCTTGTGCTCGGGCGGCTGAACTACAATCCCGAATCCACCATCGTCGCCACCATCGGCCTGCTCTATATCATCCAGCAATTGGCGCTGACCTTCTACGGCCCGGAGGCGCGGCCGGTCTCGCCGCCTTTCAGCTACCGCGTGCTCCTGCCGTGGTTTGGCTATTCCGGCTACAAGCTTTCCATCGTCGCCATCGCGGCGCTGCTGCTGGTCGCCACCTGGCTGGTTCTGACGCGCACGAAGATCGGCCTTCTGATGCGCGCCACCCAATATGACAGCGAAACCGCCCAGGCCTTCGCCATTCCGGTCGACCGCGTCTATGCCGGCGTCTTCGCGCTCGGCGCCATGCTGGCGGCGGTCGCAGGCGTGCTGATCGTGCCGATCAGCCAGGCGCATTACCTGATGGGACAGGACCCGCTGCTTCTCTCCTTCATCGTCGTCATCATCGGCGGGCTGGGGTCGCTGCGCGGTACGGTCGTCGCCGCCATCCTGATCGGCCTGTCGGACGGGGTGATCTCGATGTTCTTCTCGCCGACGCTCGCCAAGATCGTCGCAACCCTCGCCGTCGCGCTGGTGCTGGTGTTTCGCCCGCAGGGCCTGTTCGGGGCGGCGCCGCGATGAGGGAGGACGCGTCGCCCGCCAAGGTCTACGGCCTGCATCTTGCCGTGGTGCTCGCCCTGTTCGCCATGAACTTCGTGCTGCCTGCCTATCATCACGGGCTGGTCGCCCGCATCATGGTGCTGGCCATCTTCGCCATGGGTTACAACATGCTGTTCGGCTATGCCGGCCTGCTCAGCCTCGGCCATGCCATGTTCTTTTCCGCCGGCATGTATGGCGCGGGCCTCGCCATGACCCACGCCGGCGCCGGTGTGGCGCTTTCCTTCGTGGCGGGCATCACGGCCGGAGCTGTGCTGTCGCTGGCGGTGGGGCTGTTGGCGCTGCGCACCTCGGGCGTCGCCTTCATGATCGTCACCATGATGTTCGCCCAGGTCTTCTATCTGTTGATCCTCTATTTCGCGGCGTGGACCGGCGGCGACCAGGGACTGGTGCTGCAGCACGGTGCGCGCATCGCCACGCTCGGTTCCCTTTCGCTCGACCTGACGGATCCGACCGTCCGCTACATGACGGCGCTGGCGCTGCTGGCTGTCGCGCTCTTCGTCACCCTCGTCGTCGTGCGCTCGCGCTGGGGCCGCGTCCTAATCGCCATCCGCGGGAACGAGGAGCGCACGCGGATGCTGGGCTATGACACCTTCGCCAACAAGCTGGCGGCGACCGTGCTGTCGGGCACCATCGCGGCAGCCGCGGGCGCTGCCTTCGCGCTGCTGTTCGGCTATGTCGGCGCGAATTTCGCCACCGTGCAATATTCGATCCTGCCGCTGCTCTGGGTGCTGCTCGGCGGCGCGGCCACGACGCTCGGGCCGCTCATCGGCACAGTGGTCATGTATTACATCACCGATACCGCCAGCAGCTACACCTCCGCCTGGCTGCTCATCGTCGGCATCGCGCTGATCGTGCTGGTGCTGTTCTTCCCGAAGGGGATCATGGGCACGCTGCGCAAGAAATGGCTGGGGTGGCTGCCATGACGCCGCCTCCCCCGAAACCGCCTCCCGTGAAACCGTTGCTCGTGACGAAAGGGCTGGCGCGTCACTTCGGCGGCCTGAAGGCGGTCGACGGCGTCGATTTTTCGCTGATGCCCGGCGAAATCCGCGCCGTGATCGGCCCGAACGGCGCCGGCAAGACAACCTTCGTCAGCCTGATCTGCGGCCGCATCCGCCCGACGGCAGGGTCCATCGTCTTCGACGGCGCCGACATCACCAATCTGCCCGCGCATCGCCGGGTGCGGCTCGGCATCGCCTACACATTCCAGATCACCTCGATCTTCCCCGACCTTACCGTCTACGACAATGTCGCCCTGCCGGTGCAGCGCCGGCTGGAAGCCAAGGGAGGCGGTACGCTGCGAGCCGGCGTGATGGAGGCGCTGGAGCGCACCGGACTGGCCGACCGCGCCTATGCGCTTGCCGGCCAGCTAGCCTACGGTCACCAGCGTCTTCTGGAAGTGGCGATGGGCCTGGCGCTGGAGCCGCGTCTGCTTATCCTCGACGAACCGACGCAGGGCCTGTCCGATGGCGAGATCGAAGGTTTCGCCGCGCTCGTGCGCGAGATCGCGCAGAGCGCCACGGTCATGCTGATCGAGCACAACATGCCGCTGGTCATGCAGCTTGCCCATCGCATCACCGTGCTGAATGCCGGGCGCATGCTGGCCGAAGGAACGCCCGAAGAAATCCGTGCGAACGCCGCCGTGCAGGAAGCCTATCTCGGCGGGGTGGAGGAACCGGCGGCATGAACGAGGAGCCGATCCTGACCATCGCCGGCCTCGACTGCTTTTATGGGGCGGTGCAGGTGCTGCACGGCCTGGACCTCGACCTCAGGCGCGGCGAGGTGCTTTGCCTGCTCGGCCGCAACGGCGCCGGCAAGACCACGACGCTCAAGGCGATCATGGGCCTTGTTACGACGGCGGGCGGATCGATCCGGCTGGAGGGGCGTGAACTGGTCGGCCTGCCCGCGCATGAGGTACCCAGGGCCGGCATCGCCTATGTGCCGCAGGGGCGCCGCCTGTTCGCCGAGATGACGGTGGCGGAAAACATCGAGATCGGGCTGATGGCGCGCCGCAAGGGGCGGACGACCCGCGAGTCCGTGCTGGAGCTTTTCCCGTTGCTCAGGCAGCGCCTGTCGCAGCGTTCGGGCACGCTGTCGGGCGGCGAGCAGCAGATGCTGGCCATGGCGCGGGCGCTCTGCCTGGAGCCGAAGGTGCTCCTGCTCGATGAGCCGACCGAGGGGCTGATGCCGTCGATGATCCAGAGGATCCGCGAGACCGTCTCCGGTCTGCGGGCGCGCGGCGTCTCGACCATCCTTGTCGAGCAGCGCGTCGATGCCGTGCTGCCGGTGGCCGACCGCATCGCCTTCATCGAGAACGGCCGCAACCGCGAGACGGTCGATGTCGAGGCCCTGCGCGCCGACCCCGCCGCCATCCGCCGCTATGTGGGCGTCGGGTGAGGGCGGCTCAGGCGCGCTAATCTGCATATGGCCTTCACCCCCACCCCTAACCCCTCCCCACAAGGGGGAGGGGACGCCGGCACCATTGTTTCCCGAAATCACAAACGTTGGCGCATCGTGGCGTCGCCGCAAAATCCCCCTCCCCCTTGTGGGGAGGGGTTAGGGGTGGGGGTGCGCGACCTCTGCGATCTGTCGGAATTAGCCGCCGAATACCCGCCGGCCGTCGATCCACACGCCCTTCACGTCCAGCGCATCCGACAGCGCGACGATGTTGGCGACGTAACCTTCTTTCAGCCGTCCCAGCCTGCCGGCCTGCCCCACAGCCTCGGCCGGATAGAGCGAGGCCATGCGCAGCGCTTCCGCCAGGTCGCAGCCGCGCAGCCGGGAGACGAATTTCACCGCCGAGATCATGTCGAGGTCGGCGCCGGCCAGCGTCCCGTCTTCCAGCCTCAGCGATCCGTCCTTGCGGTGGATGGTGCGCCCGTTCAGCGTGAAGCTGGTCATGTCGGTGCCGATGGTCGCCATCGCGTCGGTGACCAGGAAGATGTGGCCCGGTCCGGCCTTGGCGCCCAGCGCGATTTCCATGGTCGAGGGATGCACGTGGATGCCGTCCGCGATCAGCCCGGCAAACAGCCTGCTGTCGTCGATCGCCGCGCCCGCCAGTCCTGGCTCGCGATTGCCGATCTGGCTCATGGCGTTGAAGAGATGCGTCACCACGCCGGCGCCGGCGTCGGCATAGGCGCCGGCGGTCGCGTAGCCGGCGTCGGAATGGCCGAGGCTGACGACGACGCCTGCGTCCGCCAGGGCGGCGACTTGCTGCGGATCGACCGATTCCGGCGCGACGGTGGTGAGCAATACCGACATGGTGCCACGCGCGGCGATCAGCGCCGCCTGATCCGCGTCAGTCATCGGCCGGATCAGCTTCGGATCATGCGCGCCCTTGCGCGCAATCGACAGATGCGGCCCTTCCAGATGCAGCCCGAGGAAGCCCGGAACGCCCTGTTCCGCCGCCTCTTGACCCGCCTGGATTGCCGCCGCCGTGATCTGCGGCGTATCGGTGATCAGCGTCGGCAGCAGCGCCGTGGTGCCGAAGGGCGCATGCGCAGAGCAGATGGTGCGGATCGTCTCGACGTCGGGCCGGTCGTTCAGCATGACGCCGCCGCCTCCATTGACCTGCAGGTCGATGAAGCCGGGGGCGAGGATGCCGCCGTCCAGGTCGCGAACCTCCATATCGTCGGGAACATCTGCTTTGGCCACGATCCCGGCGACGGTTCCCCCTTCGATCAACAGCGCCGCGTCGTCATGCCAGGCGTCGCCGTCGAAAAGGCGCGCGCCTGCAAGAGCGAAGGAGGGCATCGTAGCCATCACCGCGTCTCCGTCACCTTGCGCAGGTTGGGCGGCTGGTCCGGGTCGAGGCCGCGATGACGGGCGAAGCCCTCGATGAAGCCGTAGAAGGAAACGATCAGCGTCAGCGGATCGGTGAGCGGATGGCCGGTCGCCACATGCGGCAGGTGCATCGCTCTTTGCGCCTTGTCGGAGGTGATGAACACCGCCGCGCCCTTGCTCGTCATGCCGTCTGCCCCTTCGACCAGCGACGGCTCGGAGGCGTCGCGCGCGGCCAGCGCCAGCACGGGGAAGCCCGGGCCGACCAGCGCCAGCGGACCGTGCATCACCTCGGCGGCGCTGTAGGCCTCGGCGTGAACGGAGGAGGTCTCCTTGAATTTCAGCGCCGCTTCGTTCGCCATCGCGAAGGACGGACCGCGGCCGAGGATGAACAGCGAATTGTGGCCGTCGAGCGCTCCTGTCAGCGGGCTCCAGTCGCAGGCGACGGCGCGGCGGAACTGCTCCGGCAGTTTGGCGAGTGCTGCCAGCAGCTTCTCGTCGCCTGTCGCGTGCGCCATCAGCGCAAGGCCGGCGACGGTGGAGTTGACGAAGGTCTTGGTCGCCGCGACGCTGCGCTCGAGGCCGGCCATGATATCGATCGCGTGGTCGCTGGCCGCCGCCAGCGGCGAATCGGCGGTATTGGTCAGCGCGATCGTCAGCGCACCACCTCGGCGCGCGCTTTCGGCCATCGCCACGATGTCCGGGCTCTTGCCGGATTGCGAGATCGCCAGGCAGGCTGCTCCGGCAAGCCTGAGTTGGCGTCCGTAGACGGAGGCGACGGATGGGCCGACCGAGGCGACGGCGAGACCGGCGGTCAATTCGACGGCGTATTTCATGAAGGTGGCGGCATGGTCCGAGGAGCCGCGCGCCACCGTCACCAGGAAATGCGGGTCACGCGCACCGATCGCCCGGCCGGCCTCGGCAAGCACCGCGCCCGACCGGTCGAGCAGCCGCGCCGCCGCTTCCGGTATCTCCTCGATCTCGCGCCGCATGTGGGTGGTCATGGTCTGGCTCCATTGTCGTCGCCCGGCAAGGCCAGGCGCAGTTCGGCGACGAAATCATAGGCGTCGCCCCTGTAGATCGATCGGGTGAATTCGATCACCTTGCCGCTGGCAAGGTAGGAAATGCGTTCGATGCGCAGGCCGGCCGATCCCGGCGCCACCTGCAGCACCCCGGCGTCGGCCGTGCCGAGATTGGCGGCCGAGATGCGCTGCACGGCCCGCACCGGGCGGTTGCCGCTTGCCTCCAGCGCGGCATAGAGCGACGAGCCGATTGCGGAAGGATCGGGCAGGATGCCGGCCGACAGCGAGGCGCGCTCGATGGCCAGTGGCGTGTCGTTGGCGACGCGCAGGCGCGCCACCCGCGCCACCATGTCGTCGGCGGACAGCCCGAGCACCATCATTTCCTCGGGCGACGGGGCGTAAAGGCCACGGTCGAGCCATTCGGAACGCACGCTCATGCCGCGCCGCGCCATGTCCTCGGTAAAGGAGGTCAGTCGGGAAAGAGACTGCTCCACGCGCTCCATGCGCGGGGCGACGAAGGTGCCGGATCCGTGCCGCTGCACCAGGATGCCACCCTTGACCAGATCCTGGACCGCCTTGCGCACCGTCACGCGCGACATGTCGGCCTTGACGGCGATGTCGCGTTCGGAGGGCAGGGCGTCGCCGGGACCGATCACGCCGCGGTTGACGGCGTCCTCGATGCTCTTGCGCAATTGCAGATAGAGCGGCGCGCCGCTCTGGCCCGATTGCCTGAGCGCGGCGAGGATATGGTCGGCCGCCTCGCTCACCGGCCTGCTCCCGCACCCTGTCCGAACAGCCGCGCCGCCATCCGGACCGCGCCGCCGAGGGCATCGTCGAGAGGTGCCCGCAGATGGTCGCGATAGCGCGGCGAAAGGCGCGGCGCGTAGAGCGGGCCGAGCCCGCCGAGAAGGCAGAGAGGGTCAGTGGATCGCAGATCGAGCACGGCGAGCGCCGCCTCGACATCGCCGACCGCCCTGTCGATGATCCATGTGGCGACCGCATCGCCCTTGTCGGCGTTCTCGAACACCTTCGGCGCGAAGCCGCCGAAGTCGCCCGGCTTGGCGTTGGTGGTGAACTCGACCAGATCTTCCGGATTGTCGCGGAACACCGCCATCATCTCCTCCGTCAGCGGCGAGCCGGGGCGGATGCCGTCATGGGCGAGCAGCGTTTGCTCCAGAAGGTCGCGGCCGATGCGCGCGCCGCTGCCCTGGTCGCCGACCTGGAAGCCCCAGCCGCCGATGGCGCGCGAGCGGCCGTCGTGGCGCACCATATAGGCGGAGCCGGTGCCGAGGATCGCCATCGCGCCGTCGCCGGAGCCGACCGCGCCTTCCAGCGCGATCTCGGCGTCGGTCTCGACGCGGCTTGTCGAGAAGGGCAGGATGGCTTCGAGCTGCTGCCGGTAGGTGCCGACATTGGCGCCCGCCAGCCCGAGCACGGCGGGCGTCTGCGCAATCCGTTCGGGGTCTTCGCCGGCCGCCAGCAAAGCCTGTCGCGCCGCCTCCACGATATGCGTGCGGGCGCCGGTGAGGTCGGTGCGGATGTTGGCCGCGCCGCTTTTGGCGCGGGTCAGAACTGTTCCGTCGGCGGTCGCAAGGGCCGCCCTGCAGCTTGTGCCGCCGCCGTCGATGCCAAGCACGAAGATCACGTGATTTCTCCTCAAGGAGGATAATACCAATAAAATACCATTCGCCAAGGATTAATTTGGATTTCGAATTTCCTAACGTCCAATCTATTGTTTTATTTGCAATTTTATAGACCGCCCAATGATCGTCTATTTGAAATCGTTAATCCCGTATGGACAAGTGGTATTTTTTTGGTATGGTTGCCGGGTTGGAGGACACCGAATGGCCGAGCGGCGCACCGAAGCGCACCATCGCAATGCCGAGGGCCTGGATATGCAGGCCCCGGAGGCCATCCTGTCTTCGCTTGCGGCGGGCCAGGTCGAGGCCGCCGGCGCTGTCCACGCAGCCATTCCGCAGATCGCAGCTGCCGCAAGCCTCATCGCCGGGCGATTGAAGGCCGGCGGGCGTCTGGTCTACGCCGCCGCCGGCAGCTCCGGATTGATGGCGCTGGCAGACGCGCTTGAACTGCCCGGCACGTTCGGCATCGCGCGCGACCGCATCCTGGTTCTGCTGGCAGGCGGTGACGCGGCGCTGAAAGATCTTGCCGGCGCGCCGGAAGACGACGTCGACGGGGCGAAGGCCGCCGTAGCTCAGGCCGGCGTCGGCGCGGGCGATTGCCTCATCGCGCTGTCGGCCAGCGGTTCCACTCCTTATGCCGTCGCGGCTTTGCAGGAGGCCGGCCGTCGCGGCGCGGCGACGATCGCGATCGCCAACAACCGGGCGGCGCCGCTGCTCGAAAAGGCCGATGTCGGCATCCTTCTGGAAACGCCGCCAGAAGTGATCGCGGGTTCGACCCGCATGGGCGCCGGGACCGCGCAGAAGATCGCGCTCAACATGTTGTCGACGCTGGCCGCAATCCATCTCGGCCATGTCCATGACGGCTACATGGTCAATCTCATTGCCGACAATTCCAAGCTGCGCGACCGCGCCGCGCGCATCGTTGCGGCTGTCGCCGGCCGCGATCCGCAGGAGGCGGCCGCGCTTCTGGAGGCGAGCGGCGGCGCGGTCAAGACCGCGATCCTGCTGGCGGCAGGCGCCGCCGATGCCGAGGTCGCCAAAAAGCTCCTGGACGGCGCGGGCCAGAAATTGCGGCCCGCTTTGTCCGCGATCCGAGGGGAAGCGGAGGGCGCAACCCTCCGATCTCGTCAAAACCGAACCTGAAAAAGGTCTACAGGGAGACTGAGCATGAAAACGAGACTACTGACCGCAATCCTTCTGGGCTCCAGCATTCTTGGCTATGCCGGGGTCGCCTCGGCGCAGGACGCGACCTTGACCATCGAGAGCTGGCGCAACGACGACCTGTCGATCTGGCAGGACAAGCTGATCCCGGCCTTCGAGGCGAAGAACCCGGGCATCAAGGTGACCTTCGCGCCGTCCGCGCCGACCGAATACGACGCCGCCCTCGGCGCCAAGCTGCAGGCCGGCTCCGCCGGCGACCTGATCACCTGCCGCCCCTTCGACAAGTCGCTGGAACTCTACAACAAGGGCAACCTCGCCGACCTGACGACGCTGCCCGGCATGGAGAATTTCTCCGACGTGGCCAAGTCTGCCTGGACGACCGACGACGGCAAGGCGACCTTCTGCGTGCCGATGGCCTCGGTCCTGCACGGCTTCATCTACAACAAGGACGCTTTCGACCAGCTCGGCATCAAGGTGCCCGAGACCCGCGACGAATTTTTCGCCGCGCTCGACAAGATCAAGGCCGATGGCACCTACATCCCGATGGCGATGGGCACCAAGGATCTGTGGGAAGCCGCCACCATGGGCTACCAGAACATCGGGCCCAACTACTGGAAGGGCGAGGAAGGCCGTCTGGCGCTCATCAAGGGCGAGCAGAAGCTGACCGATCCCGATTGGGTCGCGCCGCTCGAAGAACTGGCCAAGTGGAAGCCCTATCTCGGCGACGGCTTCGAGGCGCAGACCTATCCCGACAGCCAGAACCTGTTCACGCTCGGCCGCGCCGCCATCTATCCGGCCGGCTCGTGGGAGATCGGCCTGTTCAACACCCAGGCTCAGTTCAAGATGGGCGCCTTCCCGCCGCCGGTCGAGAAGAAGGGCGACACCTGCTACATCTCCGACCACAACGACATCGGCATCGGCCTGAACGCGGCGTCCAAGAATGCCGATGCGGCGAAGAAGTTCCTGTCCTGGGTCGCCTCGCCGGAATTCGCCGACATCTACGCCAATTCGCTGCCGGGCTTCTTCAGCCTGAATTCGACGCCGGTGAAGATGCAGGATCCGCTGGCGCAGGAGTTCGTCTCCTGGCGCGGCAAGTGCAAGTCGACCATCCGCTCGACCTACCAGATCCTGTCGCGCGGCACGCCGAACCTCGAGAACGAGACCTGGGTCGAGACGGCCAATGTCATCAACGGCACCGAGACGCCTGAGCAGGCCGCCAAGAAGCTGCAGGACGGCCTCGATAGCTGGTACAAGCCGGCGAAGTAACCACGCCGATACTCGGGCTCTCCTGAACGGAGGCCCGGGTTACGGAGACGAGGTGAAGGCGGCGCCGCGTTCGGCGCCGACCTTCATCCTGTTCCGCAAGCGCGGGCAGCATTGCGTCCATAACCGCCGCCCGTCATGATCGCGGGATCAGCGCGCCCGGCATGGATGCCCTGCCTTGCACAAAATGAAGACCTGACCGGACGGGGACCGCGTTCATGGCCGCAGAAGCAGCACCGAAGAAAGCGATCCGCTGGCATATCGCCGTGTTTCTGGCGCCGGCGGTGCTGGTCTATACGGCGATCATGATCCTGCCGCTGTTCGGCACGCTGCAGCTTGCCCTGTTCCGCAGCGTCGCGCAGGTGCAGACCTTCGTCGGACTGGGCAATTTCCGCACCCTGTTCGGCGATCCGAACTGGTCGGCGGGCTTCTGGAACGCATTGAGAAACAATCTCGTCTTCTTCGTCATCCACATGCTGGTGCAGAACCCGATCGGCGTCGTGCTGGCGGCGCTCCTGTCCTCGCCGCGGCTGCGCTTCTCCGCTTTCTACCGCACGGCGATCTTCGTGCCGACGGTGCTGTCCTTCGTCGTCGTCGGCTTCGCCTGGAAGCTCATCCTGTCGCCCATCTGGGGCGTCGCGCCGAGCCTGCTCGACCTGGTCGGCCTGAAGAGCCTGTTCAGCCCCTGGCTCGGCAAGGAAAGCAGCGCGCTCATCGCGCTCAGCCTTGTTTCGGTGTGGCAGTTCGTCGGCATCCCGATGATGTTGATCTACGCCGCGCTGCTGTCGATCCCCGACGAGGTGATCGAGGCCGCCGAATGCGACGGCGTCACCGGCATGGCGCAATTCTGGAAGATCAAGCTGCCGCTCATCCTGCCGGCGATCGGCATCATCTCGATCCTCACCTTCGTCGGCAATTTCAACGCCTTCGACCTGATCTACACGGCCCAGGGCGCGCTGGCCGGCCCAAACTATTCCACCGACATCCTCGGCACCTTCCTCTACCGCGCCTTCTTCGGTTTCCAGTTGCAGGTGGGGGATCCGAACATGGGAGCCGCGATCGCCACCATGATGTTCCTAATCATCTTGGTCGGCGTGTGCATCTATCTCTTCCTCGTGCAGACGCGCCTGCGTCGCTACCAGTTCTGAGGCGCGTGACATGAGCAAGGCCACCGCATCACCGGCGCGCAGCATCGCGGCCCACGGCGTGCTGATCCTCTACACGCTTATCGCGCTGTTTCCTGTCTTCATCATCGTCGTCAACTCGTTCAAGGCGCGCAACGCAATCTTCCGCACGCCGCTGATGCCGCCGACATCGAGCACGTTCGACCCGGTCGGCTATGCGACCGTGCTGCACCAGGGCAATTTCGTGCTCTATTTCCAGAACAGCCTGGTCGTCACCGTCGCGTCGCTGTTCTTCGTGCTCCTGTTCGGCGCGATGGCGGCTTTCGCGCTGTCGGAATACCGCTTTCGCGGCAACGCGCTGATGGGTCTCTATCTGGCGCTCGGCATCATGATCCCGATCCGCCTGGCCACGGTCGCGATCCTGCAACTCATGGTCAAGACCGGCTTGGTCAACACGCTCACGGCGCTCATCCTGGTCTATACCGCCCAGGGCCTGCCGCTCGCCATCTTCATCCTGTCGGAGTTCATGAAGAGCGTGTCCGACGATCTGAAGAACGCCGGGCGCATCGACGGGCTTTCCGAATACACCATCTTCTTCCGGCTGGTGCTGCCGCTGGTCAGGCCGGCCATGGCGACGGTCGCGGTCTTCACTATGATCCCGATCTGGAACGACCTCTGGTTCCCGCTGATCCTGGCGCCCTCGGAGGCCACCAAGACCGTGACGCTCGGCGCCCAGCTCTTCCTCGGCCAGTTCGTCACCAACTGGAACGCGGTACTGGCCGCTCTGTCGCTGGCCATCCTGCCGGTTCTGGTTCTCTACGTCGTCTTCTCGCGGCAACTGATCCGCGGCATCACCTCGGGAGCGGTGAAGTGATGCGCCGTTCACAGCAGATTGGCGGGAAGCACTCCCACCGGCGTCATCCCGGAACGACGTCGAGCAAGGCGAGACTTCGTATCCGGGATCCATTCCGGAACATAGAAAAGTCAGGGAGTGGATCCCGGATAGCGTCCTTCCGCTTCGCTCCAGTCCGCTTCCGGGATGACGCTTGTTCGGCAAAGGCAGTCCCATGATCGATGCATTGACAAAACCCCTGCGCGTCGTCGTCGCCGGGCTCGGCAATATGGGTCGCAGCCACGCGCTGGCCTATCACGAGAATCCGGGCTTCGAGATCGCGGCGCTCGTCAACCGTTCGGACGTGCCGTTGCCCGGCGGGCTGGCCGGCCACGAAATCCGCCGCTCCTTCGAGGAGGCATTGCGCGACGAGAGGCCGGATGTCGCCTGCGTCGCCACCTATTCCGACAGCCACGCCGACTATGCGGTGGCGGCGCTGGAAGCCGGCTGCCACGTCTTCGTGGAAAAGCCGCTGGCCACCACCGTCGCAGATGCACGGCGCGTGGTCGATGCCGCCAGGGCCAACGGCAAAAAGCTCGTCGTCGGCTATATCCTGCGCCATCATCCTTCCTGGATGCGGTTGATCGCCGAGGCGCGCGAACTGGGCGGCCCTTATGTCTTCCGCATGAACTTGAATCAACAATCGTCGGGAAAGACCTGGCAGACGCACAGGCAGTTAATGCAGACCACCTCGCCGATCGTCGACTGCGGCGTGCACTATCTCGACGTCATGCTCCAGATCACCGACGCGCGGCCGGTCGAGGTGCGCGGCATGGGGGTGCGGCTCTCCGACGAGATCAGGCCCGACATGTACAATTACGGCCATCTGCAGGTGCTGTTCGACGACGGTTCGGTCGGCTGGTACGAGGCCGGCTGGGGGCCGATGATCTCGGAGACGGCGTTCTTCGTGAAAGACGTGATGTCTCCGAAAGGCTGCGTGTCCATCGTGATGGCCGAAGGCGTGAAGTCGGACGACATCGACACGCACACCAAAACCTCGACCATCAAGGTCCATTCGGCCGAGACCGGGCCGAACGGCGCCTTCACCACGCCGGACCGGGTCCTCTCCATGCAGGGAGAACCGGGGCACCAGGAACTGTGCGACCGCGAGCAGGCCTTCCTGCTCAAGGCCATCCGCGAGGACATCGACCTGACCCGCCATATGGAAGACGCGGTCCGCTCGCTCGCCGTCTGCCTGGCGGCGGACGAGAGCGTGCGCACGGGCATGGCCGTCAAACTCTGAGGAAAATGCCGTGGGCTCACTGAAAATCGAAAACGTCAAGAAGGCCTTCGGCCCCGTTGAGGTGCTGAAGGGCATCGACCTCGACGTGAAGGACGGCGAATTCGTCGTCTTCGTCGGTCCGTCCGGCTGCGGGAAGTCGACGCTGCTGCGCGTCATCGCCGGGCTCGAGGATTCGACCTCCGGGCGCGTGCTGATCGACGGCGACGACGTGTCGGCCGTCCCGCCGGCCAGGCGCGGCATTGCCATGGTGTTCCAGACCTACGCGCTCTATCCGCACCTCACCGTGCGCGACAACATGGCGCTGGGCCTCAAGCAGGCGGGCGAGGAGGCCGCCGAAATCGACAAGCGCATCGCCGCTGCCTCGGCCATGCTGGGCCTCGAGCCGTATCTCAAGCGCCGGCCGGCGGAGCTCTCCGGCGGCCAGCGCCAGCGCGTCGCCATCGGCCGCGCCGTTGTGCGCGAGCCCAAGCTCTTTCTGTTCGACGAGCCGCTGTCGAACCTCGACGCCGCGCTTCGCGTCAACACGCGGCTGGAAATCGCCCAACTCCACCGGCGGCTGACGGCGACGATGATCTACGTCACCCACGACCAGGTCGAGGCGATGACGCTGGCGGACAAGATCGTGGTGCTCAACGCCGGCCGCATCGAGCAGGTCGGGCGGCCGATGGAGCTTTACGATACGCCGGCTAATGAATTCGTCGCGGGCTTCATCGGATCGCCGAAGATGAACTTCATCGACGGCGCGCGGCTTGGCGAGACGGTCAAGACGATCGGCGTGCGGCCCGAGCACATCAGCCTCGATCCCGCCAAAGGCGACTGGAAGGGCACCGTCGTCCATGCCGAGCATCTCGGCGCCGACACCAACCTCTATCTCGACTGCGAAAAGGCCGGGCTGATCACCGTGCGCCTGTTCGGCACCTACGCGGCAGAACCGGGCGCGACGCTCTACGCGACGCCGCAACCCGGCAAGACCTACCGCTTCGACGCCGACGGCAGGACGGTGCGGTAGGGTATTCTATACCCTGCAAACGGACGGGGGCTATCGCATATGGCTTTCGTTAAATGCGACGGTCCAGCACCCCACCCCTTGCCCTCCCCACAGGGGGGAGGGGATCTTGCGGCGGTTCTGCAATGTCGCAACGTTGATCATTCGGTCGAAGCGACGGTGTCGGCGTCTCCCTCCCCCTTGTGGGGAGGGGACAGGGGTGGGGGTGCGCCGTCATATGCCTCAAGGAGCCCGGATCAGGCGTCCGCTTCTACCGTCTGCTTCTGCGTACCGAGGCCTTCGATGCCGAGTTCCACCACGTCGCCGGCCTTGAGATAGCGCGGCGGCTTCATGCCCATGCCGACGCCGGGCGGCGTGCCGGTGGAGATGACGTCGCCGGGCATCAGGCTCATGAACTGGCTGAGATAGGACACCAGGAAAGCGACGCCGTAGATCATCGTCTTCGATGATCCGTCCTGCATGGTCTGGCCATTGACCTTCAGCCACATGCCGAGATTCTGCGGATCGGCCACCTCGTCCTTCGTCACCAGCCACGGTCCGATCGGGCCGAACGTGTCGCAACTCTTGCCCTTGGTCCACTGGCCCTGCCGCTCGGCCTGGAAGGCGCGCTCGGACACGTCGTGCGAGACGCAATAGCCGGCGACATAGTCCAACGCCTCGGCTTCGGAGACGTATTTCGCCTTTTTGCCGATAACGACGCCGAGCTCGACCTCCCAATCGGTCTTTTCGGAACCGCGCGGAATGCGCACCGTGTCGTCGGGGCCGACGATGGCCGAGGTCGCCTTCATGAAGATGATCGGCTCAGGCGGCACGGCAGCACCCGTCTCGGCGGCATGGTCTGAGTAGTTGAGGCCGATGCAGATGAATTTGCCCACGCCCGCCACGCAGGCGCCGAGGCGCGGCTTGCCGGAGACCGCCGGAAGCGAATTCGGATCGAGTTTTGCCAATCGCGCCAGCGAAGACGGGTCGAGCGCACCGCCGCCGATGTCGTCGACATGCGCCGAAAGGTCCCGAATGGCGCCGTCGGCGTCCAGAAGGCCGGGCTTCTCGGCGCCCGCTTCGCCATAACGCAGCAGTTTCATGGAAATGTCCTCTCCTGTCGGTTCGGCGGGCTCTTTCCGCCAGAATGAAAAACGTCGATCGCGCGAGCGGAAACTACCCAAACCAGCGCGCTGCCGGAAGCGTGAATACGGGGACTCCGTGCCGGCCCGTGCGAATTTCAGACCGCCCGATCAGATCGACCAGCCGCCGTCGATATTGTAGGCCTGCCCGGTCGTATAGGTGGCGCCGGCCAGATAGACGGCGAGATCGGCGATTTCCTCCGGCGTGCCGAGACGGCCCATCGGCTGGCGGGCGATGAAGGCGGCGCGGGCCGCGTCGTAGTCGCCGCCGGCGCGCATCCGGCCTTCCAGCGAAGGGCTTTCCACCGTGCCGGGGCAGATGGCGTTGCAGCGGATGCCCTGGGCGACGTAGTCAGCCGCGACCGCCTTGGTCAGGCCGATGACCGCTGCCTTGGAAAGCCCGTAGACGAAGCGGTTGGGCACGCCTTTTACCGAACTCGCCAGCGACGACATGTTGATGATGGCGCCGCTGCCTCGCTCCAGCATGCCCGGCAACACGGCGCGGATGGTGCGCACCATGGCGCGCACGTTCAGGTCCAGCGCGAAGTCGAGGTCGCTGTCCTTCATGTCGAGGATCGTTCCGCCATGGACGAAGCCGGCGCAGTTGAACAGAACATCGACGGGACCGATCTCGGCGAAGCCGGCCTTCACCGCATCCGCGTCGAGCACGTCGAGCCGGCGCGTGACGACGCCTCTCGTGCCTTCCAGTTCGGCGAGCGCCTTGTCGTTGATGTCGGTGGCGTGGACTGTGGCACCGGCGGCCGCGAAAGCCAGCGCGCTGGCGCGCCCTATGCCCTGCGCCGCCGCGGTGATGACGACGCTCTTGCCTGTCAGATCCTGCGACATGAGGTTTCCTCGAATTGCGGCCAGACGGTCTTGCCGGGAACAGCCTCAGGCAATGTGCCAGTTCGGCGCATCCGCTGCACCTGCCGAGGCCAAATGTTTTTTCTCGATAAAGAACCGGAACTGGTCCGTCAAGACGCTGCCGGGCGCGTTCAAACGCGGCACAGCATCCGGGCGAACAGCCGGTCGCGCGGATTGTAGCGGGGATCGTTGCCGAAGAACGTCTCCGGCATAATGCTCAAGCTATCGATGCCGGCGAGTTCGAAGGTGCGGAAGCCGGCGCCGCTGCCGCCGCTGATCTGGACGGCGGAAAGCAGCAGCCTGCCGCCGGCGTCATGGCCAAGGACATAGGGATCGACGACGCGCCGGCTACCGTCATAGTCGAAGGACAGGCGCCGGCGGTTGCGGATCGCCTCGCAGATCGTTTCTTCGGACGTCATCTTTTCCCGACCCAATGCCGGTCGGGAGATAGTGCGATGTCGGCCCGCCGCCAGTCACGGCGCGCGACGATGTCAGCCGACGAAGGCGCGCTCGACGACGAAGGTGGCGGGATGGCTGAGCGAACCCTCGACGAAGCCGAGCCCCTCCGCCAGCTCCTTGACGTCCTTGAGCATGTGCATCGAGCCGCAGATCATAATGCGGTCGGTCTCGGGATCGAGCCTGTGGATGCCGAGGTCGGCGTGGAACTTGCCGGAGCCGATCAGCGCGGTGATGCGGCCCATGCGCTCGCTCTCCTCGCGCGTCGTCGAATTGTAGAGCGTGACGCGGCCACTGGTGAATTCGCCGATCAGCGGATCGTCCGCCAGCGCCGCCACCAGTTCCTGGCCGTAAGCCAATTCGGCCACGTCGCGGCAGGTATGGGTCAGGACCACCTGCTCGAACTTCTCGTAAGTGTCGGGGTCGCGCAGCAGCGAGGCGAAGGGCGCGATGCCGGTGCCGGTCGAGATCATGAACAGGCGCTTCGCCGGCGTCAGCGCGTCGAGCACCAGCGTGCCGGTGGCCTTCGGGCGCACCAGGACCGTGTCGCCGACCTGGATCTTCTGCAGTTCCGAGGTCAGCGGGCCGTCCGGTACCTTGATGGAGAAGAACTCCAGTTCCTCGTCCCAGGCGGGACTCGCCACCGAATAGGCGCGGTACACCGGCTTCTCGGCATTGGGCAGGCCGATCATCACGAACTCGCCGGAGCGGAAGCGCAGGGACTGCGGCCGGGTGATGCGGAACGAAAACAGCCGGTCCGTATAATGCCTGACCGAGACGACGGTCTCGGCATGGACGTTCGCGGGGATGGGAAAGCGCGGCGCGCGTTCGGCCGTATCTGTTGCAAGGGCAGAGGGCATTGCGGGACAGCTTCCTGCGTCAAAGTCGCGAGGCGGTATCGCGCCGCCCCAAACCGGTCAAGTAGGCAGCCTGTCCTCAGCTTCAAGCCGTCAGGCCCCTTGCCTGCCGGAATTATTAGTATACAAATGATTTTCATGTCAAGGTCGGGGAGGGAAAAGCCTTTCCAATCCGCGACATATCCGTAGTCCAGCGATTTCGGTTTTCGGCGATGGATGAGAATGGAACCGGGGGCAACGTGGTGGCCGGCATCGATGTCGGCGGCACTTTCACCGACCTCATCCTGATCGACGCACGCGGCGACGGTGGCGTTCGCATCGCCAAGACGCCGACGACGCTCGACAACCAGGCGTTCGGCGTGGTCGCCGCCCTTGGCGACAGCGGTTTTCCGGTGCGCGACATCGACCTGATCGTCCACGGCACGACCACGACGACCAATGCCGTGCTGGAACGGCGGCTGGCCCGCACCGGCATGATCACAACCGCCGGCTTTCGCGACGTCATCGAGCTCGGCCGGCGCACCCGCCCGCAGGCCTACGGCATGACCGGAACCTTCGTGCCGGTCATTCCCCGCAATCTCAGGCTGGAGGTGGCCGAGCGCATCGAGGCCGGCGGCGTCGTCCGCACGCCGCTGGATGAGGAGGGCGTGCGCCGGGCGGTGCGCCGCCTGCTGGACGAGGGCTGCGAATCCCTCGTCATCCATTTTCTGCACTCCTACGCCAATCCCGCGCATGAGCGCCGTGCCGCCGAGATCGCGGCGGAGCTTTGGCCGAACGACCACATGACCATGGGCCATGCGCTGCTGTCGGAGGCGCGCGAGTTCGAACGCGGCGTGACGGCAGCCGTCAACGCCTCCGTCCAGCCCATCCTGGAGCGCTATGTGGGCCGTCTGCGCGGCGAACTCTCGGCACAGGGCTATGCGCGCGACTTCCTTATCATGAACGGAAACGGCGGCATGATCTCCGCGCGCTTCGTCACCCGCGAGGCCGCCAAGACCGTCATGTCGGGCCCGGCCTCGGGCGTCATCGCCGCCGCCTATACGGGCCGGCGCGCCGGCATCGGGAACCTCGTCACCTACGACATGGGCGGCACCTCGACCGACGTGGCGCTGATCCGCAACGCCGAGCCGGCGGTCTCCAACGAGATCGAGGTGGAATACGCCATGCCGATCCATGTGCCGATGGTGGCCGTGCACACCGTCGGCGCCGGCGGCGGCTCCATCGCGCGCGTCGATGCCGCCGGCCTGATCCAGGTCGGACCGCAGAGCGCCGGCGCCAATCCTGGTCCGATCTGCTACGGCCGCGGTGGCACGGAACCCACCATCACCGACGCCAATCTCGTGCTCGGCCGGCTGGCGCCGAGGAAACTGCTCGCCGTCGCCGACCCGGTGACCGCCGCCGACGTGACCCGCGTCTTCGCCGACAGGATCGGCCGCGCCACCGGCATGAGCGGCGTCGAGGCGGCGGGCGCCGTGCTGAGGTTGGGCAATCTGAAGATGGCAGGCGCGATCCGCATGGTCTCGGTCGCGCGCGGCCACGATCCGCGCGACTTCACCCTGTTCGCCTTCGGCGGCGCCGGTCCGCTGCACGCCTCGGCGCTGGCGCGCGAACTCGGCCTGCCGCGCGTGCTGGTGCCGGCGCGGCCCGGCATCACCAACGCGCTGGGCTGCGTGGTCGCCGATTTGCGGCACGACTTCGTCAACACGCTGAACCAGCCGGTGTCGAGACTGGACGAGGCGGCGGTGCGTGCCATTTTCGCCGCCCATGTCGAGGAGGGCAGGGCGCTGATCGCGCAGGAGGCGGTCAAGCCGGAGGAAATCCGAGTCCGCCACTCGGCCGACATGCAGTTTATCGGCCAAACCCATATCGTCAACGTGCCGCTGCCGTCCGCCAACGTGGACCGCGCGACCCTGCAGGCTCTGTTCGAGAAAGCCTATTTCGCCCGCTTCAAGGTGGAACTGCCTGAAATCCGCGCCAACCTGGTCAACCTCAACACGTCGGTCATCGGCGTACGGCCGGCAGTAGACCTTAGCCGGCTTATCGACCCGGCCGGCCGAGTCGACAGTCTGGGGGCGGCGCTGAACGAGACCCGGCCTGTCTGGTTCGATGGCGGCTGGCGCGATACGCCGGTCTACGCGCGCGAAAAGCTGCCGCTGGACGCCGTCCTCGAAGGCCCGGCCATCCTCGAACAGATGGATTGCACCACGGTGCTTGAACCCGGCGACCGGGCGCGAAGCGACGCCGACGGGAACATCGTCATCGAGGTGGGACGATGAGGGCGACACATTTAGGAGCTTCCTTGTCCTTGTTTACGGCAGGGCCATTGCATATGAACTTTTCTTTGGCCCGAAACCCCCAACCCTGTCCCCTCTCCACAAGGGGGAAGGAGACGCCGACGCGGCCGTTTCGCCCGAAATCCTCGATGTTTGTGGACTGTAGCTATGCCGCGAAGTTCCCCTCCCCCTTGTGGGGAGGGGTTAGGGGTGGGGGTGCGCTGGCGCTTGCCATTGCTGCTATTCTTTCGTTTTGGCAGTCCACCCCCACCCTCAATCCCTCCCCACAAGGGGGAGGGAGGCAGGCCGCGCCATGACCGTCCCCGTATCCCTCCTCGACACCCTCACCCTCTCCGTCATCCAGGCCGCCTTGCAGCAGGCCTGCGACGAGATGGATCTCGCTTTCTCCCGTGCAGCCTTCTCGCCGGTGATCGCCGAGGCGAACGACCGCTCCGACGGCATCTACTCGGCCGAAGACGGCGCGCTGATCGCGCAGGGCAACCAGGGCCTGCCGGTCTTCGTCGGCGTCATGCAGTATTCCACCCGCACCGTCATCGAGATGATCAGCGACGGACGCTGCCTGCCGCCGCAGGAGGGCGACATCTATATCGTCAACGATCCCTATCTCGGCGGCACGCACCTGATGGACGTGCGCTTCCTCATGCCGGTCTACCGGCAGGGAAAAATCTTCTGCTGGCTTTCCAACACCGGCCATTGGCCCGATATCGGTGGCGCGGTGCCGGGCGGCTTTTCCGCCTCGGCCACGGCGGTAGAGCAGGAAGGCCTGCGCCTGCCGCCGGTAAAACTGTTCAAGAAGGGCGTCCTCGACGCGGAAATCTTCGCCATCATCTCGTCCAACATCCGTGTCGCCGACCAGCGCATCGGCGACGTCAAGGCCCAAGCCGCCGCCCTGCTGGTCGGGCGCGAGCGATTGACGGAAATCCTGGACCGTTACGGAGACGAAACGGTGAGCGAAGCGATCGGCGAACTCCGCCGCCGCGCCACCGAACAGATGCGCGCCGAGATCGCCGCCATACCGGACGGAACCTACCGCTCGAAAGCCTTCATCGATTCCGATGGGGTGGTGGACGAGCCTCTCACCATCGCGCTCACCGTCGAGAAGAAGAGCGGGACGCTGTCGTTCGATTTTGCCGGCTCCTCGAAACCCTGCGCCGGCCCGATGAACAGCGTGCTGGCGACCACGCTGTCGTCCGTCTATCTGGCCATGCGCCATATCTTCCCGGATGTGCCGATCAATGCTGGCGCGTTCGAGCCGCTGATCGTCCAGCGCCCGGAAGGCACGTTCCTCGACGCGCGCTATCCGCGTCCCGTGTCCGGCTGCGCGGCGGAAGTGTCACAGCGCATCGCCGAAGCGGTCTTTGCCGCGCTGGTGCAGGCACTGCCTGACAAGGTGACGGCCGCGCCTGCCGGCTCCAGCGGCAATTTCGCGCTGGGCGGGCACGATCCGGCGCGCGGGCGCGACTACGTCATGTATCAGATCTCCGGCGGCGGCTACGGCGGCAATGCCGGCCATGACGGCCTGACCAACGGCTGCTCGACCATCGGCATTTCGAAATCGCCGCCGGTCGAGATCATGGAGCAGGCATTTCCGGTTCTCTACCGCCACTATGCGCTGCGCGAAGGCTCCGGCGGTGCGGGAAAACATCGCGGCGGCTTCGGCCTGGCCTACGAGGTGGAGCTTCTGCGCGGCGAGGCGCGCGCGTCCTTCGTCATGGATCACGGCCGCTTCGGCCCGCAGGGCGTGCTGGGCGGCAGGGACGGCGCAGTCAACGAGGTGACGGTGTTCCGCGGCGGCGAGGTGCATGTGCCGCTGCATCTGTCGAAGGAACAGGATATTCCGCTTCAGGCCGGCGACCGCGTGCGCGTCGGCACGCCGGGCGGCGGTGGTTTCGGCGATCCGACGGAGCGGGGCCCGGATTTGGTGCGGAGCGACGTCGAACTCGGTTACTATACCGAAGAGCAGGCGCGGGAAATGTTCGGGGTCAATTTCCCTCCCCCTTGGGGGGAGGGTGGCCGAACAGCCTGAGTACAACGAAGGCTGCGAGGTCGGGAGGGGTAACCTCAACCACGCCGACGTTTAAGGAAAGTCGCGCTCTACAGCCGGCAATCCCACCCATCTCCCTTCGCTCGGCACCCTCACGCGACGGGAAGGGAATCTACGCGATCTTCGCCAACAGCTTTGTCAGCGTCGTGGCCTCGCGCGCGCTGAAGGGACTGAGCGTTTCCTCTGTCGCCTTTCGTGCCAGCGGGATCAGGCGCTCGATGGTCTGGCGACCCTCTGCCGTGAGGTTGACCATCAGCCGCCGTTTGTCGCCCTCGTGCCTGGAAAGCTCGACCAGGCCACGCGCCTTCAGCCGGTCGATGACGCCTTTCACGGTCGCCGCGTCCATCGCGATCATCGCGCCGAGCTGGTTCTGTGACGTGCCGCCGTCCTCGAAAAGTCGGGCAAGTGCCGCGAATTGCGGCGGCGTCAGGTCGCCAACCTGGGATGCGAAGATCGCCACGTGCCGCTGGTGCGCCTTGCGCAGCAGGAAGCCGATCTGCTCCTGCAGATGGTAATCCTCGGGCGTCGTGGTATCGCCCTCGACCAGCCGCAGCAGGTTGTCCTCGCCGCTCATCGCTGCCCGTCCCAGACCTTGATGTCGGCGACCTCCAGCCCGCCCATGCGGCTGTGGACCCGACCGCCGCGCGCCATGGCGAGGCAGAACAGGATTTCGTCCGGCCGCGGGCCGTCCGCCGCGCGTACCTCGAATGCGTCGAAATGGCTGCGCACATAGGCGGCGTTGATGTGGCCGAGCGGGACGTCGAGCGTCGCGCCGACGCCGCCGACCTTCATCGCCGACGGTACGATCGCCTTGGCCTGCCCGAGCCGATCGCGCATGGCGTAGCCGCCGGGAACATGCCAGAGCGCGCCGTGTTCGATCTCGCCGGCGGCGCCGACGACAGCGCCCTTGCCGTAGCCGTCGATCCCCTCGATGCCGCCGAGTGCTGCGATCAGACGATCCGTCAATATCAGTCCGAGCGGTTTGAGATCGTCCATCGCCGGTTGCAGATCCTCGACATATTTGCCGGCAAATGGATTCTTCACCAGCGCGAAGGCGGCGGCGCGCCGGCGCGTTTCTGCCGGGGCCGGCCCGCCGTCGTGGAAGATCTCTTCCGTCACGATTTCGATCTTGCGGATGGGGAAATCAGGCATGTGGTCTCTCTCGAATTTTCCTGGTGGGATGTTCGGCAGGGTAGAGGGGGGCGAATGCGGCTTCGTCAACCGGCATGTGCCCGCAGATACGCGATTGCCCTGCGAGGAACAGCGCGGCCGCTTCGATCAGTCCGCAGCGGCGCAAATCCCCGGCGACGCCGAACCCGCGCTCCAGTGCCTCGGCGATCTCTGCGGACGACAGACCACCGACGCCGGTCGTTACTAACCTGCCGCCAAGGTCGCTGTCGGGCGCAAGCTCACGCGCCGGCTGCCGCGTCACGGCCGAATGACCGGGCAGGTCGACCGCGTTGGCGATGATGGTGGCGGCCGCGTCGGCCTCCGCCCCCGTGCGGGCCAGTACGGTCACCGCATCGGCGATGCCGAGCGAAAAGGAACGGCCGCGCCATCCGCTGGTGGCGATGCCGTGCACCCGGTCCCGCGCGCGGATGGTGATCCGGTCGGCGAAACCGTGTCCCGTTCCCGCGATCGCCAGCCGCATCGATTGCCCGGCCTCCAGATGAAGCGCGCTGTCGCCGCCATTGTTGACATAGGCGCGTTCGAGCCTGCGTCCGACGATCATGGCGGCCAGCACCTCGTCCGCCACCGCCCCGGCGACGGCCGCCATCGGCGTGATGAAGTCTGTCGCCAGCGGCGCGACCGCCGCTTCCATGCGGCGCGCGGTGGGACCAAAGAAGTTCGAGAATGCGGGGGGATAGCTACCCTCACTCCCCGCCCCTCCCCGCTGGGGGTAGGGAGACTCTGCGCCAACGCCGCGGTGGGCCACTAGCGATCTTGGGCCAAACGCTGGTGCCGGCGTCCCCCTCCCCCTTGCGGGGGTCCGAAGGACGGGCGAGACCCGCGGCTCGCCCCGGCAGGGACAGGGGTGGGGGTGGGGGTGCTGCGCGCCGCCTACAGGAAACACAACCGGCATCCGCAGCCTCGGCAGTTCCGCCACCAGTTCGGTCAGGATCGTGGCGAAGCGCGCCACCGCCTGCGCATAGGCCGCCCGCCTTTCATCCTCTTCGCCGAACGCTTCCACGATCAGGTCGATCGGGCCGTGGTTGAGGTGGAGCCGCCGTCCGTCCTCCAGCCAGTGCGCCTGCGGCCCGTTCATCGTGCCGCGCCGTCTTGCGCGTCGCGCCGCAATTGCGTCAGCGGCGGCCAGGGATTGTGTGCCGGCGCATGCGCGCCGCGGCGCGGGTTGAGGTATTCGCCGCCGCGCGCCAGCACGTCCTCGACGCTGCGGATCTCGGATTCGTAACCGCCGAGGCGCACATAGTCGTCGCGCCGCAGCGTGAATTCGATCGGCGCCACCAGCGCCGGCGTCGGCACGGAACCGAAGGCGTTGTCGGGCACACGCATGACGTCGACCATGAGCGTGATGCCGCCGCCCGGCCATACATAAACCGGCGCGCCGCCGACCGTGACATAGGTCTGCAGCCCCTGTACCGAGCGCGTGAGATTGACCGGGTTTTCGGTGACGCCGGCGCGCAGCGAGCCGCCCGCACCGCCGACGAACAGCACAGTGCACAGCGCCGGCTCGCAATTGTCCTCGATCAGGTCGACCGATTTGCGCAGCCGCTCGGGGAACGGCTTTTGAACCGGCTTCAGCTCGTCGTCCAGCTCGTAATAGGCGAATTGCTCGCCGGTGGTGGAGACCATCAGCAGGGACAGCCCCGGCCGCGCGCCCTTCTTCGGGTTCCAGTCGCCGAGGATCGACAGCGGATCGGAGATCGCCGTGCCGCCCCAGCCGAGACCGGGTTCGGAAACCTTGAAGTAGCGGCCGGGCGTCGAGCGGCGGCCGAGGATCTTGATGCCGGTGTCCGGCCAGTCGAGGACCTTGCCGGCCTGATGCTCGGAGACCACCCCGGTGATGTGGTCGTCGACGACCACGACCTCGTCCACCAGCCCGCGCCATTGCGTCGCGAACATGCCGATGGTGGCCGATCCGCAGCCGACGCGCATTCGTTCCTCGACCTTGCCGCCGATGACCGGCGGCTTGCCGGCCTGCACCACCACGCTCTCGCCGCCATCGATGGAAAGCTCCACCGCCTGCTTGTTACACAGCGCCAGCAGCGCGTCGCAGGTGGCGCGCCCTTCCGCCTTCGAACCGCCGGTCAGGTGATGCACGCCGCCGAGCGACAGCATCTGCGAGCCGTATTCGCCGGTGGTGACATGACCGACCGCCTCGCCTGCGGCGCGCACCGTCGCGGCTTCCGGGCCGATGAAGCGGTCCGTGTCGATCTTCACCTTGACGCCGCAATAGGAGAAGATGCCCTCGGTTACCACGGTGACGAGATCGACGCCTTCGACCTCCTGGCTGACGATGAAGGGGGCGGGCTTGTAGTCGGGATAGGTGGTGCCGGCGCCGATCGCCGTGACGAAGCGGCGGCCGGTATTGACCAGTTCACCGTCCCACGGCCCGGCGTCCGCGAAAGCCACCACCTCCGCGCCGGCTTCGGCCGAATGCTCCAGTACGGTGAGCGGATCCATACGCACGACGCGCCCGCCGACATTGCCGTAGCGGTCGCAGGCGCCGGTGCGGCCTTCGGCGATGTAGCACATGACCGGACAGGCATCGCAGCGGATCTTCTCCGCCACCTGTTTGGCGCCCGGATCATGCGTCTCGAAGCGTTCGGAGAGTTCGCTCATGAGGCCTGCGCCTTGATCGCCGCCAGGATCCGGCTCGGTGTCGCCGGCACTTTCCGCACCGTCACGCCGGTGGCATGGCGGATGGCGTTGAGGATCGCCGGCGCCGTCGGGATCAGCACATGCTCGCCCAATCCCTTTGCCCCGAACGGACCTTCCGGATCCGGCACCTCGACGAGGATCGTCTCGATCGGCGGCACGTCGCCGATGGTCGGAATGAGATAGTCGTGCAGGTTCTCGGTGCGGCCGGGGATATATTCCTCCATCAGCGCCAAGCCGATGCCTTGCGCGATGCCTCCCTCGATCTGGCCCTCTGCCAGGATCGGGTTGATCGCCCGGCCGACATCGTGTGCGGCCGTGATCTTGAGGAGTTGGACCGTGCCGAGCATCATATCGACCTCCAACTCGGCGATCTGCGCGCCGTAGCCGTAGACGGCGTAGGGGCTGCCCTGGCCCTTTTCGTCGAGCGCCGAAGTAGGCGGGTCGTAGGTCTCCTGCGCCGTGAAGACGAAGCCGTCGCCGTCGACGGGCAGCGTCGTCAGGTCGATGCGCCGCGCGGCCTCGCCTTCGCGGATGACCAGCGCACCCGCTTCCAGCGCAAGATCGGCCTTGCCGGAAACGTTGGCGAAGCGCAGGACCGCCTCGCGCAGCGCCCGTCCCGCCTTCTCCGCCGCCTTGCCGGAAACGAAGGTCTGGCGCGAGGCGGAAGTCTTGCCGGCGTCCGGCGTGATCGCCGTGTCGGCGCCCCGAAGCCGGACCTTGTCCAGCGGCAAGCCCAGCGCGTCGGCGGCGATCTGGGCGATCACCGTGTTCGAGCCTTGCCCTATATCCACCGCGCCCTGATGCAGGACGACCTCGCCCTCCGCCGAAATCCCGATCTTGATCGTCGATGGATTGGGCAACGACGTATTGCCGCAGCCGTACCAGCAGGACGCCACGCCGACGCCGCGCCTGCGCGTGGGATGAGCGGCGTTGAAGGCCTCGGCTTCCGCCAGCGCGCGCGCCCAATGCGGCGCCAGTGCTTCCAGGCAGTCCGCGATGCCGACTCCTTCGAGCCGCTGGCCGGTCACCGTTTCGGAGCCGTTACGAAGCGCGTTCTTCAGCCGGAACGCCAGCCTGTCCATGCCGAGCTTCGCGGCCAGCTCGTCATACAGGCTTTCCTGCATGATCGTCGCCTGCGGCACGCCGAAGCCGCGGAAGGCGCCTGAGATCGGGCCGTTGGTATGGATGGCGTGGCCGGCGGCGCGATAGGTCGGCGTCAGATAGGGACCGGACGCATGGACCGGCACGCGGTTGGCCACTGTCGGCCCCCAGCTTGCATAGGCTCCGGTGTTGAACTCGCCTTCGAACATCATGCCGACGACCTTGCCGTCGGCGTCCGCGCCGACGCTTGCCCGCATGGCCGCGGGGTGGCGCTTGGTGGTGGACATCATGGATTCGGTGCGCGTGTAGGCGAGCGCCGCCGGTCGCCTTGTCTTCATCGCCACCAGACCGATCAGCGGCTGCACCGAAACGTCGAGCTTGGAGCCGAAGCCGCCGCCGGTGGCGGTCGGCACGATCCTCACCTTTTCGGGCACGAGCCCCAGCACCTTGGCGGTGTCGTCGCGGTCCATGTAGGGCGCCTGCGTGCAGGCGACGACCGTCAGCGTGTCGCCGTCCCAGGAAGCATAGCCGGCTTCCGGTTCGATATAGGCGTGCTCGACATAGGACGTCTCGATCGCGCCCGACACGACATAAGCGGCGGCGGCGATGGCGGCGTCCGGGTCGCCGCGCTCGACGAGCCCGGACGTGAGCACATTGTCGGGCCGTCCGGAATGGATGGCCATGGCGTCTCTGGTCTTCGCCTCGCAGGGCTGAAGGACATGGGCAAGCTCGGTCCATTCGACCGGGAAACCGGAGAGGTCGAGATCGGCCGCCGCTTCCCTCTCGCAGGCGACCAGCGCCACCGCCTCGCCGCGAAACCGCGCCTCGCCGTCAGCCAGCGCCGGCTGGTCCGCGAACGGCGCGATGACGCCGAAGCAGTTGGTGCCGGGAATATCGGCGGCGGTGAAGACGCCGGCCACGCGGGGGTTGTTCCTTTGCCATGCCGCGATATCGCCGAAGCGGAAGCGGGCATGATGGTGCGGCGAGCGGATAACGAGCACCGCCAGCGCGTCGTCGGGAAAGGAATCCGCGCCGAATTTCTCTGCGCCCGTCACCTTTGGAACGCCGTCCAGCCGCGCGACTCGCGCGCCGACGGCCTTGCCGGAAGGGGGAAAGCCGGAGCCCGGTGTTCCTGCGGCTGCACACCCCCATCCCTGCCCTTGCCGGGGCGAGCCACGGGTCTCGCCCGTCCTTCGGACGCCCACAGGGGGGAGGGGAGCGCGGTCAATAGCGTCCTCGCGAAAGCCGTCGGCGTCGCAACATTGTGGCGCTGCCGCAAGGTCCCCCTCCCCCTTGTGGGGAGGGGATAGGGGTGGGGGTGCGACGCCATCCGCACTTGCCAATTCCCTTGAAGGAGAGACAGCCGGCAGCTCAGTCCGGGAAAGACCGTCGGCGATGCAACATGCCGCATCCATCACCGCCGCGATGATCTTTCGATATCCGGTGCACCGGCAGAGCACGCCGCCGAGCGCGTCCTGGACCTCCGCTTCGCTCGGCCGCGGATTGTCCGCAAGCAGGGCCGTGGCGGTCACCAGCAGGCCGGGCGTGCAGATGCCGCATTGCGCGGCGCCATGCCTGAGGAAGGACGTCTGAAGCGCCGAGAGCCGGCCGTTGCCGAGCCCCTCCACGGTGGTGATCTCATGGCCGGCCGCGCCGGCGGCTGGCATCAGGCAGGCGCAGGCCGGCGCGCCGTCCACCAGAACCGTGCAGGCGCCGCAGTCGCCTGCGTCGCAGCCCACCTTGGTGCCGGTCAGGCCGAGGTCGTCGCGCAGGACGGCGGAAAGTCGGCGCATCGGCTGGACATGGACCGAGACCGGCGCGCCGTTGACGCCGAAGGCGATGTCGATGCGCCCGCCGCTCATGCCGCCATGCTTTCCGGGGTCAGGCCGGCCGCGAGGCAGACGGCGCGCGCCGCGATCTCGCGCGCTGCTTCCAGCCTGTAGGCGGTGCTACCGCGCACGTCGTCGATCGGCGAAAGCTCTGTGACGGGCGCGCTCCGGACGGCGTTCGCAAGCGACCCGTCGACAGGTCGGCCGATGAGCGCCGTCTCCACACCGGTCAGGCGCGCTGCGGTCGCCGAACAAGCGCCGACGGCGATCGCTGCCTGCTCGATCCGTCCGTCCGTCACGACCAGCCGTGCCGCCGCCATGGCGATGGAGATGACAAGATAGCGCCGCGCGCCGAGCTTGACGAAAGCCGAGCGCCCCGCGCCGGATGCGCGTGGAATGCGGATGCCGGTCACCATCTCGCCGTCCCGCATGGCGGTGCGGCGGTTGCCGAGAACGAAATCCGCCAACTTCGGGCTTCGCCGCGCATTTCCCGAGCGAAGTTCGACCACCGCGTCCAGTGCCAGAAGGGCCGGCACGCCGTCGGCGGCGGGCGAGGCGTTGCACAGATTGCCGGCGATTGTGGCGACGTTCTGGATCTGGACGGAGCCGACCTCGCGCGCGGCCTGTTTGAGCGCGTCGAAGGCCGGTGGCAGATCGCTGTTGGCGATATCCGTCCATGTCGTGCGCGCGCCGATAAGCCAGTAGTCTTCGGTTTCCCCGATGCCGCGAAGCCCGGCCAGTCCGTTGATATCGAGGATGTTTTCCCGGATCGGCCGGTTGCCGAGCGCGGGATAGAAATCGGTGCCGCCGGCGACGATCCGCCACGGCGCTTCGCCGAGCAGGGCGAGCGCCTCGTCGAGGCTGGTGGGTTTAGCGTAACGCGTCACGCCGGGCCTTCCCGCAGTTCCCCGCCAGCCGGCGTTCACGGCGGAATCCCGCTCGCAGCCGGCCAAGAATTTGTTCGTATGCAAATGATATCGCGTCGGCTGGATTTGTCAAAGGCGGGTTTGCGGGCGCGTCGTTGGACGTGCCGGAAGGTTGACGTCGTGCGCCAACTGGTCGAGGGTCTGCCGCCGCTCCCGGCCGGGAGCGCGACTCCGGAGATTGCCGATGACCGAGCAAGCGCTGATCGTGATCGATTTGCAGAACGATTTCTGTCCCGGCGGCGCGTTGGCGGTCGCCGGGGGCGACGAGATCGTGCCGCTGGTCAACGACCTTGTCCGCAATTTCGACCACGTGGTGATGACGCAGGACTGGCATCCGGCAGGCCATTCCAGCTTCGCCTCCAGCCATCCCGGCCGCCGGCACTTCGAAACCATCGACATGCCCTACGGGCCGCAGACGCTATGGCCGGATCATTGCATCCAGGGCAGCCTCGGCTCCGATTTTCATTCCGGCCTCGCCTGGACCAAGGCCGAACTGCTGATCCGCAAGGGATTCCGCAGCGCGATCGACAGCTATTCCGCTTTCTTCGAGAACGACCACAAGACGCCGACCGGGCTGGCCGGCTATCTGCGCGAGCGCGGCATCGGCGAAATCACCCTGTGCGGTCTTGCGACCGATTTCTGCGTGGCCTATTCGGCCCTGGACGCCGCCGAACAGGGGTTTTCGGTGACGGTGCGGCTGGACGCCTGCCGGGGCATCGATCTTGACGGCTCGGTCGAGGCGATGCTGAAGCGCATGCGCGCGGCCGGCGTGGCGCTGGCGTGATGGCATCGATGGGCGCACGGCTTCGACGGGCAATGTAATGCACCGACGACTTGATTGTTGAGGGGGCGGAATGCGTTCAGCGAAAATTCTGGCGGCGGCAGTCGCCTTGCTTCTTGTTGCCGAACCGGCTTTCGCATCCGAAGGCGGTCTCCCCGGCGACGCCATGTCGCTTGTCTGGGCTGTCCCGTTCGCCGGTCTGCTGCTCTCCATCGCCACCGGACCCCTGCTGTTTCCGCATGTGTGGGAACATCACTACGGCAAGATCGCCGCCGGCTGGGCGGCTGTGGTGATCGTGCCGCTGGCTGCCTCGTTCGGCTTGACGGAGGCCGGCGCGGCGGTCCTGCATGCGCTCCTGACAGAATACATGTCCTTCATCATCCTGCTGTTCGCGCTGTTCACCATAGCCGGCGGCATCCTGGTGGCGGGCAACATCCACGGCACGCCGCTCGCCAATGCCGGCCTGCTTTTGATCGGCGCCATGCTGGCTTCCGTCGTCGGCACGACAGGCGCTTCGATGATCATGATCCGGCCGCTGATCCGCGCCAACGACAACCGGCCGTTTAACGCGCATGTCGTCGTCTTCTTCATCTTCCTCGTGTCGAACATCGGCGGCTCACTGACGCCGCTGGGCGATCCGCCGCTCTTCGTCGGCTTCCTGCGCGGCGTCGACTTTTTCTGGACCACAGTGCACATTTTCCCCGACACGCTGTTCGTCGCGGGCGTGGTGCTCGCGTTGTTCCTCGCTATCGACATCTTCTTCCACCTCCGCGAGGAAGGGATGCCGAAGATCAAGGATCCGACGCCCGATTCCAAGGTGCGGCTTCGCGGCCTGCCCAACCTGCCGCTGCTGGCGGGCGTCATCGGCGCCATCCTGATGTCGGCCTGGTGGAAGCCCGGTCCAGCCTTCACCGTTCTTGGCGTGACGGTCGAGTTGCAGAACCTCGTGCGCGACATCATCATTCTTGCGCTCGCCTTCGTCTCGCTTGCCGTATCGCGCAAGGAATACCGCGCCGCCAACGGCTTCGACTGGGGGCCGATCGCCGAGGTTGCCAAGCTGTTTGCGGCCATCTTCATCTGCATCGTGCCGGTCGTCGCCATCCTCCAGGCCGGAGCGCAAGGCGCGCTGGCGCCGCTGGTGGCGATGGTGACCGGCGCGAACGGCCAGCCCAACGACCTCGCCTATTTCTGGCTGACGGGCCTGCTCTCGTCCTTTCTCGACAACGCGCCGACCTATCTCGTCTTCTTCGAACTGGCCGGCGGCAACGCGCAGCATCTGATGAACGAATTCGCCTCGACGCTGGCTGCCATCTCGGCGGGCGCAGTCTTCATGGGCGCCAACACCTATATCGGCAACGCGCCCAATTTCATGGTCTACGCCATCGCGCGCCGCCGGGGCGTGCGTATGCCGTCCTTCTTCGGCTACATGGCCTGGTCGGGCCTCGTGCTGATCCCGACCTTCGTCCTGTCCAGTCTGATCTTCTTTTAGGTTACAGGGCGGCGTCGCCGGCGCCGCGGATCGCCTCGATATTGGCGCGGTAGGCTTCGACGCTGCCGCCCTTGAAGATCGCCGCACCCGCGACGAGCACGTTGGCGCCGGCTGCGGTCACCAGCGGCGCGGTGTCGGGCGCAATGCCGCCGTCCACCTGGATATGGATCGGCCGGTCGCCGATCAGCGCCTTCACGCGCCTGATCTTGTCGATCATGGCGTGGATGAAGGCCTGGCCGCCGAAGCCGGGATTGACCGTCATCACCAGGATCATGTCCAGCCGGTCGAGCACATATTCGATCGCGCTCTCCGGCGTCGCCGGGTTGATCGCCACGCCGGCCTTCTTGCCGAGATTGCGGATCGACTGCAGAGAGCGGTCGAGATGCGGTCCCGCCTCCGCATGCACGGTCATGCCGTCGGCGCCGGCCTCGGCAAAGGCCGCGAGGTAGGGATCGGCCGGCGCGATCATCAGGTGGCAGTCGAAGAACGCCTTGGTGCGATTGCGGATCGTCTTGATGACGGGCGGGCCGAAGGTGATGTTGGGCACGAAATGCCCGTCCATCACGTCGAGATGGATCCAGTCCGCGCCGGCCGCCGCGACGGTCTCGACCTCGTCGCCCAGCCGGGAGAAATCCGAAGCCAGGACGGAGGGCGCAATCAGGGTCTTGGCGATCATGGCTGTTCTCGCTCCTGCAATTTTCCTTCGCCTAGCCGCCGCGGCCCGGCTTGTCGATAGCAAAGGGCACGGAAGAGGACGGCGCCTTCCGTATTCCCCCGCTTCCGTGCCATCCGCGCAAGGCATGTCGGACGCGACGGCGATCGGTCTCGACAATGCCGGATTTTGCTGCACAGTGTCGGCTTCCGTCCGGAATGGCCGATTGGAGAACGACAGATGCGTGCTGGAATCGTCATGGCGTTGATAGGCGTCGCATTGTCAGGGTGCGCGTCCGGCACGATCGCGGCGGGAGAGGACGCCAATGTCTCCTCGTCGCTTCAATATGACGGTGTCGCCTGCAAGCAGTTGATCGGCGAACGCGATGCGCTTGCCGCGCGTTACGGCCTCTCGCGGGATGCCAAGCCGGTTTTCACGTCTTCTCCCACCGGACTGGGCACCGTCATTCCCGACATGCGCTCGGGCAGCAGGCGCGAAGCCGATCAGGCCGCCGGCCGCGTCGATGCCATGAACCGGTCTCTCGTGAGGCGAAAGTGCGTCGCCGCGCCGAAGGGGTGAGAGCGCCGGCCTCTCAGTAGCCGGCCTCGCGGTCCACCAGATTCTGAAGCGGTTCGCCGCGTTCGAAGGCGGCCATCTGCTCGAGCATGATCGGCACCAGATGCGTGGGGTCGGACGTCGCCGCCGCATGCGGCGTGACGAAGACCTTGGGATGGGTCCACAGCGGGCTGGTCTTCGGCAGCGGCTCGACCTCGAAGACGTCGAGGCTCGCTTCCTTGAGCGTGCCGTCGTCCAGCGCGCGCAGGATGTCGGCGTCCTTCTGCAGGCGGCCGCGCCCGGCGTTGATCAGCACTGCGCCGCCCAGCCCGTTGCGCCTGCGCAATTCCTTCAGCAGGCCGTAGTTGACCATGCCGCGCGTGGCCGGCGTCAGCGGCAGGAGCACGACGAGGATGTCGGTGGCGTTGAGGAACGGCACCAGTCCGGCGTCGCCTGCGAAGGTGGTGACGCCGGCAAGCGCCTGGTCGCGCCGCGACCAGCCATTGACGTGGAAGCCCAGCGCCGCCAGCGCCGAGGCGGCGGCGCGGCCGAGATTGCCGAGACCCATGATGCCGACGGAGATGTCGGCCGCCGTGCGCTGCGCCGGTTCGCGCCAGATCTTCTTCGTCTGCTGCACCCTGTAGAGCGCGCCTTGCCGATGATGGTCGAGCACGCGCCAGACGATGTATTCCACCATGTGCTGGGTGAGGTTGTCGGCCACCACGCGCACGATCGGCACGTCCGGCACGGTCGGATCGGCCAGGATGTGGTCGACGCCCGCGCCGATCGAGAAGATGGCGCGCAGGTTCGGTAGCGACGAAAGCAGGTTGGGCCGCTGCTTCCACACCACCGCATAGGTGATCGACGGGTCGGTGGCGCCGTCGGGCTCGGTCACCACCGTGCGTTCGCCGGCAAGCAATTCATACCAGCGCTGCGGGTGCATGCCCGTCAGGGCGAGCAGTATCCGCCCCTTGGCCTGCGGCACATCGCTGTCGGCCTCGTCATTCATGGCCATTGTCCATTTCCTTTTCCTTGGCCGTCACTCGCTGACCACGCCGGCTGGCGCCGTCTCGATGCGGAATGCCGCCGAGATCAGCGCGCGCGTGTAGTCGGTTTGCGGCGCTTCGAATATCTGCTGCGCCGGCCCGGCTTCCACGATCCGGCCATTGCGCATGACGATGACATGATTGGCGAGGGCGCGCACGACCTTGAGATCGTGGCTGATGAAGAGATAGGCGAGGTTATGCCGCGCCTGCAGGTTGCGCAGCAGGTCCACCACCTGCGCCTGCACGCTCATGTCGAGCGCCGAGGTCGGCTCGTCCAGCATCACGAAGCGCGGATTGAGCACCATGGCGCGTGCGATGGCGATGCGCTGGCGCTGGCCGCCGGAGAATTCGTGCGGGTAGCGATGCCGCGTCGCCGCGTCGAGGCCGACTTCTTTCAGCACGTCCACCACGCGCCGGTCGCGCCCTTCGGCCGACAGCTTCGGCTCGTGGATCTTCAGGCCTTCCTCGATGATCTCGGCCACCGACATGCGCGGACTGAGCGAGCCGTAGGGGTCCTGGAAGACGATCTGCAATTCCCGGCGCAGCGGCCGCATCGCGTTGAATGACAGCTTGTCGATGTCTCTCCCGGTGAATCTGATCTCGCCCTTGGACGAGATCATGCGCGCCAGCGCAAGGCCGAGCGTCGTCTTGCCCGAGCCGGATTCGCCGACCACGCCAAGCGTCTGCCCAGCGCGCACGGTGACGTCGATGCCGTCGACGGCCTTCACATGGTCGACCGTCTTGCGGAAGAAGCCCTGCTTGATCGGAAACCAGACCTTGACGTCCTTGCCGGTCATCACCGCCTCGGCCTTGTCGTCGGCGGCCGGCGGTCTGCCCTTCGGTTCGGCCGAAAGCAGGTGGCGGGTATAGGCATGCTGTGGATTGGCGAAGATGTCGGCGGTCGGGCCGCTCTCGACGATCTTGCCCTTCGTCATCACGCAGACACGGTCGGCGATCTTGCGCACGATACCGAGGTCGTGGGTGATGAACAGCATCGACATGCCGTTGCGCTGCTTGAGCTCTGCCAGCAGTTCGAGGATCTGCGCCTGCACCGTCACGTCGAGCGCGGTGGTCGGCTCGTCGGCGATCAGCAGTTGCGGCTCGTTGGCCAGCGCCATGGCGATCATGACGCGCTGGCGCTGGCCGCCGGAAAGCTGGTGCGGATAGGCGCCCAGCCGCTTTTCGGGATCGCGGATGCCGACCTCTTTCAGAAGCGCCAGCGTGCGGGCGCGCGCCGGCTCGGCCCGCATGCCCTGGTGAACGGAAAGGATTTCGCCGATCTGCCGCTCGATCGTGTGCAGCGGATTGAGCGAGGTCATCGGCTCCTGGAAGATCATGGTGATCTTGTTGCCGCGGACCTTGCGCAATGCCGCTTCGTCGAGCGCCATCAGGTCCTGGCCGTCGAACAGGATCTTCCCCGACGGGTGCGACGCCGGCGGGTAGGGCAGCAGCTTCAGCACCGACAGGGCCGAGACGGATTTGCCGGACCCGGACTCGCCGACCAGTGCCACCGTCTCGCCCCTGGCGATGTCGAAGGAGACATGGTCGACCGCGAGCGTTTCGCCGCCGCCCTGCGCGAAGGCGACGGACAGGTCCTGGACGGAAAGGAGGGGCTCGCTCATCGGAACGTCTTCCTCGGATCGAAGGCGTCGCGCGTCGCTTCGCCGATGAAGATCAGCAGCGACAGCATGAGCGAGATGACGATGAAGCCGGAGATGCCGAGCCATGGCGCGTTGAGGTTGCGCTGCCCCTGTTTCAAGAGTTCGCCAAGCGAGGCCGAGCCGGGCGGCAGGCCGAAGCCGAGGAAGTCGAGCGAGGTCAGCGTCGAGATCGAGCCGTTGAGGATGAAGGGCAGGAAGGTCAGCGTCGCCACCATCGCGTTGGGCAGCAGATGGCGGAAGATGATGGTGCGGTTCGGCACGCCGAGCGCGCGCGCGGCGTTGACGTATTCGAAGTTGCGGGCACGCAGGAATTCGGCGCGCACCACGCCGACGAAAGCCACCCAGGAAAACAGCAGCATCAGGCTGAGCAGGATCCAGAAGCCCGGCGGCAGCACGGCGGCCACGATCAGGAGCAGGTAGAGTACGGGAATCGCCGACCAGATTTCGATGAAGCGCTGGAAGATCAGGTCGGTCCAGCCACCGAAATAGCCCTGGATGGCGCCCGCCGACACGCCGATGACCGCCGAGCCGAGCGTCAGGATGAGGCCGAACAGCACCGATATGCGGAAGCCGTAGATGACCCGCGCGGCGACGTCTCGCGCTTGGTCGTCGGTGCCGAGCCAGTTCCAGTTGCCGACGATGCAGTCGGGGTCGTTCTCGCCTTGCGGATATTGCGCGCAGCGCGTCTTCCTGTCGTATTCCCAGGACGGCTTGGCGGGCGCGGCCTCGGGCACGGCGTTGTTGACGGTCTGGTAGGAATAGCGGATCGGCGGCCAGATCATCCAGCCATGCGCGTTGATCTCGTCGCTGATCACCGGATCGCGGTAGTCGGCGACCGCGTAGAAACCGCCGAACTTTTCTTCCGGATAGGCGACGAGGACGGGAAACAGGATTTCGCCCTTGTAGGAGGCGATGATCGGCTTGTCGTTGGCGATGAATTCGGAAAACAGCGACGCCACGAACAGGACGAGGAAGATCCAGAGAGACCAGTAGCCGCGGCGGTTGGCCTTGAAGTTGGCCCAGCGCCGCTGGTTGAGCGGCGACAGCCACGGCCTCTTCACGGCATCCGGCCCGACCTCCTCGCGCTGCGTCTCCACCGACGCCTTCAACTGGACGTCCGACATCTCAGACGTCCCTCCGCTCGAAATCGATGCGCGGGTCGATCCAGGTGTAGGTGAGGTCCGAGATCAGGCTGACGACGAGGCCGATCAGCGAGAAGATGTAGAGGTTGGCGAAGACGACGGGATAGTCGCGGTCGACGATCGACTTGAAGCCGAGCAGGCCGAGTCCATCCAGAGAGAAGATGTTCTCGATCAGCAGCGACCCGGTGAAGAAGGCGGAGATGAAGGCGCCCGGAAAGCCGGCGATGACGATCAGCATGGCGTTGCGGAAGACATGGCCGTAGAGCACCCGGTGTTCCGACAGGCCCTTGGCGCGGGCGGTCACCACATACTGCTTGCGGATTTCCTCGAGGAAGGAGTTCTTGGTGAGCAGCGTCGTCGTCGCGAAGGCCGAAAGCACCAGCGCCGTCAGCGGCAGCGTCATATGCCAGAAATAGTCGACGATCTTCTGCGGCCAGGACAGTTGGTCCCAATTGTCGGAAACGATGCCGCGCAGCGGGAACCAATCCCAGAACGAGCCGCCGGCGAACAGGATCATCAGCAATATGCCGAACAGGAAGGCCGGGATGGCGTAGCCGACGATGACGATCGCGCTGGTCCATGTGTCGAAGGTCGATCCGTCCTTCACCGCCTTGCGGATGCCGAGCGGAATGGAGATCAGGTAGGAGAGCAGCGTGATCCACAGGCCGATCGAGATCGAGACCGGCATCTTCTCCAGGATCAGGTCGACCACCGAGATGTCGCGGAAATAGCTCTGCCCGAAATCGAAGCGCGCATAGTTCCACAGCATCAGCCCGAAGCGCTCGAGCGGCGGCTTGTCGAAGCCGAACTGCTTTTCCAGCTTGGCGATGAACTCGGGATCGAGGCCCTGCGCGCCGCGATACTTGGAATCGGCACCGCCGGCCGCGTCGAAGCCGCCGCCCGCCAGGTCGCCGCCGCCACCGCCGCCGAGACGATCGCCGGAATCGCCGCCCTGGCTGGTGAGCCGGGCGATCACCTGTTCCACCGGGCCGCCGGGTGCGAACTGGATGATGACGAAGGACACCGCCATGATACCGAACAGTGTCGGGATCATCAGCAGAATACGACGCAGAATATAGGCGCCCATCAGGTGTCGCGCCTTCCATCGGTTCGCATCATGCCGGCCGCTCGTGCTGTTGTGTGTGCTATGCCGGTCCCCCTTGCGCCGGTCCCTGTGGCGCTGTCGCCATCGTCAGGCCTTGCCAATCTTCGCTGCCTTGTCTTGATCGAACCACCACAGCGCTTCCATCGCGAACCCGTAATCTGGCTTCGGCTCCTTGAAACCGAACATGTCCCAGAAGGCGACGCGATGATTCGCCGAATACCAACTTGGAATCCAGTCCATGCGTGCGCGCAAGACCCGATCGAGGCAGCGCATCACGGTTATCAGGTCCGCGCGATCTTTGACCTGGCTCAGCCTGTCGACCAGAATGTCGATCGCCGGGTCCGCCGTGCCGGGCAGATTACGCGACCCCTGCAGGTTGGCCGACCGCGAATGGAAGATGCCGTCCATACCCTCGCGCGTCGGCGTGGGAGAGAACAGCAGCGCCATCATGATCAAATCGAAGTCGAACGTCGCCTGCCGCTCCTGATGCTGTGCGGAGTCCACCAGGCGGATGGAGGCGTTGAAGCCGACGGCCCTCAGATTGTCCACCCAGGGCTGGCAGATGCGGACGAAGCCGTCGTCGTCCACCAGGAGTTCCAGGTCGAAGGCCTCGCCCGCGGCGTTGCGGAAAGCCGCGCCGGACCGCTTCCAACCGGCCTCGCTCATCAGCCTTTGCGCTTCCCGCAGCAGTTTTCGGTCGCGGCCGCTGCCGTCGGAGGGAGGGAGCGCATAGGCCTCGCCGAAGACCTCGGGCGGCAGCCTGTCGCGCAACGGCTCCAGCAAGGCCAGTTCATCCGGCGAGGGCGTGCCCTGCGCCTTGAAGTCGGACGTCTCGAAACAGGATTGTGAGCGGTCGTAGAGGCCGTAGAACAGCGATTTGTTGGTCCATTCGAAATCGAAGCACAGCGCGATGGCGCGGCGCACCCGCACGTCCCGGAACCGCTCGCGCCGCTGGTTGACCGCGACCGCCTGCATGGACGGGCGTTTCTCGGCGGGAAATTCCCGTTTCACCACCTTGCCGGCCTTCAGCGCCGGAAAATCGTAGCCGGTCGCCCACAGGCGCGACGTCGCCTCCTCGCGAAAGCACACGTCGCCCTTCTTGAAGGCTTCGAACGCCGCCTGCCGATTGCCGTAGAACTCGATGCGCAGCCTGTCGAAATTATAATGGCCGCGGTTGACCGGCAGGTCGGCGCCCCAATAGTCGGCCACGCGCTCCAGTTCGATGGTCTGGCCGGCGCGGACCAGGCCGACTTTGTAGGGGCCGGAGCCGAGCGGCGCTTCCAGGCGCGCGCTGTCGAACGGTACCTTGGCGAAATAGGCCTTCGACAGGATCGGAAACGTCACCACGTCCAGAATGGTGCGCTCCGACTGCTTTCCGGAAAAGGTGAGCCGCAGCGTCCGGTCGTCGACCGGTATCGTCTCGCTGAGTTCCCTGAGCGGCAGCGACAGGTCGGGATGCCCCTCGTCCTTGAAGAGGTTGAACGTATAGGCCGCGTCCTGCGCCGTCAGCGGCGTGCCGTCATGCCAGCGCGCCTGCGGCCTCAGGTCGAAGGTGAAACTGTTGCGGTCGGCCGAGATCGTCACCGTCTCGGCCATCAGGCCGTACACCGAATCTGGTTCGTCCAGGGCGCTCGTCATCAGCGAGTCGAAACACATCTCCATGCGCGGCGGCGAATCGCCCTTGGGCACGAAACTGTTGAGCGTATTGAAGGTGTAGGGGTTCTGGTTGAACACCCATTGCGACGGGCCGAAGTTGAATGTCCCCCCTTGCGGGGCATCCGGGTTCACATAGCCGAACTGCCGGAAATCGGGCGGATATTTCAAGTCGCCGAACGCCGACAGGCCGTGCAGCTTCACGCCGGTCTTCGTTTCGGCGAAGACGCGGCCCGGCAGGAGGGCCGCCGCACCCGCAGCGGCGCCGAGTGCCAGGAAATCGCGGCGACCCATCATGCTCGCCGATTGGTGGACTGTGCGCTCCGGTCCTCTATGCCTCATCAATCGACGCTCTTGTATTTCGCGGCCAACGCCTTTTCCTTGTCCGTATCGATCCACCAGGATTCGATGTCCGGGCCGATATAGGTGGGCTGCTTGTCGGGAATGCCGAACTTGTTCCAGTAGGCCAGCCAGACGTCCGGCCGCGTGAATTGCGGCACCACGTAGAAATTCCACAGCAGCACGCGGTCGAGCGCGTGGGTCGCGGCGACCAGGTCGTCGCGATTCTTGGCGAAGATGACGCGGTCCACCAGCGCGTCGACCACCGGGTCCTTGATGCCGGAATAGTTGCGCGATCCCGGCGAATCGGCGGCCTGCGAACTCCAGAAGTCGCGCTGCTCGTTGCCGGGCGAATCCGACTGCGGCAGCACCACTGTCGTCATGTCGAAGTCGAAATCGTTGAGCCGGTTGATGTATTGCGACTGGTCGACGAAGCGCAGCGTCGCCGTGATGCCGATCTTGCGCAGCATGGCGACATAGGGGTTGAGCGTCGCCTCGGCAGCTTGGTTGGAGCCGAGTATCTCGAAGCGGAAGGGCGCGCCGGTCTGCGCATTGACCATCTGCCGGCCCTTGATGACCCAGCCGGCCTTGGCCAGCAGGTCGACCGCCTGCCTGAGGATCTTGCGCTCGGCCTGTGGCGTGTCGAAGGCCGGCAGCTTCCACTCCTGCGTGAACAGTTCCGGCGGCAGCTTGTCCCTGTACTGGTTCAGGATCTCCAGTTCCTTGCCCTGCGGCAGCCCGCTTGAGGCGAGGTCGCTGCCCATGAAATAGCTGGTGATGCGCGTGTTGAGCCCGAAGGACTGGGTGCGGTTGATCGTGTCGAAATCGTAGAGGGTGGACAGCGCCTCGCGCACGCGCCGGTCCTTGAACAGCGGCCGCCGCGTGTTGATGGCGAAGCCCTGCATGTTGGCGCGCGAACTGGCCTTGTATTCCTTCTTGACGACGTCGCCGGCCTTGACGGCCGGAAAGTCGTATTTCGTCATCCAGCCGCGGCCGCTGTTTTCGGAATGAATGTCCTCGAAGCCGCCCTTGACGAAGGCCAGCCATTCCGCGCTTTCGTCAAGGAAGTAGGTGTAGCGCCGCGTGTCGAAATTCTCGCGGCCGATCTTCACCGGCAGCTTCGCCGCCCAGTAGTCCGGCACGCGCTCCCAGACGATCTCGGAGCCCGGCTTGAAGCTCTTGATCTTGTACGCGGCCGAACCGAGCGGCGGCTCCAGCGTCGACTTGGTGATGTCGCGCTTCCTGCCGTTGGCGTCGGTGCCCTCCCACCAGTGCTTCGGCAGCACCACCAGGTCGCCCATGATCTTGGGAAGCTCGCGATTGCCCTTCTGGTCGAAGATGAACTGGACCTCGCGGTCGGAAAGCGCCTTGGCCTCCGTCACGTTCTCGAAATAGCGGTTGTACATCGGGCTGTTGGCCTTCAGCACGTTGAACGACCACACCACGTCGTCCACGGTGATCGGCTGGCCGTCGTGCCAGCGGGCGTTCGGATCGAGCCGGTAGGTGGCCGAGGAATAGTCGCCGGGATATTTGTAGGCTTCGGCAATCAGCGGATGGCTGACGCTGCCCTCGTCGGTCGCCTGCTCCATCAGCGTGTCATAGAGCAGGCCGCCCCCGAAACCGGCGAGGCCTGCCGCCGGCGCGCCCTGGACGATATAGGGATTGAAGCTGTCGAACGTGCCGAACACGGTCGAGTTCAGCGTGCCGCCCTTCGGCGCGTCCGGATTGACGTAATCGTAGTGCTGGAAGGTCTCGCCGTATTTCGAATCGCCGATCAGCGAGGAGTAAGTGTGCCACTGGTCGTCGGCGCGCGCGGGCAAGGCAGCGGCGAGGATGAACGCGAGCAGCGCCGTCGCCAGGATTGTCACGCTTTTCCAGTGCCGCATTCCGTTCCTCTCGCCCGACAGTGTTGTCCCAGCAATCTAGCCAAAACGCGGCGAGCGGAAACCCGCACGGCCGCATTTGGGCTGCGAATGCCTTCTGATAGCAAAAAAGCCGGGCTGAACCCGGCTTTTTCATGGATCGAAGGATTACAATTTCGTCATTGCGCAGGCTGTGCCGGCTGTTCGCCCTGCGCCGGCGCGGCCGGCTTTTCACCCTCGGCAGGCTTTGCATCGGCGGGCTTCGCATCAGCCGGCTTGCTGGCATCGGCCGGTTTCGCGTCAGCCGGCTTGCTGGCGTCCGCAGCGGGAGCGGCAGCCTCGGGCAGCGGCTTCGGGCTGTCCGAAAGCGTGCGCAGATAGGCGATGACGTCGGCGCGGTCCTCGTCCTTCTTGAGGCCGGCGAAACCCATCGCGGTGCCCTTCACGAAGGCCTTGGGCGAGATCAGGAAATGATAGAGATGGTCGTAGGTCCACTTCTCCGTGCCGCCCTTGGAGAAATCCTTCATGCCGGCCGAATAGGAGAAGCCTTCATGCTCGGCGACCGGGCGGTCGACGATGTCCCACAGATCCGGGCCGACCTTGTTGGGGCCGCCCTTTTCGCCGGAATGGCAGGCCTGGCACTTCTTGAAGATCGCCTGGCCCTTCTCCACGCTGGCGGTGGGCAGCAGTTCTGCGATCGGCTTGGGCTCGGCCGGTCCGGCCGCGGCGCCGCCCTCGGCAGGTTCCTCGGCGGCCTCGATGGCGTAGCCGGGCTTTTCAGGCGCGGGCGAGGCGAACAGGGCGTCGGAGACAAGCGCGACCGAGAAGACGACGAAGACCGTGCCGAGCAGTCCGCCGATCAGCTTGTTCAGTTCGAATGAGTCCATGCACCCCGAGCTCCCTTTTCCGGCGGACTTTGCCGTCCATCCGTCCGTCGGTATCGTGGCCCCTGGAGAAGGCGGCCAAATCGGGCGGAAACTAGGTCTTTTGCTTCGGCCATGCAACACCTATAAGGGCGCTTCCAGTGAGACGTTTTGCCACTTTTTTGCCGCATCCCTATATCCGGAAACCCCTATATGGCGAAACCATGTCCACGCTCATCCTGATCCCGGCCCGCATGGCCTCCACCCGTCTGCCGGGCAAACCCCTGGCGGATATCGACGGCAAGCCGATGATCGTCCATGTCGCCTTGCGCGCCGCCGAAAGCGGTCTCGGTCGCGTCGTGGTCGCGACCGATTCGGCCGAAGTCGCCGCTGCCGTGCGGGCTGCGGGTTTCGAGACGGCGATGACCCGGGCCGACCACCAGTCGGGCTCCGACCGCATATTCGAGGCGCTCGAGGCCATCGACCCGGCGGGACAGGTCGAAACCATCGTCAACGTCCAGGGCGACCTGCCGACGATCGATCCCGCCGTCATCCGCGCCGCGCTGCGCCCGCTTGAGGACGACACCGCCGTCGATATCGCGACGCTCGGCGTCGAGATCGTGCGCGAGGAGGAAAAGACCAATTCCAACGTCGTGAAGATCGTCGGTTCGCCGGTCTCGCCGACGCGCTTGCATGCGCTTTATTTCACCCGCGCCACCGCGCCCTGGGGCGAGGGGCCGCTCTATCATCACATCGGCCTCTATGCCTATCGTCGCGCGGCGCTGGCGCGCTTCGTCAGCTTGTCGCAATCGCAGCTCGAGAAGCGCGAAAAGCTGGAGCAATTGCGGGCGCTGGAGGCGGGCATGCGGGTGGACGCCGAGATCGTCGATTCGGTGCCGCTCGGCGTGGACACGCCCGAAGACCTCGAGCGCGCGCGCAAACTGCTGACACTCTGACGGGACTGCAATGCCGGAAAAAACGAACAGGATTTCCTTTCAGGGCGAGCCGGGCGCGAATTCCGACACGGCCAGCCGCAACATGTATCCCGGCATGGAACCGTTGCCGTGTCCGACCTTCGAGGACGCCTTCAACGCAGTCGAGACCGGCAAGGCCGACCTCGCCATGATCCCGATCGAGAACACGATCGCCGGGCGCGTGGCCGACATCCATTACCTTCTGCCGGAATCGAAGCTGCATATCGTCGGCGAGTATTTCCTGCCCATCCACTTTCAGCTCATGGTGCTGCCAGGCGTGAAGCGCGAGGAGATCAGAACGGTCCACAGCCACATCCATGCGCTCGGCCAGTGCCGCAAATATATCCGCAAAAACGGCTGGAAGGGCGTGGTCGCCGGCGATACCGCCGGTTCGGCACGTTTCGTGGCGCAGGAAAACCAGCGTTCCATGGCGGCGCTGGCGCCGGCGCTGGCGGCCGAACTCTATGGGCTGGATATTATCGAGCGCAATGTCGAGGACACCGATTCGAACGTCACCCGCTTCGTCGTTCTGACGAAATCGAGAGAATGGGTCGAGCGCCCGACGCCCGACGCCCGCATGATGACCACCTTCGTCTTCCGGGTGCGCAACGTGCCGGCGGCGCTCTACAAGGCGATGGGCGGCTTCGCCACCAACGGCGTCAACATGACCAAGCTGGAAAGCTACCAGCTCGGCGCCTTCACCGCGACGCTGTTCTACGCCGACATCGAGGGCCACCCCGACGATCCGGGCGTGAAGAACGCGCTGGAAGAACTGCGGTTCTTTTCCAAGGAAGTGCGTATCCTCGGTGTCTATCCGCGCTCGGACTCGCGCGAGGAATGGAAAGTGGCGGACTGAAGCCGTTATCCTGCGCCTTTCAAAAGTGCGTCGGTTTCCGGAATGCGCTTCAGACTTCTTTCGATCCGCTGGCGCCATTGCGGTCCGCGCGACAGCGCATCCTGATAGGCCTCATGGAGGTCGGTAGGACGATCCTGGGCCAGCACCGCGACGAGCAATTGTGACTGAGCGAGGTCTTTTCGCGCCTTGAGGCTGTCCGGTCCTTCACGTCGCCTGTCGGCAACGATCAGCTTGTGTATGGCGAACCTTTCGGGACGCGGAACGCGAACCAATATGCCGTCCCGATAGACGGCCGCGGCATGAATTGGGTCCGCGATCAGATAGTTCAGGAAATGCAGCGACTGGGCGCTGACGCCGAGCGCGGGCAGATCGCGCAAGGTTTCTTCTTCATCGAAGGAAGGCGTCAGGAATTCCACGAGCGTTTCGCTGCGGGCTTGCCGCCAGCGCCAGATCTTTTCGCGATCCAGGCTCGGCGCGGGGTCGAAATCGAGGTCGGCAAGCGCCTCGTCAATGGACGGAAGCACTGTCTCACCGATGGCGAAGGAAAGCTTTTCGAAGCTGGCGATATCGATGTCGTTGGTCATGGCCAACTGGTCGAGTTTCAAGCGCAGGCCCAGTTCCCCTTCGTAGAGCCGGAATGCGTTGGTCCCGACGAGCACGCCGCCCAGCCGAAATGCGCCTGTCCGGGCCAGCGCGGCGACAAGGCTGCCCGTAGCGCCGTCAACGCCAAGAAACCGTTCGCTGCGAAGCAGTCTGACGAGGCGCGCGCGTTCGTGCCGGCGGTCGTCGCTCTTTTCCTTGAGAAGGTGATGTTTCTCCAGGCGCTGGTGGATTTCCGGAGAATCCTCCCCCAGATACCGTTCCTGGATATGCTGGCCTATGCGGTATCGGTCATACCAATATTGCCTGCCGTTGCGCTCCCTGGAAACTGGAGCTCCCCGTATGTCCGAAACCGTGTCGTCAAGAAGCATCGAAACCAGATCATGGTATGCTGCCTGCGCCGTCGGGCTATGGCGTAGAAATGCCGTCATCGAATGCGTTGCCACACAAGAATTTTCCTGTGTGGCAATTTAACATGGGTTTCTTGCCACACAAGGATATTTTTGTGTGGCAAGGTGGCTCAGCCCAGCGGCTCGTAGTCGATCTCCAGGAAATCCTCGACCTCGGGCACCCAGCGGTCGCGCACGAAGGCGACGTGATCGGGGTGGCCGTTGTAACCGGCATAGGCGGCCTGATCGGCGAATTCCATAGAGAAGCCGAACCGGTAGTCGTTCTTCGGGCTGACCTGCCGCAACTGCTCGAATTCTTTCACGCCCGGGATGGCGGCAAGTGCCTTGGCGTCGGCGAGGAACTGCGTCTCCTCCGCGGAGCCTGCCGAGTGTCTGAGCCTGAAGACCACCGTATGACGGATCATTTTTTCGCTCCCCTTAATCCAGTCCTTGCTCTACCCACGTCCTGATCAGCGTATGTGCGATCGCGCCGGCTGGCGGCGTCGTCAGCTCTTCTGGATGCGTACGCTCCAGCATCTGGCGTACCTCGTCGCGCCCGAACCAGCGGCAGTCTTCCAGTTCGGTCAGGTCTGGCCTGATCTCCTCGTCGAGCGGCTCGCCGAAGCAGCCGATCATCAGCGAATAGGGGAACGGCCAGGGCTGGCTGGCGTGATAGACGACGCGACCGATGCGGATGCCCGCCTCCTCGAAGGTTTCGCGCCGCACCGCGTTCTCGATCGTCTCGCCGGGCTCGATGAAGCCGGCGAGGCAGGAATACATGCCCGGTGCGAAACGCGGGCTGCGCCCCAGCAGGCATTTCTCGCGCGTCGCCGTCAGCATGATCGCCACCGGATCGGTGCGCGGAAAGTGATCGGCGCCGCAGGCCGGGCAATGCCGCCGGTAGCCGCCCGCGCGCATTTCGGACGGTTGCCCGCATTTCGAGCAGAAGCGGTGGCTGTCGTTCCAGGCCAAAAGGGCGGCGCCCTGGGCCAGCGCGCCGAGCACCGCCGGATCGATCAGCCCCTGCATGTAGACGGAGCGGTAGTCGATCGCCTTGATCGTGTCGGGCAGTTCTTCCGGTGCTGTGCCGGCCGGCGCAGCGAGCAGCGGCTGCCCGTCGTCCTCGAAGCCGAGCAGGATCGTCCCGCCGCGCAGCGCGCCAAGCGAGCCGATTTCGGCCGCCGCATACCAGGGGTCGAAGGCCTCGCCGTCCGTCTTGAGATAGAGCCGGCCCTCGCGCATCAGCATGAGCCGGGCGCGCGGATCGGCGAGCGCCGTTTCCACGCAGTCGTCGGCGCGGTTCTCGGACTGGCGGTCGAGGCGGTTGCCGGCAAAGCCGACGAACTGGCTGGGCTCGCGCGGCGGCGCGTCGAAAAGGCGGAAAGTCATGGGACGGCGGACTCGAAGCGGATGGCGGGACTTGCCGGAAGCTTATAGCGCCGCCCTGATCGTTTCGGCAAACGTATGGAAATCGTCGCGCTTGTAGGGTTCGCGCAGGCCGTGCCCCCAGACGGGTCCCGGCCAGGCGGCGTCGCCCTCGTTGCGGGCGACGACATGGACGTGCAATTGGCGCACGATGTTGCCGAGCGCGCCGGTGTTGATCTTGGTGCAGCCGGTCACCCGCTTGAGCGTCTGCGCCGACATGTTGACCTCGAAGGTCAGCATCGCCTGGTCGAGCGGGGTGAGGTCGTGCACCTCCTCGATGCCCGGCCGTTGCGGCACCAGGATCAGCCAGGGCCAGCGGCGATCGTTCATGACCCGCAATTCGCACAGGCCGAGCCAGATCAGGGGCTCGCTGTCCGCCTCCAACCTGGCGTCCAGGGCAAATCCGGCCTTCAGGCCCGGCATCATCGGCGTTTCCCTCATTTTGACGGAAGGCTATTGCGGCTGCCGCTCCGCTGCAAGCGAATCGTTTTGCCGGACTGCGGGCCGAGCCCCATGATCGCTTTTGCCTTGCATTCCGGTGCCGGATTGACGATATGGGGAGCGGGAGGTTGGTGGTGGACGATCCACTCGCCAACCGGGTCAGGTCCGGAAGGAAGCAGCCCTAACGAGCCCGGAACGGGTCATTGTTCCAGCCTCCCGCCTTTCCGTCTTTTCCCGCGACGTCTCGCACCGCGACATTGACGGCGCATCGGCGCGCGGGCGAAACTCCTTGCGGAATCGGCCGCGTATTTGCGGCACCCATCAGGAACCGTCGAGGTCGATGAGCGAAGCCGGAACAAGCGGATCGGACGCGAATTCAGCGGAAAAGGCCGGCGCCTACCGCGTGCTGGCGCGCAAGTACCGCCCGTCCAATTTCTCCGAGCTGATCGGCCAGGAGCCGATGGTGAGGACGCTCACCAACGCCTTCGCCACCGGACGCATCGCGCAGGCCTGGATGCTGACGGGCGTGCGCGGCGTCGGCAAGACAACCACGGCGCGCATCCTGGCGCGCGCGCTCAATTACAAGACGGCGTCCGTGGATCGCCCCTCCGTCGAGCTGACGGAACTGGGCGAGCATTGCCGCGCGATCATGGAAGGTCGCCATGTCGACGTCATTGAGATGGACGCGGCCTCGCACACCGGCATCGACGACATACGCGACATCATCGACCGCGTCCGCTACGCCCCCGTGTCGGCCCGTTACAAGGTCTATATCATCGACGAGGTGCACATGCTCTCCACGCAGGCCTTCAACGGCCTGCTGAAGACGCTGGAAGAGCCGCCGCCCCACGTAAAATTCATCTTCGCCACAACCGAGATTCGCAAGGTGCCGATCACGGTGCTGTCGCGCTGCCAGCGCTTCGACCTGCGCCGCATCGACGCGGGTATGCTGGTGACGCACCTCGCCTCGATCGCCGGCAAGGAAGGCATCGCGGTCGATGCCGAGGCGCTGGCCATGATCGCGCGCGCGGCCGAGGGCTCGGCGCGCGATTCGCTGTCCATTCTCGACCAGGCGATCGCCCATAGTGGCGGTTCGACGGGCACAGGTGGAGTGGATGCGACGACCGTGCGCACCATGCTGGGCCTCGCCGACCGCGCCCGCATCGTCGACCTGTTCGAGCATGTCATGAAGGGCGACGTCGCCGCCGCTCTGGCGGAGTTGCGCGGGCAATACGACACCGGTGCCGATCCGGCCGCCGTGCTGACCGATCTCGCCGAATTCAATCATCTGGTGACGCGGCTGCGCTTCGTGCCGTCCGCGGCCGACGACGCGACGCTCTCCGAGGACGAGCGCAGGCGCGGCGCCTACTTCGCCGGGAAGCTTTCGGTCCGCGTCCTGTCGCGCACATGGCAGATGCTCCTGAAAGGTATTCCTGAAGTGCAGGCGTCCAATCGGCCCGTCAGCGCCGCCGAAATGGTGCTGATCCGCCTCGCCCACGCGGCCGACCTGCCGACGCTGGACGAAGCGCTGAAATCGTTGGACGGGGCGCAGACGGCCTCGCCGTCCCCCGGCACCGGTGCGTCCGCGAGCTCATCGAGAAACGACGGCGCACCGATGGCCGTTGGCCATGCCCGGGTGCAAGGTTCCGGTGGCGGCCAGACCATGCGGCTGGTGGAAACCGAGGTCCGGGCCGAACCCGTCTCGGCGCCCGCCGAGCCTGTCGCCGAAAGCATGCCGGCGGTCACGATCCGTTCGCTGGCCGATCTCGCGGCGCTGGCCGACCAGCATCGAGACATGACGTTCAAGGTGATGTTGAAGCGCTGCGTGCGCCCCGTGCGTGTCGAGGCGGGACGCATCGACGTCGTCCTCACCGACGATGCGCCACGCACGCTGCTCAACGACATGACGGCCCGGCTGCGCGACTGGACGGGCCGCAACTGGCTGGTCTCGCTGTCCAAGGAGGAAGGCGGCCAGACGCTGGCCGAGTTGGAGACCGCCAAACGCGAGACCGCCTTTCTCGACGCCCGCAACGATCCGACGGTCGCCGCCATACTGGCGAAGTTTCCGGGCGCGAAGGTGATCGACGTGCGCATTCCCGACGCACCGGACGCCGAGGACGGCGAGGAAGACCTTGCCGAAGAGACTTCGGGCGACGAAGACGACAACTGAACGAACGGAAAAGGACCCCGCGATGAAGGATCTTCTCGGCCTGATGGGCAAGGCCAAGGAAATGCAGGCCAAGTTCCAGGCTATGCAGGAAGAGGTCGCCACGATCGAGGCTTCCGGCCAGGCCGGCGGCGGTTTGGTCAGCGTGACCATCACCGGCAAGTTCGAGATGAAGGCGCTTAAGATCGATCCGTCGCTCTTCAAGGAAGACGAGGTGGAGATCCTGGAAGACCTGATCCTGGCGGCCCACAACGATGCCAAGGCCAAGGTCGAGCAGATCATGCAGGAGAAGACCAAGGAACTGACGGCCGGCCTGCCGATGCCGCCCGGCATGAAGCTCCCGTTCTGAGGTCCAAGTTCGCCGGCAAGCGCTCCACGTCTGCCACAATTGGCCTTGTTATCACGCTCTGTAACCATTCGTGCGGATTGTTGATGCCCTTCAACGCATTGCAATTGCTATTGAAGGCGCTTCGCTAACGGTTTGGCCATCTTTTGGCCCGAAACAGTCTCATTCTTGCCACGACTGGGGACGGGATTAGCCGACATAGCATGAGGCATGTACGTTGACAGCGACGCGATGGAAGGCGCCAGCCCTGCTGTGTGCCGCGCTCTCTCCGTTTCTCCTGGCCGGTTGCAGCCAGACAACCTCCCACGGCATGTCGGTCGCAAGCCTGACGGACGCCGTCACTCCCTCCATCCTGAAGGCGCGTCCCTATCGCTATTCGTCGCGTGACAAGGAATGCATGGCGCGGGTGATGTATTTCGAATCCAACCGCTCCAGCCGCGACGGCATGGTCGCGGTCGGAACGGTCGTCATGAACCGCCTCCGGTCCGGAAAGCACGGCGGCTCGATCTGCGAGGTCGTCGGCGAAGCCGGCCAGTTCGCGCCGGGCGCACTGACTCGCAAGATGGATTCGCGCGGAGCCGATCTGGCCAGGGACACCGCCGAGGCGGTACTGAAAGGCGAGCGCTCGCCGAAACTCAAGAACGCGATGTTCTTCCACACGGCGGGCCTGAAGTTCCCCTACAAGAATATGCACTACGTGCTGGTCGCCGGCGGCAACTCCTTCTACGAGAAGCGCACGCGCAACTGGCAGCCGCTGCCGCCCGAGACGATGGTGGCCTATTCCGGCTCGACCCCTGACGTGGCGCCGCCGGTGATGGTCGCGTCCGCCGAGCCGGCGCCGGTTCAGCCGGCCGCCCGGTCCGAGACGGTCGCGCCGCAGCCGCAGGTGGTCGTGGCCTCCGCGTCGCCCGCACCTGAGGCGCAGGCGTTCGCTTCGGTCGAGCCGCCCCGTCCGACCATGCGCCCCGATGAGGGGAGGGTTGCTGCCGCATCGGTGAAGCCGGCAGTGAAGTCCGCGCGCAAGCGTATGCCGCAGGCCGAGACCGTTCCGTTCGCGCTTGCGTCGGCGGACGAGCCGGTCCCCAGGTCCGAGCGCAAGATCGCTGTGCCGAGCGCCGCTCCCGTGCCGACGGCCCGCGCGGCGATGATACCGCTTCCGTCCCGCAAGGTCGCGAAGAAAGAGGTCGCGCCGCAGCCTGTCCAGGTCGCGGCCGAGGAACCGATCGCCGCGCGCTTCGGCGACGACGACCCGTCGATGTCGATGGGCTTCGCCCAGTAGCGACTGCTCTCTCGCCGACACGTGCTTCTCGATCAACGAGCGGTCTCCCTTCCGGGCGCCATTCGGCATATATGCTCGGGTCATGTCCAAACGAATCGCCGGTCCTGAAATCGAACGCCTGATCCAGCTCCTCGCCAAGGTGCCGGGGCTGGGACCGCGCTCGGCAAGGCGCGCCGCGCTCCACCTCATCAAGAAGAAGGACCAACTGCTGTCGCCGCTGGCCGCCGCGATGGGCGAAGCGGTCGAGAAGGTCCGCGTCTGCTCGACATGCGGCAACGTCGATACCGCCGACCCTTGCATGATCTGCACCGATCCGCGCCGCGATCCGGCCACGCTGATCGTGGTCGAGGACGTGTCGGACCTGTGGGCGCTGGAACGGGCGGGCGCGATGAACGTGCGCTACCATGTGCTCGGCGGCACGCTCTCGCCGCTCGACGGTATCGGCCCGGACCAGTTGAACATCCGTTCCCTTGTCGACCGTGTCGCCGCCGGCGATGTCAGGGAGGTGATTCTTGCCGTCAACGCCACCGTCGAGGGCCAGACCACTGCGCATTACGTGACCGATCAGCTCGAGGGCTTCGACGTCAAGGTGACCCGGCTGGCGCACGGCGTGCCGGTGGGTGGCGAACTCGACTATCTCGACGAAGGCACGCTGGCCGCCGCGCTGAAATCGCGCACGGCTTTTTGAGATTGCATCGTGCCATGATTGCCAGCCGCCAGCGCACCCCCACCCCTAGCCCCTCCCCACAAGGGGGAGGGGGACTTGCAGCGCCACTTTTTGGCATACTCTTTCGGAAGACGAGACAGTTTCGGCGTTGTTCCCCTCCCCCTTGTGGGGAGGGGTTAGGGGTGGGGGTGCGCTGGGTCGGAAATCTCTGGCTCTTGCTGCAAACTGCCTTTCTTTTGCTTGCGATTGCCTCGCCTGCTTCCGCAGCTAAAATCGACGGCCAGTTCCGCGCCTGGCTCCAGACGGACCTCTGGCCGCAGGCCGCAGCGAAAGGCATTTCCCGCAAGACCTTCAATCAGGCGTTCGATGGGGTGACGCCGAACCTCAGGCTGCCCGACCTCGTCATGCCCGGCGAGAAGCCGTCGACGCCGAAGGTGCAGCATCAGGCGGAGTTCGGTTCGCCGGCGCCCTATTTCGCCGAAAAGACGCTGGCGCCGGTTGCCTCCGGCGGCCGCGCCCGCGCCGGGCAATACGCCACCGCCCTCGCCGCGATCGAGAAGCGCACCGGCGTGCCCGGCTCCATCGTGCTGGCCATATGGGGCCGCGAGACCGGCTACGGCGCGGCGACCATCCGCTACGACGCGTTCCAGGTGCTGGGCACGCGCGCCTTCCTGTCGGCGACCAAGCGCGACATATACCGCAGCGAGCTGCTCGCGGCGCTGGAGATCGTGCAGAAGGGGCTGGAGCCGAAAGGCGCGATGAAGTCGTCCTGGGCCGGCGCACTCGGCCAGCCGCAATTCATGCCGACCTCGTTCCTGAAGCACGCTGTGGATTTCGACGGCGACGGCCGCGCCGACATCTGGAAGTCCGCACCCGACATCATGGGCTCCATCGCCAATTATCTCGCCGATTACGGCTGGGTGAAGGGACGCGACTGGGGTTTCGAGGTCACCGTGCCCGAAAGCGTCTCCTGCTCGCTCGAGGGACCGGACCGCGGGAAAAAAATTTCCGACTGGGCGAAGCTCGGCATCGCGCGGGTCAACGGCAAGCCGTTCCCGGCGAGCGAGGCGAAGGCGGAAGGTTTCCTGATGATGCCGGCCGGCCGTCATGGCCCGGCCTTTATCGTCACGCCGAATTTCTACGTGCTGAAGGAATACAACACCAGCGACCTCTATGCGCTGTTCGTCGGCCTTTCGGCGGACCGCATCGCCTATGGCGACCATCGCTTCGCCGGTGCCTGGGGTGCCGTCGGCGGCCTCTACCGTTCCGATATCGCCGCCATGCAGCGCAGGCTCCAGAAGAAAGGATACGACGTCGGCGGCGCCGACGGGCTGCCCGGCTTCAAGACCCGCCGCTCGATAGGCGAATGGCAGGAGAAGAACGGCATGGCCGCCACCTGCTTTCCCGACGAGAGACTGGTGAAGGCGATAAGGTGACGGCCCGCTCTCCGTAGTGGCCGGGCAACCGCCCATGACGCCGCACCCCCCACCCCTGTCCCCTCCCCACAAGGGGGAGGGGAACCTTACGAGGCCATCCTGTGCCGACCTTCACAATTGTGAACGAAACGGCGATGTCGGCGTCTCCCTCCCCCTTGTGGGGAGGGGACAGGGGTGGGGGTGTGCGGCGGTTGGAATAGAGAACCAGGTTCTCCTTTGTCTCACAGTGTGAACCGCCACTATGCCGCCGCCGACATCTCCTTTTGTACGTCGGTCAGGATCTCGTAGGAGCGCACCCGCGCGCCGTGGTCGAAAACCTGGGCGGTGACCATCAACTCGTCAGCGCCGGTGCGCGCGACGAAAGCTTCGACGCCGCGCTTCACCGTTTCAGGCGAACCGACCACGGCTTCCGCCAGCGCATGGCCGAGCATCGCCCGTGCCGGGCCGTCGAGATCGCGGTCGTAGTTCTCGACCGGCGGCGGCAGCCTGCCGGGCCGACCGCTGCGCAGGTTGACGAAGGCTTGCTGCTGCGACGTGAACAGAAGCCGCGCCTCGGCGTCGGTCGCGGCGGCGACCACGTTCAGCCCCAGCATGACGTAAGGCTTGTCGAGGTGTTCCGACGGCTGGAAGCGCGAGCGGTAGACCGAAAGCGCATTGTCGAGTTCGGCGGGCGCGAAATGTGAGGCGAAGGCATAAGGCAGGCCGAGCATGGCGGCGAGTTGCGCGCCGTAGAGGCTGGAGCCGAGAATCCAGACCGGGACGGTCTCGCCTTCGCCCGGCACGGCGCGGATGCGCTGGCCCGGCTCCGCCTGGCGGAAATAGCCCATCAGTTCCACCACGTCCTGCGGGAACGTGTCGACCGCGGCGTCGAGATTGCGGCGTAGCGCCCGTGCCGTCAGCATGTCGGTGCCGGGCGCGCGGCCCAGACCGAGGTCGATGCGGCCGGGATAGAGCGCCGCCAGCGTGCCGAACTGCTCGGCGATCACCAGCGGCGAATGGTTGGGCAGCATGATGCCGCCGGCGCCGACGCGGATCGTCTTCGTGCCGCCGGCTACATGGCCGATCACCACGGCAGTGGCGGCGCTGGCGATGCCGGGCATGTTGTGGTGCTCCGCCAGCCAGTAGCGGTTGTAACCCAGCCGCTCTGCATGACGCGCCAGGTCCAGCGAGTTGGCGAGCGACTGCGCCGGCCCGCTGCCTTCGACCACGGGCGAGAGATCGAGAACCGAAAGCTTTGGCATGGCGGGCGTCCTGTGTGGCGGCGGTCACGCGCATATAGGGCGCACCCGTGCCGCCCGCAAACACCGCCCCTGTCCCGTCAGGCAGCTTCGTCATCCTCGTCGTCGTCCGGCACCGGCGCGGGCGCGGCAGCCAGGAAATTGCCGACATGGGTCAGACTCTCGAAATGGTCGCAGAACACCTTGATCACGACCAGCAGCGGCACCGCCATCAGCGCGCCGACGAAACCCCAAAGCCATGACCAGAACGCAATGGCGATGAAGATCGCCACGGAATTGATCTCCAGCCTGCGACCCACGATCATCGGTGTCACGAACTGGCCCTCGACAATGTCGCACATCAGCACGAAGGCCGGCGCCAGCAACGCGTAGGATATTGTGTCGAAACTGATCAGCGCGATCGCCGCGACCAGCACGATGGTGATGAAGGCACCGACATAGGGTAGGAAGTTGAGCAGCGCCGCCGCCGTGCCCCATACCAGCGGATTGGGCATGCCGAGCATCCACAGGCCGAGCGCGATGACGGCGCCCAGCCCCGAATTGATGAGCGCGACGGTGAACAGGTAGCGCGAGATTTCGCGTTCGACGTCGTAGACCACCCTCAGCGCCCGTTTCTTCTCGCTCATCGTGGCGAAGGACTGGATGATCTTCTCGTAGAACATCGTGCCCGAGGCCAGCAGGAAGAGCGACAGCACGAAGACGATGGTGATCGAGGTGCCCGCCGAAAGAACGTTGCCGGCCGCCTGCGAGACGACGCCCGTCTGCGCCAGCACCACGCGCTGCACGCCGGGCTCCTGCCGCGCCTCGGTCACCGCGCTCATCTGGCCGACGATGTTCATGATCCTCTCGAACGGCTTGCGCAGCCGCTCCAGCCGTTCGGCGAGCTGCTGCCCGATCGAAGGCGCATTGTTGATGAGATCGATGACCGGGCCGCTCAGAAGATAGCCGACGGTGGCGATGCCGATGACGGACAGGAGCACCAGCAGCGTCGCCGAGACGGCGTCCGGCACGCCGCGCTTGCGCAGGAAGCGCACCACCGGCGTCAGCGTGAGCGCGAGCAGGAACGCCAGGAGGACCGGCATGAAGAAGGCTTTGGCGAAATAGAGGGCGAAAATCGCCATGAAGATGAAGATGCCGGTCAGCAGCCAGCGGATCGCCGTCATGCCTTGCGCCTGTTCGACGAGGATTTCGAAGCTTGCCGCATTCCTTATCGTCGTCGCATGCGATGCTGCCGCACCGCCCGGCGCCTCTCCGTCGTTCTTCATGGGATCCCCCAGTGCGAGAGCGCCATCGCGCATGGCGCCGTCTCAAACGCGTGAGCCGTGCCGAAGTTCCGCAACAGCATGACGGCGGACTCGCACAGGCGCCCCGCAACGTGCCGGGCATGCAACACTGCAGATTTTCATGGCTGGCATACCGTTTAGAGGCTTGAACTCGCGGCATCGGCGCGTATGTAAGCGGCGCGAATTGACTTCAGGGAATGAGATTTGGCTATCTACAGGGAAAAAGACATCTTCGAGCGGCGCAACGCCGCGAATGAGGCAAAGAAGGCGCTTCTGGCGCGTTTCAAGGCGAAGCCGGCGGCGGACGACCCCAAGGTCCTGGCCCGCCAGGAAGAGCGCCGCAAGATCCTCGAGGCCCGCGCCATCCGCGACGCCGAAAAGCAGAAGCTGAAGCAGGAACGGCTGGCGCGCGAAGCCGCCGAGAAGGCCGCACGTGAGGCTGAGGAAGCGCGGCTTCGCGCCGAGGCTGAGGCGAAGGCCGCCGAGGAAGCGCGCATCCGCGCCGCCGAGGAGGCCGAACGCATTGCGAACGAGCTGTCCGACGAGGCCGCACGCAAGGCCAAGCGCGACGCCCGCTATGCCGCGCGCAAGGCTCGCGTCGGTCGCGCACCGCCCGGCTTCTCCGCCCGCTGACGGCATAGCTGTCGACTATCGAAAAGGCCGATCCGGTATCCGGACCGGCCTTTTGCTTTTTAGATTGCGGCCAGGTCAGGCCGCCAGCTTGAGACCGACGATTCCGGCCACGATCAGGCCGATGCAGGCCAGCCTCGTCGCGGTGGCCGGTTCGCCGAGCAGCCAGACGCCGAGCAGCGCCGTGCCGACCGTGCCGATGCCGGTCCAAACGGCATAGGCGGTGCCGACCGGCAGCGTCTTCAGCGCCAGTCCCAGCAGCGCCAGGCTGGCGATCATCGAGGCGATGGTGAATAGGGTGGGCGCCGGGCGGGTAAAGCCGTCCGTATATTTCAGCCCGATAGCCCAGCCGATTTCCAGAAGCCCGGCGAAGAACAAAAAAATCCACGACATGGAACGCTCCGTTTCCGGCGGGTCGTCCTGCCGAGTGTCTGGGAAAAGCACGGGGTCGTCCCCGCTTTCGCGATGTGGGCCGCTTCGCCGCACTGTCAATGGCAGGGATCGACGCAGGAGGTGTTACTTGTCCTTGATCCTGGTCGCCATAACGGGCGGGGGCGGCGTCTTTCCGGACGCCGCCGTCTTCTTGGCGTCCTTTTTCGGCTTGCGGGCTTCCTTCTTCGCCTTCATCGCACCTTTTGCCATGGTCGTCCTCCAATCGGTGACAGATGAAGTCAATCAGGAGAACGGACCGTCCGCAAGATGGGTGCGGGACAGAACCGGAATATCATCTTTTTCTGGCCGCCGGCGCGATGCGCGCTATGTTCGGGCAGAAAGAACAGGGGACCGGGCATGGCCGCGCAGGGCGGATCGAAACGGGTGATCTACGCGGCGCTTGCCGGCAATTTCGCCATCGCGGTGACCAAGTTCGCCGCGGCCCTGTTCACCGGCAGTTCCGCCATGCTTTCCGAAGGCGTTCACTCGCTGGTCGATACCGGCAATGGCGGCCTGCTGCTCTACGGCATGCACCGCGCGGCCCGTCCGCCCGACAGCACCCATCCTCTCGGCCACGGCCGCGAACTCTACTTCTGGAGCTTCATCGTCGCACTTCTGGTGTTCGCGCTGGGCGCGGGCGTCTCCTTCTACGAGGGCGTGATCCATATCCTGTCGCCGGAGCCGGTCGAAAACCCCTATGTGAACTACATCGTGCTCGGCCTCTCGTTCCTTTTCGAGGGAGCGTCCTGGCTGGTCGCGCTCAGGGAGTTTCGCCAGAACAAGGGGCGGCTCGGCTGGTTCGAGGCGGTCCGGGCGAGCAAGGATCCGAGTGTCTTCACCGTGCTTTTCGAGGACAGCGCCGCCCTGCTCGGCCTTATCGTCGCCTTTGCCGGCATCCTCGCCGCCCAGCTTCTCGACATGCCCGAACTCGACGGCGTGGCCTCGCTCGGCATCGCCGCCATCCTCGCCGCCACGGCGATCTTCCTGGCGCGCGAGAGCAAGGGCCTGCTGCTCGGCGAGCCGGCCGCGCCCGACATCCAGCGCAAGGTGCTTTCCATCGCCCAGCAGGATCCGGCGGTGCAGCGCGCCAACGGCATCACCTCCGTGCATATAGGCCCCGAAGAGATCGTCGCCGGCCTCAGCATCGAGTTCGAGGACCACATGACGGCGCCCGAGATCGAGGCTTGCGTCGAGCGGATCGAAAAGCGGCTGAAGGCGGAGGTGCCGACGATCTCGAACCTCTTCGTCAAGCCGCAGACGACAGGAACATGGGAGCGACGGCGGCGCGAGATCGCCGCCGCGTCCGGAGAATTGCCCGGAGAATTGCAAGGAGAAGAACCATGAGAATAGACGGCGGATGTTTCTGCGGGGCGGTCGCCTACGAGGCGGAAGTCGATCCCGAAAAGACCTCCATATGCCATTGCCGGGCCTGCCAGGAGCTTACCGGCACGGCCTTCCGCGTGACGGTGCCGGCGCCGGAGGCCGATTTCCGCATCACCAAGGGCGAGCCGAAGGTCTTCGTCAAGACCGCCGACAGCGGCGCGAAACGTCTCCAGGCCTTTTGTGCGGACTGCGGATCGCACCTGTATGCGACGTCGGACGGCGACGGCCCGAAGGTCTACGGCATTCGTACCGGAACCGCGCGCCAACGCGACCATCTCGTTCCGCGCAGGCAGATCTGGCACGGCTCGAAAATGGCGTGGCTGCCGGAGTTCGACGGTCCCGGCTTCGAAACGATTGTGACGGTCGAAGGCCAGTCGTAGAAGGGGGGGGTAAAAAGCCTGGGGCTCGTCGGCGCGGGCCGCGCCGTCAGTCGTCGTCCTCGACCACCCTCAGCCTGAGCTGCCCGGTCTTCGACTGGGCAGCGCGCTTGTCCGGCTGGGCGTCAGGCGCCTCGATGGTCTCCTCGCCATGCTCGCCGAATTCCAGCGCCTCGATCTTCTGGCCGCGCTTCGTCACCTTGGAGGACGAGACTAGTATGTCGTCGATGTCCTTCGAAGCCTGGCCGAAATGGGTCTGCAATTTACGCACGCGCTCGTCGAGGCGTCCGACATCTTCCATCAGCCGGATCACCTCGCCCTGGATCAGGTGCGCCTGCTCGCGCATGCGTGCATCCTTCAGGATCGCCTGCACCACCTGGATGGACAGCATTAGCAGCGACGGCGAGACAATGACGACGCGCGCGCGGTGCGCCCGCTGCACGATCGCCTCGAAGTTCTCGTGGATCTCGGCGAACACCGATTCCGACGGCACGAACATGAAGGCCGTGTCCTGCGTCTCGCCCTGGATCAGGTATTTGTCGGCGATGTCGCGGATATGGACCTCGATATCTCGCCGGAACGCCTGGGCGGCGTATTTCTGCGCCCCCTCGCCCTCCGCCGCCCGGATCGCGTTCCACGCCTCGAGCGGGAACTTGGCATCGATGGCGAGCGCCGGCGCGCCGTTCGGCATCTTCACGATGCAGTCGGGGCGGCTGCCGTTGGAGAGCGTCGCCTGGAATTCATAGGCGCCCTGCGGCAGCCCGTCGGCGACGATCGCCTCCATGCGCGACTGGCCGAAGGCGCCGCGCGTCTGCTTGTTGGAGAGGATCGCCTGCAACTGTACGACCTGTCCGGCGAGCGACTGGATATTGGTCTGCGCGGTGTCGATCACCGCCAGCCTTTCCTGCAGCCTGGCGAGGCTTTCATGGGTGGAGCGCGACTGCTCGCTCATCGACTGGCCGAGCCGGCCGGTCATGGCGTCGAGCCGTTGGCTGATCGACTGCGTGAGCTCGGCCTGGCGCGAGCCGAAGACGTCCGCCAGCGCGCCCATGCGTCCCTGCATCTCCGCCTGCGCCTGGGCGATGGCCGCCATGCGGTTCTCGGCTTCCTGCGCCCGCTGGGCGGCTTCGTTGGCGGCATCCGTGCGCGCCTTGGCGGCCCGCCACAGGGCGAAGGCGAGCACCAGCAGAAGCGCGGCTGCGAGCGCCGCCGCGCCCATGATGGCCTGCGCCAATGTGACGGCGGCGGTGCCGATATGGAAGACGGGTTCGGACAGGGGCGCGGCGTTCATGGCCGCCACCATATCCGATTCGTGTCGCCGGGACAGATCAAAACGGGAACGGGCGTTCCTGTTGACGCTGTCGCCGCGACCGCTTAGGTGAGGCGGCATGTCGATCAAGCCGCTTGTCATCCTTCCCGATCCGGTCCTGCGCCAGGTTTCCAAGCCGGTGGAGCGGGTCGACGCGCCGCTTCTCAGGCTGGCCGACGACATGCTGGAGACGATGTACGACGCGCCAGGCATCGGTCTCGCCGCCATCCAGGTCGGCGAGCCGCTGCGCATGCTGGTCATCGATCTCGCCAAGGAGGACGAAACGCCGGCGCCGCACGTCTTCATCAATCCCGAAATCTTCGAAAGCACCGACGACCGTTCGGTCTACGAGGAAGGCTGCCTGTCGATCCCCGACTATTATGCCGAGGTGGAGCGGCCCGCCGGCGTGCGCGTGAAATATCTCGACCGTGCCGGCAAGGCGCAGGAGATGACGGCCGAAGGGCTGATGGCGACCTGCCTGCAGCACGAGATCGACCATCTGAACGGCGTGCTTTTCATCGACCACATCTCGAAGCTGAAGCGCGACATGGTGGTCAAGAAATTCAGGAAGATCGCCAAGGAAAAGGCCGGCCGCCTGGTCGGCTGAGCCGGCTCAGGCCAGAATCGCCAGCAGCCATCGCAGCGCGGCCTTGCCCAGGCTGCTCAGCAGCGTCCAGACGCCGGGCGCCAGTGAAATGCCGAGGATCAGCCATAGGCCGAGCGGCCGGATACGCAGCGCGAGCCTTCGCCGGCGCGTGCGTTGCAGCCGCCCGTCGTGGAATTGCGAATCGGAGGTCTCGACCTCGGCCAGCGCGGGAGGCAGGGAGACCCGGAACGGGGGCTTGTTTTCCATGACACGAACTCGATTGGAGCAAGCCTCTACGCTAAGCCCCGGTGAGTAGGCGTGGATAAAGTCGCGTCACCTTCCTGACAGTTCTCGCCAGCGCCTTGACCGCTGCGGTCGAAAGACGTTTGAAGACGGATTGCATCGCCAGGCCGACTGTCGGCGCCCGTTGACCATAGGATAGGGCTTCGCAGCGGCTTTCCGGAGAAAACCATGCCGCTGCGCGTCGTCTTCATGGGTACGCCGGATTTTTCGGTCTCCACGCTCGCCGCCGTCGCTGCCGCGGGCCATGAGATCGCGGCCGTCTATACCCAGCCGCCGCGCGCCGCTGGCCGCCGCGGGCTGGAACTGACGCCGTCGCCGGTTCAGCGCGAGGCGGACCGTCTCGGCATCGAGGTCCGCACGCCCGTCTCGCTGAAGGGCGAGGCCGAGCAGCAGGCTTTCGCGGCGCTGCGCGCCGACGTCGTGGTGGTCGTTGCCTACGGCCTCATCCTGCCGCGCCCGGTGCTCGATGCCCCTCGGCTCGGCTGCCTGAACGGCCATGCGTCGCTGCTGCCGCGCTGGCGGGGTGCTGCCCCCATTCAGCGCGCCGTCATGGCCGGCGACGAAGAGACGGGCATGATGGTGATGAAGATGGAGGAGGGGCTGGACACCGGCCCCGTCGGTCTGGTCGAGAAGGTCGCCATCGGCTCCGACATGACCGCGGGCGAACTGCATGACCGATTGGCCGCGGTCGGTGCCGCGGCGATGGTCGAGGCGCTCGCCCGTCTGCAGGCGGGAACGTTGATTTTTACCGCACAGTCAAAAGAGGGCGTGACCTACGCCAGAAAGATCGATAAGGCAGAAACCCGCGTCGATTGGTCGCTTTCCGCCGATGCGGTGCACAACCATATCCGCGGCCTGTCGCCGATGCCGGGCGCATGGTGCGAGGCGACGATCGGCGCCAGGGTGGAACGCCTGAAACTGCTGCGTTCCGTACGCGCCGAAGGTGCCGGCGCACCGGGAGAAATTCTTGACGGCCGCCTCGCCGTCGCCTGCGGAGCGGGCGCGGTTCGGCTGGTCGAATTGCAAAGGGCGGGCGCGAGGCCCGCATCGGCGCCGGAATTCCTGCGTGGCGCCAGGCTTGAAGAAGGAATGAAACTGTCATGAGCATGATGTCGATCCGCGCGGCTATGCCGCGCGACCGCGAGGCCATCCGCCTCGTCGAGGAACATGCGTTCGGCCAAAAGGCGGAAGCCGGGCTCGTCGACGCGCTGCTGACGGATGGCGACGCGGTGCTGGAACTGGTCGCCGAGGAAGACGGCCAGGTCGTCGGCCATATCCTTTTCTCGCGGCTCGTCGTGCGCAACGGCGCGAAGTCGTCCGCCGCCGTGGCGCTCGCGCCGCTGGCCGTCGAGCCGTCATTCCACGGCACCGGAATCGGCGGCGCGCTGATCCGCGAGGCGCATCTGAGGTTGAAGAACGCCGGCGAGACTCTGGCCGTGGTTCTCGGTGATCCGGCCTATTACGGACGCTTCGGCTACAGTCACGAGCGTGCCGCAGGTTTTACGAGCGCTTACCAGGGCGAGGCGCTGCAGGCGTTGGCCTGGGGCGACGCACCCGAAAAGGGCGAACTGGTCTATGCCGCGGCCTTCGGAACGGCGCTTGCGGCCTGACGGTCTGAGGCTCTGTGCCACGCTTTCGCCTCGACATCGAGTATGACGGCGGCCCCTATGCCGGCTGGCAGCGGCAGGCCGACCAGCCTTCCGTGCAGGCGGCGATCGAGCAGGCCGTCGAAAAATTCAGCGGCGAGACGATTTCGCTGCGCGGTGCGGGCCGCACCGACGCTGGCGTCCACGCCACCGGTCAGGTCGCGCATGTCGATCTCGGCAGGAACTGGCGGCCAGACACGGTGCGCGACGCGCTCAACGCACATTTGAGCCAGGCCGGCGAGCGGGTGGCGATCGTGGGCGTCTCGGCCGTGCCGGACGATTTCGACGCTCGCTTCTCGGCGCTGGCCCGCCATTATCTCTACCGCATCTCCAATCGCCGCGCGCCGCCGGCGCTGGAGAAGGGCAAGGTCTGGTGGGTGCCGAAACCGCTCGACGCCGCCGCGATGCACGAGGCGGCGCAGGGTCTGCTCGGCCGGCACGACTTCACCACCTTCCGCTCGACGCAATGCCAGGCCAACAGTCCGCTGCGGACGCTGGACCGGCTGGATGTGATCCGCGACGGCGACCTGATCGAGGTCCGCGCCTCGGCGCGCTCCTTCCTGCACAACCAGGTGCGCTCCATGGTCGGCTCGCTCAAGCGGGTAGGCGAGGGCGCCTGGAGTGCCGCCGACCTCAAGGCCGCGCTCGACGCGCGCGACCGCGCCGCCTGCGGCCAGGTCGCGCCGCCCGATGGGCTGTTCTTGACGAAAGTCGATTATTGAGCGTCACGCCGGCACGTTGATGCCGAGCAGCGCCTGCAGCGCGAACAATACGATCAGCGAGGCGACGAACATGCCGGCGAACACGGCGGTGCCGACCGCCGCGCCCTTGCCGATCGCGACATTGGTCATGCGCCACGTCAGCACCATAGAGGCGGTGAACAGCACCAGCGATAGCAGGCTGGCCGCCTGGTCGGCGGCCGGAACGAACAGCCTGACCAGCGCCGAAGGCAGCATCAGCCAGGCGATGATGGCCGACGCCCAGTTGCTGGCCACCACATAGTGCACGAAGCGCCCGCCGAGGCCGGTGCGCGGGCCGACCAACGCCAGGCCGACCAGAGGCAGCACCCAGGTGCCGATATCGACTGCTGCCAGCCGTATGACCAGGCCGAACCGGCCCGCCACGGCATCGGGATCGCCGATCTCGTTGGCGATGCCCACCCAGCTCACGATCATGGCCGGCATGGCGACGAGGATGGAGAAGAACGAGTTCCAGAACCCGTCGGCGCTGAGATCGAGCATCCGCAGGCCGTCGGCCTTGCCCAGCATGGTGCGCCAGGCCCCGGTGAGCGCCGTCTGGGTTTCGTCGGTCGACAGCATCAGTCTAGCGTCCGGCTTCGGTAAGCAGGTCCCTGCCGGCCGGTCCGTGTCTGGTCCCTGTCGAACCAGTCCTCGATGAAACGCTGGTAGATGCCGGTCAGCGTCTCCAGATCCGCCAGCGCCACCCGCTCGTCGACCATGTGCATGGTCTTGCCGACAAGGCCGAATTCGACCACCGGGCAATAGTCCTTGATGAAGCGGGCGTCCGAGGTGCCTCCGGACGTGGACAGGTCCGGCGTGCGCCCGATGATGGCCGCGACCGATCCGCTGAGCGTCTCGATCAACTTGTCGTCATGGGTGAGAAAAACGTGGCTCGGCCGATCGCGCCACGACAACTCGTAGTCGATCGGTCCGCGCTGGCCCTTGCGATACTTGCTGCGTCGCGAGGCGGCATCGAGACGATTGTGGATTTCCGCCTGGATCGTCTCGGCGTCCCAATTGTCGTTGAAGCGGATGTTGAAGATCGCGCTTGCTTTGGCTGGGATGACGTTGCTGGCGGGATTGCCGACGTCGATCGAGGTGATCTCCAGATTGGTCGGCTGGAAGTCGCGGCTGCCCTCGTCCAGCACCGGGTTGAGCAGGGCGTCCGCCAGCGTCAGCAGGCCGCGTACCGGATTGTCGGCGAGATGCGGGTAGGCGGCATGGCCCTGCCGGCCGTGCACGATCACCATGCCGGAGAGCGAGCCGCGCCGGCCGATCTTGATCATGTCGCCGAGCCGGTCGGGGTTGGTCGGCTCGCCGACGATCGCCGCATCCCAGGTCTCGCCGCGCGCGGCGGCCCAGTCGAGCAGCTTGACGGTGCCGTTGATCGCAGGTCCCTCCTCGTCGCCGGTGATCAGCAGCGAGACCGATCCCTTCGGGCCGCCGGTCTTCTCGATATGGCGCGCAAGGGCCGCGACGAAGCAGGCGATGCCGCCTTTCATGTCCACGGCGCCGCGGCCGTACATTTCGCCGCGCTCGATCGCGGCGGAGAAAGGCGGGTGTTTCCACGTCGCCTCGTCACCGACCGGCACCACGTCGGTATGGCCGGCGAATAGCAGATGCGGGCCGTTGCCGGAACGCCGCGCGTAGAGGTTCTCGACGTCCGGCGTGCCGTCCTCCGAGAAGGTCGGCCGCTCGACTTTGAAATCCATCGGCGTCAGCATCGCCGCGAGCGCGGCGAGCGCGCCGCCCTCCGCGGGAGTCACCGACGGGCAGCGGATGAGGGCGGCGAGATTTTCAGCGGGATCGACGGGAAGGCTCATTCCCGAAGCGATAGTCCAAAGCGTATGGCCTGTCACGATCCGCTGGCGTGTGTGGCCGACAATATGGTTTGCTTGGACCATCGACCGGGGTGCGGACCGGACGTCGAAGACGGAAGCGGCTCGGCGGACCGGGATCGAAAGCCGCGCGCGGGCTCAGAAGGAAAGACGATGCTCGACCTCGACACCCGCATAGCCGTCGCCGGAGCCGGTTCGATCGGTTGCTATGTCGGCGGCTGCCTGGCGCTGGCAGGGCGTGACGTCGCCTTTCTGGCGCGACCTGCCAACGAAAGATCGTTGCGTGCCCACGGTCTGCGCGTGACCGATCTCGAAGGCAGGGACAGGGTGCTGGAGGGCGCCGACCTTTCCGTCAGCGCCGATCCCGCCAGGGCCTTCCACGACGCCGGATTGATCCTGGTGACCGTCAAGAGCGGCGCCAGCGAAGAGATGGCCCGGCTGATCGCGGCCTATGCCCCGAAAGACGCGGTCGTGCTCTCCCTGCAGAACGGCGTCGACAATGCCGAGCGCATCCGTGCGGTCGCCCGTCGTCCGGCGCTCTCCGGCATGGTGCCGTTCAACGTGGTGCGGGACCAGCCCGCCGACGCGCCGCTCCATCTCCATCGCGCCACCGAAGGCGCGGTGCTGGTGGAAGAGGGCGTGGAGGGACTGGCGGACCTGCTGTCGGTCGAAGGCTGCGCCGTCGCCGCGCGTGCCGACATGAAGGCGGTGCTTTGGGGCAAGCTCCTGTTCAATCTCAACAATGCGCTTGTCGCGCTTTCCGGCCTGCCTCTGGCCGAGGAACTGCGCGACCGGCGCTGGCGGCTGATCCTTGCCGACCAGATCGCCGAGGCGCTCGGGGCGATGAACCGCGCCGGCATCCGCCCGGCCGCGGCGGCAGGCCCCCTGAAGCCGGATTGGCTGCCGGCTGCGCTGCGTCTTCCGGACTGGCTGTTCGGCCTGCTTGCGCGGCGAATGCTCGCGATCGACCCGGCTGCCCGCTCGTCCATGTGGGACGATCTGGAGCGCCGCCGGCCGACCGAGATCGATGCGCTGCAGGGCGCGGTGCTCCGGCTGGCGGTACAGGTCGGAACCGACGCGCCCCGCACGGCCGGCGTCGTCCGGCTGGTTCGCGAGGCCGAGCAGGCACAGCGCGGCTCGCCCGGCCTTACTCCGGACGTCTTTCGCTGAGTGGGATACCGGAGACTACGCCGGCGCGTCGGTGCGCGGGCCGTAGCGATTGGGGCCGCCCGTGCCCCGTGGCAGGCAAAGCAGCAGATAGGCGAAGATGTCGCCGATGATGAACAGCAGGCTGAACCAGCCGCTCTTGTCGAAATCGTGCAGCCGCTTGGCGGCCAGCGCGAGATGCGAAACGATCAGCACGCACAGCGTGATCAGGAAGGCGCTCGCCCAATAGGTCATGGCCTCTTCGTCGCCCTGCACCGCGTAAAGCCGGTACATGGGATAGAGGCGGATGACATAGAGCAGCAGGCCGGCAAGCGCGAAGGCCTGCCGCCCGAGCCGGCCGGAAAAGCCGAAGAACACCCAGAGCGTTTGCTGAAGGCTCACCCGCGCGCCGCCCAGAGCCGGATGATTTCGGATCGAGCCGATCCGAAATTTGAATCTGGCTTGAAATCAAAGAGATAGAGCAGGATGTCGCCCGAAAACCGCTCTACATTTTTCGGCATCATGCTCTAGTCCCGCAGCAATTCGTTGATCGACGTCTTCGAGCGCGTCTTCTCGTCGACCCGCTTGACGATCACCGCGCAGTAGAGGCTGGGACCGGGCTCGCCGTTGGGCAGCGGCTTGCCGGGCATGGTGCCCGCCACCACGACCGCGTTGGCGGGGACCTCGCCGTAGAACACCTCGCCGGTGGCGCGGTCCACGATCTTGGTGGATTTGCCGATGAACACGCCCATGCCGAGCACCGCCCCCTCGCGCACGATGCAGCCCTCGACCACTTCGGAGCGGGCGCCGATGAAGCAATTGTCCTCGATGATGGTCGGGCCCGCCTGCAGCGGCTCCAGGACGCCGCCGATGCCGACGCCGCCCGACAGGTGCACGTTCTTGCCGATCTGCGCGCAGGAGCCGACGGTCGCCCAGGTATCGACCATGGTTCCGGTATCGACGAAGGCGCCGATATTGACGAAGGAGGGCATCAGCACCACGCCCGGCGCCACATAGGCCGAGCGGCGCACCACGGCGGACGGAACGGCGCGAAAGCCGGCCTTCTCGAAATCGACCGCGCCCCAGCCGTCGAATTTGGAGGGCACCTTGTCCCACCAGACCGCTTGGCCGGGGCCGCCTTTGATGATCTCCATCGGGTTCAGCCGGAACGACAGCAGCACCGCCTTCTTGAGCCACTGGTTGACGCGCCAGTTGCCGTCGGCCTGCCGCTCTGCGACGCGGACCTCGCCCCTGTCCAGCAGGTCGAGCGCCGTGGTGACGGCGTCGCGGACCTCGCCCCGGGTGGCGGGCGAAATCCCTTCGCGCGCCTCGAAGGCGGTCTCGATCGTCTTTTCGAGGCTGGCCAGATCGGGCTTGGTCATCATCTCTCCGTTACCGTGCTGTTAAGGGGCTGCCCTTAACCTGTTTGAAAGCCGCGCGGGAACCTATGTGAAGCCTAACCGGGGGTCAATCGCGGTAGCGTCACGGGACGGCGCTCGCAGGCAGCAAGTGGGGATTTTCAATCATGGACCCGATGGAGAAGGCGGGCTGGACGCCGCTGCCGCATTCCGACGAGGATCTCGAGCGAGCAAGGAGCGCGCCGGACACGCCGCAGACCCGCTCGCCGACCTACCGCCTGGCTTGGAACGACGAAGAATTCATGACCCGGCGCGAACTGCGGCCGGTGCGCCTCCAGCTCGAATTGCTGAAGCCGGAGATGATCCTTGCCGAGCGCGGCATCCGCTCCACCGTCATCCTGTTCGGCGGTGCGCGCCTGCCCGAGCCGGGCGGCGAGGCCTGGGCGGCCAAGAACGAGACCCAGAAGAAGAATCTCGAAGCGAACAGCAAATACTACGACGAGGCGCGCAAGTTCGCCCGGCTGTGCTCGCAGCATTCCGCCACGACCTATTATCGCGAATACGTCGTCGTCACCGGCGGCGGCCCGGGCGTCATGGAGGCCGGGAACCGTGGCGCCGCCGATGTCGGCGCGCCTTCGATCGGCCTCAACATCGTCCTGCCGCACGAGCAGGCGCCCAATATCTACGTGACGCCGGATCTGTGCTTCAACTTCCACTATTTCGCGATCCGCAAGATGCACTTCGTCATGCGGGCCAAGGCCGTCGCGGTCTTCCCCGGCGGCTTCGGCACGATGGACGAGTTCTTCGAGACGCTGACGCTGATCCAGACCGGCCGCATGGAGCGCGTGCCGGTCATCCTGTTCGGCAAGTCGTTCTGGGAACGAGCGCTCGATCTCGATTTCCTGGCCGAGCAGGGCACCATCACCCCCGGCGACCAGAACCTCATCGACTACGCCGAGACCGCCGAAGAAGCGTGGGGGTTCATCCAACGCTTCTACGAGTTGGCTTGAGCAGTCCGGTCGAAGCGGAAAGGTCTGCCGCCTCCAGTGGTTGCGGTCGATGAACTAGCGTCACCAGCACATATGAGATGATCATCAGCAGATACCAGGCGCCGAGCTTGCCGATCGAAACCGGTGTCCAGCCGGCCTCCTGTCCGGGGTAGATCCAGGCGTGGGACCATGTGCCGACGTTCTCGGCCACCCAGATGAACACCGCCACCAGAAGGAAGCCGAAGAGAAGTGGCATCTTCAGCCGATGCCGGAAGACGCGGTAGTGGACGACCGTGCGCCAATAGAGCAGCGCCGTTGCCGCGAAGAGCGCATAGCGGATGTCGATCATGAAATGGTGGGTGAAGAAGTTCAGGTAGATCGCCGCGCAGAGAAGGATTGTCGTCCACATCGGCGGACAGTGCGAATAGCGCATGTCGAAGATACGGCTGATGCGGGCGATATAGGAGCCGACGGCCGCATACATGAAGCCTGAAAACAGCGGCACGCCGCCTAGCCGGAAGAAACTGTCCTCCGGATAGATCCACGATCCCGCCGAGGTCTTGAACAGTTCCATGGCCGTGCCGACGACATGGAAGATCAGGATGACCTTTGCCTCCGACAAGGTTTCCAGCCGCAGCCACAGCATCGCGATTTGGATCGCCAGTGCGGCGAGGAAAAGGAAATCGTAGCGCGCGAGGAGAAAATGCTCCGGCCAGATGAACTTGGTGGCGAGCATGAGGAACAGCATCGCGCCGCCGAACAGGCAGGCCCAGCCCTGCTTGAGGCCGAAGACCAGGAACTCGACCGCCGCGCCGGAAAGCCCGCGCGCCGGCAGGCGGTCGAGCACCTCGTGGGCGGCGGCGTCGATGGCCGCCTCGACGGAGGTGAAGCGCTTCAAGCGGGTTGTTCGACGATCGCCGTCAGGAAGCCGGCGAGATCGTCGGTGACGAAATCGACGTCGTCCTCATTGTCTGGGTCGCGTTCCCAGATTTCGGAGAAGGTCGGCTCGAAATTGCGCGGTACGATCAGGACGGTCGTCATGCCGAGGGCCTTCGGCACGGCGAGATTGCGTGCCAGATCCTCGAACATGACGGCGTTGCGGCCGGTCACCGCGTGCAGGGCGGCGAATTTCTCGTAGGTCCCGCGCGCCGGCTTCGGCGTCAGCCCGGCGGCGACGATGTCGAAGATGTCGTCAAAATGGTCGAGGATGCCGAGTTGGCGGGCGGCGCGCTCGGCATGGCCGCGGTCGCCGTTGGTGAAGATGAACTTGCGTCCGGGAAGCTGGTGGATGGCGGCGCCGAGGGTCGGGTCCGGCACCAGCCAGGAATAGTCGATGTCATGCACTTTCTCGAGGAAGTCGTCAGGGTCGATGCCGTGGCGCTGCATCAGCCCGTTCAGGGTCGTGCCGTATTCGAGATAGAGCTCCTTCTGCAGCCGCCGTGCGTCGTCGCGCGGCAGGGCGAGCAGGTTGGAGACGTAGGCCGTCATCTTCGCATCGATCTGGGAGAACAGATTCGAGTGATGCGGATAGAGCGTGTTGTCGAGGTCGAACACCCAGTCGCTGACATGGGCGAAGCGTGCGGGATCGGGAAGCTCGGTCATGACGTGCTTATGGCATGAAAACGGCGGATGCGCAGGTCGCGGTTATCCACAAGCTTGAAACGCCATCGCGGCGGAAATCGGCACGATGATTCAAATTTTAGCGACGGTTGAAAGGAGACCTTCAGCGCTTGTTGGGAAGGAGCAGGGTAACGGGGAGGACGGCGGATGGTGCGCATTCTGGTGAGGTCGGGACTTGTCGCTTTGGCCTCCGTCGCGGCATCGCTGATCCTTGCCCTGACCGTCGTGCCGGCCATGGGTGGCGTGGTCGACGGCAACGCTTTCATGATGTGCGTCATCTGCCCGCTGCTGATCGCCTGGCCCGCCAGCGCCTACACTTTTCGTCAGAACGAGCGGTTGACGGTGGCGCATCGCGAGCTTGCCCGCACCCATGCGCAACTGGCTGCCGCGCATCGGCGGCTGGAAGACAAGGCGAGCCACGACGACATGACCGGCATGTTGAACCGGGAAAGCTTTTTCGCTTCGCTGGATAATTCGCGGCGCGAAACCGATCGCGGCGCGCTTCTCATCATCGATGCCGACCACTTCAAGGCGATCAATGACGATTTCGGCCATCTGACCGGCGACGAGGCGCTGCTGCTGATCGCCGCCGCGATTCGCAGGGGCGTGCGCTCGGGCGACATCCTCGGTCGTATCGGCGGCGAGGAATTCGGCGCGTTCCTGGTCGGCGCCACCGAGGCCGAGGCGCGCCATATCGCCGAGCGCATCCGCCGCGAGGTCGAACTGGTCCGTTTCCGTCCGGTCGACGAGCGCACGATCCCGCTCACCGTCTCGATCGGCGGCACGATCTGCGGCTCCGGCGCGACCGTGTCGGAACTGATGCGCGGCGCCGATCGCCGTCTCTACGAAGCGAAAAACGGCGGCCGTAACCTGGCGATCGTGGAATCGGGGCTCGCCGCGGCCGCCTGAACGGGTCATGCCTGCCGTTTCACCGGCGGAACCGAAAGAATCGTCCGGCGCAAACCTTTTGGGTCATCACCTCACGCGTCGCTGGCCATCGCCTCGCGTCAATGATGGGACGCATGTTCCTCGCGCGTCCTGGCAGCCTTTTTGGCGGAGGCCGAGCGCTCGGATGCAGGGCGATTGGCCGAGGCTTCTCCGCCCAGCCTGCCGCCTTTCCTGGCCGAAGCGTGCGTATCCTTCTTGCCGCGGCCCGAGCCGGACTTGTTGCCGCCGCCCGATTCCTTGTTGACCGTCGCCCAGGCCCGGCGTTCGGCCTCCTTGTCGGAAACGCCGCGCTTCTCGTAGCCTTCCTCGATATGCTCGGCCTTGCGTTTCTGCTTGTCGGTGTATTTGTCCTTGTCGCCTTGTGGCATGGGAACACTCCTGTTTGCCGTGCCCCCGCGCAAGGCGAACGGGCCAGAGGCCGGGATGTTCCCGATTTGGCTATGCCAGGGCGGAACGCGGGCTCAAGGGACGATCAGCGTGCCGGCGCCATGTTCGGTGAAGAGCTCGAGCAGCACCGAATGCGGCGTCTTGCCGTTGAGGATGACGACGCCCTCGACGCCGCGGTCGATGGCCTCGATGCAGGTCTCGACCTTGGGGATCATGCCGCCGGAAATGGTGCCGTCGGCGATCAACGCCCTGGCCTCGGCCACCGTCAGTTCGTCGATCAGCTTCTTGTCCCTGTCCAGCACGCCCGGCACGTCGGTCAGGAAAAGCAGGCGCTTGGCGCCCAGCGCGCCGGCGATGGCGCCGGCGAAGGTGTCGGCGTTGATGTTGTAGGTGTGGCCGTCGCGGCCGGGCGCAACCGGCGCCAGCACCGGGATCATCTCCGAGCGCGCCAAAAGGTCAAGCAGCGTGCGGTCGACCTCCACAGGCTCGCCGACGAAGCCGAGATCGAGAACGCGCTCGATGTTGGAATCGGGGTCCTTGATCGTCTTGTGGGCCTTCTCGGCGAACACCATGTTGCCGTCCTTGCCGCACAGGCCGATGGCCCATTCTCCCTCGGCGTTGATCAGGGCCACGATCTCCTTGTTGATCGATCCGGCCAGCACCATCTCGACAATCTCGACCGTCTTGGCGTCGGTGACGCGCAGCCCGCCCTCGAATTTCGATTCGATGCCCATCTTGGCAAGCATCGCCGCGATCTGCGGCCCGCCGCCATGCACGACGATGGGGTTGACGCCGGACTGCTTGAGCAGCGCGATGTCGCGCGCGAAAGCCTTGCCGAGTTCTACGTTGCCCATCGCATGGCCGCCGTATTTCACGACGACCGTCTTGTTCTCGTAGCGCTGCATATAGGGCAGCGCGCGAGAGAGCAGGGCGGCTTGCATCTCGGCGGTGGCGGCGGCGTCCGTCATGGGTTTTTTCCCGGCCTGGCTGGAAAGACGGGCGCGTCTTAGCGAAATTCGCGGGCAGGGGCAAATGAAGTCGATGCGGTGAACCGCATCGCTCGTTCTGCGTGCGCATTGCAAATCGCCCGTATTCGCCTAGCTTCTAGCCGAATGGCACCGCAAGACATCACCAAGCTGATCGTTCGCACCTCGATGCGGGACCGGACGGCGTTCGACCTGCTTTATCGCCTGACGAGTGCGAAACTCTTTGGCGTGTGCCTGCGTGTCTTGAACGACCGGAGCGAGGCCGAGGAAGCGCTGCAGGAAGTGTATGTCAAGGTATGGACGAAGGCGGATCGTTTCGCCGTGTCGGAGCTGAGCCCGATTTCATGGCTGGTTGCGGTCGCCCGCAATCACGCCATCGATCGTCTCAGGGTCAGGCGAAAGACGACGGCGGGCATCGATGCTGCCATCGACATTGCCGATCCCACGCCGGGACCGGAGGCGCTTGCCATGGCTGGCGAGGACAGCGCGCGCGTCCATCGCTGCCTGGACGAACTGGACGAGGACAGGGCCTCGGCCGTCCGGGGTGCTTATCTCAAGGGAGAAAGCTATGCCGAACTGGCCGAACGCCATGACGTGCCTTTGAATACGATGAGAACCTGGTTGCGGCGCAGCCTCATCAAGCTGCGGGAATGCCTGGAACGATGAGCCCGACCGAACACGACCATCCCGAGCGCGATGGCGACGATCTCCTCGCCGCCGAATATGTCATGGGCGTGCTACCTGGGGAGGAGCGGCAGGAGGTAGCCCGCCGCATCGAGGCGGATGCCGCGTTCGCGCGGCTGGTCGATGCCTGGGAGGTCCGGCTGGCGCCGCTGGGAGAAGCGTATCCTGAAGCGGCGGCGCCCGACGGCGTCAAGGCTGCGATCGACCGACGCCTGTTCGCATCCTCCGCCGCTTCGGCAGCCGACGCCGCGCGTGGACGCGCCGGCCTGTGGTCCAGTCTCGCCTTCTGGCGCGGTCTGGCGGCGGTCGCCGTCGCGGCGCTCGCCATCGCCATTGTCGTCCCCTATGTGAGCCCGCCTGCCGGACAGCCGGCCCTTAGGCTGGTGGCTTCGCTCGCCGCCGACAGCAGCGACGTGAAGTATCTCGCCGTCTACGACGCGGCCCATCATGAAGTCGGCCTTTCCCACGTCGCCGGCGAGCGCGCCGCCGGCAAGGACTTCCAGCTCTGGATGATCGAGGGCAAGAACGCCCCGGTTTCGATGGGCGTCATTCCGACCGGGCCGACGGTCCACATCGAATTGACGCCGGCTCTGCAGCAGAAACTGGCGCAGGGCGCGGTATTGGCGATCAGCGTGGAACCCGCCGGCGGCTCGCCGACGGGGCAACCGACCGGTCCCGTCGTGGCGACCGGCGATCTGAAGAGCATCTGAGCGGCTGCCGGCAAGAAATTTCAGGATTCCTGAAACTCTCCTGAAACGCCCTCGTATCTTCTGATGCCTCCCAAAAGAGTGGGAATGAAACATCAGGAGATTTTCCAAATGCGTAAATTCGCCAGCCTTCTGCTCGCCGGCATGGTCGCCACCGCCAGCCTCGGCGCGACTGCCTATGCCAAGAACCCGCATGTCGGCGGCGCCGCCATGTTCGAGGACAAGAACATTGTCCAGAACGCCATGAACTCGAAGGACCACACCACGCTGGTCGCCGCCGTCAAGGCGGCCGGGCTGGTCGACACGCTGCAGGGCAAGGGTCCGTTCACCGTCTTCGCGCCGACCAACGAGGCGTTCGCGGCGTTGCCCAAGGGCACTGTCGACGATCTCCTGAAGCCCGAGAACAAGGACAAGCTGGTCAAGATTCTGACCTGCCATGTCGTCGCGGCAAAGGCCATGTCGTCCGACGTCATGTCGATGGTCAAGGAAGACGGCGGAAAGCACGTCGTCGACACGGTCGGTGGCTGCAAGCTCACCCTCAAGGATGACGGCGGCAAGGTGACGGTGACCGACGAGAACGGGAACACCGCCAACGTCACCATTGCGGACGTGGTCCAGTCGAACGGCGTCATCCATGTCATCGACAAGGTGCTGCTGCCCAGGATGTAACAACCGCCGCGCTTCCTGCGAACAGGAGGAGCGACGTCGCGTCCGATGGCAGGAACGTCCCTCACGCCATCGGACCGGGCGCCTCGCATCGCGTTGCCAAAGCAGGCGCCGATGCGGGGCGTAAAACGTTCGCCCAGGCATCACCGCCAAGTGATTTTCGCGATGCCGGCGATACTGGCAGATTGGGTGAAGGAGGTTTTGTTATGAACCGTCGCGAAGTTCTCTGGACCGGCGCTGCAGCGGCAGCCTTGCTCGGTGGCATCGGCGCCCTGTGGCGCACCGGCAGCCCCGAAGAGGCCAATGCCGCGACCGAAACCTTCGAGGTCGCCAGGACCGATGCCGAATGGAAGAAGCTGCTGACGCCCGAGCAGTATGAGGTGCTGCGCCACGAAGGCACCGAATATCCCTTCACCAGCCCGCTGCTCAACGAACACCGCAAGGGAACCTTCGCCTGCGCCGGCTGCGACCTGGCGGTTTATTCGTCGGAGACGAAGTTCGAATCCGGTACCGGCTGGCCGAGTTTCTGGCAGGAAATCCCCAAGGCGATCGGAGAGCACAAGGATACGACGCTCGGCATGATGCGAACCGAAGTGCATTGCAGGCGCTGCGGCGGCCATCTCGGACATGTCTTCAACGACGGCCCGGCGCCGACCGGCCTCAGGCACTGCATCAACGGCGTCGCGCTGACCTTCCATCCGGCAACGGCGTAACGCAGCGGAAACCGATCAGGCGGACGGCTTCCTGGCGGCAACGGCTATCTCCACCCGTCGAGCGGAAGGGGGATGTTGTCGTCGCTGCCGAAATCGCGGCCTGGTTGTCCCGGCTTCGCCTTTCGGGGCCATTGCCTCTTGAACGAAGGCGTCCCGGACTGGCGATCGGCGTCCATTGAGGATGCCGGTCGTGATTGAGCCACCGGGACGGCCGGGGCTTCCGGCCTTCTTCTCCACGGAATGACGATCAATGTCCACCTCCTCCGCCGCTGGCGGATTCAGGCGGCTTACGGATGAGCATGACGAACAGCGCCAGCGAGGCGAACAGCACGGTCAGCAGGTAGAACACGTCGATGAAGGACATCAGCGCCGCTTGCTGATGCACCATGCCGGCGAGTTGCGAGATCGCCGCCGAGGCCGCGTCCATGCCGCTGTAGGTCTCGAAATTGCGCGTCATGTTCTGCAACTGGGTCTGCGCTTCGGCGCTGCCCCATTGAACGTGCTCCGACAGCCGGGCGAAATGGAAAGCGTTGCGGTTCACCAGCACGGTGTTGATCAGCGCCAGTCCGACGGCGCCGCCGAGATTGCGCGTCAGGTTGAACAAGCCGGACGCATTCTTCAGCCGCTCGGGCGGCAGCGTGCCGAGCGCGATATTGCTGATCGGCACCATGCACAGCATCATCGAGGCGCCGCGCAGGATCTGCGGCACGAAGATCTCCCAGAAATCCCAGTCGGCCGTCATGTGCGTCATCTGCCAAGTGCCGGCGGCGAAGCCGAGGAAGCCGATCATCATCATGATGCGCGGGTCCATCTTGCGTGACAGCACGCCGGAAACGGGCGCGGCGGCGAACATCGCCAGGCCGGAGACGAACAGCGCATTGCCGATCATCATCGAATCGTAGCCGCGGATGCGGCCGAGATAGATCGGATAGAGATAGGTCAATCCGTAGAGGCCGATGCCGATGACGAAGGAGAAGATCGAGCCGAAGGCGAAGTTGACGTTGGTGAAGGCCTTGAGATCGACGATCGGCTCTTCCGCCGTAAAGGCGCGCCAGAAGAACAGCACCGCGCCCGTGGCCGAGACGATGGCGCACACCAGCACAGCCTGGTCCTGCAGCCAGTCGTGGTTCGGGCCCTCTTCCAGCACATATTCGAGCCCGCCGAGGAAACCGCCCATGCCGATCAGGCCCCACCAGTCGAACTTGCTGAACAGGCCGAGGTTAGGCTTGTCGAAGTCGATCAGCGCCCAGGCAGCGCTGGCCACCAGCACACCCGGAACGACATTGATGAGGAACAGCCAATGCCAGGAGAAGGCGTGGCTGATGTAGCCGCCGATGGTCGGGCCGATGGTGGGCGCCATCGTCGCGACAAGGCCGATCATCGGCGTCACCACGGCGCGCCGCGACGGTGGGAAAATGGTGAAGGCGGCCGCGAAGACGCTCGGGATCATGCCGCCGCCGATGAAGCCCTGGATCGCGCGATAGACGATCATCTGGTCGATGTTGGTGGCGGTGGCGCACAGCGCGCTGGCCCCGGTGAAGCCTGCGGCCGCGATGGTGAACAGCACCCGCGTCGACAGCATCCTCGACAGGAAGCCCGACAGCGGGATCATGATGACCTCGGCAACGAGATAGGAGGTCTGCACCCACGGGATTTCGTCGGCACTGGCGGACAGGCCCGCCTGGATGTCGGTCAGCGATGCCGAGACGATCTGGATGTCCAGGATCGCCATGAACATGCCGAACACCATCGTCAGGAAGGCGATGACGCGGCGCGGTTCCATATGGTCGGCCGGTCTGGCCGGGATGGCTGGTGCCGTCAGTGTGGCGGTCGCCATGGCGAACCTCCGGGCGTTTGGTTAGTTCGGCGCCGTGCGGCTGTCGACATCGACTACGACCGACAGGCCGGCGCGTAGCTTGCCGGCGTCGAGCACGTCCTTGGGGATGTCGATGCGCACGGGTACGCGTTGCACGACCTTGGTGAAGTTGCCGGTCGCATTCTCCGGCGGCAGCAGCGAGAACACCGCACCCGAGGCCGGCGCGAGCGAGGACACGGTGCCTTCGAACGTGTCGCCGTCCATCGCGTCGACGGCAATCCTCACCTCCTCGCCGGGAACGAGGCGCGCAAGCTGCGTCTCCTTGAAGTTGGCGTTGATGTAGAGCTTGTCCGTCGGCACGATCACCGCCAGCTTCTGGCCGGGGCTGATGAGGTCGCCTTTTTCCACCGAGCGGTTGCCGACGACGCCGTCATAGGGCGCCTTGAGTACGGTGAAGGAAAGGTCGCGCTCGGCCTTGTCCCTGGCCAGCCTGAGCGAATCCAGCGACGACGCCGTCTCCGCCCGCTGCGCTTCGAGCACGCCGATATTGGCCTGTGCCGCCGCGATCTGCGCATCCGCGCCGGCCAGCGCCGCATTGGCCTGCTCGACGGCGCTGCGGGCATCGTCGAGCGCTGCCTGCGTGCCGACCTTGGTGGCGACGAGCTTTTCAGCGCGCGTCTGCGTCAACAGGGCGTTGTCCGCCTTGGCCTGGTCGGCGACCTTTTCGGCCTTGGCCTGGTCGAGCGATGCCCTGGCCGCGACGATCTGAGCATCGATGCGGTCCAGCGTCTTGTCGAGCGTGGCGATCTGCGCCTCGGCCTGCGCGACGGCGATCTTGTAGTCGCCCTGGTCGATGACGAAGAGCGGATCGCCGGCCTTCACATGCTGGTTTTCCGCGACCTTGATGTCGTCGACATAGCCCGAGATCTTCGGCGAGATGAACGCCATGTCCGCCTGGACATAGGCGTCGTCCGTCGAGATCATGAAGCGGCCGTCGGTCCAGTAATCGTAACCGTACCAGGCCGCGCCGCCGGCGAGCGCGATGCCGATGATCGGCAGCAGGAACGAGCGCGCCGACCGCTTTTTCTTCTTTTCCTCGGGCGCCTTGTCCACAACGGGTTCGGCCGGTGCTTCGGTGACCGGCGCCTTGGCATTGGGGAATTGACGCACTTCCGCTATCGTATTGGAGGTGGAGGACATCGGGGAATCTCTGATTATAAGACTGAACCGTTCGGTTCGATGTTGACTTAACGTCAAAGCGTCGCCATATCAAGGGTGTTCGAACCGATTGGTTCGATTATTTTGGATTTTTTCGAAATGTCTGCTGACAAGCATACTGACAAGATCGATACCGAACCTTGCGGGAGCAGGGAGGAAGAATGCATCCGTCGTGGCCGTCCGGCCGCCGGCCAGGATCCGGTCAAGCGCAAGCAGATCATCGAGGGCGCGCGGCGCGTCTTCATCAATATGGGCTTCGACGCCGCTTCGATGAACGACATCACCCGCGAGGCCGGCGTCTCCAAGGGCACCATCTACGTCTATTTCGCCAACAAGGAAGAGCTGTTCGAGGCGCTGATCGAGGAAGAGCGCGGCTCTATCTTCAAGAATCTCTATGAGACGCTGGAGCAGGGCACGCCGCTTCGCGAGACGCTGGTCCGCTTCGCCATGGGCCTGTCGTTCAAGCTGACGTCGCCAAACGTCGTCCTGGCGCAGCGGACCGTGATCGGCGCGTCGGAGCGGATTCCCGAGCTCGGCCGGCGCTTCTACGAGCGCGGCCCCAAGCGCGGCCGCGAGCACTTCGTCAAATATCTCGAGAAGGCGATCGCCCAAGGCCTGCTGGACATTCCCGATCTCGAACTGGCCGGCTACCAGTTCACCGAGGTTTCCACCGCCGGCCTGTTCCGCCAGTGCCTGTTCGCCTATCGCACCGAGGCGCCGACCAAGGCCGAGGTCGAATACATCGCCAAATCCGGCGTGGACATGTTCCTGAAGGCCTACGGCACCGACAAGCTGCGAGAGCAGGAAGAAGGCAGTCGGGAATAGGCCGAAGCCGGGCAACCGCAAGCGCGCGATCTATGCTGACTGCCTACTGCCGTATCGCAGTCACAATCGCTTCCCGCAACTCCTCCAGCCCCTCACCTTTCTCCGACGAGGTTGCCAGCACCGCCGGATAGGCGGCAGGGCGCTTGCGGATCTTCGTCAATGTCTCTTCGATCAGACGCGGCACGCCGGCGGCCTTGATCTTGTCGGTCTTGGTCAGCACCAGCTGGTAGGAGACGGCCGCCTTGTCGAGGAGCGAGAAAACCTCCTCGTCGTTGGTCTTCACGCCGTGACGGGCGTCGATCAGCACATAGACGCGCTTGAGCGTCGAGCGGCCGCGCAGATAATCGAAGACCAGCTTCGTCCACTGGTCGACCTGCTCCTTCGGTGCCTTGGCGTAGCCGTAGCCGGGCATGTCGACCAGCGCCGCCGGCGGCAGGTCGTCGCCCTGGCCCGAATAGCCGTCCGGGACGAAATAATTGAGTTCCTGCGTGCGGCCCGGCGTGTTGGAGGTGCGCGCCAGTCCCTTCTGGCCGATGAGCGCGTTGATCAGCGACGACTTGCCGACGTTGGAGCGCCCGGCGAAGGTGATCTCCGGCGGCCCTTCCGGCGGCAGGAACTTCATCGCCGGCACGCCGCGGATGAACGCCCACGGCCGCTTGAAAAGCTCCCGGTCGATGTGTGATGCTTCGCTCAACGGCTCGCCTCCGGTTTTCCGATCCACTCGCACGTTAGGCCCGGAAGCGAAAGAAGGGAATCTTTCCGAAGCGGAAGCGTCAGGCGCCAGCGACCCGCAATATGTGATTGTCCCAGACATAGTCCGGCTCGGAAACCTTGCGTCCGTCGCCGCCGACGATGTCGCCGGCGCCGGAGGAGGCGATGAAGCCGGCCTTGTCCGGCGCGATGCCGCAGACTTCCGTCATCGGATTGACCGCGACCACTTCAGCGCTGCGCGTATCGAGCACCACATAGGTGTTGCCGGCCGGCGAGGTGACCGCGATCGTGCCGGCCTTCCTGTTGGCCGCCATCGCGCCGATATAGTTGCGCAACCCGTTGAGCGCCGGCGCCGGCATGTCGATCAGTTCCAGTCCCTTGTCGCGCGTCACGCGCCCGACCAGCGGCGGCCGCTCTGTCGTCGCCCCCTCGTACTGGCAGCCGAACCACACCGCGCCGGCTGAATCGACATCCATGTGGCGGATCGAAAGCTGATGCAGGTCGGCCTTCGGTTCGTGCTTTTCGATGAGGTCGCCGGTGACGCGGTCGATCAGCACGTAGGACGGCTTCATGGTCGCCACATTGAGCTTGGCGCGGCCGAAGTCCGGGTGTGTCTCCACCCCGCCGTTCGCCACCGCCAGCGTGCGCCCGTCGCCGAGCAACAGCACCTCGTGCGGCCCGGTGCCGTGCGTCGGCAGTTCGCCGAGGCGCTTGAAGCCGTCGCCGGCGTCGTAGATGCCGATCATGCCTGCGGCATTGTCGAAGTCGTTCTCGGTGGCGTAGAGCAGCTTGCCGTCGTCGGAAAAGACGCCGTGGCCGTAGAAATGGCGGCCGGGTGCTGCGGCGATGGTCTGCGGCTGCGTGCGCCTGGCGTGGTCGAAGACGACGGCGAAGGTGCCGGGCTGGCGCGGAAACACGACGGAGCGACCGGACACGGGGTCGAACGTCACGTCATGGCCCCGGTCGGGCAGGGCGACCGTGTAGAGAAGTTTCCCGGCTTCGGACATGACGCCCGCCCCATAACCGCCGCCATGGCGGACGAAGGCGGTGGCGAAGATGGCGTCCGTGTCCAGCGTCGCGGCCCATGCGGAAGGCGTCATGGCGGCGACGAAGCCGGCGCCGGCCGCGCGCAGGAAGTCACGGCGGTCGATCAGAGGAGTGGGCATGGAACGATCCTCCTGTTGTATGACTGGAGGTTTGCCCGCTCCGGAGTCGCGGCACCCCCACCCCTATCCCCTCCCCACAAGGGGGAGGGGTAGCTGCCGCGCGCCAAGTCCGACAAGATTTCGGGCATGGCGCGGCCCTTCAAGTCCCCCTCCCCCTTGTGGGGAGGGGATAGGGGTGGGGGTGCGCCGGCGTCAGTCACAAGCTCAATCCCCGTCCAGCGAGGAGAACCCGGTGGTGAGGCCGAATTCGGCGCTCATGCGCGTACCGATCAGGCTGGAGAGGCTGGAAGTGACCAGCCGGAAGTGCTCGAATTTCGCGCGCTGGTCTGGGTCCTCCAGCGCCTTGTCGATCGGCCCGGTCACCGAGCGGGCGTCGGCAACGCCGTTGGCGAGCAGTATATGGGTGGAATCGGCCATCCAGTGCGCGTCGCCGGACAGCGCGTCGCCCACATGCGAGGTTTCGAACAGGCGATCCATGCCCTCGAGATTGCCGGCAAGCGAGGCGCCGGTGAGGCCGGATCGCCAGAAGATCGAGCCCTTGGGCTTGTCGCCGTCGGGCTTGTCGCCGAGGAAGCCCTTCACGCGCACGTCGCGCACCATCTCCAGCCCGTTGATGAAGACCTCCATCAACTCGGTGACGGATTCGGTGCCGTCGCGATAGACGGGATTGTCGGGGCCGGGGTTGTTCCACAGCTTCGCGAAACCGTCGGGCTTGGCCCATTCGGCGTCCACTTGCATGGCGATGTTGTCGATGTTGCCGGCGACCGCCGCGCCGAAGGCGCAGCGATAGGCGCCGCTCTTGCCGGCAAGATCGTCCGCGCCGGTTCCATGAAGAATGTATTCCAGCGCGCCGAGGCCCTGCATGGCTACGCTCTTGGCGCGAAGCGTCGCGGCGTCGGTAGCGGTCTTGTCCTCATCGGCGATCGCCGCCTGCACCTGCTTGAGGCCGATCGACTTGCGGTCCGGCCAGTAGAGGATGCGTTCCAGCCTGTTGTCCTCGGTGATCGGACCGAATTGGATGATCTCCGCCTGCGACCAAGCTTTCACAAGATCGGCGAATCCGGCGCGGGCGGCGTCGAGATTGGCCTGCGAGGGGGCCTTGCATAAGGCCGCGACCGCCTTGTCCGCCGAGGCGGCCTCCTCGTGGAACGTCGCGTAGGCGGGCCGGACAAAACCGTCGATCGCGCGATCGATCACGTCGGACGCCTTGACGGCTGCATCGGCGGGCGCCGCCCAGGCGGCCAGCGCGGCGATCAGGATCGGAACCAGAGATTTGTTCATCTAAAGCGACTCCAGGAATTTGATCAGTGCGTCACGTTCGGCCTTGTCGGCCGCCGCGAAACGGTCGCGCGCCTTCTTTGCCTCGCCGCCATGCCACAGGATGGCCTCGGTGAGGTTTCGTGCGCGCCCGTCATGCAGGAAGAAGCTGTGGCCGTTGACCCGGCCGGTAAGCCCGATACCCCATAGCGGCGGGGTGCGCCATTCCGTGCCGGTCGCCTCGCCCACCTGCTGCCCGTCGGCGAGGTCCGGCCCCATGTCGTGCAGCAGGAAATCGGAATAGGGCCAGATCAACTGGAAGGACTGCGCCTTGTTCGGCGTATCGCGCCGGGTGACGAATTTCGGCGTGTGGCAGGCAATGCAGCCCATCTTGTAGAAGGCCTGCTTGCCGGCCAGCACCTGCCGGTCGCCGACGTGACGGCGCGCCGGAACGGCGAGGTTCTGCGCATAGAAGGTGATGAGGTCTATCACCGGCGCCGGCGCTTCGGTGTCGCCGAGCCGCTTCTGCACGCCGGTCGCCATCTTCAGGCAATCCGGTTCCTTTTCGGTGCAGTCGCCCCAGTGCTGGTGGGCCTCGGGAGAGGAGATGCCGATGTCGCCGGCCAGCGCCTCGGCCGACTGCTCGCGGATCGAGGCCACCTGCGCCTTCCAGCCGAAGCGGCCGAGTTCGAGCTTGCCCGAGGGATCGCGCACGATGCTGGGCCTGCCCGAGATGCCGTCGCCATCCCTGTCGTCGGGGTCGGCTCGGGCGAGGATGTCGGCGGGCGCGATCTGCTCGGCGAGGCCGAGGCCGATCATCGGCGGGCTGATGCGCGGCGACAGCGTGGTCGCCGGATCGAGCGGGCCGTAGCCGAGATCGGTCACGGAATAGGCCGGGCGGCGCAGCGACACGACGGTCCCGTCGCCCAGGGTGACCGGGAACCCCGAATAGTCCACCTTCATGTGGCCTTCGCCGCGCAGGCCGGGTACGGCGAGGGTCTGCAGCTGCGTGCCGTAGACCGGATCGGGGAAGTTCAGCACCTTGTGATCGGCGATCTCGGCCTTCTCCTCGGCCGTTTCCGCCGTCCGGGCGAGGCGCAGGAACATCGAGGTCGTGCCCTCGGCTCCTTCCGGCGGATGACCGCGGCCGTCCTTCAGATGGCAGTTCTGGCACGCACGCTCGTTGAACAGCGGCCCAAGCCCGTCCGAGGCCTGGGTGGACGAGGGCGACGACACCCAGTTCTTGCGGAACAGCGCGTTGCCGAGCTTGAAGGTGCCTTCCTCCTCGAAGGTGATGTTGGCCGACGACTGCGAGAAGGAATCGGCGTTGACCCGCTTGCGCGACGTGCCGGCGCCGCCCTGCATCGTCTCGTAGTCTTCCGGCTTGGAAAAGTCCGTGGCGGGGGCGGTAACCGCCTGGACGCGCGCGGCATCCTTGGGCGCGAGGTCGGTGCGGGTGGCGGGGATGTCGGTGGGATCGGCAAGAGCCGTCGTTTGCAGCGCGGCGAAGACAAAGAGCACGAGCATCGACGCGCGCTTCTTTGTCTTCTTTGTGGGCAGGGTAATGGCGTATGTCGCCGCACCCCCACCCCTAGCCCCTCCCCTCAAGGGGGAGGGGGACTTTGCGGCAGCGCTACGATGCGCCGACGCAGGCAATTTTGGGCGAAACGGTGGTATCGGCGTCTCCCTCCCCCTTGTGGGGAGGGGACAGGGGTGGGGGTGCGCGGCAGTGGAGATTGCGGGAAACGTCCCATGCGAACGTCCTTCCCACAAAAGGGAAGGCAGGCCCGCGCGGCGCAAAACCCCTGTTATGCGCCGCATTCCCTCATGCCCTTAGTCCGCGTCCGAATTGGTTTCGGCGTTGTCGGCGGAATCGGCATTGAGCAGGCCGTACTTCTCCTCGCCGAGCGAGGCCAGCAGGTCGAGCTGCGTCTCCAGGAAGTCGATATGGCCTTCCTCGTCCGCCAGCAGTTCTTCGAACAGTTTCATGCTCACATAGTCGCCGACTTCGTTGCAGATCTCGCGCGAGCGCTTGTAGGCGGTGCGTGCGTCGTATTCGCCGGCCAGATCCGATTCCAGCACTTCCTTCACATTCTGCCCGATGCGCAGCGGCGCGACGGACTGGAGGTTGGGATGGCCTTCCAGGAAGATGATGCGCGCCACGAGCTTGTCGGCGTGATGCATCTCCTCGATGGATTCGGCCCGTTCCTTCCGCGCCAGCTTGGTGTAGCCCCAGTCCTCCAGCAGCCGGAAATGCACCCAGTACTGGTTGACGGCGCCGAGTTCCAGAAACAGTGCCTCGTTAAGCCGCTCGATGACCTGTTTGTCGCCTTTCATGGGTCCTGCTCCCGTATTGGACGCGCAATTCCCTCACGCGTTCCAGGTGTGAAACGATATCCACGACGCCCGCCTCCGAGCGCGCGTGGTACTCCTCGGTAACCCGAATGATCGTTTCCACCACATTTGGGAAGCAGCCGCAACAGCGACCGCGCTTGGCCATGGCATGATAAACCTTCGCCGGAACGATAAGCTGCCAGGGGTCCTGGTCGAGCAGGTCGATGATCGTCCGCTCCAGGTCCTTCTCGGTAATGATGTTGCAGTGACAGACCAGCATGGTTCTAACTCTGATGGCTGGCGGCGCGCCTCATGCGCGCCGCTCGCTGTCTCGATGGACTTACTGGAAGACCTTGTCGGGCGCGTCCAGGCTGTCCGACCCCTCGAAGGCGATGGCGTCGAGCTTCAGCGCCGACACGGCGCGCTCGATCGACTTGGTCTGGTCGACCAGCGCGTCGATCGCCGCCTGCACGGTGGCGTTGCCTTCCGTGTTGCCCTCGGCGATCTGCTGGTCATAGGCCTCACCCTTGTCGGCGCGCGCCTTGATGGCCTCCATCTTGGCCATGGTGGTGTCCAGCTTGCCCCTGATCTCCGTGTCGAGCGCCGGATCGGCAGCCTTCACCAGGTCCGAAACGGACGGGCCGGAGACCTCGGTGCCGTCGACGCGCTTGTAGCTGCCGAGATAGGTCTCGCGGATGCCTGCGGCGTCTTCGAGATGCGACATGTAGGTGTTGTCGGAGAAGCAGTCGTGCTCTTCTTCCGGATCGTGCAGCAGGAGGCCGAGCTTCATGCGCTCGCCCGCCAACTCGCCGTAGGAAAGCGAGCCCATGCCGGTCAGGATGGTGGAGATGCCGGCATTGGTCGTGCCGTCTTCGAGGTTCTTGCGCGCCGCGCCGTCGTCCTTCCAGTTGTTCACCATGTCCTGAAGGTCGGAGACGAGCAGGTCGGACGCCGACTTGAGGTATTCCGCGCGGCGGTCGCAATTGCCGTGCGTGCAGTTCTTCAGGTCGTAATCGGTGTAGGGACGCTCGCCCGCGCCCGGTCCGGTTCCGTGCAGGTCCTGACCCCACAGCAGGAATTCGATCGCATGGTAGCCGGTGGCGACGTTGGCCTCGATGCCGCCGGCTTCCTGCAGCGTGCCCGACAGGAATTCCGGCGTCAGCTTGGACGCGTCGACCTTCTTGCCGTCGATCTCGATTTCCTTGTTGGCGATGACGTTGGCCGTATAGAGCGCGTTCTCGTCTGACTCGGTGCCGTAGCTCTTGTCGACGTAGTCGATCAGGCCTTCGTCCAGCGGCCAGGCATTCACCTTGCCTTCCCAGTCATCGACGATGGCGTTGCCGAAGCGGTAGGCTTCAGTCTGCTGGTAGGGAATGCGCGCGGCCTTCCAGGCGTCCTTCGCGGCAGTTTGCGTCTCGGCGGAAGGGTTGGCGAGGAAAGCGTCGACGGCCTTGTCGAGCGCTTGCGCGGTGGTCAACGAATCCTCGTATTTGGCGAGAGCGATGTCGGAATAGGTCTTGATGACCGCTTTCGGGTCGGTATCGGCCTTGGACGGAAGCACGAAGGCCGCCGTCGTCAGCATTGCGGTAGCTCCGATGGCCGCGATCCGGCTCCCGTAGCGGATCAGGTTCGGTCTCTTCATTGTCGTCTCCCTCAACGAGTTCAAGCACGGGTCCGCATCGCCAGGGGCGGCGACGAGACATCTGGTTTCTGGATGACATCGGGGTTCCTTGCCGTCTCGGCGGCCGGCCGCCGCGGGCGGTCAGGGCAGGAACAAAGCACCGGAATGCCTCCAATCGAAAGGGTTCAAGGCCCAGACATCAAAGGTGCGCCACAGCGCGCTGCTGTTCATAAAGTTGAGAAAAAGAGGAAAGTCAAATGAATTTCAGGAGGAAAACATATTTAAAACAACAGTTTGGAATTATTCTAAACTGGAGAAGTCAAGTTTACTTGCCGCCCTATCGCGCTCGCTCTTGGGAGGGTGTTGACACGAGCCTGTCTCGGGTGCGACCGCAGGCGGCTGCTTGCGACGGCGCCGGACAATCGCCATCTGCGCGGCGGCGGTAGGTTGGCGGGAGAGGAAGATCGCGATGAACAACGGCGTCGTCATAGTGGGAGCGGGTCATGCGGGTGTCCAGGCCGCGGCCAGCCTGCGCGAGGAGGGGTATTCGGCCCCGGTGATCCTGCTCGGCGACGAGGCCGACCTGCCCTATCACAAGCCGCCGCTGTCGAAGACCTTCATCAAGGACGCCGAGGCGAGGCCGCAGCTCCTGCGCGGCGAGACCTTCTACAGCGGCAACGCCATCGATTTCAGGCCCGGCGTCCGGGTCGCGCGCATCGATGTCGCAGGCCGGCAACTCGACCTTGCCGATGGCGGGCGGCTGCCTTTCGATCGGCTGATCCTGGCGACCGGCTCGAGGCCGCGCGTCCTGCCGCTGCCGGGAGCGGAGCTTGCGGGCGTCGTGTCGCTGCGTTCGCTCGCCGATGCGCGGCTCATTCGCGAATTGAGCGCCGGGGCGTCTGATGTGGTGATCCTCGGCGGCGGCTTCATCGGGCTGGAGATCGCCGCGACACTGGCGGCCGGCGGCCGCAGGGTCACAGTCGTGGAAGCCGCCGATCGGCTGCTCGGCCGCGCCGTCGCGCCCGGCGTCGCCGCCCATGTGCGCCGGCGGTTGGAAGAGGCCGGCGTGCGCGTGCTGACCGGGCAAACCGTGCTCCGGCTCGAGGGTAACGATGGCCGGGTCGTCGGCGCCGTCACCGGTTCGGGCGAGCGCCTGCCAGCGCAGATGGTTGTCGTCGGCGTCGGCGCAGCGCCCAATGTGGACATGGCGGAGGCGGCCGGCCTGGCGACAGGCAATGGCATCAGGGTCGACGCGTCGATGCGCACCTCGGTTCCCGAAATCCTGGCAATCGGCGACGCCGCCAGCTACCGCCACTGGTTCACCGGACAGGACGTGCGGCTGGAATCGGTCCAGAACGCCACCGACCAGGCCAGGCTCGCCGCCCGCACGGTGCTCGGCCATTCGGAGGACTACGCGGCCGTGCCGTGGTTCTGGTCGGATATCGGCGACATGAAGCTGCAGATGGTCGGGCTGACCGCAGGCGGCGACCGCAACGTGGTGTCGGGCGATCCTGCCGAGAACCGCTTCTCGATCTACCATTATCTCGGCGACCGGCTGCTCGGCATCGAATCGGTGAACCGCCCGGCCGACCATATGCTGGGCCGCAAGATGCTGGCCGCCGGCTTCTCGCCGGCGCCCGACCTCGTCGCCGCCGGTGCCGACCTGAAGGCGGCGCTGGCCGCGCATCAGGAGAAGACCGCAGCGGAATAGCCAGATTTCCCCTCCCCCTCGAGGGGAAGGTGGCAGGCCGAAGGCCTGTCGGGAGGGGGTACCCTAAATCGCGCCGGCGTTCAAAAAATATCGTCGAACTCTACGGCCGGCTACCCTCCCGCCTCGCTTCGCTCGGCACCCTCCCCTCAAGGGGGAGGGGAAGCCTGCACCTACGCGCGCGCTTCCCGGATCGACGCCTCCAGAATGTCCAGCGCCTCGGTCATCACCTCGTCCTGGATGGTGATGGGCGCGAGGAAGCGGATGACGTTGGCATGGACGCCGCAGGTAAGCAGGATCAGCCCCTTGTCGAGCGCCTTCAGCCGCACGGCGTTGGCGAACTCGGCCGACGGCAGTTTCTTGCGCACGTCGTTGAACTCCACCGCGTTCATGAAACCCGGCCCGCGGATGTCGACGATCTCGGGCACGTCGGCGCGCAGCGAGTCCAGCCGCTGCTTCAGCCGCGAGCCGAGCGCATCGGCGCGGTCGCAGAGCTTCTCGTCCTCGATCACGTCGAGCACGGCGTGTGCCGCCGCAATGCCGAGCGGGTTGCCGGCATAGGTGCCGCCGAGCCCGCCGGGATTGGGCGAATCCATGATCTCGGCGCGGCCGGTGACGGCCGAGAGCGGAAAACCGCCGGCCAGGCTCTTCGCCATGGTGGTGATGTCGGGCGCGACGTCATGATGCTGCATGGCGAACATCTTGCCGGTGCGCGCGAAGCCGGTCTGCACCTCGTCGGCGATCAGCAGGATGCCATGCTGGTCGCAGATCTTGCGCAGCGCCGACACGAAGTCGCGCGGCGCCTCGTAGAAGCCGCCTTCGCCCTGCACCGGCTCGACGATGATGGCGGCCACGCGCGACGGGTCGACGTCGGCCTTGAACAGCCGGTCAAGCGCGGCCAGCGAGTCGGCCACCGAGACGCCGTGCAGGTCGACCGGAAAGGGCGCATGGAAGACGTCGCCGGGCATCGCCCCGAAGCCGGCCTTGTAGGGCTGCACCTTGCCGGTCAGCGCCATGCCCATGAAGGTGCGGCCGTGGAAGCCGCCGGCGAAGGCGATCACCGCCTGGCGCCCGGTGGCGTGGCGCGCGATCTTGATCGCGTTCTCGACCGCTTCGGCACCGGTGGTGACGAAGATGGTCTTCTTGTCGAAATTACCCGGCGTGATGGCGTTCAGCCGCTCGGCCAGGTGCACGTAGTTCTCGTAAGGCACGACCTGGTGGCAGGTGTGGGTGAAGCGGTCGAGCTGCGCCTTCACCGCTTCCATCACTCGGGGGTGGCGATGGCCGGTGTTGACCACCGCGATGCCGCCCGCGAAGTCGATGTAGCGGCGCCCCTCGACATCCCAGATCTCGGCGTTTTCGGCCCGGTCGGCGTAGATCTGCGTCGTCATGCCGACGCCGCGCGAGATCGCCTTGTTCTTGCGCTCGGACAGGGTGGAGTTCTTCACGATCTGGTCCTCCGGTGGGGCGGCTGCTGTCATATGGATTGTGGCGCCTCTTCTGGCCGCAATTCAAGCCTTGCTCAAGCCGGCAGCCGCCGACAGCGATTGGGCCTGAGGCAGGGTCTCAGTTGACACCTTTCGGCACGGTTTCGGGCGGCACGGTATCGACCACCTTCTGCCGATGGAAGATGAACAGCCCGGCCAGCACGACGATCACCGCGCCGACGAGCGTGCGGGGGCCGGGTACGTCGCCGAAGAAGATGAGCCCGAAGACAGCCGCCCACAGGAGCAGCGTATAGTGGAGCGGCGCCAGCATCGAGGCCGGCGCCAGCTTGAGCGCGCGGGTGATCAGCAGATGCGCGATGCAGGCGACGACGCCGAGCAGCAGCATGGCGCCGATATCGAGCGCTGTGGCCGGCGCCCACGCCCGCACAGCCATGATGCCGCCGGCGATCAGCGAGGCGACCGTCTGCCAGGTGACGAGGCTGGTGTCGCTGACGCCTCGCAGCATGCGTGTCATGACGATGAGGATGGCAAAGGCGAGCGAGCCGGCCAGCGCGATCAGCGAGCCTACGCCCAACCCCGCCGAGCCGGGTTTGAGGATGATCAGCACCCCGACGAAACCGACCAGGATTGCCGACCAGCGCCGCCAGCCGACATGCTCGCCGAGGAAGAAGTGCGACAGCACCGCCACGTAGATCGGTCCCGCCATGTAGAAGCTCATCACGTCGGCGAGCGGAAGATAGACCACCGCTGCATAGAACAGCGAGGTTTCGAGCGCGGTGATGAAGGCTCGCAACACCTGCAGCACCGGTCGCTCGCGGCTGAACAGCTTTCCCGGCCCGTTGCGCGCGATCATCGGGGCGAGCACGAAGAAGGAGCCGATGGAGCGCACGAACAGGATCTGCCCGACCGAGAAGGTGACGACCAGCCATTTGCCCAGCGCGTCGTTGAGCGCGAACATGAAATCGCCGAGCAGCATCAGCACGATGCCGGCGGCTAGCGTGTTCCTGAGCGTCAGCGTCTCGGCGATGCGGGCCATGGCCGTCGATGTCCTCCCGGCAGGTCCGGTCACCCGGCCTTTAGCGCGGCCTTCCGAATCTGGCGAGGGAAATCGCTTGGGTCAGACTTACGGCTTCGGCCGCGGCACGAAGACGGGGCGATATATGACGCGCGGTTCAAACCACGGATCGATACTGTCCCGGCGCAGCGCTGTCCTGCGGTCGAGATCGAGCCGCTGGAGACACTCCGCGAAGGCGTCGTTCCTGTGTTTGAACCCGTAGGAGCGGCACCTGTCCTCGTCGGCCGCGCGCTGTTGCTCCGCGGTCATGCAGCCGCTGACCAGGACACAAAGGGCGACGATGACAGGCACGCGCATCATCGAAATCTCCCGAAGGCATGTCGTTCCAGAGCATCGGACCGAAACCGGCTTCGATCCGACGCTCAACCAACATAGGCGAGTTTGCGGCGCAATTGTGTAAAGATGACGAATTAGGTCATCTTTACACCGGCAAACGATGCCGCCTGTTGATCGTTGCAGGGCGTCCGTCGATCGACAGCTTCGTATCGCGCTTCTCGCGCTCGGCGACCACCTTGCCGCGTGAAATCACGCAAAGCCGGTCAGGCCTCAGCCGTACCGCCTCGATGGCGTTACCGGCATCGAGTACGACGAGGCTCGCCCGCTTGCCGATCTCCAGCCCGAGATGGGCGAGGCCCATGATGGCAGCGTTGACGTTGGTCACCATGTCGAAGCACCTGCGCATGTCGGCGGGCGAGGACATCTGCGCCACATGCAGCCCCATGAACGCGACGTCGAGCATGTCGGCGGTGCCGAGCGAATACCAGGGGTCGAGCACGCAATCCTGGCCCCAGCCGACGCGGATATCCAGCGCCTGCATCTCCTTCACCCGCGTCAGCCCGCGCCGCTTGGGGAAGGTGTCGTGACGGCCCTGCAGCATGATGTTGATGAGCGGGTTCGGGATGATCGAGACATCCGCTTCCGCGATCAGCGGCAGCAATTTGGAGACGTAGTAATTGTCCATCGAGTGCATGGACGTGCAGTGCGAACCTGCCACGCGTCCCTGAAGGCCGAGCCGCTGCGTCTCATAGGCAAGCTGCTCGATATGGCGCGACAGCGGATCGTCCGTTTCGTCGCAATGCATATCCACGGCAAGGCCGCGCTGCGCGGCGATCTCGCACAGCTCCGTCACCGAGCGCGTGCCATCGGCCATGGTGCGTTCGAAATGCGGAATGCCGCCGACCACGTCGACGCCCATGTCGAGCGCGCGGAGCGTGTTGGCGCGCGCGCTCGGCGAGCGATAGAAACCGTCTTGCGGGAAGGCCACCAGTTGCAGGTCGATATAAGGCGCGACCGTCTTCTTCACCTCCAGAAGCGCCTCGACGCCGAGCAGGCGGTCGTCGCATGTGTCGACATGGGAGCGGACGGCAAGCAGGCCCATCGACACCGCCCAGTCGCAATAGGCGAGCGCGCGGTCGCGCACCTCCTCGAGGGTCATGACCTGCTTCAGTTCGCCCCAAAGCGCGATGCCTTCCAGGAGCGTGCCGGACGCGTTGATGCGCGGAATGCCGTAGGACAGCGTCGCGTCCATGTGGAAGTGCGGATCAACGAAGGGCGGCGAGACGAGATTGCCGGCGGCCTCGATCACCCGTCCGGCCTCGGCGTCGAGGCGCGGTTCGATTGCCGTGATCGTCTCGCCGCGAATGCCGATGTCGGCCACTTTACCGTCCGGCAGCGTCCCGCCGCGCACGATGATGTCGAAGGTCATGCAAGCTCCCATTCGCATTCAACGGCGTCATCCCGGAAGGCGTTCGAAGCGAAGCGCAAAACGGCTATCCGGGATCCATTCCGGCCGATCGAAACGTCACGGAATGGATCCCGGCTCGCGGTCGCTATCGCTCCCTTGGCCGGGATGACGCAAGGTGTTGTTACTCCGGCACCTTCCGCACCGCGCCCTTGTCGGCGCTGGTGGCGAAGGCGGCGTAGGCGCGCAGCGCCTGTGTCACGTTGCGCTTGCGCTTCTCGGCCGGCTTCCAGCCGAGGCGATCCTGCTCTTCACGCCGTTCGGCCAGTTCGTTGTCCGATACGGCGAGATGGATGGTGCGGTTCGGAATGTCGATCTCGATCATGTCGCCGCTGCGCACCAGCCCGATCGTGCCGCCGAGCGCGGCTTCGGGCGAGACGTGGCCGATGGAAAGGCCGGACGTGCCGCCGGAGAAGCGGCCGTCGGTCAGCAGCGCGCAGGCTTTGCCCAGGCCCTTCGACTTCAGGTAGCTGGTCGGGTAGAGCATCTCCTGCATGCCCGGCCCGCCCTTCGGCCCCTCGTAGCGGATGACGACGACATCGCCTGCCTTCACCTCGTTGCCGAGGATGCCCTTGACCGCTGCGTCCTGGCTTTCGAAGACGACCGCCGGGCCGGTGAATTTGAGGATCGATTCATCGACGCCGGCCGTCTTCACGATGCAGCCGTCGATGGCGATGTTGCCCTTCAGCACCGCGAGGCCGCCGTCCTTGGAGAACGGATGTTCGGCCGAGCGGATGACGCCTTTCTCGCGGTCGAGGTCGAGCTCGTCCCAGCGCCGGTCCTGGCTGAAGGCGACCTGCGTCGGCACGCCGCCGGGCGCCGCGAGGTAGAAGTCGCGCACGGTCTGGCTGTTCGTCTGCATGACGTCCCAATGCGCGATGGCCTGGCCGATGGTGGCCGTGTGCACGGTCGGCTGCTCGCGGTTGACGAGGCCGGCGCGGTCGAGTTCGCCGAGGATGGCATAGATGCCGCCGGCGCGATGCACGTCCTCCATATGCACGTCGGACTTCGCCGGCGCGACCTTGGCAAGGCAGGGCACGCGGCGCGACAGCCGGTCGATGTCGTCCAGCGTGAAGTCGATCTCGCCCTCGACTGCGGCGGCCAGGATATGCAGCACCGTGTTGGTGGAGCCGCCCATGGCGATGTCGAGGCTCATGGCGTTTTCGAAGGCGGGCTTGGAGGCGACGTTGCGCGGCAGCACGCTCTCGTCGTCCTGCTCGTAGTAGCGCTGGCAGAGGTCGACGACGAGATGGCCGGCCTCGACGAACAGCCGCTTGCGGTCGCCATGGGTGGCGAGCGTCGAGCCGTTGCCGGGCAGCGACAGGCCGAGCGCCTCGGTCAGGCAGTTCATCGAGTTGGCCGTGAACATGCCGGAGCAGGAACCGCAGGTCGGACAGGCCGAGCGCTCCATCACCGTCACTTCCTCGTCGGACACCTTGTCGTCGGCGGCGGCGACCATGGCGTCGATCAGGTCGACGGCGGTGACCTTGTCCTTCCACACCACCTTGCCGGCTTCCATTGGCCCGCCCGAGACGAAGACGGCAGGGATGTTGAGGCGCATCGCCGCCATCAGCATGCCGGGCGTGATCTTGTCGCAGTTGGAGATGCAGACCATGGCGTCGGCGCAGTGGGCGTTGACCATGTATTCGACCGAGTCGGCGATCAGCTCGCGCGACGGCAGCGAATAGAGCATGCCGTCATGACCCATGGCGATGCCGTCGTCGACGGCGATGGTGTTGAATTCCTTGGCGACGCCGCCCGCCTTCTCGATCTCGCGCGCGACGAGCTGGCCGAGATCCTTCAGGTGCACGTGTCCCGGCACGAACTGGGTGAAGGAGTTGACCACGGCAATGATCGGCTTGCCGAAGTCCCCGTCCTTCATGCCTGTGGCGCGCCAAAGGCCGCGCGCGCCGGCCATGTTGCGGCCGTGGGTGGTTGTACGGGAACGGTAAGCTGGCATCGGATCGTCCTTGTTGCCTTGCCGCATCGGACGGCTGGGCTGACTTGAAGAGACGGCGTTATATAACCCGCTTGGCCTCGTGACCATGCTTTTGTGCTGTTCCAGCCTGCCTGTATGCCGGCAGGCCGTTCGTATCGAGAATAAAAGCATCGTGGACGTGTCGGAACGAAAGCGGCCCGTTCGTCCTTGAAGCAACGGCGGCATGATGCGGCCGTCCGGGACGCCGAAGCGCGCGGCCGTGAGATACCAAGGAGACAATCATGCAGAAGATCAGCCCGTGCCTGTGGTTCAAGGAAGAAGCCGAGGAGGCCGTCGATTTCTATGTGTCGATCTTCCCCGGCGCCAAGAAGGGAGCGATCCTGCGCAGCGACGATGTCGGCGTCAGGTCCAAGGGCGGCGTCGTGATGGTGAACTTCGAGATGTTCGGGCAGTCCTTCCAGGCGCTCAACGGCAACGATGACGACCCGTTCAACCACGCCATATCGCTGTCCGTCGAATGCAAGGATCAAGCCGAAGTGGACGAATACTGGGACAGATTGATCGACGGCAAGGGCAGGGGCGTCGCCTGTTCCTGGCTGGTCGATCGCTACGGCGTCTCCTGGCAGATCGTGCCGGAAATCCTGCCGCGCCTCCTCAACGATCCCGACAAGGAAAAAGCCGCGCGGGTGATGCAGGCGATGATGAAGATGGTCAAGATCGACGTCGCCAAGATCGAGGAAGCCGCTCGGGGCTGATCGTTTCGGCCTCGGCTGAAACAAAAACGGCGGAGACCTGCTCCGCCGTTTTTTGATGTTTGCCCGTCAGTCCGGCAGCGCCGGCATCAGGGTCGGATCCGGCTTCTCCGCGTGCTGCGGCAGATCCTTCGAGGCGATGAAGGTGTAGAACATCGGCACCACGAACAGGGTGAACATCGTGCCGACCAGGATGCCGGTGAAGATGACCAGGCCCATCGAATAGCGCGCGGCCGCACCCGCGCCGCTCGACGTGATCAGCGGCAGGACGCCCAGCGCCATGGCGGCGGTGGTCATCAGGATCGGCCGCAGGCGCACCTTGGCGGATGCGACGATGGCTTCGCGCCGCCGCATCCCGTGCATCTCTCGTTGCTGGTTGGCGAACTCGACCAGCAGGATGCCGTGCTTGGTGATGAGGCCTATCAGTGTGATGAGACCCACCTGCGTATAGATGTTCAGCGTGCCGAGCCCGAGGTTCAGCGGCACGATGGCGCCGAAGATCGACAGCGGCACCGCCATCATGATGATGAGCGGATCGCGGAAGCTTTCGAACTGCGCCGCCAGCACCAGGTAGATGACCACCACGGCGGCCGCGAAGGCGATCAGGATCGTGTTGCCCTGCTCCTTTTCCTGGCGCGACTGGCCGGAATAGTCGATGAAGAACGTGTCCGGCAGACTCTCGTGGGCGATGTCCTCGAGCGTCTGCAGGCCGGTTCCCGTCGTCACTCCGGGTACCGGCAGCGCGGTGATCGTGGCGGAGTTCAACTGGTTGAACTGTTCGATCGCCGCCGGCGAGGCGTTGGTCGAGACCTTCACGACTGCCGAAAGCGGCACCATGTCGCCGGCGGCGCTGCGCACGAAATACTGGGCGAGCTTCTCCGGATTGTTGCGGAAGTTCTTCGGCACCTGGGGAATGATATCGTAGCTGTTGGAATCGCGGTCGAACTGCGCGACCTCGGCGCCGCCGACCAGCAGGGTCAGGGTGCGGCCGATATCGGCGATCGGGATGTTGAGCGCGGCGGCGCGGTCGCGGTCGATTGTCACCGTCACCTGCGGCGCGTCATACGCCATCGAATCCTGCACGACGATGAAGCGGCCGGAAGCCTGTGCCTTGTTCTTGATCTCCTCGGCGGCCTCGTAGACCTCGGCCGGATCGCCGGTCGAACGGACCACCATCGAGACCGGCAGACCGCCGCCGGAACCCGGCAGGGTGGGCGGAGCGAAGACGAAGGCCTGCACGCCCGCCACATGGGTCAGCCTGTTCTGGATGTCGGCCTGCAACTCCTTCGAGTTGCGGGTGCGTTCAGCCCAGTCCTTGAAGGCGAAGCCGACGAAGGCGCTGTTGGTGTCGGCGCCGAAGGCCGTGGCCGAGAATACGGCGCGCGTCTCGGGAATGTCCTGCACCAGCCCGAGGATCTGGTTGACGTATGTCTCGGTGTAGTCCGAGGTCGCGTAGCGCGGCGCCGTCACCAGCGACAGCAGGAAGCCCTGGTCTTCCTCGGGCGCCAGCTCGCTGGACGTCTTGGTGAACATGAAGCCGGTCACCGCAATCAGCGCGATCACGATCATCAGCGTGACGGGACGATATTTCAGCGATCCCGAAACCAGCCGCTCGTAGACATGCTCGACGCGGCTGAAGGTGCCGTCGACAATGCGCTGGAAGCGGCCGGGCGCTCCGGCCTTCAGGATGCGCGCCGACATCATCGGCGTGACCGTGATGGCGATGATGCCCGACAGGACGACCGACCCGGCCAGCGTCATGGCGAATTCGCGGAACAGCGCGCCCGTCAGGCCGCCGGTGAAGGCCAGCGGCGCGAACACCGCCGCCAGCGTCAGCGTCATGGCGATGATGGCGGAGGAGATTTCGCGCATGCCGTTGAACGCCGCCTGCATGGGCGACATGTGGTCCTCTTCCATGTGCCGGTGGATGTTCTCCACCACCACGATGGCGTCGTCGACGACCAGGCCGATGGCGAGCACCATGGCCAGCAGCGACAAGAGGTTGATCGAATAGCCCACCGCGAACAGGATGAAGCAGACGCCGATCAGCGACAGCGGGATGGTGACGATCGGCATCAGCACGGATCGGAACGACCCGAGGAACAGCAGGATGACCACCACGACGATGGCGACGGCCTCGCCGATGGTCTTGAACACTTCGTCGATCGACGCGCTGATCTGCTCGGTGGAATCGTAGACGATCTCGATCGTCATTCCCTTCGGCAGGGTTTCCTGGATCACCGGCACCAGCTTGGTGATCGCCGCCGCCGTCGTCAGCGGGTTGGCTGCCGGCGTCGGGAAGATGGCAAGGAACGTGCCGGGCTTGCCGTTGAAGCTCACCCTTGTGTCGGTGCTCTCGGCCGCCAGTTCGATCGTGGCCACGTCGCGCAGGCGCACCACGCTGCCGTCGTCGGTGGTGCGCAGCGGCAGCTGCCCGAACGCCTCGGGGGTCTGCAGCGTCGAACGCACGGTGATCGAAGAGACGGTGTACTCGTTCTCCACCTTGCCGGGCGCCGACAGGAAGTTGGAATTGTTCACCGCCGTCAGCACGTCGGTGGCGGTCATGCCGCGCGCCGCGAGCTTGATCGGGTCGATCCAGATGCGCATGGAATAGTCGGCGGCGCCGAAGATCTGCACATCGGCGACGCCTTCCACCGTGGTCATGCGGGGCCGCACGACGCGCTCAATGTACTCGGTGAGCTGCTCCTTCGTCATGTTCGGATTCTGCATCGAGATGTACATCATCGCGAACGACTGGCCGGTGCCCTTGACGATGACCGGATCCTTGGCGTCTTCAGGCAGCGTGCCGCGTACGCCCTGCACCTTGGACAGGACCTCGGTCACCGCCGCGTCCGGATCGGAGCCGAGCTTCATCTGCACGGTCACGACGCTGGTCGAGGGGCTGCTCTTGGAGGTGACGTAGTCGATGTTTTCCGTCGAGGCGACGGCGCGCGCGATCGGGGCCGAGATGAAGCCCTGGATCAGGTCCGCGCTGGCGCCGGGATAGGCCGTGGTGACCGTGATCGCGGTTTCCTCGACCTCCGGATATTGCCGGATCGACAGGTTGAAGATGCCCTGGAAGCCGACGAGCAGCAGCAGGCAGGCAAAGACCGTCGACAGGACCGGGCGACGGATAAAAAGATCGGAAATGCTCATTGCCGGGCGGCCTGCTCTTTGGGCGGCTTGGAAGGATCGATCGTGTTGTCGACCACGACGGACATGCCGTTGAACAGCCGGTTCTGCCCGGCCGTGACGACCTGGTCGCCGGCCTTGATGCCCTTCACGATCTCGATCAGGTCCTTGTCATGGCGGCCCGTGGTGACGAACACCTGCGACAGGACGAGGTCGGACTTGCTTGCATCGCCCTCGGCCGGTTTTGCGGCGTCGGCCTCCGGCTTGGCGCTGTCGTCTGCCGGCTTCGCCGCATCCTTTTCATCGGCGGCGGCCGGCTTGTCCTTCGACTTGGCGGGCTCGACGACGAAGACGTAATCGCCGTAGAGGCTGGATGTCAGCGCCGTCTGCGGAACCGCCAGCACGCCGTCTTCCTTGGGAAGCTCCACCCGCACCTGCGCGAATTGGCCGGGCGTCAGCTTGCCGTCGGGGTTGGCCACTTCGGCCCGCACCGACACCAGCCGGCTCGTCGGGTCGATCTTGGGGTTGATGCCCTTGATCTTGCCGGTGAACGGAAGGTCGTCGTCGCTCATGCCGATTTTCACCGGCTGGTCGATCTTGAGCATCGGAAACTGCTGCTCGGGCACGGTGAAGTCGACGCGCATCGTGTCGAGGTCCTGCAGCGTCACCACCGCCGTTCCCGGCGCCAGATACTGGCCGAGGTCGATCTTGGGGATGCCGGCGGTGCCGGCGAACGGCGCCGTGATCTGTTTCTGGTCGAGCACGGCCTGGAGCTTGGCGACCTGCGCGGCGGAGGCTGCCGCCTGGGCCTGGGCATTGTCCAGGGTGGAGTCTGACCCCACGCCGCGTTTCTGCAACTCCTGGGCGCGCTTCAGCGCGAGCTGGTCGACCGCGGCCTGTGCCTTGGCGGAATCCAGGTCGGCGCGCTCCACCTCGTCGTCGAGCTGCAAGAGCAGCGAGCCTGCCTCCACCTTCTGGTTGGCATGGAAGGCGATGTCCTTGACGATGCCCGTGGTCTCGACAGTGAGGTCGACGCCACGCACGGCGCTCACGGTGCCGATCGCCTCGATGCCGGGCGCCCAGTCCATCGGCTTGACCTCGACCGTCGACACGGTCGACGGCGGCTGCTTCATGGTGGCGAAGTACTGCTTGATGGCGTTATCGCGGAAAATGTTGAAGCCCACGATTCCGCCGACGACAAGCACAAGCAGGATGAAGGCGATGATAAAGCGCTTAATCACGAAAAAGTCCCCTCGAGCGACAAGCTGTCGGATAGCCTGACTGGCAGCATGTGGGAAGTGTTGTCGTCGCATGCCAGGGGCTCTGCTGACTTCACATGCCAAAACCTTTACTGTACCGTCTGGACGGTCTTGTCAATTGCGCTTACGCTTATGGAAGGGCGCAGGGGAGGCGTGATTGAAGGTTCGAAAAGGCAATTCGCGCGAGAAAATCCTCGCCGCCGCGGCCGATGTGGCGCGCGAAAGCGGTCCGGGGAACCTTTCCCTCGATGCCGTCGCGGCGCGCGCCGGCGTCTCCAAGGGCGGTCTTCTCTACAATTTCCCCAGCAAGGCCAGGCTCATGCAGGCTCTGGTGGAACATTACCTTGCGGAGTTCCAGTCGTCCTTGACCGATGCGCAGGCTGATGGCGAAGGACTCCTCGCGGCATTCGTGAAGCGCGCGCTCGACGAATGCGAGAACAAGAAGGCGGACAAGGCCGACTGGATCTTCTCCGCGATTGCCGAGGATCCGGACTTCCTGTCGCCGCTCAGGGCATTTCATCGACAGCTTTTCTCTCGTCTGAAGGAAGACACGGGCGACCTGCGCTCAGTTCTGATCTGCTATCTGGCGATCGAAGGGCTGCGCAGCATGAACCTTTTCGACTTCGACATCCTGTCGGGCTCCGAGCAGAATCTGCTTCTTGAATCGCTGCTCGAGATCGCCGAGCGAGCCCGCTAGTTGAAGCGAGCCGGCCGAAATCACCTCGTCCCGCCGGATATGCGTCATGGTTCGTGACCGAGCTTGGCAAGACTTCGTCGCGGCAAGATGACGACCGGCACGAGGATTGTGGCCTCGTCCGATCACCGCCGCTAGCGGTTTCGCAAGACAGCCATTCGTCCGGACCTGGCCGAAACGTGTGAGACCTGTGCGAGCGAAGGCCTGAACACGATCGGGCGAGCGGGCGCGCAAGGAACGGTGTGCGGCGCGAGATAACTCATTGAAATCAAAGGGCGGGCGCGGATTGCGGAAGCCGTTCCTTCTCCTGTTCGCGCCGGACAACCGGCCTTCCGATGATTTTGCAATGTAAATCGTTGACAATTTGCGATCTACGATCTACGAATGACAAAATCAGCCCAGCGAGATCCGTGTGGCAAATCCCGAACTCGACATTCTCAGGTTTCAGTCGATCACCAGCGTGCTTCGCACGGAGATCGAGCATCTGGTTCTTTCGGGCTCGTTCCGCAGCGGCGACAGATTGAACGAGAATGCGCTGGCCGCCCGTTTCAATGTCAGCAGGGGACCGATCCGGGAGGCTTGCCGGGCCTTGGCCGAGACAGGGCTGCTGGAACTGATTCCCAATCGCGGGGTCTTCGTCCGCACGGTCACCCGCGATGAAGCAGGGCAGCTCTATGATCTTCGCGCGGGACTGTTCGGGCTTGCCGCGCGGCTGGCGTCGATGCGTGTGAGCGACGACGATTTCGCCGCCCTGGACGACCTCCTGGAGAGGATGGAAGTCGCTGCCGGCCAGTCTATCGACCGTTATTACCCGCTGAACCTGCAGTTTCATCAGAAGATTCTGGCTTTGTCCGGAAACGATCGGCTGATTGACGAGTGCAAGGGGCTCATCAAGGAGCTTCATTTGTTCCGGGCGCGTGGCCTGCTCCAGGGCGGCGGTCTCGCCGTCTCCAATGCGGAGCATCGCACCATCGTCGATGCTTTGCGGACAAGAAACGAGGTCGCCTCCTTCGAGGCCGCCTACCGGCACGTCCAGAATGCCAAGGCGCGCATGCTTGCGGTCGATGAAGCCGGGGGCTTTGCCGCGCTGCAGGATGACGGCCATTCCAGGATCGCGGTTGGAAGTTCCTAGAACAGGATAAGAAAGGGAGGAAAACTATGTTCACTCGAGGCATCTTTGCCGGCGCAGCCATATCGGCCCTGCTGCTGGCTTCGGCCGTGCAGGCTGAGGAGAATTATCCCGCGCCTGTCGTCAAGCTGATAACCCATTCGAGCCCCGGCGGCGGCAGCGACGTGTTCCTGCGCGAGATGGTTCCTTATCTCCAGCCCTATCTGGGGCCCAAGCTGGTCGTCGAGAACGTCACCGGCGGCTCGGGCGCCAAGGCCATGGCGGAGGTGGCGCATTCCACCCCTGACGGCGGGGAGTTCTATGCCACCACGCCGACCTTTATCTACACCTCGCTGCTCAGCCAGCCCGAGGCCACGTACAAGGACCTCGAGCCGCTGGTGAACGTGTTCTACGACCCCGAGGTCGTCTACACCGCCGCGGACTCGGACTTCAAATCGCTGCCGGACGTGATCGCCGCCGCCAAGGAAGGCCGCGGCAAATGGGGCGCCGCCAACCCGGCCTCGCTGGAGCGCCAGTTGCTTGAGCAGATGAAGCAGAAGACAGGCGCCAATGCCTCGATCGTCACGTTCGAGGGCGGCGGCGACATGCAGATCAACGTGCTCAACCACACGCTCGACGTCGGTGTGGGAGAGGTCGAGGAAATCCGCGCCCAGCTCGAGGCCGGCAAGCTGCGCATGCTCGCGGTGCTGGGCGACAAGCGCCTCGACCAGTTTCCGGACCTCAAGACCGCGAAGGAAGAGGGGATCGACGTTTCGGGGTTGAAATTCCGGGGGCTTGCCGGCCCCAAGAATACGCCGCCGGAAGTCATCGCAGCCTGGGAGGCCGCTATACCGAAGCTGCTCGAAGACCCGAAATACAAGAAGATCTGGACCGAGAACAATCTCCAGGAAGGCTTCATGAAGCACGACGAATACGTGGCGTTCATGGCCAAGTTCGGTGCCGACACCGAAAGCTTCCTGAGGGAATCCGGCGTCATTCACTAATGCTCGGCGGCTTCGGCCCGGTTTCGCCGGGCCGGGGTCGTCCAATCCGGGGAAATCCATGAACCGCGATATCGTCTGCGGGTGCGGGACCTTTGTCTTCGCGGTGGCCTACTATCTGACGGCCGCCGCGATTCCCGAAAGCATGCTGGCCGACGCGGTCGGGCCGCAAGGCCTGCCCGAAGCCTATGGCATCGCCTTGGCCATCCTCTCCCTGCTGCTCGTCGGCAGCGGCTTGATGAAATGGCGCAAGGAACATGCCGATGGGGCCGACGCGCCGCAGGCCAAATCCGGCAGGCGCGACTGGGAGGACGCCAGGCGTGCTTTCGGAATGCTCGCGCTTGGAGCTGGCTACGTCGTCATCCTGCCCTGGGCGGGTTATGTCGTCTCGATCGCCCTGCTGATCGTCGCCGTCGCCTGGTATCAGGAGCGCGCCTTCATGCGCTGGCTCGTTCCCACGGCGATCGCGGGAGCCCTCGGCTTCTGGGTCATCTTCGTGGAAGTCCTCGAAATCGCCGAACCGGCCGGCCTTTGGCCGCATTTCATCTAGGGGCTGCTCGCGATGGATTTCCAGACCCTTTGGGACATGACGTTCACGACGCCGCTGGTGCCGGCGGCTATCCTCGGAGTCGCCTGGGGCATTGTCGGCGGCGCGCTGCCGGGCATCTCGCCCTCGATCACGATGGCGCTGCTTCTTCCGTTCACCTACGGGATGCATTCGTCTTCGGCGGTGGTCCTGCTCGCGTCCACCTATTTCGGCGCCGAATATGGCGGCTCCATTCCCGCGATCCTGATCCGCACGCCGGGCACCAACGCCGCGGCGGCGACCGTCATCGACGGCTATGCGATGAAGCAGCAGGGCAAGGCCGGCGAGGCGCTCGGCATTTCCCTCTATTCGGGCGTGATCGGCGGAACCTTCGGGCTGATCATGCTGGTTCTTTTGACGGAACCGCTGTCGCGCATCGCGCTCGCGTTCAAACCGAGCTCCTATTTCGCACTCGGCATGCTGGGGCTCAGCGTCATCGGTTCGCTGGCCGGAGAGAGCCTGATCAAGGGCCTGATCGCCGCCGTGCTGGGGCTGATGATCGCCGCCATCGGCACCGATCCCGTCACCGGCCTGAACCGCTTCACCTTCGGCAGCCCCGAGCTTCTGTCGGGCATAGCGCCGATCCTCGTCCTGGTCGGCCTTTATGCGGTCAGCGAGCTCATGACCAGCGCCAGCGAGCCGCCCTGGGAGAAGGCCGATGCCGGCACCGCGCGGCTCAAGTTTCCGAGCCCGGCGACATGGAAGCGCATCTGGCCGGCGCAGGCGATCGGCGCCGTCGTCGGCCTCATCGAAGGCTGCACGCCCGGCGCCGGCGGCACGGTCGCCGCCTTCCTGTCCTACAACGAGGCGCGGCGATGGTCGCGGCGCAAGGAGGAGTTCGGCCACGGCTCGCCCGAAGGCATCGCGGCCCCGGAAACCGCCAACACCGCGGTTTCGAAAACGGCGCTGATCCCGATGCTCAGCCTGGGAATCCCCGGCACGAATTCGACCGCGGTGCTGCTCGGCGGCTTCCTGATCCAGAACCTCATTCCAGGACCCATGCTGTTCGTCCAGCATGCCGATATCGTGCGCGATCTCTATTTCGGGCTCGGGGTCAGCATCGTCGCCCTGATCCTGGTGGGGTATCTGTTCATGCCGCCCTGCATCTGGATGGTGAACCGCCCGAAATCCTACCTGATGGCCTTCATCTTCGCGCTCGTCGTCTCCGGCGTTTATGCGATCGAGACCAGCCTTTTCCAGGTCGGGATCGTGCTGGCATTCGGCGGGCTGGGATATGCCATGCGCTATTTCCGGCTGCCGTTCCTGCCCATGGTGCTGGGTGTCGTGCTGGGCTTTCTGGTCGAATCGAACTTCCGGCGCGCGCTCGTGCTCTCGGACGGCGACTACATGACCTTCCTGCGGGATCCGATTTCGGCGGGGCTCCTTGGCGTCGCCTTCCTGTTCCTCGCCGGATCGCTGCTGCGGCATGTCGGCGAGCTGCGCAGGCACGGGCGCACGCGACAAAAATCCGAACAAGAAAAGGCATGACGATCGTGGACATTGGAACACCTGCAATTGCCACCAGGCTGGCCGACTGGCTGGTCGAACTGTCGTCGGACGATCTGCCGCCGGGCGTCGTGGAAATGTCGCGCAAGCTGATCGTCGATGTGGCCGGCCTCGCGGTGGCGGCACGCTCGGAACTCTATGTTTCGGCTGCCCTCGGCTCCGGCGAGCCGGGATCGGCCACCGCCATAGGCCACGCGCAGGCTCTCGATACGTTCAGCGCCGCGCTGGTCAACGGCACCGCCGCCCACGGCGAGGACTACGACGACACGTTCGAAGGCGGACCTGTGCACTCCGGCGCCGTCATCGTGCCGGCCGTTCTGGCCGTCTGTGAACGCGAGCGCCTGGGCGGCGAGAGGCTGCTTGTCGGCATGGCGGCCGGCGTCGAACTGCTGTGCCGGCTGAGCCTGGTCGCGCCGAAGGCCATCCACAAGGCGGGCTTCCATCCGACTGCGGTGATCGGCGCCGTGGCGGCGGCAGGGGCGGTGTCGGCGGCGCTTGGCATGGACAGGCGATCCACGGCTTCGGCGCTGGGTATCGCCGCCAGCATGGCGGCGGGCATCATCGAGTATCTGGCTGAGGGCACCTGGACGAAACGCGTGCATGCCGGGTTCGCCGCACAGTCGGGTATCCGGGCGGCGCTGATGGCGCGCGGCGGCTTTCTCGGCCCGCGCACGGTCTTCGAGGGCGTCCATGGCTTCTTCAAGGCCTTCGCGCCCTCCAGGGAGCCAGATTTCACGCCGCTGATGGACGGTCTGGGCAGCAACTGGCTGACCGAGACGATCGCCTTCAAGCCCTATGCATGCGGGACGATGACGCAACCTTTCATCGATTGCGCCGTCAAGCTGGCCGAAAGCGGCGTCGAGGCCGACCAGATCGTCGATATTCTATGCCCGGTCGGGGAAGGCACCGTCCATCGGCTGTGGGAGCCGCTCGCGGTCAAGCATGCGCCGCAGACGCCCTATGCGGCGAAGTTCTCCACGCCCATCTGCATGGCGCTGGGATTCTTCGACCGGAAGGCGGGCCTGGCGCAGTTCACCGAAGAGCGGATCGCCGATCCGGCGGTGCGAAAGCTCGCCGCGAAGATCCGCTACGTCGTCGATCCCGACGACCAATATCCCAACAATTTCACCGGCAAGCTTGTCGCCACCCTGGCCGACGGCTCGGTCCGCGAATTTCAGCAGCCCCATATGCGCGGCGGGCGGCATGCGCCGCTGACGGGGCGGGAGGTGGAGGACAAGTTCCGCGACAACGCCCGCTACGGCGGCTGGGATGACTCGACAGCCGAAGCCTTCCTTTCCTATTCGCGCGAGATTTTCCAGGCGCACGACCTCGGCCGTCTGGCGGAGTTCCGCAAGTGAGCGCACGCAGCCTGGAGAACCGGGTCGCCGTCGTCACCGGCGCATCCCGCAACATCGGTCGCGCGATCGCGCTCGAGCTGGCGCGAGAGGGCGCTGCCGTGGTGGTCAATGCGCGCAGTTCGTCGGAGGAAGCGGAATCCGTCGCCGCGGAGATCAGGGCGCAGGGCGGAAGAGCGGTCTCCAGGCTCGCCGACGTGACGAACCCCGCCGAGGCAAAGGCGCTGGCCGACGTTGCGGTGGAAGCGTTCGGCCGGCTCGACTGTCTCGTCAACAATGCGGCCGTTCGCCGCGAAACACCGCTCGCCGACCTGGACCTTGCGGAATGGCGCGAGGTGATGGCGATCATTCTCGACGGGCCCTTCCTGATGGCGAAGGCCGCGCTTCCCCATCTCATGGCCTCGGACATGGCTTCCATCGTCAACATCGGTGGCCTGTCGGCGCATACGGGCGCGTCCAACCGGGCGCATGTGGTCGCGGCGAAATCGGGGCTTGTCGGCCTGACCCGCGCGCTCGCCCATGAACTTGCCGGCGGAGGAATAACCGTCAATTGCGTGTCGCCCGGCCTGATCGACACCGTGCGCGGGCGCAGCGCGCCGGGTTCTCCGAGCCATCACGCGGTCCATTCCACATTGACCGGCCGGCGCGGCAAGCCGCAGGAGATCGCCGCTCTCGTGCGATTCCTGGCCGGCCCGGATGGACGCTACGTCACGGGGCAGACCATCCAGGCGAACGGCGGCGCCTATTTTTCATGACAATGCGCGGCAGTCGTTGGCAAGGCCAACCATCCTCCCAGGGAACCGCTCCATCATATCCAGGAAGGAATATCCAGTGAACGAGGTCACCAAAACCTTTTCCCGCTACTTGGTGAATGCAAAGGCCGGCGACTTGCCGGAGGCAGTCCGCAAGGAGGCGGTCCGCTCCTTCTTCAACTGGCTGGGCTGCGCCGTCGGCGGTTCCGTCCACGAGACGGTCGATCGCGCGCTGTCCGCGCTGCGGCCCTTCGCCGGCCCGCAACAGGCCACTCTGCTCGGGCGCGGCGAGCGTATCGACATCCTCAACGCCGCGCTGCTCAACGGCATTTCGAGCCACGTGTTCGATTTCGACGACACCCATCTCAAGACGATCATCCATCCGGCCGGCCCGGTGGCTTCGGCCATCCTGGCGCTGTCGGAATACAGGAAGGTTTCCGGGGCCGATTTCCTCCACGCCTTCGTCCTTGGCGTCGAGGTCGAGTGCAGGATCGGCAATGCCGTCTATCCCGCGCATTACGATATCGGCTGGCACATCACCGGAACGGCGGGCGTATTCGGGGCCGCCGCGGCGGTCGGCAAGATTCTGGGCCTGGACGAGCAGAAGATGACATGGGCGCTCGGCATCGCCGGCACGCAGTCTTCCGGGTTCCGCGAGATGTTCGGCACCATGTGCAAGAGCTTCCATCCGGGACGGGCGGCGCAGAACGGGCTGTCCGCGGCGCTGCTTGCGCAAAAGGGGTTCACCAGCTCGGATCGCGTCCTGGAAGCACCGCGCGGTTTCGCGCATGTGATGTCCACGGAACGCGATTTCGGCGAGATCGTGGATGGTCTGGGCGAGCGCTTCGAGATCGCGCTCAACACCTACAAGCCGTTTGCCTGCGGCATCGTCATCCATCCCGCCATCGACGGCTGCATCCAGTTGCGCAACGAGCATGGCCTCAAGGCCGGCGACATCGAGAAGATCGAGCTCGACGTGCATCCGCTCGTCCTCGAACTGACGGGAAAGAAGACGCCTCAGCGCGGGCTCGAAGGCAAGTTCAGCGTCTATCATTCGGCCGCCGTCGCCGTCATCCACGGCGCGGCGGGCGAGGAGGAATATTCCGACGCTTCCGTTCGCGATCCCGATGTCGTGTCCCTGCGCGATCGGGTGACGGCGACGGCCAACCCAGATATCCGCGAGGACGAAGTGGTCGTGCGGATCATGATGAAATCCGGTCAGGTCCTGACGCGCCATGTCGAACACGCGATCGGCAGCCTGGAGCGTCCGATGAGCGACGCCGATCTGGAACAGAAGTTCCGTCGGCTCGCCACCGGCGTGATCGGCGCACCGGCAACCGACAGGCTGGTTTCCGTGGCGCGCGGGATCGAGAGCCTTGCCGACGTCTCCGAGATAGCGCGCGCGGGGGCAGGGCATGCCCGTGGCGATGCAGACGCCGAGTAAGTCGGTCCGGTTTCGACTCTTGGATGAGGGCGACATCGAGAGGAATGACTAGCCATTTCGCGCCTGCCGGGAGGCGCGGCGATGCCGCCGCCTTTCCAGCGGCGGCCGGACCGTGTTTATTCCGGTCATGGCCTTCACCATTCGCCAGCTCCAGTATTTCGTCGCCGTCGCCGAGCAGGGCTCGGTGTCGCGCGCCGCGCAGAACCTGTCGATCTCCCAGTCTTCGGTCACCGAAGCGGTCAAGGAACTGGAGAGCGATCTCGGCGTCGAGCTTTTCGAGCGTCATCCGCGCGGACTGAACATAACCCACAAGGGTCATCAGTTCCTGCGGCACGCCACCAAGATCCTCGCCGACGTCTCCGATGCCCGCAGAGCTTTCTTCGGCGAAGCGGCGTCCAGCGGCGGGCGCCTGCAACTCGGCGTCACCTCACTTGTCGCCGGCTATGTGCTCTCCGACCTGCTGGCCCGCTACCGGCGCGCCTATCCCGGTGTCGAGGTCTCGGCCATCGAGGACAATGGCGACTATCTCGAGCATCTTCTCGTCGGCGGCAAGCTGGACGTCGCCGTCATGGTGACGTCCAACCTGCGCGACCGCACGGCGTTGCAGTCGGAGATTCTCGAAGTGTCCGCCTATCGCCTGTGGATGCCGCTCGGCCATCCACTCGCCGGCGCCGACATCATCGGCGTCAACGACATTGCCGGCGAACCGTTGATCATGTTGACCGTCGACGAGATCGAGGAGAACACCGGCAAGCTTCTGGCGGCGATCGGCGCCAAGCCCAACGTCGCCTTCCGCACCCGTTCCGTCGAGGCGGTGCGCAGCCTCGTCGCGACCGGCGCGGGCGTCGCGCTGCTGCCCGAACTCGTCTACCGGCCGTGGTCGCTCGAAGGCGACCGCATAGAGCAGCGCGACGTGTCCGGTTCGTTGCCGGTGGTGCAGGTCGGCATGGTCTGGCGGCGCGGCTCCAGCCTGCCGGGCGCCGCCCGCGATTTCATCGGCATCGCCCAGGCCCAGCGCTCGGCACGTCTCAGGCTCTGATATCTATCGGAAAATCCGATATCGGCGTTCTGATAAATGAATTTGCGAAACCGGGATTTTCACGACACCTTTCCTCCAGGGAGCAGAGCCGCCGCCAAAGCGGCTCCTTTGACGGGAGAGGACCATGCATTCATTTCTGAAATCGTGCACAGCTTTGACGATCGCGCTGACCTTCGCCGGCCAGGCTGCCGCACAGGAAGCGATGAAGGAACTGGGCAAGGGCGAGGGCGAACTCAACATCGTCGCCTGGCCCGGCTATATCGAGCGCGGCGAGACCGACAAGGCCTATGACTGGGTCACCGACTTCGAGAAGGAGTCCGGCTGCAAGGTCAACGTCAAGACCGCCAACACCTCCGACGAGATGGTGTCGCTGATGAACGAGGGCGGCTTCGATCTCGTGACCGCCTCTGGCGACGCCTCGCTCAGGCTGGTGGCCGGCAAGCGGGTGCAGCCGATCAATCTCGACCTGATTCCGAGCTTCAAGACCGTGGACGAGCGATTGCAGAACGCGCCCTGGTACACGGTGGACGGCGTCCACTACGGCGTGCCCTACCAGTGGGGCCCGAACGTGCTGATGTACAACACCGACATCTTCAAGGAAGCGCCGAAGAGCTGGAATGTCGTCTTCGAGGAGCAGACCCTGTCGGACGGCAAGTCGAACAAGGGCCGCGTGCAGGCCTATGACGGCCCGATCTACATCGCCGACGCTGCCAACTATCTGATGGCGCACAAGCTGGATCTCGGCATCAAGAACCCCTACGAGCTGAACGAGGACCAGTACAAGGCGGCCCTCGACCTGCTGCGTGGGCAGCGCAAGCTGGTCGGCCGCTACTGGCACGATGCGGCGATCCAGGTGGACGACTTCCAGAACGAGGGCGTCGTCGCTTCCTCGTCCTGGCCCTTCCAGGTCAACACCTTGGTGGCCGCCAAGCAGCCGATCGCCTCGACCATTCCAGAAGAGGGCGCGACGGGCTGGGCCGACACGACCATGATGGAGGCCGACGCCGCGCATCCCAACTGCGCCTATATGTGGATCGAGCATTCGCTGAAGCCGAAAGTGCAGGGCGATCTCGCCTCCTGGTTCGGCTCCGTGCCGGTCGTTCCCGCCGCCTGCAAGGGCAATGAGCTTCTGGGTGACGAGGGCTGCGCGACCAACGGCTTCGACAATTTCGACAAGATCAAGTTCTGGAAGACGCCGACCACAAAATGCGAGAGCCAGAACGACCAGTGCGTGCCCTATTACCGCTGGGTGTCGGACTATATCGGCGTCATCGGCGGAAGGTAGCGGGCGTCCTCCCAAGCCCGTGCCGCCCTCACCCTTACCCACTCCCCGTACGGGAGTGGGGATCGTCGGCGTCAAAGCTGCCTTCTCTCTCCGCTTCTTGCGGGGAGAGGTGCCAGCAGAGAGCTGAGGGGCAGGGCCGGCTCTCGAAAAGAGTGAACCCATGACCGCAGCAATCTCCTTCAAACAAGTTTCCCGCCATTTCGGCGCCGTCAGGGCGGTGGATGCGGTCGATCTCGACATCGCGCCCGGCGAATTCTTCGCCATGCTCGGTCCCTCCGGCTCGGGCAAGACGACATGCCTGCGGCTGATCGCGGGCTTCGAGCAGCCGACGGCCGGTTCCATCTCGATCTTCGGCGATCGCGCCGAAGGCGTTCCGCCCTACCGGCGCAACGTCAACACCGTCTTCCAGGACTATGCGCTGTTCCCGCACCTCAACGTGCTGGACAACGTCGCCTACGGCCTGATGGTCAAGGGCATGGCGAAGGCCGAACGCCACAAGGCGGCCGAGGAAGCGCTGGCGCTGGTGCGCCTGCCGGACTACGGCGCGCGGCGGCCGGGACAATTGTCAGGCGGCCAGCGCCAGCGCGTGGCGCTCGCCCGTGCATTGGTCAACCGCCCCAAGGTCCTGCTGCTCGACGAACCGCTCGGCGCGCTCGATCTCAAGCTTCGCGAGGACATGCAGGAGGAACTGAAGGCGCTGCAGAAGACGCTCGGCATCACCTTCGTCTTCGTCACCCACGACCAGGGCGAGGCGCTGTCGATGGCCGACCGGGTCGCGGTCTTCAACGCGGGCAGGATCATGCAGGTCGGACCGCCCGAGGATATCTACCAGCGTCCGGCGACCCGCTTCGTCGCCGACTTCGTCGGCTCGTCCAACGTGCTGCCGCCGGATTTTGTGCAGCGCTGGTCCGGGCAGAAGCGCTGGGGCTCGCTGCGGCCGGAAGCGATCCGGGTGAGCCGTGCAGGGCGCGGCGCCAAGGGGAGCGGCGCGGCGGGCGAGGGCGTGCCGGCGCGTCTCGTCGGCACCAACTACCTCGGCGCGACGACACGGCTGGCGCTCGATGCGGACGGACTGCACCTGCACGCGACCATGCCGGCGGGTTCGGATATTCCGCAGGAGGGCGAGCAGGTCATGCTCAGCTTCAACCGAGAAAGCCTGCACCTGATGGAGGAGGGGGCGTGAGCGCGCGCGCCGTCCTCCCCCTCCCTCTTGAGGGGAGGGTCCGGCCGAAGGCGGGGGGAGGGGTCGCTGCGGCCGCGCGCGACGGTTCTTTTGCGTGGGAGCGGTTGAGGTCACCCCTCCCGGCCGCTTCGCGGCCACTCTCCTCTCAAGGGGGAGGGAGAGGGCGGTGCATGCCATGACCGCCGTCACCGCCACTCCAACCTCTTCCCCCGCCATCCTGCCCTCCTCGGGCGGGATGCGCGGCGCGCTGTCGGACCTGTTCTGGCGCCGGCCGCGCTTCCTGCTCATCCTCATGCTCGCCCCGCCGGTGCTGTGGCTCGGCATCGTCTATATCGGCTCGCTGTTCGCGCTGCTGGCGCAGAGTTTCTTCTCGATCGACGAGTTCTCCGGTCTGATCGACCGGCATTTCACCCTCAGGACCTATGGCGACCTGTTCCAGGCGGCGAACCTCGACATCATCATCCGCACCGTCGTCATGGCGGCGCTGGTGACGCTGGCTTCCGCGGTCATCGCCTTTCCGATCGCCTACTATGCGGCGCGCTATGCGCGCGGTCGCTGGAAGGCATTGTTCTATCTCGCCGTCATGCTGCCGCTGTGGTCGAGCTATCTGGTCAAGGTCTATGCCTGGAAGCTGATCCTCGCCAAGGAAGGCATACTGACCTGGCTGCTCGCCAAGCTGCATCTCGGCTGGCTGCTCGACGGCTGGCTTTCGCTGCCCTATGTCGGCGGCAACTCGCTGTCGGTGTCGGCCACCGGCACCTTCATCGCCTTCGTCTATGTCTGGCTGCCCTTCATGATCCTGCCCGTGCAGGCGGCGCTCGAGCGCGTGCCCGGCAACCTTGTCGAAGCCTCGTCCGACCTCGGTGCGTCGCCCGGCCAGACCTTCCGCAACGTGCTCTTCCCGCTGGCGCTGCCCGGCATCGTGGCGGGCTCGATCTTCACCTTCTCGCTGACGCTCGGCGACTACATCATCCCGCAGATCATCGGCACATCGCGCCTGTTCATCGGCATGGCCGTCTACGCGCAGCAGGGCACGGCCGGCAACATCCCGCTGGCGGCGGCTTTCACCGTCGTGCCCATCGTCATCATGGGCTTCTATCTCTGGGGCGCCAAGAAACTGGGAGCCTTCGATGCGCTGTAGTTTTTGGCTATTGACCCCCACCCCTAACCCCTCCCCGCAAGGGGGAGGGGGAGCTGCTGCGCCCGAGTCCCTCTCCCCCTTGCGGGGAGGGGTTAGGGGTGGGGGTACATGGCGCTCGGATTTGTTCAAATCGCATGGAGCCCGCCATGCGCTCTGACCGCAACCAATCCGCACCCCTGCCGCTGAAGATCGCCGCGACCTGCGGGCTGCTGTTCCTGCACCTGCCGATCCTGCTGATCTTCGCCTATGCCTTCACCACGGAGGAAAAGACCTTCCAGTGGCCGCTGCCCGGCCTGACGCTGAAATGGTTCGCGGTGACATGGAACCGGCCGGACGTGTGGTCTGCCCTTTCCCTGTCGGTGCGCGTCGCCGCCGTCTCGACGCTGATCGCGCTGGTCCTCGGCACGCTCTGTTCGGCGGCAGTCTCGCGCTCGAAATTCTTCGGCCGCGAGACGATCTCGCTCTTGGTCATCCTGCCGATCGCGCTGCCTGGCATCATCACCGGCATCGCGCTGCGGTCGGCCTTCTCGCTCGCCGACATTCCCTTCTCGTTCTGGACGATCGTGCTCGGCCACGCCACTTTCTGCGTGGTGGTGGTCTACAACAACGCCGTCGCCCGCTTCCGCCGCACCTCCGGCTCGCTGATCGAGGCGTCCTACGATCTCGGCGCCGACGGTTTCCAGACCTTCCGCTACTGTGTGCTGCCGAACATCGCCACCGCGCTTCTGGCCGGGGGCATGCTCGCCTTCGCGCTGTCGTTCGACGAGGTCATCGTCACGACCTTCACCGCCGGCCAGCAGCAGACCGTGCCGATCTGGATGCTGGAGGAACTGATCCGCCCGCGCCAGCGCCCCGTCACCAATGTCGTGGCGATGGTCGTGGTGCTGGTGACGCTGCTGCCGATCCTGGCGGCCTATTATCTCACTCGCGACGGCGACCAGGTCGCCGGGAGCGGAAAATAATGACGGCAGGTCGGTAATCGGCAATCGGCAGTCGGACTTCTGAAAATTCCGACTGCCGATTGCCGACCTGCCGACTGCCTTTGAAACGACTGAAAGGACGCTTCCATGTTCACCGAAATGCTGATCGGGGCGAAATTCGAGAAGGGCACCGAGGCCGGCGAGCCGGTTCTGAACCCTAGGACCGGAGAGGCGATCCTCGATCTGCCGGAAGCCGGCGAGAGGCAGATCGAGGCGGCCGTCGCCGCAGCCGAAAAGGCGTTCGCCGGCTGGTCGCGGACCACGCCGGCCGAGCGGTCCGCCTGCCTGCTCAAGATCGCCGACCGCATCGAGGCGGATGCAGCCGAATTCGCCCGGCTGGAGGCGCTGAACTGCGGCAAGCCGATCAATGCCGTGCTCAACGACGAGATCCCGGCGATCGTGGACTGCTGGCGCTTCTTCGCCGGTGCGGTGCGCACCATGCCGGGACAGGTGGCGGGAGAATATCTGCCCGGCCACACTTCGATGGTCCGCCGCGACGCGATAGGTGTCGTCGCCTCCATCGCGCCGTGGAATTATCCGCTGATGATGATGGCCTGGAAACTCGCCCCGGCGATCGCCGGCGGCAACACGGTCGTCTTCAAGCCGTCCGAGCAGACGCCGCTCACGGCGCTGAAACTGGCGCGCGTGCTGGCTGACGTATTGCCCGAGGGCGTCGTCAACGTCGTGCTCGGCCGCGGCGACAGCGTCGGCAGCCCGCTGATCAACCACGCAAAAGTCAACATGATCTCGATCACCGGCGACGTCGCCACCGGCAAGAAAGTGCTGCAGGCGGCGGCCAAATCGGTCAAGCGCACGCATCTGGAGCTTGGCGGCAAGGCCCCGGTCGTCGTCTTCGACGACGCCGATCTCGACGCGGTCGTCACAGGCCTGCGCGCCTTCGGCTACTACAATGCCGGGCAGGACTGCACGGCCGCCTGCCGCATCTATGCCGGCCGCAAGATCTACGACAAGCTCGTCGCCGAACTGACCTCGGCGGTCTCGACCATCCGCTACGACCTCCCCGACGATACGCAAAACGAGATCGGACCGCTGATCTCGCGGCGCCAGCGCGACCGCGTCGCTTCCTTCGTCGAGCGCGCCGCCGAGTTGAAGCACATCGAGATCACCACCGGCGGCAAGCCGGGCGAGGGCTCCGGCTTCTTCTACCAGCCGACCGTGGTTGCGGGCGCTTTGCAGGAGGACGAGATCGTACGCCGCGAGGTGTTCGGGCCGGTCGTTTCCGTTACTCGCTTCTCGGATGTCGACGAGGCGGTCGCCTGGGCCAACGACAGCGATTACGGCCTGGCGTCATCGGTGTGGACGAAGGACATCTCCCGCGCCATGGCGACGGCCGCGCGCCTGCAATATGGTTGCACCTGGATCAACACGCACTTCATGCTGTGCAACGAGATGCCGCATGGCGGGCTGAAGCAGTCCGGCTACGGCAAGGACATGTCGCTCTACGCGCTGGAGGATTATACGGCGGTAAGGCACGTGATGATCGCGCATGGGTGAGGAGCGGTTCGCGCAGCGAACGAAAAGCCCCTGAATGGGCTTTTCGAGCAACGAACGCCCGGAGCCGTAGCGGAGGGCAGGGCAACGGTTCGCGCAGCGAACGAAAAGCCCCTGAATGGGCTTTTCGAGCAACGAACGCCCGGAGCCGTAGCGGAGGGCAGGGCAACGGTTCGCGCAGCATAGTCGGTATGCCGACGGTCGCGAATGCCCGAAACCACGCGCCCGGCGAGAACGCTCTACCCAGCCGCCTTGGCCTTAACCGGCAGCGGCGGCGGCCCGTCCTGCGGTGCCGGCGGGCGGCGGATGCTCGGTGCGGCTTTCAGGACGAATTCGTCGAAGCCCGGCTGGCCGCCGTCGATCATCTCGAAGAACATCCGCCGCATGCGCGGTTCCCAGAATTTGTTGATGTGGTCGGCGACGCCGGCGATGCCTTCCTCGCGCGGCTTGGAATGGAAGAAGGTGGCGATCTGGTTCGCCATGACCATCAGCTTTTCCTTGGTGGTCGGTCCGTGCTCGTGATCATGCGACATGCCTGGCTGCTCCCCTGTCCACCCGCCGGGGGTGGGTAAAAACGTCGAAATCGTCGCCGCGCACCAGCGCGACCAGCGTCATGCCGGCCGCGTCGGCGGTGCGGATGGCGAGCGCGGTCGGCGCCGAGACCGCGAGGATCACCGGCGACCCGATCGCCGCCGTCTTCTGCACCATCTCGACCGAGACCCGGCTGGTCACCACCACTGCACCAGAGGCGCCGTCGATGCGGGCCCTGGCAAGCGCGCCCGCCAGCTTGTCCAGCGCATTGTGGCGCCCGACATCCTCCCGCGCCGCCACGATGCCCTTGCCCGGCACGTAGAATCCGGCGGCGTGTACCGCCCCGGTCGCGGCATGCAGCGGTTGCTGCTTTGCCAACAGCCGCACCGCGTCCGCAATCTCCCCGGCCGCGAGTTCGAATTTCGAGCCTCCGACCGGATCGACCGAGCGCATCGCTTCCTCGATGGACTCGATCCCGCACAGCCCGCAGCCCACCGGCCCAGCCAGCCTGCGCCGGCGCGCCTCGAAGCGCGTATTGGCGCTGTCTTTCAGCCGGATCTGGATGTCGATGCCGGCATCGAGGTCCTGCACCTCGATGGACTCGATCTCCTCGGGCACCCCGACGATGCCCTCGGTCAGCGAGAAGCCGAGCGCGAAATCCTCGAAATCGGCGGGCGATGCCATCATCACCGCATGGGTCGTGCCGGCGAAGCTGAACGCCACCGGCGTCTCCTCCGGCACGTTGCGCGGCGCGCTCGCCGTGCCGTCGGCGCGGTGGGCGAGGCGGAACGTGGACGTGATGGCGGGGCGAGGCAAAACCTACTCCGCCGCTTCCATATGCCCTTTGATGTGCCGGGTCTTTTCCGACAGGTCCTCATAGTCGCGCTGCCACTCGCTCGGTCCGTTGGACGGCCCGACCTGCACGGCGGTGACCTTGTATTCGGGGCAGTTGGTGGCCCAGTCGGTCGCCTCGGTGGTGACGACGTTGGCCTGCGTCTCGGGATGGTGGAAGGTGGTGTAGACCACGCCCACCGCCACGCGGTCGGTGATCAGCGCCCTCAGCGTCGTCTCGCCCGAGCGCGAGGCCAGCCGCACCCAGTCGCCGTCGCGGATGCCGCGATCCTCGGCGTCGTGCGGATGGATCTCCAGCCGGTCCTCCGCGTGCCAGGCGGTGTTGCCGGTGCGCCTTGTCTGCGCGCCGACATTGTATTGGCTGAGGATGCGCCCCGTGGTGAGCAGCAACGGGAAGCGCGGCCCGACCTTCTCGTCGGTGGCGACATATTCGGTGCGCACGAAATTGCCCTTGCCGCGCACGATGCCGTTGATGTGCATGATCGGCGTGCCGAGCGGCGCCTTCTCGTTGCAGGGCCACTGGATCGAGCCTTCGCGCTCCAGAAGGTCGAAGGTGACGCCCGAGAAGGTCGGCGTCGTCGCCGCGATCTCGTCCATGATCTCGGACGGATGGGTGTAGTTCCAGTCGAGCCCCAGCGCGCGCGCCAGTTCCTGCGTTGCCTCCCAGTCGGCATAGCGCGCCTTCGGCTCGATCACCTTGCGCACCAGGTTGATGCGGCGCTCGGCGTTGATGAAGGTGCCGTCCTTCTCCAGGAAGGTCGAGCCGGGCAGGAAGACATGCGCGTAGCGCGCCGTCTCGTTGAGGAAGAGATCGTGCACCACCACGCACTCCATCGCGGCGAGGCCGGCGGCGACATGCTTGGAGTCGGGGTCGGACTGCAGGATGTCCTCGCCCTGGATGTAGATGCCCTTGAACGAGCCGTCGGTGGCGGCGTCGAGCATGTTGTTGATGCGCAGGCCCGGTTCCTTGTCGAGCGTCACGCCCCACAGATCCTCGTAGATCTTGCGCACCGAATCGATGGCGATGTGGCGGTAGCCGGGGAATTCGTGCGGGAAGGAACCCATGTCGCACGAGCCCTGCACGTTGTTCTGGCCGCGCAGCGGGTTCACGCCGACGCCGCGGCGGCCGAGATTGCCGGTCGCCATGGCGAGGTTGGCCAGGCCCATCACCGCCGTCGAGCCCTGGCTGTGTTCGGTAACGCCGAGGCCGTAATAGATGGCGCCGTTGCCGCCGGTCGCGTAGAGCCGGGCTGCCTGGCGGATCGTCTCGGCATCGACGCCGCAGACCTTTGCCGTCTCTTCCGGGCTGTAGCGCGGATCAGAGACGAATTCGCACCAGTCGGCGAAGGCGTCCGCGTCGCAGCGCTCGTCGATATAAGCCTGATTGTAGAGCTTTTCGGTGACGACGACATGCGCCAGCCCGGTCAGGATGGCGACGTTGGTGCCCGGCTTGATCGGCAGGTGGTGAACCGCCTTCACATGCGGGCTCTTCACCAGGTCGATGCGGCGCGGGTCGATGACGATGATCCTGGCGCCTTCGCGCAGGCGCTTCTTCATGCGCGAGGCGAAGACAGGATGCGCGTCGGTCGGGTTGGCGCCGATCAGCAGCATGACGTCGGTCTCCTCGACCGAGTCGAAATCCTGCGTGCCGGCGGAGGTGCCGAGCGTCGTGTTCAGGCCGTAGCCGGTCGGCGAATGGCAGACGCGCGCGCAGGTATCGACGTTGTTGTTGCCAAAACCCTGCCGCACCAGCTTCTGCACCAGATAGGTCTCTTCGTCGGTGCAGCGCGATGAGGTGATGCCGCCGATGGAGGCGCGGCCGTACTGGTACTGGATGCGGCGGAATTCCTTGGCCGCATGGGCCAGCGCCTCTTCCCACGTCACCTCGCGCCAGGGATCGGTGATCTTCTCGCGTACCATCGGCGACAGGATGCGATCCTTATGGGTGGCGTAGCCATAGGCGAAGCGGCCCTTGACGCAGCTATGGCCGTGATTGGCCTTGCCGCCCTTGTAGGGCATCATGCGCACGATATCGTCGCCCTTCACCTCCGCCTTGAAATTGCAGCCGACGCCGCAGTAGGCGCAGGTGGTGACGACCGAGCGCTCGGGCATGCCTTTTTCAAGCACTGCCTTCTCGCGCAGCGCGTCGGTCGGGCAGGCCTGCACGCAGGCGCCGCAGGACACGCATTCGGATTCGACGAACGCCTCGTTCATCGAGGCGACCATGCGGCTCTCGAAGCCGCGGCCTTCGATGGTCAGCGCGAAGGTGCCCTGCACTTCTTCGCAGGCGCGCACGCAGCGCGAGCAGACGATGCACTGGGCCGGATCGTAGCTGAAATACGGGTTGGAATCGTCGCGCACCATGTAATCGATGGTCAGCGATCCGTGGCCCGGCGCGACGCCCTCTTCGGCCTTCACATGGTTGCGGCCCTCGACGCCGTAGCGGTTTTCGGTCAGGCCGACCATCTTCGCCACATGGTCGAACTCGCTGGCGCCCGTGCCTGCCGTCTCGCCCCAGCCTGTCGGATGGTCGGAGACGTAGAGTTCCATCACGCCTTTGCGGATGGCGTCGAGCCGGTCGCTGGTGGTGTGCACCACCATGCCTTCGCCGACCGGCGTGGTGCAGGAGGCCGGGGTGCCGTTGCGGCCCTCGATCTCGACAAGGCACACCCGGCAGGAACCGAAGGAATCGATCATGTCGGTGGCGCACAGCTTCGGGATCTCGACGCCGCCTTCCATCGCCGCGCGCATGATCGAGGTGCCCTCGGGCACCGTTACCGAACGGCCGTCGACGGTCAGCGTCACTGTCTTCTCGGCTTTCGATTGCGGCGTGCCGTAGTCGATTTCGGTGATGAGCGAGGAAATGTCGGCCTTGACGTTCATCAGTCCGCTCCTATTCCGCTGCCACGCGCATGGGCGCCGGCTTGAAGTCTTCGGGGAAGTGGGTCAGGGCGCTCATCACCGGATAGGGGGTGAAACCGCCCAATGCGCACAACGACCCGAATTTCATAGTATTGCACAGGTCCGCGACCAGGGCGAGGTTGCTCTCCGGCTCGACGCCGGCGGCCACCCTGTCCAGCACTTCCATGCCGCGCTGCGAGCCGAGGCGGCAGGGCGTGCACTTGCCGCAGCTTTCGACGGCGCAGAATTCCATGGCGAAGCGCGCCTGCTTGAGCATGTCGGCGCTGTCGTCGAAGACGGTGATGCCGGCGTGGCCGATCAGCCCGTCGCGCTTGGCGAATTCCTCGTAGTCGAACGGCGTGTCGAACAGGCCGCGGGGGAAGTAGGCTCCGAGCGGGCCGCCGACCTGGACGGCCTTCACCGGCCGGCCGCTATGCGTGCCGCCGCCGATGTCGTCGACGATCTCGCCCAGCGTCAAGCCGAAGGCGGTCTCGAACAGGCCGCCGTGCTTGACGTTGCCGGCGATCTGGATCGGGATCGTGCCGCGCGAGCGGCCCATGCCGAAGTCGCGGTAATACTCCGCGCCCTTGTCCATGATGATCGGCACGGACGCCAGCGAAATCACGTTGTTGATGACGGTCGGCCGGCCGAGGAACCCCTGGATCGCCGGCAGCGGCGGCTTGGCGCGCACCACGCCGCGCTTGCCTTCCAGCGAGTTGAGCAGCGAGGTTTCCTCGCCGCAGACATAGGCGCCGGCGCCGACGCGCACCTCCATGTCGAAGGCATGTGCCGAGCCCAGCACCTTGGCGCCGAGGACACCGGCCTTGCGGGCGATCCCCACGGCCTTGTTCATCTTGGCGACGGCATGCGGATATTCGGAGCGGATATAGATGTAGCCCTTGGTGGCACCCGTCGCGATGCCTGCGATCGCCATGCCTTCGATCAGCACGAAGGGGTCGCCTTCCATGATCATGCGGTCGGCGAAGGTCGCCGAGTCGCCCTCGTCTGCGTTGCAGACGATGTATTTCTGGTCGGCCGCCGTATCGAGCACGGTCTTCCACTTGATGCCGGTGGGGAAGCCGGCGCCGCCGCGCCCGCGCAGGCCGGATTCGGTCACTTGGCCGACGATGGCGGCGGGGTCCATCGTCACCGCCTTGCGCAGGCCCTTCAGACCGCCGTGCCGCTCATAGGCTTCGAGCGACAGCGGATCGATGATGCCGCAGCGCGCGAAGGTCAGCCGCGTCTGCTTTGCGATGAAGGGAATCTTGGCCGGGTCGCCCAGCCAGCGCTTGTGGTGGCCTCCGGTCAGGAAGCCGCTGTCGAACAGTCCCTTCACGTCGGATGGCTTGACCGGCCCGTAGGCGATGCGCCCCTTGTCGCACGCCACTTCGACCAGGGGTTCGAGGAAATAGGCGCCGCGCGAGCCGTTGCGCACGATCTTGGCTTCGATGCCGCGCGCCTTGAGTTCGGCGGCGATCGCCTTCGCCACCTTGTCCGCGCCGAGCGCGACGGCGCCTGAATCGTCGGGAATGAAGATACGCGGGATCATGCGCGCACCGCCTCGACGATCTCGTCGATTGCCTCGTCGTCCAGCCGTCCGATCACCTCTCCGTCCAGCATCGCCGAGGGCGAACAGGCGCACAGGCCGAGGCAATAGACCGGCTCCAGCGTCACCGAGCCGTCCTTCGTCGTCTGGTGGAAATCGATGCCGAGCAACTGTTTCACCCGCGCCGCGATCGCGTCCGAGCCCATCGACTGGCAGGCTTCCGCCTGGCAAAGCTTCAAGACGTGCCGGCCGGCCGGTTCCTTGCGGTAGTCATGGTAGAAGGTGACGACGCCGTGGACCTCGGCGCGCGAGATGTTGAGCGCGTCGGCGATCACGGGCAGCGCTTCCTGCGGCACATGGCCGAACGCGTGCTGGACGCCGTGCAGGATCGGCAGCAGCGGTCCTTCGAGCGATCTGAATTCCTCGACGATCGAGGCCGTCCTCGTCGCGATCTCGGTACTTGCAGGCTGCATGGCCATGCAGCGCCCTCCCTGTCGTGGCGGTATCTCCGCTAAGTGCCTAGGAAAACAGAGGAAACCGCCGAAATCAATAAAGCCGTTCCGTTGTTTGATAGAAATTTCCTATCAAACAGCCGTTCTTGCCTTTTTAGACCAGCTTGCCGGAGCGGAAATCGCTTGCCAGCGTCATCGCCTCGTCCAGAAGCGCCGAAACCAGCGGCGTGTGCGGCACGCGCGGCGCCGCGACCAGCCCGACGGCGTGGCTGGCGTCGGGCTCGACGATGGGAATGGCGCGGATCGGCTCGGAAAAGCCGAATGTTTCCGTGAGGTTGAGCGGCATGATCGAGGACCATTTTCCGGTCCTGATGTGCGAGAACAGCACGATCATGGAGTTCGATTCTAGCGTCGGCCGCACTTCCACGCCGGCTTCTCCAAGGTGCTGGTCGATGATGCGGCGGTTCTGCATGTCCGGCGTCAGCAGGCACAGCGGCAGCCGGCTGACCTCTGCCCAGGTCACATGGTCGCGGTCGGAATAGGGCGTTCCCAGCGCGGTGATGAGCTGGTAGCGCTCGTCATAGAGCGGCACGCTGGTCACCCGCCCGAGCGGCTCGTTGTCGAGATAGGTGATGCCGGCGTCGATCTCGAAATTGCCGAGCAGCGTGAGCACCTCGATAGAGGTTCTCGATAGTATAGAGAAGGTGACGCCCGGATGCTTCTCGCGGAACGGGGTGGTCAACCGGGCGATCATGGCAAGCGCCGTAGGGATCGCGGCGATGCGGATATGCCCCGACAGGCCGTGGCGGGCGGCCCGCATCTCCTCCTTCATCGTACGCGTGTCGCCGACGATGCGGCGCGCCCATGTCAGCACCTGCACGCCTTCCGGCGTCAGTCCTTGAAAGCGCGAGCCGCGTTTGACCAGCATGACGCCGAGCTGGTCCTCGAGTTGCTTGATGCCGGCCGAAAGCGTCGGCTGGGTGACGCCGCACAGTTCGGCGGCCCGGCCGAAATGCTCTTCCCGGGCGAGCGCTATGAAGAATTCCAGCTTGTCGATCATGCCACCCACTGTAGAGCGCTTCGCACCGCGGCGGAAAGCACCGTCATCATGACTGAGGCCGCCACTCTGCCACCTCCCCGGTGCTCGTCCCCATCTTTCGCGATGGCCAAGGTTTTCGGCAGGTCGCGTCCGCGCTATGGGACATGATCGACAGCAGGGGACGCTGACATGCTGGGATGGTTTCGCAAGCTCTTGCCGCGCGAGGATCGCTTCTTCGATCTCTTCGACCGTCATGTCCGTACGGTCGTCGGCGGGGCCGAGGCGCTGGAGCGGCTGCTGGCCGGCGACGACGTCGAGAACAATTGCCGCCGCATCGTCGAGCTGGAGGACGAGGCGGACGCCATCACAGCCGAAGTGCTGCTGGCTGTACGCCGCTCCTTCATCACGCCCTTCGATCGCGGCGACATCAAGGACCTGATCCAGTCGATGGACGACGCCATCGACATGATGCACAAGACCGTAAAGACGGTCCGGCTGTTCGAGAAGACCGCGTTCGATCCGCTGATGCGCGACATGGGCACGACGATCGTCGAGGCGGCGCATCTCGTCGCCGAGGCGATCCCGCTGCTGTCGAAGGTGAGCGCCAACGCGGCGCAGCTCGCAGCCATCGCGGAGAAGGTCACCGAAGTCGAGGGGCGTTCCGACGATCTGCACGAGCAGGGCCTGAAGGACCTGTTCCGGCGGCACGGCAGCGGCGGCGACGCGATGGCCTACCTGATCGGTTCCGAAATCTACGGCCAGTTGGAGAAGGTGGTCGACCGTTTCGAGGACGTCGCCAACGAGATTTCCGGCATCGTCATCGAGAACGTCTGACGCATGGACGCCGCGCTCGCCTTTCCGCTGCTCGCCGGCCTGATTGCGGTGGCGCTGTTCTTCGATTTCCTGAACGGCCTGCACGACGCCGCAAACTCCATCGCCACCATCGTCTCGACGCGGGTGCTGAGGCCGCACTACGCCGTGTTCTGGGCCGCCTTCTTCAATTTCATCGCCTTCCTGTTCTTCGGCCTGCATGTCGCCAACACGCTGGGCACCGGCATCATCCACGCCGACACGGTGACGCCTGCCGTCGTGTTCTCGGCCCTCGTCGGTGCGATTGTCTGGAACATCGTGACGTGGTGGGCGGGCATTCCCTCCTCGTCTTCGCATGCCCTGATCGGCGGCCTCGTCGGCGCCGGCGTCGCCAAGGCCGGAACCGGCGCGATCGTCTGGGCGGGCCTGTCCAAGACGGTGGCGGCCATCGTGCTCTCGCCTGCCGCCGGCTTCTTTCTGGCGCTTCTGCTGATCCTCGCCGTATCGTGGATGTTCGTGCGGCAGACGCCGTTTGCGGTGGATCGCACCTTCCGGGTGGCGCAATTCTTCTCCGCCTCGCTCTACTCGCTCGGCCACGGCGGCAACGACGCGCAAAAGACCATGGGCATCATCGCGGTGCTGCTCTATTCGCAGGGCATGCTGGGCGACAAATTCTACGTGCCGCTGTGGGTGGTGCTGTCGTGCCAGTCGGCGCTGGCGCTGGGCACGCTGCTCGGCGGCTGGCGCATCGTGCATACGATGGGATCGAAGATCACCCGGCTGAACCCGATGCAGGGTTTTTGCGCCGAGACCGGCGGCGCGCTGACGCTGTTCGGCGCCACCTGGCTCGGCATTCCCGTCTCCACCACCCACACCATCACCGGAGCGATCATCGGCGTCGGCGCGGCGCGCCGCGTTTCCGCCGTGCGCTGGGGTATCGCCGGCAACATCGTCGTCGCCTGGGTCGTCACCCTGCCGGCCACCGCCGCCATCGCTGCGCTGACCTATTGGATGACGCGTCTGGCAGGGTGAATGTCTTTGCTGGCGCTTGCGTCCCGGCCAAAGCGGATTATGTGACTCATCAATTCGAGAACGCCCGCCGGCCAATTGCCGGCCAGCCTGAGGAATGCTCATGCCCGTCACCAAGGAAGCTGTCATCGAGCGTCTGAAGACGGTCAACGGTCCCGATTTCTCCGGCAACATAGTCGATCTCGGCTTGGTGTCGGACATTTTCATCGCCGATAACAAGGTCTTCTTCTCCATCACCGTTCCGGCGGCGCGCGCGCAGGAACTGGAGCCGCTGCGCGCCGCCGCCGAGCGCGCGGTGAAGGCGATGCCGGACGTTGCCGGGGCGATGGTGGCGCTGACCGCCGAGAAGAAGGGCGGCGGCATGGAAGGCGCGCCGCCGCGGCGGCCTGCGGCCGCGCAGCCCTCCCCACCGGCCCGCCCTGCCGCGCAGCAGGCGAGGCCGGCGCCTGCGGCACCGTCGCATTCCACCGCCAAACGCGGCGTGCCGGGCGTCGAGGCCATCATCGCGGTTGCGAGCGGCAAGGGCGGCGTCGGCAAGTCCACCACCGCCATCAATCTTGCTCTCGGACTCGCCGCGCTGGGAAAAAAGGTCGGCGTGCTCGACGCCGACATCTATGGCCCGTCGATGCCCCGGCTTCTCGGCATCCGCGGCCGGCCGGAGACGAAGGACGGCCGGATCCTCCAGCCGATGCAGAACTTCGGCCTCAAGGTCATGTCCATAGGCTTCCTGGTCGAAGAGGAAACGCCGATGATCTGGCGCGGGCCGATGGTCATATCGGCGCTCACCCAGATGCTGCGCGAGGTGGAATGGGGTGAGCTCGACGTGCTTGTCGTCGACATGCCGCCCGGCACCGGCGACGCGCAGCTCACCATGGCCCAGCAGGTGCCGCTGGCCGGCGCCGTCATCGTCTCGACGCCGCAGGACCTGGCCCTGATCGATGCCCGCAAGGGCCTGAACATGTTCAGGAAGGTCGATGTGCCGCTGCTCGGCATCGTCGAGAACATGAGCTATTTCGTCGCCCCCGACACCGGCAAGCGCTACGACATCTTCGGCCACGGCGGCGCGAGGAAGGAAGCCGAACGGCTCGGCGTCGTCTTCCTCGGCGAGGTGCCGCTGGAAATGGGCATCCGCGAAAGCTCGGACGACGGCAGGCCGGTGGTGGCCGCGAAACCGGACGGGCCGGAAGCGAAGATCTATCGCGATATAGCCACGAAGGTCTGGGAACGGCTGGAAGAAGAGAAGGTGGCGGCGGAAGGCGCGGACCCGGCGATCGTGTTCGAGTGAATCAGACAGTCGGTAATGGGCAGGTCGGTAATCGGAGAGGCGATGGCTTGACCATCGCAATCCAATCGGGCGTCGGTTCCGATTGCCGATTGCCGATTGCCGATTGCCGATTGCCGATTGCCGATTGCCGATTGCCGATTGCCGATTGCCGGTCCTACCCTCCCACCTTCTCCCCGAAGGTCGAGAAGAACTGTCCGGCCAGCTTCTTCGAGGTCGAGGTGATCAGCCGGCTGCCGAGCTGGGCGATCTTGCCGCCGACATCGGCCTTGGCCTCGTATTTCAGAATCGTCGCGTCATCGCCGTCCGGCGTCAGCGTGACGTCGGCGCCGCCCTTGGCGAAGCCGGCGATGCCGCCCTTGCCTTCGCCCTGGATGGTGTAGGAATGCGGCGGCTTCAGGTTTTTCAGGGTCACCTCGCCGTTGAAGGTGGCCTTGATCGGTCCGATCTTGAGCACCACGGTCGCGGCCATCTCGGTCGGCGACTTCATGTCAAGGCTCTGGCAGCCGGGAATGGCGTCCTTGAGGATTTCGGGGTCGTTGAGCGCCGCCCAGACCTTTTCGACGGGTGCCGTGATGCGCTCCTCGCCTTCGATCACCAAAGCCATTGATCCCTCCCTGGGAAAGCGTCTATCGCAGATACGGGTAGCTCACGGACCGGTCTACTGTCCATCGCACCAAAGTCCGGGTATGCGACGCCTTGCCTCTTGTCTGGCGAAACACGTTGCCATATTCATTTGTCATACAAATAAGGAATTCCTTCATGGCAGGCGCCCCCACCCCGAAGAAGCTCCGGTCGCAGGAGTGGTTCGACAATCCGGACAATCCGGGCATGACGGCGCTCTATCTGGAGCGCTACCTGAATTTCGGCCTGACGCGCGAGGAACTGCAATCCGGCAAGCCGCTGATCGGCATCGCCCAGACCGGCTCGGACCTGTCGCCCTGCAACCGCCATCATCTGGAACTGGCCAAGCGCATCCGCGCCGGCATCGAGGCGGCCGGCGGCGTGCCTTTCGAGTTCCCCTGCCATCCCATCCAGGAAACCGGCAAGCGCCCCACCGCCTCGCTCGATCGCAATCTCGCCTATCTGTCGCTGGTGGAGGTGCTCTACGGCTATCCGCTCGACGGCGTGGTGCTGACGATCGGCTGCGACAAGACCACGCCGGCCATGCTGATGGCGGCGGCGACGGTCAACATTCCGGCGATCGCGCTGTCGGTCGGCCCGATGCTGAACGGCTGGCACAAGGGCAAGCGCACCGGGTCCGGCACCATCGTGTGGGAATCGCGCCAGCGCCTGTCGGCCGGCGAGATCGACTACGACGAGTTCATGGACATCGTGGCGTCCTCCGCGCCGTCCACCGGCTATTGCAACACGATGGGCACGGCCACCACCATGAATTCGCTGGCCGAAGCGCTCGGCATGCAGCTTCCGGGCTCCGCCGCCATTCCCGCGCCCTACCGCGAGCGCGGCCAGATCGCCTACGACACCGGCAAGCGCATCGTCGACATGGTGCGCGAGGACCTGAAGCCCTCCGACATCATGACGCGCGAAGCCTTCGAGAACGCCATCGTCGTCAACTCGGCCATCGGCGGCTCGACCAACGCGCCGATCCATCTGAACGCCATTGCCCGTCACCTCGGGGTAAAACTCGACAACGACGACTGGCAGGCCGTCGGCCACAGGATCCCGCTGCTGGTCAACCTCCAGCCGGCCGGCGAATATCTCGGCGAGGACTATCATCATGCCGGCGGCGTGCCGGCCGTGGTCGCCGAGCTGATGAAGGCGGGTCTTCTGCCGCACCCGGAGGCGGTGACGGCGAATGGACGCTCCATGGGCGAGAACTGCGCGGCTGCGCAGATCATGGACGAAGACGTCATCCGCACCGTCGCCGACCCGCTCAAGAAGGAGGCCGGCTTCATCAACCTGAAGGGCAATCTGTTCGACAGCGCCATCATGAAGACCAGCGTCATCTCGCCGGAATTCCGTGACCGCTATTTGTCGAACCCCGACGATCCCGACGCCTTCGAAGGCAAGGCCGCCGTGTTCGACGGGCCGGAGGATTATCACGCGCGCATCGACGATCCGGCCGAGGCGATCGACGAACACACGATCCTGTTCATGCGCGGCGCAGGTCCCGTCGGCTATCCGGGCGGCGCGGAGGTGGTCAACATGCAGCCGCCGGCTTATCTCATCAAGAAAGGCATCCACTCGCTGCCCTGCATCGGCGACGGCCGCCAGTCCGGCACGTCCGGCACGCCGTCGATCCTCAACGCCTCGCCGGAAGCCGCGGCCGGTGGCGGGCTCGCGCTGCTCAGGACCGGCGACCGCGTGCGCATCGACCTGCGCAAGGGCACCGCCGACATTCTGATCTCCGAGGACGAACTGACCAGGCGCCGCTCCGAACTGCAAGCCGCCGGCGGCTATCGGTATCCGGAGCACCAGACGCCCTGGCAGGAAATCCAGCGCGCCATCGTCGACCAGTTCGACCAAGGCATGGTGCTGAAGCCAGCCGTGAAATACCAGGACGTGGCTCACACGATGGGTGTTCCGCGCGACAATCACTGAGTATCATCGCTCCCCCTCAAGGGCCGGCAATCGCATAGGGTGCAGCACCCCACCCTAACCCCTCCCCGCAAGGGGGAGGGAACTTTGCGACCGCGCCACGCCGCGCCAACGCTGGCGATCTTGGGCGAAACGGCAAGGTCGGCGTCTCCCTCCCCCTTGAGGGGAGGGGACAGGGTGGGGGTGCCGGTGCAACGCGTCGACTTTTCTTTGCGTTGGAACGGTTGAGGTTACCCCTCCCGGCCCGCTGCGCGGGCCACCCTCTTCTCAAGGAGGGAAAATTACCCGCCCATGCCGCTGCGCGGCAGCTTGATGAGATCGTCAAAGCGGGCGCGCAGCCTGTCGTCCACCGGGCGCGATATGTGGCGGGGAAAGCGCTCGGCAAGCACGCGCTTCTTCTCGGCGATGGCCCGCTGCAATATGTCGGGCTTGCCCTTCTCGTTCCATTCCTTGGGCGAGAAGCGGTCGCCGACGGCGGGATAGAAATACTCCGTCTGCATCAATCTCAGCGTCTGCTCGTGGCCGAGATAGTGGCCCGGCCCGTTGAGGCAGACGTCGGCGATCGTGTCGATCGACAGCGCCGCGTCCGTCACCTCGATGCCGCGCACGCAGCGCTGGCACATGCCCAGCATGTCGTTGTCGATGATCAGGCTCTCCAGGCAGAAGCCGAGCAGCGAGGCGTGCATGCCGGCCGATTCATAGACGAGGTTCAGGCCCGACAGGCCCGCCATCACGTCGGTGATGCCCTTCTCGAAGCCGGACTGGATATCGGGCAGCTTGGAATCGGCCATGCCCGCGGCCGAGCCGCCGGGAAGGTCGTAGAACTGTGCCATCTGCGCGCAAGCCGCCGTGAGCAGCGCCTGCTCGGCCGAGCCGCCCGACATCGCGCCGGTCCTGAGGTCGGAAACGAACGGCCATGTGCCGAAGATCGCCGGATGGCCCGGCTTTATGGCGTTCACGTAAACGAGGCCCGCCAGCACTTCCGCTACCGCCTGTACCACCGCGCCGGCGATCGCCGCAGGTGCGGTCGCGCCGGCCTGGCCGGCCGAGAGCAGCAGGATCGGGATGCCGCCTGCCACGCAGGCCTCCAGCACGCCGCAGGCATCCTCGGCGAACTTCATCGGCGGCACGACGAAGCAGTTGGAGTTGGAAACGAAGGGGCGCGCCCGGAAATTCTCCTCGCCGCCGGCGATGGCGTAGAGCATCTCCAGCGCAGGCGCGACGTTCTCGCGCACGGTGAAGGAGGTGCCGACATGCTTGGAGGTGCCCGACACGCAGGCGTAGAGCGTGTTGAAATCCATCTCCAGCGGGTCGGGAATGTCGCGCGGCACCATCGGCCGCTGGAAGAAATGGATGTTGTCCAGCCCGTCGACGATGCGGGCGGCGTCGTAGATGTCCTGCAACAGGCTCTCTCGGTATTCGCGCTTCTCGACGTCGACCAGATGCACCGCCGCGCCCGCCGTGCCGTAGTGCACGCGCTTGCCCTGGATCACCATGTCGTGCCTGGGGTCCTGGCCGCACAGCGTGAAGTTGCGCGCGGCCCGTTTGATCGTGTCGAGCACGAGGTTGCGTGGAAAACGGATGCGGCCGTCCGGCCCAAGCGTCGCGCCGACCCCTGTCAGCGCCTCGATGCAGGAGGGAATGGCGTTGGCGAAACCGACCGTCTCCAGCAGCGTCAGCACCGCCTCGTGGATGCGTTCGAGGTCGTTCCGGCTCAAAGGAGCGTAGCGCCCGCCTTCGAGCCCGGCGCGCACTGGCCTTATGTCATCGGCCAGAGGCGCAGCCCGCATGGCGCGGCGCGCCTCACGTCCGCCCGAGCGGCGGGAGCGCTGCTCCTCGGCCGCAACGCCTTGCGATTCAACGACAACCGACATGTCAGGCACTCCACCATTGCGGCGAAGCCAGTCACGGGCCGGTTGGTCCAGCGTCGTTCCGCTTCGTTCCCTGACACGTGACTATGACGCTGTCATTGGCACAGACCATGAGCCAGCGAAATCACTGCGGATGGGCCAGACAAAGGCTTTGCTCGCCCTGTTTAAGGCAGGGCCATCGCATATGGCGTCGTACCCCCATCCCTAACCCCTCCCTTCAATAGGGAGGGGAACTTTGCGGTGCCGCCACAACCCGCTAACGTCCAGGAGGAAACGGGCGCGTCGGCGTCCCCCTTCCCCTTGAGGGGAGGGGTTAGGGGTGGGGTTCCTGCCATCTGCCTTCGATGAAACTTTCATATGCGACCACCCTCCCGTCCGCGCGGAGAGGATGCCGGCAGGCAGGTGAGGGGCGGCATGAACTTGCTGGGCTGGCTCCACCCCTCATCCGGCCCTTAGGCCACTTTCTCTCCGTGAACCGGGAGAAGGAAGGAGCTCAAGCCGCCGCGGGCCTGCGTCCCGCCGCCGTCGCCAGTTCGCGGATGCCGGGCTCGATATGCTGCAGCGCGATCGAGGAGATGCCGAGCCGCATGAAGCGCGTCGGCCTGTCCGAGCGGTCGAAGAAGCGGTCGCCCGGCTCGATGATGACGCTGCGGCTTGCCGCCACCGAGGCGAGCTCGCGCGAATCCGTGCCGCGCGGACCTTCCAGCCACAGCGAGGTGCCGCCGGCCGAGTCGGTCGAGCGCCATTCCGGCAGGAACGCGTCGATCGCGTGGACAAGACGCTTGCGCCTTTCCTCGAAGGCCGCCGACAGGCGCCTGACCAGCGCCTCGTGATGGCCGAGCGACAGGAACAGCGCCACCGCGCGCTGGTTGTTGGCCGGGGGATGCCGCAGCATGAAGCGGCGCAGCGCCCTCAGTTCAGCGATCAGGTCGGCGGAGGCGACGATGTAGCCGAGCCTCAGGCCCGGAGCCAGCGTCTTCGACATCGAGCCGACATAGATGACGCGGCCGGATCGGTCGACGCTCTTGAGCGCCTGCTGCGGTGCCTCGTCCAGCAACTGGCTGTCGTAGCCGTCCTCGATGATGATCTGGTTGTGCTGGTTGGCGCGCGACAAAAGGTCCTGCCGCCGCTCGGCCGACAGCGGCACCATGGTCGGGCAATGGTGGCTTGGCGTGACGAAGACGAAATCGGCGTCGTTGGAAATCGCCGACGTGACGATGCCGGACTGGTCCACCGGCACCGGCTGGACGTTGGCGCCCGCGAGCTTGAAGATCGAGCGCGCGTCCGGATAGCCGGGGTCCTCCATTGCCACCTTCGAACCCTTGGTCATCAAGAGCGTGGCGAGCATGTAGAGCGCGTTCTGCGCGCCGAGCGTGACGATGATCTCGTCGGGATTGGCGAAGATGCCGCGCCGCGGCAGCAGCCGTGCCTGGATCTGCTCGATCAGCAGCGGGTCGTCGCGGTCGACCATGTCGGACGCCCAGTTGCGGATCTCCAGCACCGCCAGCGCCATGCGGTTGCACTCGCGCCATTCGGCGGTTGGAAACAGCGCCGGGTCGAATTGGCCGTAGACGAAGGGATAGGACGACTTGATCCAGTTGTCGTGCTTGGCCGGTGGCGGCATGTCGCTGGCGACGATCTGGCGGCGCTTCTTCCAGTCGATCTCATTCGACTGCTCGGGCGTCTTCTGCGGCTTGGCCGGCGTGGTCAGCACTTCGGGATTGACGAAGTGGCCGCGCCGCTCCTTGGCGATGAGGAAGCCCTGGTCCACGAGCTGCTGGAAGGCGAGAACCACCGTGCCGCGCGCCACGCCGAGCTTCTCGGCGAGGATGCGGCAGGACGGCAGCGGCATCGAGGCGGCGATCTGCCGGTCGAGGATCGCGGCGACGATCGCCTGGCGGATCTGCGCCTGAAGGGTCTGCCCGGACTCCGGAGAAATGCGGAACAGGCCCGACCATATGGCCGTGTCATTGCGCTGTGGCATAAAATTCCTCCTGGATCGGTCAGTCTTTTCCGGCTTTGTGGACCAGCGGAGACTAAGCCTGGCATAAGGGGTTGCGCCAATCAATTTTTCTGATTTATCCGATTTATGCCAGTGATCCATCGCCCATCCGGGCGCTCGCGAAGAACGGTTGAAACGGCCGCGCTTAAGGACGATAGTCCGCGCGCTTCGGCTTCTGCCAAAGGCAGGCGCCAAGCTGGTTTGTTCAATGCACCAGGAGCCTGACGTGGACCGCACCGCCTTCGCCAAGCAGCTTACCGCCCTCAAGGCGCACCGGGATGCGCTGCCCACCGACATGCGCGCGGTCTTCGCCGCCGATCCGGGCCGCTTCGGCCGCTTCTCGGTGAACGACGGCGATCTCCTGCTGGACTATTCGAAATGCGCCGTCGACCAGAAGGCGATGACCATGCTGGGCGAACTGGCGGCCGCCGCCGGCGTCGAGGAAAAGCGCGCGGCCATGTTCGCCGGCAGGCACATCAACATCACCGAGGACCGCGCGGTGCTGCACACCGCCCTGCGCAACCTCGACGGCAAGGGGCTGCATGTCGACGGGCAGGACATCCAGAAGGACGTCCGCTCGGTCCTCGACGCGATGGCCGCCTTCGCCGACGCGGTCCGCTCCGGCAAGGCTGCGGGCGCGACGGGCAAGACAATCACCGACGTGGTCAATATCGGCATCGGCGGCTCCGACCTCGGCCCGGTCATGGCGACGCTGGCGCTGGCGCCCTACCATGACGGCCCGCGCTCGCACTACGTGTCGAACATCGACGGCGCGCACATGCACGACACGCTGAAGGGGCTCGATCCCGAGACGACGCTGTTCATCATCGCGTCGAAGACCTTCACCACCGTCGAGACCATGACCAATGCCGAGACGGCCCGCCGCTGGGTCGAGGCGAAGCTCGGCAAGGACGCGGTGGCGCATCACTTCGCCGCCGTCTCCACAGCGCTCGACCTCGTCGCCAAGTTCGGCATCCAGAAGGACCGGGTGTTCGGCTTCTGGGATTGGGTCGGCGGCCGCTATTCGGTCTGGGGCGCGATCGGCCTGCCGGTGATGATCGCAGTGGGGACAAAGAATTTCCGCGAATTCCTGGCCGGCGGCCACGAGATGGACGAGCATTTTTTGCACACGCCGCTGGAAAAGAACCTGCCGATGCTGCTCGGCCTCGTCGGCTTCTGGCACCGCGTCGTGTGCGCCTATCCGGCCCGCGCGATCATCCCCTACGACCAGCGCCTGTCGCGCCTGCCGGCCTATCTGCAGCAGCTCGATATGGAATCGAACGGCAAGAGCGTCACCGTGGATTCCAAGCCCGTGACGACCCCAACCGGGCCGCTGGTCTGGGGCGAGCCCGGCACCAACGGCCAGCACGCCTTCTTCCAGCTTCTCCATCAGGGCACCGACACCATTCCGGTCGAGTTCATGGTCGCCGCGATCGGCCACGAACCTGACCTGAAGCATCATCACGACCTGCTGCTGGCCAATTGCCTGGCGCAATCCGAGGCGCTGATGAAGGGCCGCACGCTGGAGGAGGCCCGCGCGCAGATGCTGGCCAAGGGCCAGAAGCCGGATTTCGTCGACCGCATCGCGCCGCAGCGTGTCTTTGCCGGCAACAGGCCTTCGATAACCCTCGTCTACCGCGAACTCGACCCGCGCATGCTCGGCCGTCTGATCGCGCTCTACGAGCACCGCGTCTTCGTCGAAGGCGTTCTCTACGACATCAACTCCTTCGACCAGTGGGGCGTCGAACTCGGCAAGGAACTGGCGACCAGCCTGCTGCCTGTCGTGGAAGGCAAGGAGAGTGCCGCAGGCAGGGATGCCTCGACCGCCGGTCTGGTGGAACACATCCACAAGCTGCGCGGGGAGTAGGGCTCGTTGGCGATCAAGGGAATCCTGTTCGACAAGGACGGAACGCTTGTCGATTTCAATGCCACCTGGTTCGCGGTCGCGGACCTGATGGCGATGGAAGCGGCCGAGGGCGACCGCGCCGGTGCCGACCGCTTTCTCGACATAGCCGGCTACGATTTCGCGGCGAAGCGCTTCAAGGCCGATTCGGTCTTCGCCGCCGGCACCAACCGGGAGGTCGTCGAATTGTGGTTTCCGGGCTTGTCGGCCGAAGACCGGCTCGAGGCGCTGCGCCATTACAACGAGATGACAGCCATCCAGGGATCGCAGATGGCGGTGGCGCTGCCGGGCATGGCGCAGGCGCTGGCCGCGCTCCACGCAAGGCCTTACCGCCTCGGCGTCGCCACCAACGATTCGACCGCAGGCTGCGAAAAGACGCTGCTGGCGCTCGGCGTGGCGCAGCTTTTCGACGCCGCCTACGGCTACGATGCCGTCGCCAATCCCAAGCCCGCGCCCGACACGGTGCTCGCCTTCTGTGACCTGACCGGGCTGAAACCTTCGGAGATCGCCATGGTCGGCGACAATCGCCACGACCTCGAAATGGCGCGCGCCGGCGGCTGCGGGCTTGCCGTCGGCGTTCTTTCCGGCACCGGCACCCGCGACACGCTGGCGCCGATGGCCGACGTGGTTCTGGACTCCATCGCGGACCTGCCGGCCTATCTCGAAGGCAAGTAAGCGGCGCCAGCGTTTCCCTGCAGCTTGCGGTGAGGACGGCAGGCGGCAGGCCTGACGAAGGGGTACCTGGCCGTAGAGTGTGGCCTCCTCTTGACGTCGGCGCGGAGATGGGCTCTTGCGCCCACATCTCATCCTCGCCACGCTGCGGAAATTCCGCCCTGGCCATTGATCAAGGAATGTCTCCCCTGCGCAGAGACGAGAAGGTCGGGACGCAAAGCGCCATCGTCATCCCGGCCAAGGGAGCTTGCGACCGCGGGCCGGGATCCATTCCGTGACTTTGATGTTCCGGACTGGATTCCGGATAGCCGACCTGCGCTGCGCTTCGATCGGCTTTCGGGATGACGCCGGGTTTATCGCTGGCGCTGCCTTATGAGGTATCGAGCGCTGCCGACGATGCCGGACGGCCTGCGTGCAAGGCAGGCGTCTTCCGAACGACAAACGGATGGGTCGCGTTGGGCAGCGTGACCGCCTGCATCAGCAGGGCCATGAGCAGCAGCGCCAACGCGCGCAGACGAGCTGCGAGGCGCAAGGCGTCTTCGGCCGTGTCCTGCCCGCCGGCCGAGACCGGCGGGCCGGGGCCGATGAGAAAATCATGCGCCGCTGCCTCAGCGACACTCAGAACACCGAGCAGATACCGGCGGCGAGGAGCGGGAAGGCCGGCGGCGATGTCGGCCAGATCGGCGAGGGAAAACAGCAGCGCCACGATGCGCCCCAGCACATCATAGCCTCCGTCTGTTCCCCAGTCCTCCATTCCGGCCTCCTGTTCGGCGGACCAAGTATGGAAGAGGCAGGAGAGGTGTGGAGAGATTTTTTCGCCGACGCTCTCGCTCTTCGTCATCCTCGGGCAAGCCCGAGCGCAGCGAAGGGCGCGACCCGGGGATCCATGCCTGACCATTGGTGAGGGCCAGCGCGGTGTAGAATGAAGCACCTTCTGCACCGCCTCATTTCGCGAAAACCGTTCCGGCATGGATCCTCGGGGCAGGTCCGAGGATGACGAGGGGTCCTCCTGTTCGGGCCAAGTATCGGGAGAGGTAGTGAGGGTGTGGAGAGATCGTGCAACCTCCTCCATCTGCGTCATTCCGCTGCGCGGCCACGGAATGACGGCCTCTGTGCACCGCCTCATGCGGCCGAGCCATTCCGGCATGGTCCTCGAGGTGGGTACGAGGACGACGAATTCGAGCAGGCCAGGTATCGGGGAGGCGTGGAGGTCGTGGAGGTATAGGACTTTCTGTTGGCATCGACTGGCCGTCGATCCGGCGCTGTTGACGCGGCAATAATACCCGGATAAAATATATTCATGTCGAATACAGTCACACCATGCACCGTCACTGCCTTTGCCGGCCAAAGACTGCTCGCTGCCGGTCCGGTGATCGAAGTCGCTTTGGCCGTCAGGGCAGCCGCCGCCATGAACGGCGATGCCGCGCTGCTCGTCTTCGATGACCGCACCGGGCGGCAGGTCGATTTCGACCTCAGCGGTAGCGAAGCGGATATTCGTGGGCGACTGACGTCCATAGACGAAAAGCCTGAGCCCGAAACGCTTTCTGCCAGGCGGTCGCCGGGCCGGCCGAAGCTCGGCGTCGTGGCACGGGAGATCACGCTGCTGCCGCGCCATTGGGAGTGGCTGGGGGAACAGCCGGGCGGTGCGTCGGTGACGCTGCGCAGGCTGGTCGACGCGGCGCGCGGTGCGGGCGACGGTGCCGCTACGGCGCGCAAGGCGCGCGAGGCGGCGGACCGGTTCATGGGAGCGATGCTGGGCAACCAGCCGGGCTACGAGGAAGCGAGCCGCGCGCTCTATGCCGGCGACCGTAACCGTTTCCTGGAACTGAGCGAGGCCTGGCCCGCCGATCTGCGCGACCACGCGAGACGGCTGGCGAAGCCGGGGTTTTAGCCATCAACGGGACGTTGGGATCGGCGCTTCCTCCGCTGATATGGGCAATTGCATATGGGGTTGCACCCCCACCCCTAACCCCTCCCCACAAGGGGGAGGGGGACTCGGTGTCGGCTCCACGATGCGCCGTTATTGCCAATTTGCACGAAACGAGGATGTCGGCGTCTCCCTCCCCCTTGTGGGGGTCCGCAGGACGGGCGAGACGCGTGGCTCGCCCAGGCAAGGACAGGGGTGGGGTGAGCGGCAGTCGAAGGATGGCGGTGAGCGACAGTTGAAGGTTTCGAAGGCGATGGCTCGCACCTCAAGGGGAGGCCGCGCCGCTCCTATCCCCGCAATTCTCGTCTGAGAATCTTCCCCACCGGGGTCTTCGGCAGCTCGGTGCGGAACTCGATATATTTCGGGCGCTTGTAGCCGGTCAGGTTTTCCTTGCAGTAGGCGGTGAGCATCTCCGCCGTCAGCGCCGGGTCCTTTTTCACCACGAACAGTTTCGGCACCTCGCCGGACCGTTCGTCCGGCACGCCGATCGCGGCCACCTCCAGCACGCCGGGATGGCGCGCCACCACGTCCTCCAGCTCGTTCGGATAGACGTTGAAGCCGGAAACCAGGATCATGTCCTTCTTGCGGTCGACGATCTTGGTGTAGCCGTTGAGGTCCATGAAGCCCATGTCGCCGGACTTGAAGTAGCCGTCCTTGGTCATGACCTTCGCGGTCTCGTCGGGCCGATTCCAGTAACCGGCCATCACCTGCGGCCCGCGGATGCAGATTTCGCCGACCTCGCCGAGCGGCACGACCTCGCCGTCGTCGTCGCGGATGGAGATTTCGGTCGAGGGGATCGGCAGGCCGATCGTGCCGGTGTAGTCGCCGGCGCTGCATTTGTTGGCGGTCGCCACCGGAGAAGTCTCCGACAGGCCGTAGCCCTCGGTGATGTGGCTGCCGGTCGCTGCCTTCCAGCGGTCGGCCACGGCCTTCTGCACCGCCATGCCGCCGGCCAGGCTGAGCGTCAGGGAGGAAAAGTCCAGCTTGCGGAAATCGTCATTGTTGAGCAGCGCGTTGAACAGCGTGTTGAGGCCGGGCAGGACATGGAACGGCTGTTTGGACAGTTCCTTCACGAAGCCCGGAATATCGCGCGGGTTGGGAATGAGGACGTTGCAGGCGCCCTGCTGCATGCCCATCAGCGCGTTCACTGTCAGCGCGAAGATATGGTAGAGCGGCAGCGCGCAGATATAGGTGAGATGCGCCGGCTTCGGCTTGACGGTGAAGGCGTCCTCGACCCACAGCGCAAGCTGTACGACATTGGCCAGCACGTTGCGGTGCAGCAGCGTGGCGCCCTTGGAGATGCCGGTCGTGCCGCCCGTATATTGCAGGAAAGCGACATCGTCGGGCCTGACCTCGACAGGCTTGAGCGCCAGCCGCGCGCCCTGCTTCAGGGCGGCGGAAAACCGCACATGGCCGGGCAGGGACCAGGCCGGCACCAGTTTCTTGACCCGGCGCACGACGAAATCGACGACCATGCCCTTCGCGCCGCCCAGCATCTCCCCCATCGAGGCGACGACGACGGTCCTGACCTGCGTGCGCGCCACGACGGCCTGCAGGGTGGCGGCGAAATTCTCCAGGATGACGATCGCTTCCGCGCCGGAATCGGTCAGCTGGTGCTCGAGTTCGCGCGGCGTGTAGAGCGGGTTGACGTTGACGACGACATAGCCGGCCCGAAGCACGGCCATCATGGCGATCGGATATTGCAGCACGTTCGGCATCATCAGCGCGACGCGCGCGCCCTTCTTCAGGCCCCGTGCCTGAAGCCATGCGCCGAACATCGCGGAAAGCCGCTCCACCTCGGCGAAGCTGAGCGTCTTGCCCATGCAGGTGAAGGCCGGGTTGGCCGCATAGTGACGGCAGGATGAAACCAGAAGCTCGCCGATGGACTGGTTGGGCAGCGGGCCGATCTCTTGCGCCATGTTGCCGGGATAGCTGGCAAGCCAGGGCATTTGCGGCTGCCCGGATGCGAGATCGGCGATCGCCTTGGGCAGGGATTTCGGCGCGACCTTCTTCGGCGAAGGGGCAGTTTCCGCTGCGCCTGCCTTCGTCTTTCCGATCGCGGCGGTCTTGCCGGATGACGATGCGCGTTGCCGGTCCTTCGAGGTCTTGCCGGCCTGTGCGACCTGCCGGGCGGCTGGCTTGCGCGCCGCCGCCTCGCCCTTCGGCTTCGCCTCCGCCGTTTCCGCCGCCTCCGGCTTCGCGCCGGCTTTCCCCGGCTTCGCCGCCGCGGCTTTGCCGGTCCTTCCAGCGCCGGTCTTTCCAGCGGCTTTCGGCGTGGTCGTCTTCGAGTGCTTGGCCACCCTCGCTCCTCCCTTGGCCCGTCGGCAGCGGCATTCCCGATCAGGGCAGTCGCGCAGGCTTCCGGGCTTTGTTGTTATGTATGGTGACAATCCGCAAGCGTGCAAGCCATGACGCCGCGGCAACCGGCTCGTGGGCCGGCGTCGCTGCCCGCGCGATCGACCGGGACGGCGGAAGCGATCGATGCCGGATTGGATTCTTTTTGCCGATCACGCAAAAAGACAGGGTTTGACATTCGCGTGATATATCAGAATTGCGAGTTTTGAACTACCGGAACCGCATACGTTGGAATTTTTTTCTACTTACCTTGCGTTCGGCAGGCGGGGAGTTCCAAAGGCCGAAAAACGGTGCTTATATGCGGCCTTCACGAGCCTGATAGAGGGGCTTGGAAACAATCAGGGAGTGCTCAATGAAAACGAAACTGGCTTTTGCGGCCGCGTTGCTGGCCGCAAGCATGCTGGGGGGCGTCGCCAACGCAAAGACGCTGGTCTACTGCTCGGAAGGGTCGCCGGAAGGCTTTGACCCCGGCCTGTACACCGCCGGCACCACCTTCGACGCCTCGTCGCGGACCGTCTACAACCGCCTCGTCGAGTTCAAGCACGGCTCCACCGAGATCGAGCCCGGTCTGGCCGAAAGCTGGACCATTTCCGACGACGGCAAGGAATACACCTTCAAGCTGCGTCAGGGCGTCAAGTTCCAGACCACCGACTTCTTCACGCCGACGCGCGACTTCAACGCCGACGACGTGGTCTTCTCCTTCGAGCGCCAGCTCAAATCCGACAATCCCTGGAACAAGTATGTCGCCGGCGCGAGCTGGGAATACTCGGCCGGCATGGGCTTCCCCGATTTGATCAAGTCGGTCGAGAAGGTGGACGACCACACGGTCAAGTTCGTGCTCAACCGCCCCGAAGCGCCGTTCCTGGCCGACCTCGGCATGGATTTCGCCTCGATCCTGTCCAAGGAATACGCCGACAAGCTGGCCGCCGACGGCAAGATGGAGCAGATGAACCAGATGCCGCTCGGCACCGGTCCGTTCACCTTCGTCGCCTACCAGCAGGACGCGGTGATCCGCTACAAGGCCAATGCCGACTACTGGAACGGCAAGCCGAAGATCGACGATCTCGTCTTCGCCATCACCACGGACGCCTCCGTGCGTCGCCAGAAGCTCGAGGCCGGCGAGTGCCAGATCTATCCGTATCCGAACGCGGCCGATGTCGAGGCGCTCAAGAAGAACCCCGACCTGAACGTCGAGGAGCAGGCAGGGCTCAACGTCGCCTATCTCGCCTACAACACGCTGGTCGCACCCTTCGACAAGGCCGAGGTGCGCAAGGCGCTGAACATGGCGATCAACAAGAAGGCGATCGTCGACGCCGTGTTCGAAGGCCAGGCGCAGGTCGCCAAGAACCCGATCCCGCCGACCATGTGGTCCTATGACGACTCCATCAAGGACGACGCTTACGACCCCGACGCCGCCAAGAAGATGCTTGCCGACGCCGGCGTCAAGGATCTCAAGATGAAGATCTGGGCGATGCCCGTCTCGCGTCCCTACATGCTCAACGCGCGCCGCGCCGCCGAATTGATGCAGGCCGACCTCGCCAAGGTCGGCGTCACCGCCGAGATCGTCACCTATGAATGGGCCGAGTATCTCAAGCGCTCGTCCGACAAGGACCGCGACGGCGCGGTGATCCTCGGCTGGACCGGCGACAACGGCGACCCGGACAACTTCCTCGACACGCTGCTGGGTTGCACCGCCGTCGGCGGCAACAACCGCGCCCAGTGGTGCAACAAGGAGTTCGACGACCTGGTCAAGAAAGCCAAGCAGACGTCGGATCAGGCCGAGCGCACCAAGCTCTACGAGCAGGCCCAAGTGATCTTCAAGAAGGAGGCGCCCTGGGACACGATCGACCATTCGACGACGTTCATGCCGATGTCGAAGAAGGTCACCGGCTATACCCAGGATCCGCTCGGCATCCACCGCTTCGACAACGTCGACATCGCCGAGTAAGGCGTTCATCGCGTCCGGCTTCGGTCGGACGCGACCCTTTCGCCCCGGTTGGTGGACGCCACCGGGGCGAAGTGCCATAGGATTTCGATGCTCAAGTTCTTTCTTGGCCGTGTGCTGGTCCTTGTCCCGACCTTCATCGGGGTTTCGATCATCGCCTTTTCCTTTATCCGGCTGCTGCCCGGCGATCCGGTGATGCTGATGTCGGGCGAGCGGGTGATGAGCCCGGAGCGGCACGCCCAGATCATGCACGAACTCGGCATGGACCGGCCGATGGTCATGCAGTACCTGTCCTATATCGGCGGCATATTGAGGGGCGATTTCGGCACCTCCGTCGTCACCAAACAGCCGATCCTGCACCAGTTCTTCACGCTGTTTCCGGCAACGCTGGAATTGTCGCTCTGCGCCATCATCCTCGCCATCGTGCTCGGCATCCCCGCCGGCGTGTTCGCCGCCATCAAGCGCGGCTCCTTCTTCGACCAGAGCGTGATGGGCGCGGCCCTCGTCGGCTATTCCATGCCGATCTTCTGGTGGGGCCTGCTGCTCATCATCCTGTTTTCCGGCATCCTGCGCTGGACGCCGGTGTCGGGCCGCATCGACCTGCTCTATTTCTTCCCGCCGGTCACCGGCTTCATGCTGATCGACTCGCTGCTGTCGGGGCAGAAGGGCGCCTTCGCGTCGGCCGCCAGCCACCTGATCCTGCCGACCATCGTGCTCGGCACCATCCCGCTCGCCGTCATCGCGCGCCAGACCCGCTCGGCGATGCTGGAGGTGCTTTCGGAAGACTATGTTCGCACGGCGCGCGCGAAGGGCCTGTCGCCCTTTCGCGTCGTCGGCATCCACGCGCTGCGCAACGCCATGATCCCGGTCATCACCACCATCGGCCTGCAGGTCGGCGTGATGCTGGCCGGCGCGATCCTGACGGAATCGATCTTCTCGTGGCCCGGCATCGGCAAGTGGATGGTGGATTCGGTGTTCAAGCGCGACTATCCGGTCATCCAGGGCGGTCTGCTGCTGATCGCCGGCATCATCATGCTCGTCAACCTGCTCGTCGACCTCGCCTACGGGCTGGTCAACCCGCGCATCAGGCATTGAGGGCGCGATGACAGAGGCTGCGACCAAGACCGTTTCCCCGCTCGACGAGATGTCGCCGCGCCGGCGCCAACTCGCCGAGTTCTGGTTCTATTTCTCCGAGAACAAGGGCGCCGTCATCGGCCTCTGGTTCTTCGTCATCCTGGTGATCCTGGCGCTGCTGGCGCCCCTGATCGCCCCGCACGAACCCTATCTCCAGTACCGCGACGCCGTGCTGGTGCCGCCGGTCTGGCAGGAAGGCGGTCGCTGGGAATACCTGCTCGGCACCGACGCGGTCGGTCGCGACATTCTCTCCCGGCTTCTGTTCGGCGCCCGCTATTCGCTGTTCATCGGCATCGTGGTCACCGCCATCGCCATGGCCGCGGGCGTGCTGGTCGGCGTCGTCGCCGGCTATTTCCGCGGCTGGATCGACACCGTCATCATGCGGCTGATGGACATCATCCTGGCCTTTCCCTCGCTGCTGCTGGCACTGACGCTGGTGGCCGTGCTGGGGCCGGGCCTGAACAACGCCATGATCGCCATCGCGCTGGTCTACCAGCCGCATTTCGTGCGCCTGACGCGCGCGGCGGTCATGTCGGAGAAGACCCGCGACTACGTGATTGCCTCGCGCGTCGCCGGCGCCGGACCGCTCAGGCTGATGTTCAGGACCATCCTGCCCAACTGCATGGCGCCGCTGATCGTGCAGGGGACGCTCTCCTTCTCCAACGCCATCCTCGACGCGGCTGCGCTCGGCTTCCTCGGCATGGGCGCGCAGCCGCCGACACCTGAATGGGGAACGATGCTGGCCGAGGCGCGCGAATTCATCCTGCGCGCCTGGTGGGTGGTGACGCTGCCGGGCATCGCCATCCTGGTGACGGTGCTGGCCATCAACCTGATGGGCGACGGCCTGCGCGACGCCCTCGACCCGAAGATGAAGAGGTCGTGACGATGCCCCTTCTCGAAATCGAAAACCTCGTCGTCGAGTTCGATACCGCCTCCGGCCCGTTCCGGGCTGTCGACGGCGTGTCGCTGTCGGTCGATGCGCGCGAGGTTCTGGCGATCGTCGGCGAGTCCGGGTCGGGAAAATCCGTCTCCATGCTGGCGGTCATGGGGCTGCTGCCCTGGACGGCGAAGGTGTCGGCCGACAAGGCATTGTTCAACGGTCGCGACATGCTGGGCATGGACGCCGCCGAGCGCCGCAAGATCATCGGCAAGGACATCTCGATGATCTTCCAGGAGCCGATGGCGAGTCTCAATCCCTGCTTCACCGTCGGCTTCCAGATCGAGGAGGTGCTGCGCTTCCATCTCCATATGAACAAGAAAGAGCGCCGCGCCCGTGCCATCGAACTGTTCACGCAGGTCGGCATTCCGCAGCCGGAGGAGCGGCTTTCCTCCTACCCGCACCAGATGTCGGGCGGCCAGTGCCAGCGCGTCATGATCGCCATGGCGATCGCCTGCAATCCCAAGCTGCTGATCGCGGACGAACCGACCACGGCGCTTGACGTCACCATCCAGAAGCAGATCCTCGACCTGCTCATGCGTCTCCAGGCCGAGCACGGCATGGGTCTGATCATGATCACCCACAATATGGGCGTCGTCGCCGAGACCGCGGATCGCGTCATCGTCCAGTACAAGGGCCGCAAGATGGAGGAGGCGGACGTGCTGTCTCTCTTCGAGAACCCGAAGCACAAATATACGCGCGCGCTTCTGTCGGCGCTTCCTGACAACGCCACCGGCGACCGTCTGCCCACCATCGCCGGACTGATGGCCGAGGGCGAATTCATGACGGTGACGCCGCGATGACCGAGGACAGGAGCAAGGCTGCGACAGGTCCCGCAACCGCCGGCCCGATCGTCGTCGAGGGACGGGACATCAAGCGCGACTACGTGGTGCCCGGCACGCTGTTCAAGGAGGGGCGCACCGTCCACGCGGTCAAGGGCGTGTCCTTCAAGGTCGAGAAGGGCAAGACGCTGGCCATCGTCGGCGAGAGCGGCTGCGGCAAGTCCACGCTGGCGCGCATCATCACGCTGATCGACCCGGCGACCGCCGGCGAACTCTATCTCGACGGCAACAAGGTCGACATCACGAAGGGCAGGCCGTCGCCCGAGCTGCGCCGCAAGGTGCAGATCGTCTTCCAGAACCCCTACGGCTCGCTCAACCCGCGCCAGAAGATCGGCGACGTGCTGATGGAGCCGCTGGTCATCAACACCGACATGCCGGCCGCCGAGCGGCGCGACCTCGCCATGCAGATGCTGGTCAAGGTCGGACTGGAAGAGAAACACTTCAACCGCTATCCGCACATGTTCTCCGGCGGCCAGCGCCAGCGCATCGCCATCGCCCGCGCGCTGATGCTGAAACCCAGCCTGCTGGTGCTGGACGAGCCGGTCTCGGCGCTCGATCTTTCGGTGCAGGCCCAGGTGCTGAACCTGCTGGCCGACCTGCAGGACGAGTTCCAGCTTACCTACGTCTTCATCAGCCACGACTTGTCGGTCGTGCGCTACATCGCCGACGACGTGATGGTGATGTATTTCGGCGAGGCCGTGGAATACGGCAGCCGCGACGAGGTCTTCTCCAACCCGCAGCACAGCTACACGAAGACCCTGTTCGCCGCCACGCCGCGCGCCGACGTGGACAGCATCAAGGCGCGGCTGGCGAAGAAGAAGGCGGCGTGAGCCCGCGCCGAAGACAGTAACGTTCTCTGCCCAAAAGGCATTGGATCGGACCCGCGGGGTTCGCAAGCCCGACCGGGCGCCGCGCGGTCAGCGCGCCCCATCGGAGCCGTGAGCGAAGCGAACTGGCGTGAGATCAAACAAATGGTGCGGTCGGAAGGAGAAAACCCGAACTCGTCCTCCTACGCCAAGGCTTCGGGGGACACTCCTTCGTCCAACGATCTGCGGGTGGCTTGCCACCCGAAGCTCGAAGAGCGAAGGGTGGTGCCGCTTAGGTGACTCGAACACCTGACCCTCGCATTACGAATGCGATGCTCTACCAACTGAGCTAAAGCGGCCCGGCGGGCGCTGTGCCCGCGAGAATGCCGGGTGAATAGACGCAAGCTCGCGCAATTTCAAGATGGCTTGTCGCCGATTCTCCGGGGTATGACCACCGCCGCTGGCCTCGCTGACGCTGTGCGCTACATGGCTGGAGGCCGAAACGTCACGGCTCCGTCTTGCTATGCGGGCCTGATCGCGGTGGTGGGCGAGGGACGAAGAAACGTTGATTGATCGGCCGGCTGCGGCTAACGATCATTGCTGACGCAGCGTCGCGCAAAGGACAACCGCTTGGACCCAATAGAAAAAGCGATCCGCAACGCCTTCGAGAAGGGCAACGCCGACGATCGGGCGTTCCGCGAAAAGGTCTACCGATCGGCATTCGCCGCGCTCGACCGCGCCTTGCAGGCCAATCCCAACGTCACGGTGGAAAACGCCATCAAGCGGCGCAAGGCCATGCAGGCCAAGATCGCCGAGATCGAATCCGAATTCCTGCCGGCCGTCGCGGTTCCCGGCGCGGAAGGGGAGCCGACCGGAACGGCGGCTCCCTCGGTCGATTCGCCGGCGTCGCTGGGCGCGGCGCAGAGCGGCCCCGCGGTCGCGCCGCCGGTTTCGTCCTCGGGTCAACGCGTCGAGCCGTCGCTCGACGGCCCGGCTTCCGGCAATCCATCCGCCGCCGCGCCGGTGACGCCCGAACCGACGCTCGACCGCCGCGCAGACCGGGAGGGGACGTCTTCGCCGCCCGGCGCGGCGGAGGTCGCGCCGGATCGCGATGAGCGCAGGGCGCGCCGCAGGCGGTTCCCGCTGGCAGGCGCCCTGGTCGGTCTCGTCGTGCTGGCGGCTCTCGGCGCCGGTCTGTGGTGGCTGGTGCAAATGGGAATCATCAAGACCGGACGGTCGCCCGGCCAGCCGCCTTCGAGCGCGCAGGAGGCCGCCGCCGTCCCGCCCGCCGGCTCCACCGAGCCGCTGAAGCCCGGCCAGGCGGACGACGGTCGCGACTGGATCATCGTTTTCTCTCCGTCGGACCCGACGCTGGCGCGCGCGCCCTCCGACGCGAAGGTCGAGGCGATGAAGGACGACACCGGCGCCTTCCTGCGCATGCGCTCCGGCGCGTCCGGGGCGGCCGTGAGCTTCGATGTGGGGCAGGGCATTCTCGATCAACTCGCCGGCAAGCACGCCGTGTTCGACATCGTCGCCCGCGCCGAGGAGGGCAAGGACACGCAGATGTCGGTGGACTGCGATTTCGGCGCGCTCGGCGATTGCGGGCGCAAGCGCTATGCGGTCGGCCACGTCAGGAACGAATATCTGTTCGAGGTCGACTTCCCCGACAAGAGCCCCGGCGCTGCCGGCTCCATCGCCATCAATTCCGATTTCGACAAGCAGGGCAAGTCGGTCGACATCTACGAGATCAGGGTGACGGCAGGCGATTGATCTCGTCGAGCAGGGCTTGCAGCGTCTCGATGCGGTCGGCCTCGGCCGCCGGCTTGTCCCAGCGCAGGCGCGAGATGCGCGGAAAGCGCATGGCGACGCCCGATTTGTGGCGGGTCGAGCGGTTCAGCCCCTCGAACGCCACTTCCAGCACCAGCCCGCTGCGCCTGTCGGCGCGCACGGAGCGCACCGGCCCGAACCGCTCGACCGTGTTGTCGCGCACATATTTGTCGATCTGCCTGAGTTCCTCGTCGGTGAAGCCGAAATAGGCCTTTCCCACCGGCACCAGTTCCTCGCCGCCTTCGGGACCGGACCAGACGCCGAACGTATAGTCGGAATAGAAGGACGAGCGCTTGCCGTGCCCGCGCTGGGCGTACATCAGCACCGCGTCGATCGTGTGCGGATCACGCTTCCATTTGAACCAGGGACCCCGGGGCCGGCCGGCCAGATAGGCCGAATCCCACCGCTTCAGCATCACGCCTTCGATGATCGGATGTGGCGGGCCGGCACGGGCCGTTTCCAGCTCGGGCCAGTCGCGGAAAGCCACCAGCGGCGACAGGTCGAAGCGGATGGGGTCGAGTTCGCCGATGAAGCCCTCCAGCCGCTTTCGCCGTTCACTGAAGGGGAGGGCGCGCACGTCCTCCTCGCCGTCCTGCAGCATGTCGTAGCAGCGCACGAAGGCGGGGTAGCGCTCGCGGATTTTCGCCGATACGGACTTGCGGTTCAGCCGCTGCTGCAGGTCGGAAAAAGTGCCGGTGGCCGAAGGCGCGCCGACGAGCAGTTCGCCGTCGAGCACGCCTGAAAAATCGATCGCGCCGGCGAGGTCGGGGAAAGCGCCGGCAATGTCGTCGCCGGTGCGCGAATAGAGGCGCGCCACGCCCCCCTCCGCCACCACCTGGACGCGGATGCCGTCCCATTTCCACTCGGCGGCGTAGTCGGCCGGATCGAGTTTTTCGAGATCGCGCTCCTCTATGGCATGCGCCAGCATGACCGGACGAAACAGCCCGCTTGCCGTCTTCTCCGGCTTCGGCGCCTTGCCCTCCAGCCAGGCGAACAGCGTCTCGTAGGGCGGCGCCAGGCCGTGCCACAGCTCCTCGATCTCGGCCACGTCGACCTGGCCGAACTGCGCCAGCGCCTGCTTGGCGAGCCGCGCCGACACGCCGATGCGCAACCCGCCGGTGACCAGCTTGATGATGGCGAAGCGCGCCGAAGCGTTGTCGGCGCTGTCGAGCAGGCGGGCCAGCACCTTCGGTCCGTCGGAGCGGCTGGCCGACTGCAGCGCGCCGACGACGGCGGCGAGGGTGAGGTGATGCTCCGTGTCTGTGCCCGATGATGTACCCCCACCCCTGACCCCTCCCCTCAAGGGGGAGGGGGATTCCGCAGCGACTGCTTCATCTGAGGCTCTCGGCGACGGGTCGGCGGAAACGCCAAGTTCCCCTCCCCCTTGAGGGGAGGGGTTAGCGGTGGGGGTATCCCGCTCCGGCCACACCAGCGAAACCGTCTCGGCGAGATCGCCGACATAGTCGTAGGAATAGCCGAACAGCACCGGGTCCATGCGCTCCATCACCAGTTGCCTGAGCATGGCCGGCTTGACGGAAGCGATGTTGAGGTCACCCGTGATGGCGGCCAGCGCCAGGCCCCGGTCGGGGTCCTCGGTCGCGCGGAAATAGTCGACGAGCAGGGTGAGCTTGCCGTTGCGCGACGGCGTCAGCACCAGGCGGTCGAGAAGATCGGCGAAGCGGTCCATCAATCCCCCTCGTCCTCGTAGCCGACGAGATGCAGCGGCCGCGCCGCGATGCCTTCCAGCTCGCACCAGCGCACCAGCGCCTCCTCGCGTCCGTGCGTGACCCATACCTCGCCGGCGCCGGTGTCGCGGATGGTGGCGGTCAGTTCGTCCCAGTCGGAATGGTCGGAGATGATGAGCGGCAGCTCCACGCCGCCCTGCTTGGCGCGCTGTCGGATGCGCATCCAGCCCGAGGCGAAGCACGACAGCGGATCGGGAAAGCGCCGCGCCCAGCGGTCCTGGAAGGCGGAGGGCGGGCCGACGACGATCGCGCCGGCGAAATCGCCCTTCTTGCCGGTCTCGACCGTGGCCGGCTCCAATTCGCCGAGATCGATGCCCTCGCTTTGGTAGTAGTCCGACAGCTTCGCCAGCGCGCCGTGGATGTAGAGCGGCCTGTCATAACCGGCGTCGCGCAGAAGCCGCATGACGCGTTGCGCCTTGCCGAGCGCGTAGGCGCCGATCAGATGCGTGCGCTCCGGAAACTGCGCGACGGATTTCAGCAGCTTGTCCGCTTCCTCCCGCGCGGGCGGATGGCGGAAGACGGGAAGGCCGAACGTCGCTTCGGTGATGAAGACGTCGCAGCGCACCACCTCGAACGGCTGGCAGGTCGCGTCCGGCGCGCGCTTGTAGTCGCCGGAGGCGACGATCCGCAACCCGCCGTACTCCACCGCGATCTGCGCCGAGCCCAGCACATGGCCGGCCGGGTGAAAGGTGACGGCGACGCCGTTCAAATCGATCGTCTCGCCGAAGCCGGCGGCCTGCGTCGATCCGGCGAAGCCGTCGCCGTAGCGCAGGGCCATGATGTCGAGCGTCTGGCCGGTGGCCAGCACGGCGCGATGGCCGGCGCGCGCGTGGTCGGAGTGGCCGTGGGTGACGAGCGCGCGCGCCACCGGCCGCACCGGATCGATGAAGAAATCGCCAGGCGGGCAGTAGAGGCCTTCGGGACGGGGGCAAAGCAGTTCGCTGGGACGCATGGGCTTGAAGATAGGCTTTTGTCGCGCCCGGAAAAGCCGTGCGTTTCAGTCTGCTGACTCCATCTTGCAAGTTTTCGCCAGCCGGATATAGCAGCGCGCACCGGCGATTTCCGCTGGCGGAACCTTCGAAAAATGAAACCGCTCCAGGCTTCGTCCGGCGACGTGCTCGCCGATCGTCGTGCCGATTATGCGGAGATGCTGTTTGCCTCGGGCGACCATGCGCCTGCCGCGGACCTGCTGCGGGGCGCACTGGAGCTTGCGCCGGCATGGGCGCTGGGCTGGTTCCGGTTGGGAGAAATGTACGAGGCGGCCGGCGATTTCAGCGCGGCCGGCAACGCCTGGGAAACCGCCCGCGGGCTCGACCCACAGGACAGGGCGGGCGCCGGCCTGAAGCTCGCGCTCATCGGTCAGATCCCGGAACCCGAGGCGCCGCCTTCCGCGTTCGTCGAAGCCCTGTTCGACCGGTACGCGGACAAGTTCGATGCGTCCCTTGTCGACAAGCTCGGCTACCGGGTGCCGGGGCTTCTGTTCGACGCCCTCCAGGCCCAGGCAGCGCGTCGCTTTCGCCTGGCGCTCGACCTCGGCTGCGGCACCGGCCTGATGGGCGAAAGGCTGAGGCCGGTCAGCGAACGGCTCGAAGGGATCGACATTTCCGCCGCCATGCTGAGGAAAGCGCGTGCCAAGCGCCTCTACGACCGGCTGGAAAAGGTGGACCTGCAGGATTTCCGCCATGCGGGCGACGCGCCCGACCTCGTCACCGCCGCCGACGTCTTCCTCTATGTCGGAGACCTTGCCGGCGTCGCCGCCGCCGTTTCGCGCCTGCTTGCGCCGGGCGGACTCTTCGCCTTCTCGGTCGAGAAGCTGGCCGAGGGCGAGGAATACGCCCTCCAGCCGTCGCGGCGCTACGCCCATGCGGAAGGCTATTTGCGGCGCGTGCTTGGCGGAGCGGGATTGGAGGTCCTGTCCTTGCAGGAGCACAACATCAGGCATGACAGGCGGCAGCCGGTCGCGGGATTGATCGTGGTGGCGGCGCGTTCGCCTTGATTTCGGCTGTCCGGCACCCCCACCCCTCCCCACAAGGGGGAGGGGGACTTTGCGACGGTGTCACGCCGCGCCAACGCTGGCGATCCCGGGCGAAACGGCGGTGTCACCGTCTCCCTCCCCCTTGTGGGGAGGGGTTAGGGGTGGGGGTGCAGCAGCGTATGTGATTTCCTAATGGGTCCTCGCGACCGTCGATCCCCTTTTGTTCCAGATTCTCCTTGGCGTTCCTGTCCCGGCGCGCTACCTCTGGGGGCGTGACCGCAAAGCCGTGCATCGCCGAAACCGAGACCGTCGCCCGCTTGCCGGAACCTTTCGTCAAATGGTTCGCGGGCAAGGGGTGGTCGCCGCGCGCGCATCAGCTTGAACTCTTGGCGCGCAGCCAGGCCGGGCAATCGACGCTGCTGATCGCGCCCACCGGTGCCGGCAAGACGCTGGCCGGCTTCCTGCCCTCGCTGACGGAACTGGCGGAGCGGCCGAAGCGCAAGCCCGGCGAGCGGCACCGCGGCATCCACACGCTCTACATCTCGCCGTTGAAGGCGCTCGCCGTCGACATCGAGCGCAACCTCGGCAAGCCGGTCGATGAGATCGGGCTGCCGATTTCGATCGAGACCCGCACCGGCGACACGCCCGCTCACAAGCGCCAGCGCCAGAAACTGGTGCCGCCGGACATCCTGCTCACCACACCCGAGCAGCTTGCCCTTTTGATCGCCGGCAGCGATGCGCGGCGCTTCTTCGAGGACCTGCGCTACGTCGTCTTCGACGAGCTGCATTCGCTGGTGACATCCAAGCGCGGGCACCTGCTGGCGCTCGGGCTGGCGCGGCTCAGGACCTTCAAGCCGGACCTGCGCGCCATCGGGCTATCGGCGACGGTGGCGGAGCCGGACGAACTGCGGCGATGGCTGGTGGGGCAGCACATCCTATCCCCTGAAGCCAACGGCTGCACACCCCCACCCCTAGCCCCTCCCCACAAGGGGGAGGGGGACTCTGCTGTGATGCCGCAGTCAGCCGGCGATGGCGATTTTGGACGAAGCGGCGGCGGCTGCGTCTCCCTCCCCCTTGTGGGGAGGGGACAGGGGTGGGGGTATGCCGGCACGGGTGAAGGCCTTGTTGGAGCAGATGACAAAATGGCCGGCCTCGTCACAGTGGCCGGCGGCGCGAAGCCCGACATTTCCATTCTCGACTCCGAACAGCGCGTGCCCTGGGCCGGGCATTCGGCACGCTACGCCGTTCCCGAAATCTATGAGGAAATCCGCCGCCACAAGACGACGCTGCTGTTCGTCAACACGCGCAGCCAGGCCGAACTGCTGTTCCAGGAACTGTGGCGCGTGAACGAGGAGTCGCTGCCGATCGCGCTGCATCACGGCTCGCTCGACGTCGGCCAGCGCCGCCGCGTCGAGAAGGCGATGGCCGACAATGCCCTGCGCGCCATCGTCGCCACCTCGACGCTCGACCTCGGCATCGACTGGGGCGACGTCGACCTCGTCGTCCATGTCGGCGCGCCGAAGGGGGCGAGCCGGCTGGCGCAGCGCATCGGCCGCGCCAACCACCGCATGGACGAGCCGTCCAAGGCGATCCTGATTCCGGCCAATCGGTTCGAGGTGCTGGAGTGCCGTGCGGCGCTGGATGCCAACTATCTCGGCGCGCAGGACACGCCGCCGCTGCTGGCCGGTTCGCTCGACGTGCTCGCCCAGCATGTGTTGGGCACCGCCTGCGCCGCGCCCTTCCGTGCGGACGAGCTCTATGCCGAGGTGACCAGTGCGGCGCCCTATGCCGGGCTGGCGCGCAAGGACTTCGACCGCGTCGTCGATTTCGTCGCCACCGGCGGCTACGCCTTGCAGAGTTACGAGCGCTACGCCCGCATCAGGAAGACGAAGGAGGGGCTGTGGCGCGTCACCCATCCGCGCATCGCCCAGCAGTACCGGCTGAACGTCGGCACCATCGTCGAGATGCCGGAACTGAACGTGCGCTATGTGCGGCAGGGCCGCATGGCCGGCCATGGCGGCAGGGTGCTGGGCAAGGTCGAAGAATATTTCGCCGAGACGCTGCGGCCCGGCGACAATTTCCTCTTCGCCGGCAAGGTGCTGCGCTTCGAGGGCATCCGCGAGAGCGAGTGCATCGTCTCAAGCGGCGGCTCCTCGGCGCAGATCATCGTGCCGTCCTACGCGGGCGGAAAGTTTCCGCTCTCCACCTATCTCGCCGACCAGGTGCGCGCCATGCTGGCCGATCCCGAGCGTTGGCAGGCGCTGCCCGAGCAGGTGGCCGACTGGCTGCGGCTGCAAAAGGACAAATCGATGTTGCCGAGGCGCGGCGACCTTCTGGTCGAGACGTTTCCGCGCAACGACCGCCATTTCATGGTCTGCTATCCGTTCGAGGGGCGGCTGGCGCACCAGACGCTCGGCATGCTTCTGACACGCCGGCTGGAACGGGCGGGCGCCCGCCCGCTCGGCTTCGTCGCCACCGACTATTCGCTGGCTGTGTGGGCGCTGGACGACATGGGTGCGCTGTTCGGAGTGGGAAAACCGTCGCTCGGGCAATTGTTCGACGAGGACATGCTGGGCGACGACCTCGAGGAATGGCTGAACGACAGCTGGATGCTGAAGCGCATGTTCCGCAACTGCGCGGTCATCTCCGGCCTGATCGAGAAGAAGTTTCCGGGCCAGGAAAAGACCGGACGGCAGGTGACGGTCTCGGCCGACCTGATTTACGACGTGCTGCGCAGCCACGAGCCGGACCACATCCTGCTCCAGGCGACGCGCGCCGACGCGCAGGCCGGCCTGCTCGATGTCAGCAGGCTTGCCGACATGCTCTCGCGCATCAAGGGCCGAATCGTGCATAAGCCGCTGGAGCATATCTCGCCGCTCGCCGTGCCGGTGATGCTGGAAATCGGCCGCGAGACGGTGAACGGCGGCGCCAACGAGAGCCTTCTGATGGAAGCGGCAGACCTGGTCAGCGAAGCGATGGGCGAGGCGCACGACGACGCGCCGGCGCGGCTCGGGCCGACCGTCGTCCTGCATGGCACGGCCTCGAGGGACGCCAAGCGGGAACGGCGCGGCGTCGGCACCGCCGACTACGGCCGCCGGAGCATCGGACCGAGATGACCGCCGTCCTTCGCGCCAGGGCGATGGCCGCAACCGGACTCGCCGGCGTCGCCGGCGAGTGCGCCTTGTGCGACCGCTCCGGCGTGCTCTATTTCCCGGATCTGCGGCTGCTCTGCGTCTCGGACCTGCATCTGGAGAAAGGCTCCGCCCTGGCCCGCCGCGGCGCGCTGATCCCGCCCTACGACACGGCGGCGACGCTGGCGCGGCTGGCCGAGGCGGTTGCCCATTACCAGCCGCGCATCGTCGTCAGCCTTGGCGATTCCTTCCATGACGGCTGGGGCGCCGAGCGCCTGCCGCTGCCGTTCCGCGCAACGCTGGAAGCGCTGATGGCCGGCCGCGACTGGTTCTGGATCGCCGGCAACCACGACCCGGACGCGCCGGCCGACCTGCCGGGGGAGACGGTGATGGAACTGGCCGTCGGCGCGCTGCGCTTCCGCCACGAGCCGTCGCGGGGCGCGGCGGAGGGCGAGGTGGCCGGCCATCTGCACCCTTGCGCCCGCATCGTCCAGCGCGGCCGCTCGGTGAAACGGCGCTGCTTCGCTGGCGACGGCTCCCGCATCGTCATGCCGGCCTTCGGCGCCTATACCGGCTCGCTCAACGTGCTCGACCGCGCCTATCACGGCCTGTTTCGTGCCGAGACGCTTGTCGCCTATATGCTTGGCGCCGATCGCGTTTTCGCCATGCCGGGCTCGATGCTCCGGGCGGGGTGAACTATCTTGCGACCAGCGCGTCGCCGAGGAAAAGCCGCTCGGCGGCCCGCGCCTCCTGCCTGACGAATTCGGCCAGCGCCCGGATGCGCGGCGTCGCCGATACGTCCTGGTGGCTGACGCACCAGTAGTCACGGTCGAGATAGACGTCGCGGGCCAGCACCGGCACGAGATCGGGATACAGCGAGCCCATGAAATGCGGCAGCACGCAAAGGCCCACCCCATGCAGCGTGGCGCGCAACTGCGCGTGGATCGACGAGCTTTGATAGGTGGCGCGCAGGCCGGGCAGGATCTCGCGATGATAGTCGAGGCCGGGCGTGAAGATCATGTCCTCGATGTAGCCGATCATGCGGTGCGTCAGCAGGTCCTCGCGTTTCTCGATCGGCGGGTGGCTGTCGAGATAGGAGCGCAGCCCGTAGACGAACAGCCGGTAGGTGGTGATCTTCTCGTAGCGGTAGAAATCCGTGCGCGGCGAGGTCAGCGTGATCGACATGTCGGCCTCGCGCTTGGACAGCGAGACGATCTGCTGGATCGTGACCATTTCGATCGACAGGTTGGCGTGCGCCTCGGCGAAGCGCGGCAGCCGGTCGGCGAGGAAGTAGTTGCCGAAGCCCTCGAGCGTGGAAAGCCGCACCACGCCGGTGACCGGCGAGGCGCCGCTCGACGCCTCGTTGCGGAAACTGTTGGCTTCGCGCTCGATCTGCTCGGCCGATTGCACCAGCCGTTCGCCGACGGCGGTCAGCATGTAGCCGCGCGGATTGCGCTCGAACAGTTTTGCCGACAGCGCCTGTTCCAGCCGGTCGATGCGCCGCGAGACAGTGGCGTGGTTGGTGCGCAATTGCCGGGCGGCGCTGGCGAGCTGGCCGCTGCGCGCCACCGCGAGGAAGAATTGCAGATCGTCCCAGGTGAAGCGGCGCATCAGATGGCACCGGCGGTTTTACCAGACGCGACGCCGTTTTTCCCCCGCAAGGAGTGATCTGTAAAATTACCCCCACCCCTGACCCCTTGTAACTTGTCGTGTGCCGCATCTGCTAAGATTGGGGAAGCGGTGGCGCACGAGAGGCCGCGGACCCTTTGGGCGGCAGAGCCCGGTGGGGAGCAGGGGTCGTCGTGCGCCGTTCCATCGAACCCGAACAGTCGCCTGGGCCGCAAGCGAAGCCCGATTAGGCAAGGATGGGACAGGATGGACGCTTTCGTCGTGGGGATCGATGTTTCGAAGGACCGTCTGGACGTGCATGTGGCGCCGGATGGGAAGGCCTTCTTCGTGGCCAATGATGCGGCGGGTATCGAGGCACTGGCCGGCCGGCTTTGCGAGATGGCGGTGAAGCTGGTCGCGCTGGAGGCGACGGGCGGCTTCGAACGGCTGGCGGCGGCGGCGCTTTCGGCGGCGGGTCTGCCGGTCGCCGTCGTCAACCCGGCCCAGGTGCGTTCGTTCGCCGACGCGCTGGGCAAGCGCGCCAAGACCGATCCGATCGACGCGGCCGTGATCGCCCGCTTCGCAGCCGCCAGCGGCGTCGAGGCGCGGCCGTTGCCGGACGCGCAGGGCCGGCTGCTGGCCGATCTCGTCGCCAGACGGCGGCAGATCATGACCATGCTGGTGGCTGAGGAGGCACGGCTCAAGCGTGCCGCCGAGCGCGAGCTTAAGAAGAGCATCACCCGGCTGATCGCAGCGCTCAGGCGCGAACTGGACAGTCTCGACGAGAGCCTCGACGCCCTCATCCGCAAGTCGCCGCTGTGGCGCATCAAGGAAGACCTGCTCGTCTCTGTGCCCGGCATCGGCAAGCGCATCGCACGCACCCTCATCGCCGACCTGCCCGAGCTCGGCAGGCTCGGCGGCAAGGAGATCGCATCGCTGGCGGGGCTGGCCCCCTTCACCAGGCAATCCGGCACTTGGCGCGGCAAGAGTTTCATCGGCGGCGGCCGCACACACGTGCGCGCCGCCCTCTTCATGGGCGCCCTCGTCGCCGCCAGGCGCAACCCCGTCCTCAAAGCCTTCCGCGACAGGCTGGTCATGGCCGGAAAGCCGAAAATGGTGGCCATCATCGCCGTCGCCCGAAAGCTCCTCACCATCCTCAACGCCATCATCCGGGACCAAAAGCCGTGGCAACCAACTTGATTTCCAAGACAGTCGCTCCCCACAA
>NZ_JBEBMG010000009.1:0-156477 GCF_040081975.1 Mesorhizobium hunchu
CCATTGCGGATCACATAGACGATCCCGCTCACGATCCGTCGGTCATCAACACGCGGCACGCCATGCGCCAAGGGAAAAAACGGCGAGATCCGAGCCATCTGGCGCGCGCTCAGCAGAAACAAATCACTCATCACAGCCTCCTCAAACAAGACTGTGAATCACATCTCAAATCAATTTAATAGGTCCTGAACCTAGGTCGGGGTGCCCATCCACGAAGCCAATGAAAACCGTCCAGTCGAAACCCATGATGCCGTCGGCATATGCCAGCGATTCGTCCGCAAGCGGGTGGTCGAGCGACATGGCCAGATAGGTCGAGACAAGAATGGGAACGGTCATGAAGAGGCCGAGCATGACGGCTTCAAGCCCTGGTGCAAGCCGATCCATACCCCGCTTCCAGCAGTAGCCGGCGCACACACCGGCGATACCGGTCACGAAGGCGATTCTACCGAGGTCCGTGCCGGTGAAGGTGATTTTGCTGAACGGAAGCAACGCGAATACAGCCAGGGTACTTATCGCGGTAAACCACAACGCCAGTTGGCGTGCTTCCTTCGCGTATACGTCCAAGAGATCGATCCCGGTTCCGCCACATGTGACTACACTATGGGGCCTTAAAATATCGCTACGAAAACGCGTCGGATGCGACCGGATCAGCCTGTCACCCGCCTCAGCGTCAGGTTGATGCGGCCCTCGCCCTTCAGCAGCGTCGAGGTGCCGGGATAGATGCGGTCGACGCCGTGGAAGGCGATGCGGCTCTCTCCACCCAGCACGACCACGTCGCCCGATCGCAGCCGCAGCGACGCCGTCGGATCGCCGCGCCGGGTGCCGCCGATGCGGAACAGGCAGTCGTCGCCGAGCGAGACCGAGACGACCGGCGCTGAAAATTCCTGCTCGTCGCGGTCCTGGTGCAGCCCCATGCGGGCGCCGGCCGAATAGAAATTGACGAGGCAGGCCTGCGGCGGATCGGGATAGTCCGCCACGGCGCGCCACAGGTCGAGAAGCCGGTCGGGGATCGGCGGCCACGGCGCGCCGGTGACGGGGTGGGTTTCCTGGTAGCGGTAGCCGTGCTCCTTGTCGGTCACCCAGCCGAGCTGGCCGCAATTGGTCATGCGCACGCTCATCGGCTTTCCGGTACCGGGCATCGCCGGCACATAGAGCGGGCTGGCGCGCACGACCGCGCGCACCTCCTCCGCGAGGACGTGCTGCGCATCGCGGTCGAGAAGATCCGGCAGATGGCGGAAGCCTTGCGGCAAGACCGGCATTGCGTCTCCAAAAGGGACAAAACTGCCCCGTATTCGATCCTGGACTCTGAAAAGCGAAACGGCGACCCGAAAGTCGCCGTCCACGCCAAGTCGCTGGTTTTGTCCCTATCCCGAAACCGTTGCCCGCGTCCGGAAGCGGGCTTTAATCCAGCGGCGGGATGCGCAGCACTTGTCCGGGATAGATCTTGTCGGGATGCTTCAGCATCGGCTTGTTGGCCTCGAAGATCAGCGTGTTCTTCGCGCCCTTGCCCTTGCCGTATTCCGCTTCGGCGATCTTCCACAGATTGTCGCCTTTCTTGACGGTGTAGAACACCGGTGCCTTCGCCGGCGCCGCGGCGGCGTCCGCCCCGACCTTCAACTCATCGGCCTGGACTTTCGAGACGCCGAGCGTGTTGCCGACCGCGATCACCGCCTTCTCGAAGATCGACTGGTCCTTGACATCGCCCTTCAGCACGGCGGTGTCGCCCTTGACCTCGACCTGCACGTTGTCAGTGCCGATCTTGTGGGAATCCAGTTCCTTCTTCAGCGCCTCGGCCTTGGCCGCGTCGTCGTCATCGTCGCCTAAGCCGAGCTTCTCGCCGACACCCTTGACGAAATCGAAAAATCCCATGCACGCCTCCTGCGCAATTCGATACTTCAATAAGCCCCGCCGAAACGAGTTTGGCATCCGCTCGCCGGAATTGAAAGCGCCTTGGCGCGGTGCGGCGCCAGATCAATCCCGCTCGATCCGCCCGCGCAGCTTCTTCACCGTCGAGCGCCCCGCTTTTTCCTTGAGCCTGCGCTCGACCGCGCCTTTCGAGGGCCGCGTCTTCTTGCGCGGCGGCGGCGGCGGTTTCGCCGCGCGCTCGACCAGGGCGACGAGCCGTTCGCGCGCATCTGCGCGGTTGCGCTCCTGGGTGCGGAAGCGGTCGGCCTCGATGACGACCACGCCGTCCTTGGTGGCGCGCTGGCCGGCGAGTTTCAGGAGATTGGCGCGCACGCGCTCCGACAGGCCGGCCGCGTTTGCCGCGTCGAAGCGCAGTTGCACGGCGGTCGCCACCTTGTTGACGTTCTGGCCGCCGGGTCCCGAGGCGCGGACGAAGTCCTCGCGAAGGTCACCGGGGCGGATGACCGCCTCGGGCGATATGACGATGTCGTCGCTACTCATGGCGCAGTCATCGCCCGCCGCGCCGAAAAAGAAAAGGCCCGGATGGACCGGGCCTCGTGCGCAGCCGGTCGGCGCCGCTATTCCGCCGCCTGCCTGACGGCGGGGGCGGCACTTCTCACGCTCGGATCCACATGGCTCTCGAATTTGGTGAAATTGTCGATGAACATGCCGACCAGCCGTTCGGCCTGGCGATCGTAGGCCGCGTCGTCGGCCCAGCTTGCCCGAGGATCGAGAATCTTCGGGTCGAGGACGGCGCCGTCCACGCCCGGTACGGCGACAGGGACCGAGAAGCCGAAATGCGGGTCGGTGCGGAATTCGGCTTTTGCCAGCGAGCCGTCGAGCGCGGCGGCCAGAAGCGCCCGCGTCGCCCTGATCGGCATGCGGCTGCCGGTGCCGAAGGCGCCGCCGGTCCAGCCGGTGTTGACCAGCCAGCAATCCACCTTGTGGTCGGCGATCAGGCGGCGCAGGAGATTGCCGTATTCGGACGGGTGACGCGGCATGAAGGGCGCGCCGAAGCAGGTCGAGAACGTCGCTTCGGGCTCGGTCACGCCGCGCTCGGTGCCGGCCACCTTGGCGGTGTAGCCGGACAGGAAATGGTACATCGCCTGCGCCGGCGTCAGCCTGGCGATCGGCGGCATCACGCCGAACGCGTCCGCCGTCAGCATGATGATGTTCTTCGGGTGGCCGGCGCGGCCGGTGGCGCTGGCGTTGGGGATGAAGTCCAGCGGATAGGCGCAGCGCGTGTTTTCGGTCTTCGAGCCGTCGTCGAAGTCCGGCACGCGGTTCTCGTCGAGAACGACGTTTTCCAGCACCGTGCCGAAGCGCCGCGTCGTGGCGAAGATCTCGGGCTCGGCCTCGGCGGAAAGGCGGATGGTCTTGGCATAGCAGCCGCCCTCGAAGTTGAAGACGCCGGCTTCGCCCCAGCCATGCTCGTCGTCGCCGATCAGCGTGCGCGCCGGATCCGCCGACAGCGTCGTCTTGCCGGTGCCCGACAGGCCGAAGAAGATTGCCGTATCGCCCGCCGGCCCCTCGTTGGCGGAACAGTGCATGGGCATCACGTCCTTTTCGGGCAGCAGGTAATTGAGCGCCGTGAAGACGGACTTCTTCATCTCGCCCGCATAGGCCGTGCCGCCGATCAGCACGATCATGCGCGTCAGGTCCAGCGCGATGACGGTCTCGGAGCGGGTGCCGTGACGGGCTGGATCGGCCCGGAACGACGGCAGGTCGATGATGGTCATCTTGGGGACGAAATGCGCCAGCGCGTCGACATCCGGACGGATCAGAAGATTGCGGATGAACAGCGAATGCCAGGCGAATTCGGTGACGACCCGGACCGGGAGGGCGTGCGATGCGTCGGCGCCGCCGATCAGATCCTGCACGTAGAGATCCTTGTCGGCGGCATGTGCCAGGAAGTCTGCCAGCAGGACGTCGAACTGCTCCGGCGCCATCGCCTTGTTGTTTTCCCACCACACGACTGCTTCGGTGCCTTCGTCGCGCACGACGAACTTGTCCTTCGGCGAGCGGCCGGTGTGCTGGCCGGTATCGGCGACCAGCGCCCCATGCGCGGTCAGGCGCGCCTCGCTCCGGCGCAGCGCTTCCTCGCAGAGCGCGGCGGCCTCGAAATTGTAGCGGACGGTGCCGCTGGTGGCGATGCCGGCCGCCGTGATCGCGCAGGCTGGATTGCGAATGCCGAACTCCGACATGAAGTGTTTCCTCTTGGCTGCCGGCGCTCGCGCCCGATGGTTTGGCGAGGCCGTTTTCTAGGGGGCAGTTAGCGCCTCAACCAGAAAAGGCAAACAATATCAAATCATTAATCGATTTAAAAAATTTGAAAGTTGTTTAAATCGTTTAGATGTGCAAGTTTTCCTTGAGGAGCCCAAAGGATCGGCAGCGCCGTGGCGTCCAATCCGCGCGAGGCTGCGATTGTGGACATGCGTAGGGCGGCCCTGTAGGAGGTCAATCGCCATGCCACATTTTGTACCTAATTTGTCCTGCAAAGGTCCCGTCTTCCAGAAAGAAGGGACGCCCGCTCATGAGGGAGCCGCTTGAAATGGCAACAATCGCGCTGGTCGACGACGATCGCAACATCCTTACTTCGGTGTCGATCGCTCTCGAATCCGAGGGATATCGCGTGGAGACCTATACCGACGGCGCTTCCGCGCTCGAGGGCCTGGCGGCGCGGCCGCCCAATCTCGCCATCCTCGACATCAAGATGCCGCGCATGGACGGCATGGAACTGCTGCGCCGCCTGCGCCAGAAGTCGGATCTGCCGGTGATCTTCCTCACCTCCAAGGACGACGAGATCGACGAGCTTTTCGGTCTCAAGATGGGTGCCGACGACTTCATCAAGAAGCCGTTCTCGCAGCGCCTGCTGGTCGAGCGCGTCAAGGCGGTGCTGCGCCGCGCCAACGCCCGCGAAGCGGCGGCCAAGGCGCCCATGCAGCAGTCGAAATCGCTGGAGCGCGGCCAGCTCGTGATGGACCAGGAGCGCCACACCTGCACCTGGAAGGGCGAGCCGGTGACGCTGACCGTCACCGAATTCCTGATCCTGCATTCGCTCGCGCAGCGCCCCGGCGTCGTGAAAAGCCGTGATGCGCTGATGGATTCGGCCTATGATGAGCAGGTCTATGTCGACGACCGCACCATCGACAGCCACATCAAGCGGCTGCGCAAGAAGTTCAAGGCCGTCGACGACGACTTCGAGATGATCGAGACGCTTTACGGGGTCGGCTACCGTTTCCGCGAGGCGTAGGCGGAGCGTTCGATGGCGGTGGATGTCGAGAGGAACAGACCGGCGGCGGCCGCAAGGCGGCCGTTGCGGCCTTCGTTCCTCTCGAAGATCACGGTGCCGCTGCGCCGTTTCCTCGGCCATCACATCTTTTCCAGCCTGACCCGGCGCATCCTCTTCCTCAACCTCGCCGGCCTCGCCGTCCTCGTCACCGGCATCCTCTATCTCAACACCTTCCGCGACGGGCTGATCGATGCGCGCGTCGAAAGCCTGATGACGCAAGGCGAGATCATCGCCGGCGCCATCGCCGCCTCGGCGACGGTTGAGACCGATTCGATCTCGATCGATCCGGAAAAGCTTCTGGAATTGCAGGCCGGCGAGAGCGTCGGCCCCTCGACCGACCAGCTCGACAACCTCGACTTCCCCATCAATCCCGAACGCGTGGCGCCGGTGCTGCGGCGGCTGATCTCGCCGACTCGCACCCGCGCCCGCATCTACGACCGCGATGCCAACCTGCTTCTGGATTCGCGTCATCTCTATTCGCGCGGTCAGATCCTGCGCTATGAGATACCGCCGGTTGACGACGACAAGCCGAGCATCTCGGAGCGCATCGAGAAGTTCCTCTTCAATTTCTTCCGCAACAGGGACCTGCCCGTCTACAAGGAACAGCCGGGCGGCAACGGCGCGGCTTTCCCCGAGGTCGTCAAGGCGCTGACCGGCAGTCCCTCGACCATCGTCAGGGTCTCCGAAAAGGGCGAGCAGATCGTATCCGTCGCGGTGCCGATCCAGCGTTTCCGCGCCGTGCTCGGCGTGCTGATGCTGTCCACCGAGGGCGGCGACATCGACAAGATCGTGTCGGCCGAGCGCAAGGCCATCCTGCGCGTGTTCGGCATTGCCGCGCTGGTCACCGCCATCCTGTCCCTGCTTCTCGCCTCGACCATCGCCAATCCCCTGCGCCGGCTCTCGGCGGCTGCCGTGCGCGTGCGCCGCGGCGTCAAGAGCCGCGAGGAAATTCCCGATTTCTCGGACCGCCAGGACGAGATCGGCAACCTTTCGATCGCAGTGCGCGACATGACCAACGCTCTCTATGCCCGCATCGATGCGATCGAGAGTTTCGCCGCGGATGTCAGCCACGAACTGAAGAACCCGCTGACCTCGCTGCGCAGCGCGGTGGAGACGCTGCCGCTCGCCAGGAACGAGGCGTCGCGGGCGCGGCTGCTCGAGATCATCCAGCACGACGTGCGCCGTCTCGACCGGCTCATCACCGACATTTCCGACGCCTCGCGCCTCGATGCCGAACTCGCCCGCGAGGACGCCGGACGCGTCGATCTGGAGAAATTCATCACCGATCTCGTCTCCGTCTCGCGCGAGGTATCCCACCACAAGAGGCCGGTGGAGATCGAACTCAAGGTGAACAAGCCGCCGCAGGGCGTGAAGGGCTATTTCGTCCAGGGGCACGACCTCAGATTGGGGCAGGTCATCACCAACCTGATCGAGAACGCGCGCTCCTTCGTTCCAGAAGAGCATGGCCGCGTCGCGATATCGCTCTCGCGATCGGGAAAGTCGATCATCGTCACGATCGACGACAACGGCCCCGGCATCCGCGCCGACAACATCGAGCGCATCTTCGAGCGCTTCTATACCGACCGGCCCGCCGGCGAGGCGTTCGGCCAGAATTCGGGGCTCGGCCTGTCGATCAGCCGTCAGATCGTCGAAGGTCACGGCGGCACGCTGACGGCTGAAAACATCCCCGGCGCCAAGCCGGGCGAAATCCGCGGCGCCCGCTTCGTCGTCACCTTGCCGGCCGACAATTGATGCATCGTCGCAGACCGGCATGAGACCCAACATCCACGGCACCGCCCTGCTGATCGGCGACCGCGGCGTCGTCATCACCGGCGCATCCGGCGCCGGCAAATCCACCCTGGCACTCGCGCTCGCCGGACGCTTCGCGTCGCGCTGGATGCTGTGTCGCCTGGTGAGCGACGACCAGCTTCTCGTTACGATCCGCCAGGGACGCGTGATCTGTCGTGCGCCTCCGGCCATCGCGGGAAAGGCGGAAGTGCGCGGCATCGGCCCGCAGGCGATTCCGTTCGAACCGGCCATGGTCGCCGATATGGTCGTCCGGCTCGTGCCGGCGGCGCAGGCGACGCGGTTGCAGGAGGACGGCGTCGAAGTACTCGGTGGCGTGACCCTGCCCCGGATCGACGTTCCCGAGCGCGCTATCGAGGCCGCGGTTGCGATCGTCGCGGCGCGTCTCGGGCTTGCGCCATTCGCCTGAAATGCCCCGAATTTTTGCTGCAATGCGTCAAAATGGCCAACTCTGCCGCAATTTTGGGCTTGTCAACGGCTCGCGCCTCGACAAGATAGCGCTCCCGCCGCCGGAAAGGCCGGCGCCTAGACGATGAGCCCGTGAAGGGGCCGTGGCATCACCTGCCAGAAAGACGGGAGTCGCCTGAGAATGATCGGACTCGTGCTCGTCACGCACGGTCAACTGGCCAACGAGTTCCGCCACGCAGTGGAGCATGTGGTCGGCCCGCAGGACAACTTCGAGACCGTCGCCATCGGAGCCGACGACGACATGGAGCAGCGCCGCCGCGACATCGTCGACGCCGTTGCGCGCGTCAACACCGGCGCTGGCGTGATCGTGCTGACCGACATGTTCGGCGGCACGCCGTCCAATCTCGCCATTTCGGTCATGGAATCGGGGCGCACCGAGGTCATCGCCGGCATGAACCTGCCGATGCTCATCAAGCTCTCCAGCGTCCGCAAGGCCGATGATATGAAGGCGGCGCTCGACGAGGCCCAGGCGGCAGGCCGCAAATACATCAACGTCGCCAGTCAGCTGCTGGCCAGCAAATGAGCGGCGCCACCCCTGCCGCCGGCGTCTTCGCCCGCGACGTGCGCATCGTCAACCAGCGCGGCCTGCATGCGCGTGCCTCGGCCAAGTTCGTCCAGGTCGCTGGCACTTTCGACGCGGCCGTGGAGGTCGAGAAGGACGGCGTTTCGGTCGGCGGCACCTCGATCATGGGCCTGATGATGCTGGCGGCCAGCCCCGGCTGCTCCATCCGCATTGTCGCGTCCGGCCCGGAAGCGGCTGCGGCGGTGGCTGCGCTGGCAGATCTCGTGGCCGATCGCTTCGGCGAGGAAATCTGAGGCCGGTGTCGTCATCGAATGGGTCGCCGTTGAATGGCCTGTCGCTGTCGAAGCCGCTGGCCGTTTTCGACGCCGGAATCGGCAGCTATGCCATCGTCGATCTCATCCGGCGTCGCCAGCCCCGGCGAGATATCCTCTATTTCGCCGACAGGGCCAGCTTCCCTTATGGTGGCAAGGACAGGGCCGCTCTTCTGGCAATCATCCGCGCCACCATCCGCTTCCTGCTCGATCATGAGCCGGAAGCGATCGTGCTGGCGTCGAACGCGCCGTCGATCATGGTCCTCGACGATGTGAAGGGTAGCTGCTCCGTCCCCATCTACGGTGTCGCGCCTCCGCTCGAAGAGGCCCTGGCGCGCAGTCGAAGCGGTATGGTCGGCACGATGGGCGTGCGTTCGCTGATCGAAAGCGTCGAACTGCCCGGCTTTGTCCGCGACCGGGTTCCAGATCCTGAACACGTGGCGCTGATCGAAGCCTCCGACATGGTCGACCTGGTCGAAAGCGGCGCATTCCTGTCGGACCCGGAGCGGACGCAAAAGGCGGTGACGGCATTCACGGCCGCGATCGCGACGCGCTGGCCCGCGATCGACGTTCTGACGCTCTCCAGCACCCATCTGCCCTGGCTGCGTTCCTTCTTCGAGCAGGCGCGCCCGGACTGGCTGTTTCTCGACCCGGCCGAAGCCGTTGCGGCGGCATTGCCGCTGCCTCGCAGCGGGACGGGGCGGACCGTCGCGCTCGTCACCGAAAGCCGGACCTATACGGTCGCCGGATTCCGGAAGATGCTGGACAAGCTTGGCGTCACGCTGGATTTGCGGGTCGTCGATCCGCTGGTCCGGCCGTCCTGATGATATATGCAGATAAAGATTTCTTTATATCCCATTGCCGTTCGGAGCCCGATCTGCTAGTCAGGCCGCCGATTTCGCGCCATTCCCGCGCCTTCGGCATTGGCGCCCTCATAACGGATTTCACTGGAGCACTGCCATGACGGATCGCAAGGATTACGTGGTCGCCGATATTTCGCTGGCCGACTGGGGCCGCAAGGAAATCGAGATCGCCGAGACCGAAATGCCGGGCCTGATGGCCACGCGCGAGGAATTCGGCCCTAGCCAGCCGCTGAAGGGCGCGCGCATCAGCGGCTCGCTGCACATGACCATCCAGACGGCTGTGCTGATCGAGACGCTGACGGCGCTCGGCGCCGAAGTCCGCTGGGCGTCGTGCAACATCTTTTCGACGCAGGACCAGGCCGCCGCCGCGATCGCCGCTTCCGGCGTGCCGGTCTTCGCGGTCAAGGGCGAGACGCTCGAGGAATACTGGACCTACACGGACCAGATCTTCCAGTGGAACGACGGGCAGCCGTCCAACATGATCCTCGACGACGGCGGCGACGCCACCATGTATATCCTGCTCGGCGCGCGCGCCGAGGCCGGCGAGGACGTGCTGTCGAACCCCGGCAGCGAGGAAGAGGAAGTTCTGTTCGCCCAGATCAGGAAGCGCATGAAGGCCTCGCCCGGCTTCTTCACAAAGCAGCGTGAGGCCATCCGCGGCGTCACCGAGGAGACCACGACGGGCGTCAACCGTCTCTACCAGCTTCAGAAGAAGGGCCTGCTGCCGTTCCCGGCCATCAACGTCAACGATTCGGTCACCAAGTCGAAGTTCGACAACAAGTACGGCTGCAAGGAATCGCTGGTCGACGGCATCCGCCGCGGCACCGACGTGATGATGGCCGGCAAGGTCGCCGTCGTCTGCGGCTACGGCGACGTCGGCAAGGGCTCGGCCGCTTCGCTCGCCGGCGCCGGCGCCCGCGTCAAGGTGACCGAGGTCGATCCGATCTGCGCTCTGCAGGCGGCAATGGACGGTTACGAGGTAGTGACGCTGGAAGACGCAGCCCCTGCCGCCGACATCGTCATCACCACCACCGGCAACAAGGATGTCATCACGCTCGACCATATGCGGGCGATGAAGGACATGGTCATCGTCGGCAATATCGGCCACTTCGACAACGAGATTCAGGTCGCCGCGCTGCGCAACCTGAAATGGACCAACGTCAAGCCGCAGGTCGACATGATCTCCTTCCCGGACGGCAAGCGCATGATCCTTCTGTCGGAGGGCCGCCTGCTCAATCTCGGCAACGCCACGGGCCATCCGAGCTTCGTCATGTCGGCGTCCTTCACCAACCAGGTGCTGGCGCAGATCGAGCTGTTCACCAAGAAGGGCCAGTACGAGAACCAGGTCTATGTCCTGCCGAAGCATCTCGATGAGAAGGTGGCGAAGCTCCATCTCGGCAAGCTCGGCGCCAAGCTGACCACGCTGTCGAACGAGCAGGCCGCGTATATCGGCGTTACGCCGCAGGGGCCGTTCAAGGCGGAACACTACCGCTATTAATTCAACTTTTATTAATCACAACATATTGTGGCCGGGCGATTGACAGATCGCCCGGCCTTATTTTTGCGCGCCGCGCCGCTTCCCGGCGATTCGCCAAGACGGTATTGTGGGGTGATTCGCGATCGCGCGGCCGGCGGGAAGTTCGCCTTTTCACTGGCCGGAACGAGGTGCGGCTTTCCGGGTATCGAGGCGTTCGTAGCGTGTTTTATCGGCGCGACCTTGCGGATTCGGGGAGGACCGTGGTCGCGATCGGGCGGCTTGGATCAGGCGGCGGAGAGGACCAGGACATGCCGGGGGAATACCCGCTTCGCGCGGGAACGGCCGTTTCCGGCGGCCACATCGATTCGGCGGCCAAGGCCGCAGGCAAACCGCGCCGGCGCGCGGGCCGCATGGCATTGGCCGCCGGCACGGCGCTCGGCTGGCTGCTCCCTGTGGGGTCGGCCGTGGCGGCGGGCTCCGCCGCGCCGTTGAGCGCGGTCGACGTGATCCAGTTCGCCGTCGTCTCCGGCGTCATGGGAGCCGCGCTCCTGTCGGCGATCTTCCTCATTCGCGAGCGCGGCCGCACGGCTGCCGAGAATGTCGAGCTTCGCAGCCGTCTGGCCGACGTGAACGCGGCGCTGCAACGCTCGGAATCGATGCTCAACCTGCGCGAACAGCGCGTCGTCGTCTGGTCCGCCGACAATCGCAAGCCCGAACTGGTGGGGTCCCTGCCTTCCGAAAGCGGCGCGCCGGAGGATCGTGCAGGATTTCTGGCTTTCGGCCGCTGGCTGGCGCCACGCTCAGCCGCCGCGCTGGAGCGGGCGATCGCCGCGCTGCGCGAAACCGGCACGGCCTTCGATCTCGCCGTCGAGACCCAGATCGGGACGCCGCTGGAGGTTCAGGGGCGCAAGAACGCTGCCCATGTGATGGCGCGTTTTGCCTCGCTTTCGGATGTTCAGCGCGGCAGCGCGCGGCTCAAGATCGAGAACCAGCGCCTGTCGGCGGACCACGACATTCTGCTTGGCCTGATGAACGCGCTTCCCATGCCCTTCTGGCTGCGCATGGCCGACGGGCAGCTCAAATGGGTGAACCGTGCCTATGCCGATGCCGTCGAGGCCACGGACGGAGAGGCGGCCGTGCGCGAAGGCAAGGAGTTCCTCGGCGGCCAGTCGCGCGAGGCGATTGCAGATCAGCACAGGTCCAATCCGGTCTTCACCCAGACGCTCTCGACTGTCATCGGCGGCGACCGCCATATGTTCGCCGTCACCGATTTCGCCGCTGCCGACGGGTCGGCCGGACTGGCCAGCGACGTCAGCGCCATCGAGGCGGTGCGCGAGGAATACGGCCGCACCGTCCGCAGCCATGCCGACACGCTCGATCAATTGAACACGGCCGTCGCGACCTTCGACGCGGACCAGAAGCTGCGCTCCTTCAACCAGGCTTTCCAGAAGCTCTGGGGACTGGACGCCGCCTTCCTCAACAGCGCGCCGGAAAACGCGCTTCTGCTCGACAGGCTGCGCGCCGAGGGCACCATCGCCGAGCAGCCGGAGTGGCGGCGCTGGAAGGAAAATCTCCTGTCCGCCTATCGCGCGGTCGAGCCGCAGGAGCACTGGTGGCACTTGCCCGACGGCAAGACCATCCGCGTCGTCGCCAATCCGCAGCCCAAGGGCGGCGTGACATGGGTTTTCGAGAATCTGACCGAGAAGATCGACCTTGAAAGCCGCTACCAGACGGCGGTGCGCGTGCAGGGCGAGACGATCGACAATCTCGCCGAGGGCGTGGCGGTGTTCGGCCCCGACGGGCGCCTGCGCCTGTCCAATCCGGCTTTCGCCGCGCTGTGGCGGTTGCAACAGAGCGACCTGCGCCCGCAGATGCACGTCTCGCTGATCCGCGACCTGTGCGAGCGCAGCGCCAAGGACAGTCCCTGGCCCGGTTTCGTCGCCGCCGTCACCGGCTTCGACGAGGAGCGTCGCGACCGGCATGGCCAGACCGAGCTGACCGGTGGCGCCGTGCTGCGCTTCGCCGTCATCCACCTGCCCAACGGCCAGGTCATGATCACCTTCGTCGACATCACCGACAGCGTGAATGTCGAGCGGGCGCTGAAGGACAAGAACGAAGCGCTTCTGAAGGCGGACCATCTCAAGAACGAGTTCGTGCAGCACGTCTCCTACGAGCTGCGCTCGCCGCTGACAAACATCATCGGTTTCACCGAACTGCTGTCGCTGCCGGCCACCGGGCCGCTTACGGGCAAGCAGCGCGAATATCTGGAGCATATCGGCTCGTCGTCGTCGGTACTGCTCACCATTGTCAACGACATCCTCGATCTGGCGACGGTCGACGCCGGCATCATGCAGCTTGACATCTCCGAGGTGGAGGTCGGCCGCGCCATCGCCGCAGCGGCCGAACTCGTGGCCGACAGGCTGGAGGAGCACGCCATCCGCCTCGTCGTCGAGGCCGCCGGCGCACCGAGAAGCTTCCACGGCGACGAGACGCGCATCCGCCAGATTCTTTATAACCTGCTCTCCAACGCCGCCAACTACGCGCCGGAGAACAGCACTGTCACGCTCGCCTGCCGCCATGTCGCCGCCGGCGTGGAGTTCTCCGTGCACGACGACGGCCCGGGCATGGCGCCCGACGTGCTCGAAACCGTGTTCAAGCGCTTCGAACCGCGCGCCAACGGCGGCCGCCGCCGCGGCGCCGGCCTCGGCCTCTCCATCGTCAAGAGCTTCGTCGAACTGCACGGCGGCATGGTGCGCATCGAGACCGGCGAGAATCGCGGAACCACGGTGATCTGCACCTTCCCGGATATGCCGTCCGGGATGCGCGAAGCCGCCGAGTAGGCTGCCACATGGCGGCGAAGACGCTGGAGCGCTTTCTTCCCGACGAGGCCGCGACACTTCGCCTGGGCGAAGACCTCGCCATGGCGCTCAAGGCCGGCGACGTGCTGGCGCTGCGCGGCGATCTCGGCGCGGGCAAGTCGACGCTGGCGCGGGCGTTGATCCGGGCTCTGGCCGACGATGCGGCGCTCGACGTGCCGAGTCCCACCTTCACGCTTGTCCAGAGCTACGATACGGCGCCACCCGTGCATCATTTCGACCTCTACCGGCTGGGCGATCCGTCCGAGCTGGACGAACTGGGCTTCGAGGAAGCCATCGACGGTGGCGCCGCGCTGGTCGAATGGCCGGAGCGCGCCGCCGGTCGACTGCCGGCGACCACCCTCACGATCGACCTGCTGCATGAAGGCGACGGCAGGACGGCGCGCCTGACCGGTTCCGATTCCGTGGTGGAGCGTTTCGCCCGCTCACTTGCCATGCGCGATTTTCTCGGGCGCGCCGGATGGGGCGAAGCTTCCCGCCGCCGCTTCGTCGGTGATGCCTCCGCGCGTTCCTACGAGATCGTGCGGCTGGCCGGCGCGCCGCCGCGCGTGCTGATGAACGCGCCGCCGCTCGTGCTCGGGCCGCCGGTGCGCGGCGATAAGGCCTATGCCGAGATCGCCCACACGTCGCGCGACATCGCCGCCTTCGTCGCCGTCGACAAGGCGCTGGCAAAGGCCGGCGTGACGGTGCCGGAGATTTATGCCGACGACCTCGGCAAGGGTTTTGCCCTGCTGGAGCATCTGGGTTCAGGCAGCTTCCTCGACGCCGAAAGCAGGCCGATGCGCGAACGCTATGCCGCCGCCGCCGAACTGCTGGCTTTCATGCACGCGCAACGCTGGTCCTACGACATGGAGGTTCGGCCGGGTGTCCGCCATGTCGTGCCGCCTTTCGACCGCGACGCCATGATGATCGAGGCGGAACTGCTGGTCGACTGGTATGTTCCCGCCGTCACAGGCGCCCCCGCCGGCGAGGCATTGCGCGCGGCGTTCCGCCGCGAATGGGATGCGCTGATCGATCGGCTGGCCGGCAGCGAAACGACGCTGATGCTGCGCGATTTCCATTCGCCGAACATCGTATGGCGCGGTGAGCGTGCCGGCTTGAACCGGTTGGGCATCCTCGATTTCCAGGACGCGCTGGTCGGCCCTCCCGCCTACGATGTCGCCTCCCTCGCCCTGGACGCGCGCGTGACGGTGCCTGAGGACATCGAACAGGCCACGCTCGCCGCCTATATCGCGGCGCGCAAGGAGGCTGGCGCCTTCGACGAGGACCATTTCCGCGAGGCTTATGCCATCATGGCGGCGCAGCGAAACTCCAAGATTCTCGGGATTTTCGTGCGCCTCGACCGGCGCGACGGCAAGCCCGCCTATCTGAAGCACCTGCCGCGCATCCGTGCCTATCTGCGCCGCGCGGTCGCGCATCCGGCATTGGCCGGCCTGCGCGCCTTCTACGAGGAGCATGGCATTCTGGAGGAGCGAGTGCTGTGAGGGCGAAACGGACGCCGAACGTTGCAATGGTCCTTGCCGCCGGTCTCGGCAAGCGCATGCGCCCCGTCACCGACACGATGCCCAAGCCTCTCGTCAGGGTCGCCGGCAAGGCGCTTCTCGATTGGGGCCTGGATTCGCTGGCGGCAGCCGGCGTGGAGAAGGCGGTCGTCAACGTCCATTACCTGCCCGAACAGATCGTCAGGCATCTGGCCGGCCGTGCCCGGCCTCGCATCGTCGTCTCCGATGAAAGCGCCGGCCTGCTCGATTCGGCCGGCGGCATCGTCAAGGCGCTCGGCGAACTCGGGCCGGCACCGTTCTTCATCCTGAACGCCGATACGTTCTGGATCGATGCCGGACAGTCGAATCTCGAACGACTCGCCCTTGAATGGGACATCGGGCGGATGGATATTCTGCTCATGCTCGCATCTCTCGAAAAGGCGACCGGACACAGCGGCAGCACCGATTTCCTCGTGGCGGAGGATGGCAGGCTGTCGCGCGCCGACAAGGATCCGAACGGCCTGATCTACGCCGGCGCGGCGATCGTGCATCCGCGCATCTTTGCCGGCGCGCCTGCCGGTCCGCTGTCGCTCAACCGCTATTTCGACGAGGCCATCGCCGCCGGCCGCCTGTACGGCATGGCGATGCGTGGCCACTGGATCACGGTCGGCACGCCCGACGCAATCGCACCGGCGGGAACGGCCGTGGCGCGGGCGCTCGCCGGGGCGTCATGAGCGGGCCGCGCGTATTCTCGATCCAGCCAGGCGCTCCCTTTCTGCCCACCTTGGTCGAGACGCTGCTTTCGGGACGCCTTGTTCCAAGCTTCCGCTTCGGCGGCGACCCGCTGGCGCTTGCCGACACCACGATTTTCGTCCCGACCCGCCGTGCCGCGCGCGCGCTTCGCGCCGAATTCACCGCCGCGCTCGGCAAATGCGGCGTCGGCGGGAGCACTGCCATCCTTCCCGTCATCCGCCCGCTCGGCGATTTCGACGAGGACGAGGCGGCATTCGAGGAAAACGACGCCGATCCGGAGACGCTGGACCTTGCCCCGCCGATCGGCGCGACCGACCGGCTTCTCCTGCTGGCGCCGCTGGTCAGGGCATGGAAGCGCCGCCTGCCGGCCCATGTGGCGGCGCTCTTCGAGGAGGAGATCGTGGTGCCGGCCTCGACCGCCGACGCCGTCTGGCTGGCGCGCGACCTTGCGCGCCTGATCGACGAGATCGAGACGGAAGGCTCGGACTGGACGCGGCTCTCCGGTCTCGTCGACGGCAATCTCGCCGGCTGGTGGCAGGTGACGCTCGATTTCCTCAAGATCGTGACCGAGAACTGGCCGAAGCTGCTGGAGGATCGCGGCCGCTCCGACCCGTCGGCGCATCGCAACGCGACGATCCGCCTCGAGGCCGGGCGGCTGCGCCGCAATCCGCCTTCGGGTCCCGTCGTCGCCGCGGGCTCGACGGGCTCGATCCCCGCCACCGCCGATCTGCTGGCGGCCATCGCCGCCCTACCCAACGGCGCCGTCGTCCTGCCCGGGCTCGATATCGGCATGGATCAGCCGACCTTGGTCGCGCTCACGACACCCGACATGCGCCCCGCGGTGCTCGGCCACCCGCAATACGGCCTGGTCAGGCTGCTCGGTCGGCTGGGCATCCTGCCGCGCGACGTAGAGGAACTGGGCGTGAGCAACGAGGCGCTCGGCCTGCGCCGCACGCTACTTGGCGAAGCCATGCGCCCGGCCGAGACCACCGAATTGTGGAGACAGACCCGCCGCAACTTCGCCGACGACGCGATGCGCCAAGCCTTCGCCGAGGTCACGCTGATCGAGGCGGCGAACGAGCGTGACGAGGCAGCGGCCATCGCCGTGGCGCTGCGGCTGGCGATAGAGGAGAAAGGCCATCGCGCGGCGCTCGTCACCGGCGACCGTGCCCTGGCGCGTCGCGTCGCATCGGAGCTGAAGCGGTTCGGCATTGCCGCGGACGATTCCGGCGGCACGCCGCTGGCCGGCACACCGCCCGCCACGCTGCTCAGGCTGTTGCTGGAAACGGCGTTCCGGCCGGGCGATCCGGTTGCCATCTTGTCGCTTCTCAAACACCCGCTGCTGACGGCCGATCTCGACCGCGCCCTGGTGCGGCGAGCAGAGCGGACGATCGAACTGGTGACGCTGCGCGGCGGAACCGGGCGGCCCGACGTCGCCTCGCTGGACGCGCTGTTTGAAAGCCGGCTGACGAAGCTCGACAAGGCGACGCGTCCGCCGTTCTGGCTGCGACGGATTTCGTCTGCGCGCCGCGACGAGGCGCGCGCATTGCTGGGCCGTCTTGCCGCCGCCGTCGCGCCGCTTGCCGCCCTGCGCGGCGAAGACGCGGTCGAATTCTCGCACATGATCCGCGCCAGCGTAACGGCTCTCGAGGCGCTTGGCCGGAGGCAGGACGGCGCGCTGGCCGAGCTTTACAAGGGTGACGCCGGCGAAAAGCTGGCCGGGCTGCTGCGCGAACTGGTCGCGGCAAGCGAATCCTTTCCGCTCGATCCGGGCGAGTGGCCGGACGTCATGGAGGCGCTGGTCGCTCCCGTCACCGTCAAGCCCGCGCACGGCGCCGACCACACGGTCGCCATATGGGGCGCCCTGGAGGCGAGGCTGCAAAGCGTCGACACGCTTGTCGTCGGCGGCCTCAACGAAGGCGTGTGGCCGCGCAAGCCGCAGGGCGACCGCTTCCTGTCGCGGCTGATGCGCACCGGCATCGACCTCGATCCGCCGGAACGTCGGATCGGTCTCGCCGCGCATGATTTCCAGATGGCGGCGGGCACGCCGAGGCTGGTGCTGACACGCGCGGCGCGCGCGGGCGACGCGCCGGCCGCACCTTCGCGGTGGCTGCAGCGACTTCTTACCTTCCTCGGTGAGGATCAGGCCGCCGCCATGCGCGGGCGTGGGGCGCAAGTCCTGTCGTGGTCGCGCGCGCTGGACGAGTCCGAACGGGTCGATTTCGCGCCGCGGCCGGAGCCGAAGCCGCCGCTTGCCCTTCGCCCGCGCCGTTTCTCCGTCACCGAGATCGAGACGCTGCGGCGCGATCCCTATGCCGTCTATGCCCGCCGCATCCTTGGCCTGATGCCGGTCGAGCCGCTGGTGCGCGATCCGGGTGCCGCCGAGCGGGGCACGCTGTTCCACGAAATCCTGCACCGCTTCTCCAAGGCCGTGGAGGACCCGCGCGACGACGGCGCGCTCGCGGCGCTGGTCGAGGCGGGCCGGACCTGCTTCGCCGAGGCGGAACTGCCGGATGATGTCGCGGCTGTCTGGTGGCCGCGCTTCGAAAAGCTGGCGGGCAACATTCTCGCCTGGGAGCGGCGCCGCGCGGATGCTGTTTCCCGGCGCTTCGCCGAGGCGCGCGCCGGACACACGGCCATCGGCTCGACCGGCGCTACATTGTCCGGCTATGCCGACCGTATTGACCTTCTCGCCGGCGGCATGGCCGACATCCTCGACTACAAGACCGGCACCTCGCCTTCCAAGGCGCAAGCGCATACGCTGCTCGCGCCGCAACTCGCGCTGGAGGGCGCGCTGCTGAGGCGCGGCGCCTTCCCCGAACTCGGTCCGCGCGAGCCGGCAGACCTCGCCTTCGTGCGGCTGAGGGCGAATGGCGAGGTGGAACCCGAATCGGTCCTCGAATACAGGAAGCAGCCGCGCAGCGCAGAAGACCTGTCCGAAGACGCCTGGTCCCGGCTGGAGCGCCTGCTCGAACATTATGGCGATCCGCAAACCGGCTATCTGTCGCGCGCTCTGCCGATGCGCGAGGGCGAGACCGACGGCGACTACGACCATCTCGCCCGCACCGCCGAATGGCTGGCCGGCGGCGACGGTCCCGATGGCGGGGAGAGCGAGGCGTGAAGAGCCCGCTTCGCATCCCCCAGGACACGCTTTCCATCCAGGCGCGCGCCTCCGACCCGGCCCAGTCCGCCTGGGTTTCGGCCAATGCCGGCTCCGGCAAGACGCATGTGCTGGCGAACCGCGTAGTGCGGCTCCTCCTGCGCGGCACCGACCCGTCGAAGATCCTGTGCCTGACCTATACGCGCGCCGCCGCTGCCAACATGTCGGCCCGCGTCTTTTCCGTGCTTTCGGAATGGACGATCCTCCCCGACGAGACGCTGGCGCAAAGGATAGCCGAGCTCGACGGCGGGCCGGCGGACGAGAGTGCGCTGCGGCGGGCGCGCCGCCTGTTCGCCGAAGCGCTGGAGACGCCGGGCGGTCTGAAAATCCAGACGATCCACGCCTTCTGCGAGGCGGTGCTGCACCAGTTCCCGCTGGAGGCGAACATCGCCGCCAACTTCCAGATGCTCGACCCGCAGATGGAGCGGGCGCTGTTCGCCGCGACCCGCCGCGACATGATCACCGGCGCGGGCGCCGGCGACAATCCCGAACTCACGGAGGCCTTCGCCACCGTGCTGGAACGGGCCGGCGAGACCGGGCTCGATGCGCTGCTTGCCGAGATCGTGCGCAAGCGCGACGCCCTGCGCGCCTTCATCCGCGAGGTCGGCGGGACGGGCGACCGGTTCCGGGCGCTGTTCGAGGAATTCGGCTTCGCGGAAGGTGAGACGGCAGCGGAGATCGCGGGGAGCATCTGGCCGCTTCCGGGTTTTGAGCCGTCTTACTTCTCTGACTTCGTGGCTGCGACCGACGCCAGCGACGCGCGCACCGTTCTCAACAATATATTGCCGCATGCGGTGGCGGCCTTCGCCGAAGCCGATCCGGTACGCCGCCTGAAACTCCTGGCCGACGGGTTTTTGAAGTCGGACGGCATGCCATACGAGCCCGGCAAGGCGTTCAAGAAGGCGCTGCTCGCCGCTCTTCCCGACCTGCCGGAACGCTACCTCGACGCCGCGTCCGCCATCATGGAAACCTGCGACAGGCTGGCGCTGTTTCGCATGCTCGAAGGCACGCGCGCCGCGCTCACCATCGCCGACTGGCTGATCGCCCGCTACGAACAGGTGAAGCGCGGGCGCGGCTTCCTCGATTTCAACGACCTGATCGTGCGCACCGTCAACCTCCTGTCGCGCGCCGACGCCGGGCCGTGGGTGCAATACAAGCTCGACCAGGGCATCGATCACATCCTGCTCGACGAGGCGCAGGACACCAGCCCGGAGCAATGGGAGGTCGTGCGCAGGCTGGCCGAGGAGTTCTTCGCCGGTCACGGCGCGCGCGACCGCGTTACCCGCACCGTCTTCGCGGTCGGCGACGAGAAGCAGTCGATCTATTCCTTCCAGGGCGCGGCGCCGCAGTCGTTTCATGAAAGCCGGCAGTTCTTCGCCACGCGTGTGCGTGGCGGCAATGCCGCTTTCGCCGACCTGAAGCTCACCTGGTCGTTCCGTTCGACCGGCGACGTGCTGGAGGCAGTCGACCGCGTCTTCGCCGATGAAGCCATGCGGCGCGGCATCAGCCACGATCCGGACCCGCTCGACCACAAGCCGATCCGTCACAACGCGCCGGGTTATGTCGAAGTCTGGCCCTCGCTGGGTGCGGAGGCCGTCGAGGAGCCCGACGACTGGACGCTGCCCGTCAACCATGCCAGCGCGCCTGCCGTGCGGCTTGCCGAGCAGATCGGCGAGACGATCCGCCTCTGGCTTGCGAATGGCGAGCTGCTGGAGGGCCAGGGCAGGCGGCTCAAGGCCGGCGACGTGGTGGTGTTGGTGCGCAAGCGCGACCGCTTCGTCCACGCTTTGTCGCGCAGCCTGAAGGAAAAGGGGATTCCGGTCGCGGGCGCGGACCGGCTGCAGCTTCCCGCCCATATAGCAGTCAAGGACCTCGCCGCGCTCGGCCGATTCCTTCTCCAGCCGGAGGACGACCTGTCGCTCGCCGCCGTGTTGCGCTCTCCGATCTTCGATGTCGCGGAAGACAGGCTGTTGACGCTGGCCGCCGAGCGCCCGTCCGGGCTTTCCTTGTTTGGCGCGTTACGCAGTCGGGCCGAAGCCGATCCCGCACTGGCCGCCATCGTTGCGCAACTCTTCACATGGTCGAACCAGGCGGCCTTCCGGCCGGTCTTCGAGTTCTATGCCGATTGTCTGGCGCGCGACGGTGTGCGCGCGAAGATGATCGCCCGGCTCGGACCGGAAGCCGGCGAGATCCTCGACGAATTCATGAATTTCTGCCTGGCCGAGGAGCGCACCGGCCTGCCGGGCCTCGGCTCCTTCCTCGCCACGCTCGACAATGCCGGCCCCGAGATCAAGCGCGAGATGGACCAGAGCCGCGATGAGGTGCGCATCATGACCGTCCACGCCGCCAAGGGCCTGGAAGCCCCGGTGGTGTTCCTGGTCGACAGCGGTGCGGCCCCGTTCAGCGATTCGCATCTGCCGAGGCTGATGCCGTTTCCGGGCCCCGGCCGGCTCTGGCGCGGCAAGGGCTGGTTCTGGCGCGCCGGCGCGGACGTCAGGAACACGGTGTCCGATTCCGCCGCGCTTATGGCCCGCGACCTCGCCGACGACGAATACCGCCGTCTGCTCTATGTCGGCATGACGCGCGCCGAGGACCGGCTGATCGTCTGCGGCTATCACGGCAAGCGGGCGCAGAATGCCGACGCATGGCACGCGCGCGTCAGCCGCGCCCTGGGTGCCGCGCCGCAAAGCAGCGAGCGGCCGCATCCGGCGGGCGGCGAGCCGGTCATCCGCTTCCGTGTGTCAGACCTGCCGCCGCTTGAAGCCGTCGTTTCGGAGGACGCTTCCGATACGCGGGTGGCTTCGCCGCCGCCGGTCGATCTGAGAACGCCGCTGCCGCCGGTCGAGGATCTGCCTCGGCCGCTCTCGCCGTCGGGTGCGATCGCGTTGATCGAGCCGGTCGAGGAGGCTGTGATCGATGCGCGTTCGCCTGTGCTGGACATCGAAGACGAGCCGGGCTTCGCCATCCGCAAGGGTCTCGTCCTCCACAAGCTGCTGCAAACCCTGCCCGGTATGGCGGAGGATCGCCGCGCGGCCGCGGCCGAACGTTACCTTGCGCGCGCCGCCGCCAGCTGGCCGCAGGGTGACCGCGACCTGGCGCTGGCGCAGGTCGAGGCCATTCTCGGCGATCCCCGTTTCGCGTCGATCTTCTCGCCGGGCTCGCGCGCCGAGGTCGCGATCATGGGCGAGATCGATCTGCGCGGCCGCCGCCGCTCCGTCTCGGGCAAGATCGACCGGCTGGCGGTCACACCCGATACGGTCTGGATCATCGATTACAAGACCAACCGCGTCGCGCCGTCTTCGCTGGCCGAAATTCCGCAGGCCTATGTCCTGCAGCTTGCCCTTTACCGCGCGCTGCTGCGGCCGCTCTATTCCGGGCGCCGGATAGCCGCCGCGCTGCTGTTCACCGAGGCGGCGCGCCTGGTCGAACTGCCCGAAACGGTCATGGACGAGGCGCTTGCCCGACTCACCGATGCGTGACACAAGACCTGCTTGAAAGAGTGGGCTTGCACCACCACATCTGGCACGACCGTCAATCGAAAGGAATCCTTCCCATGACCACCGTCAAGGTCGACAAGAACAATTTCCAGGCCGACGTGCTCGATGCCAAGGAGCCCGTCGTCGTCGATTTCTGGGCGGAGTGGTGCGGCCCCTGCAAGATGATCGCCCCGGCGCTGGAAGAGATCGCCTCCGAGCTCGGCGGCAAGGTCAAGGTCGCCAAGCTCAACATAGACGAGAACCCGGAGCTTGCCGCGCAATTCGGCGTGCGCTCCATTCCCACGCTGATGATGTTCAAGGGCGGCGAAGTGGCCGACATCAAGGTCGGCGCCGCTCCGAAGACCGCGCTGTCGCACTGGATCGGCGCCGCTGTAGCCTGACGCGGGGTTGAATCCGCCGTTCGAAAGCCCGGCCGTCGCGCCGGGCTTTTTCATTGGCGCGACCGGTTGCGCGCCGCTGGCTCTCGCGCGCCGTACTGCGCTCCGTCTTTGTTTGCCACGAAGGAGAAGCGCCATGGCTGCCGCCGCGAAATCCACCGTTTTCGTCGACAATGAACGGGTGACCGTCACGGAATGGCGCTTTGCGCCGGGGGCCGCCACCGGCTGGCACTGCCACGGCCACGACTATGTCGTCGTGCCGCTGATGGACGGCAGGCTGAAACTGCTCACGGCCGAGGGCGAATCCTTCGGCGAGATGAAGGCAGGCGTTCCCTATTTTCGCAGGGAAGGCGTCGAGCACGACGTCGTCAACGCCAACGACACCGAATACGCCTTCATCGAGATCGAGTTGAAGTAGCCCGCGCGGATGCCGAGCCCGATGCCTGACCGCCAAACCGGCCGCGAACAGCGATGAACGCTCAGGCCCTTGGCGCGTTCCTGGCGCTGGCCGGCGTGGCGGCCTATGTGCAGACCGTCACCGGCTTCGCCTTCGGCTTGGTGATGATGGGGTTCATCGCGCTTTTCGGCCTGCTGCCGCTTCCGGACGCGGCGGTCGTGGTCGGGATACTATCGCTGGTGAACACAACGCAAATGGTCCTTCACGGTGGTTGGCGCCATGTCGCCCGGCATGCGCTGCGCCTCGTCCTGTTGGCCAGTCTGCCGACTCTGGTCGTCGGCTACGTTGTGCTGGAATGGTTGGCCGACAGCCGTGCCGATGCCCTGCGGATTGTGCTGGGAGCGGTCATCATGGCGTCCAGCCTGCAACTGGCCGCCCGGCGCAAGGTGCTGGACCGGCCATCGCCGGACGCCAGCTTCATCGGTTTCGGCATCGTTTCCGGCCTTATGAGCGGGCTGTTTTCAACCGGTGGTCCGCCGCTGGTTTATCACTTCTACCGGCAGCCCATGCCGGTCGCCAGAATCCGTGAAACGCTCGTCGCCGCCTTCGGTCTGGCGCAAGTGGTGCGGCTTTCGCTGGTCGCGGCGACCGGCAACATTCCGCCGCCCTCGACGCTCGCCGGCGTGGCAGCGGTGCCGGTCGTCATGGTCATGACTTATGCCGCCCGCCGCTGGCCGCCGCCTTTGCCGGATGCGCTGCTCAAGATAATCGTCTTCGTGCTGTTGTTCCTGTCGGGCCTCTCGCTGGCCCTGCCGGCGGCGATGCGCCTTCTCGCCGGCTGAACTCTACGGTTGAACCCTACACTGGCGGCGTGCCGTTTTCGGCAAGCACCGTGCCGGCGAGATAGAGCGAGCCGCCGATCAGGATGCGTGGCGGCGCCTCGTCCTCTCCCAGCGTGTCGCGCAACAGCATCAGTGCCTCGCCGACCGAATTGACCGGCTCCGCCGACAGGCCGGCCTCGGCGGCGCGCACCGCGAGTTCGTCGTTGGGCACGCCCGCATCGCTGGTCGATACCGGCACCGTGTAGACATGGCGGACCAGCCCGTGGAAGGCGCGGAAATAGCCGGCCTGGTCCTTCGTGTTGATCATGCCCGCGATCATGAAAAGCGGCCGCGGGTTTTTTTCCTCTTGCTCGGCCAGTGCCTCGGCGACGACAAGGCCGGCGCCGGGATTGTGGCCGCCGTCGAGCCAGATGTCGGCGCCGGCAGGCCCAAGGTCGACCAGCCGCCCCTGCGCCAGCTTCTGCATCCGTCCGGGCCAGGAGACTGTTTCCATAGCCTTGTCGGCCGCCCGCTGCCCGATATCGAAGCCGGCCGCCTTGACCGCGGCGATCGCCGCCGCGGCGTTGGCGAACTGGTGCCGGCCAGGCAGGCGTGGCGGCGACAGGTCCATCAGCCCGTCTTCGTCCTGGTAGACCATGCGGCCGTTCTCGCCGAAGGCCAGGAAATCCTGGCCGTATATGGCGACGGGCGAACCCAGGCGCTCGGCCGTATCGGCGATCACGTCGAGCGCGGCGTCGAATTCCTGCTGGCCGATCACGGCCGGACAGCCCGGCTTGAGGATGCCGGCCTTCTCGGCCGCGATCAGCTCGATCCGGTCGCCGAGATAGGCTTCGTGGTCGAGTGAGATCGGCATGACGACCGAGACCGCTGGCTGCCTGATGACATTGGTGGCGTCGAAACGCCCGCCCAATCCCACCTCGATGATGGCGGCGTCGGCCGGATGCTCCGAAAACAGCACGAAGCCGACCGCCGTCAGGATCTCGAACACCGTGATCGTCTGGCCTTGATTGGCATCGGCCACGCGCCGAATCGCGTCGGCGAACATCGCGTCCTCCACCAGCCTGCCGCCGCCGGGCGCCCCCAGCCGGTAGCGTTCGTTCCAGTGGACGAGATGCGGCGAGGTGTGCACGTGAACGCTGTATCCCGCCGCCTCCAGCAACGCGCGCGCGAAGGCCGCGCAGGACCCCTTGCCGTTTGTGCCGGCGATGTGGATGACCGGCGGCAACCTGTCCTGCGGATTGCCGAGCTTCTCGAGCAGGCGCGTGACGCGCTCGAGCGAAAGGTCGAAGCCTTTCGGATGCAGCGTCATCAGGCGCTCGATCTCACCGTGGGCGGAAAGAAGTGTCATGGGAACATCTCGGGCAAGACGCCATCAGGTTTGGAAGGCCTTCATCCCAGCCAAGGAAGTGACACGATCGCGAGCGGGATCCAGTCCGTCATATAGCCAAGGTTCCGGAACATGTCTCCGATACGCGACGGATCGCTTCGCTCCCGTCGTTTTCCGGGATGACGAGCCAATGGTCAGGCCGACGGCCGCACTTCCTGCTCGGCCACCGCGGGCGGCAGGATTTCCGGCTCCAGCGGCTTTTCCTCTGCCGGCACCTTCATGAAAAGCTTGAGCAGGTTGGCCACCGTCTTCTTCATCTCCAGACGCGACACCACCATGTCGACCATGCCGTGCTCCATCAGATATTCGGAGCGCTGGAAGCCCTCGGGCAGCTTTTCGCGGATGGTCTGCTCGATGACGCGCGGGCCGGCGAAGCCGATCAGCGCGCCGGGCTCGGCGATATGCACGTCGCCCAGCATGGCGTAGGAGGCGGTGACGCCGCCCGTGGTCGGATTGGTGAGCACGACGATATAGGGCAGGCCGGCCTCCTTCAGCCGGTCCACGCCCACGGTCGTTCGGGGAAGCTGCATCAGGGACAAAATGCCCTCCTGCATGCGCGCGCCGCCGGAAGCGGCGAACAGCACCAGCGGGCGCTTGCGCTTGAGCGCCGTATCGAAGGCATTCACGATCGCCTCGCCGGCGGCCATGCCGAGTGAACCGCCCATGAAGGCGAAGTCCTGCACGGTGGCGACGATCGGCAGACCCTCGATCGTGCCGAGCGCGTTGAGGATGGCGTCTTCCAGCCCGGTTTTGGCCTTGGCGTCCTTGAGACGGTCGGTATAGCGCTTCTCGTCGCGGAACTTCAGCGGGTCCTGCGCGACCTTCGGGTTCTCGATGACCTCGTATCTTCCTTCGTCGAAGAAGAACTTCAGCCGCTCCTTGGCCGAGATCTTCATGTGATGGCCGGAAGACGGGATGACGAACTGGTTCTCCTCCAGATCCTTGTGGAAGACCATCTCGCCGGTCTCGGGATCCTTCACCCAGAGGTTCTCGGGGACCTCGCGCCGTCCGAGCATGGAATTGATGCGGGGGCGAACGAAATTGGTGATCCAGTTCATGGTTTCGGCTCCTTTGCCGGGATCAAATCCATATCCCGACCCTTTTGGGGATCAGGAGAGGTAGGCGAACTATTCGGCGGCAGCAAGGCGCGCCTGGCGCACGCCCTGGGCAAGGCCGCCGACCAGCGTGGCGACGGCTTCGGCCGGGTCGGCGGTGGTCTCGCCCTTCGGCCCGATGACGTTGGCGACCGCGTTGACGATCGCCGTGCCCACCACCACGCCGTCGGCGGAAGCGCCGATGACGCGCGCCTGCTCGGCGGTCTTGACGCCGAAGCCGACGCAGACGGGAAGCGCCGTATGCTGCTTGATGCGCTTCACGGCCTCGGCCACCTTTGTCGTGTCGGCCAGCGCCGAGCCGGTGATGCCGGTCATCGAGACGTAATAGACGAAGCCGGACGTGTTCTGCAGCACCTTGGGCAGGCGCTTGTCGTCGGTCGTCGGCGTCGCCAGCCGGATGAAGTTGATGCCCGCCTTCAGCGCCGGCAGGCACAGTTCCTCGTCCATCTCCGGCGGCAGGTCGACGATGATCAGTCCGTCGATACCGGACGCCTTGGCGTCCGCCAGGAAACGGTCGACGCCGTAGATATAGATGGGGTTGTAGTAGCCCATCATCACGATCGGCGTGTCGTCGTCGGTCTTGCGGAAGTCGGCCGCCATCGCCAGCGTCTTCACCAGCGTCTGCCCGCCTTTCAGCGCGCGCAGGCCGGAGGCCTGGATCGCCGGACCGTCGGCCATCGGGTCGGAGAAGGGCATGCCGAGCTCGATGACGTCGGAACCCGCCTTCGGCAGCGCCTTCATGATCGACAGCGAGGTCTCGTAATCCGGGTCGCCGCCCATGAAATAGGTCACGAGCGCCGGGCGCCCCTCAACCTTGAGCTTCGCCATGCGGCGGTCGATGCGGGTGGCCGTCATCTCAGATCTCCATGCCCATCATGCCGGCCACCGTATGCACGTCCTTGTCGCCGCGGCCCGACAGGTTGACGATGATGATCTCGTCCTTGCCCATCGTCGGAGCGATCTTCATGGCGTGGGCGATGGCGTGCGAGGATTCCAGCGCTGGAATGATGCCTTCCGTTTTGGTGCAGAGCTGGAAGGCCTCCAGCGCCTCGTCGTCGAGGATCGGTCGATAGTCGACGCGGCCCGAGTCGCGCAGCCACGAGTGCTCCGGTCCGACGCCGGGATAGTCCAGCCCGGCCGAGATCGAATGGCCGTCGAGGATCTGCCCGTCCGCGTTCTGCAGGAGGTAGGTGCGGTTGCCGTGCAGCACGCCGGGCTTGCCGGCGTTCATCGAGGCGCAGTGCTCGATGCCGTCCAGCCCGCGCCCGCCGGCCTCGATGCCGATGATCCTGACGTCGGTATCGTCGAGGAAGGGGTGGAACAGGCCGATCGCGTTGGAGCCGCCGCCGACGGCGGCGATGATGACGTCGGGCAGCCGGCCTTCCTGTTCGAGGATCTGGGCACGTGCCTCCGTGCCGATCACCGACTGGAAGTCGCGCACCATCTCCGGATACGGATGCGGGCCGGCAGCGGTGCCGATCAGGTAGTAGGTGTCCTCGACATTGGTGACCCAGTCGCGCAGCGCTTCGTTCATCGCGTCCTTCAGCGTGCCGTGGCCGGCACTGACGGGCCGCACCTCGGAACCGAGAAGCTTCATGCGGAAGACGTTCGGCTTCTGCCGCTCGACGTCTGTGGCGCCCATATAGACCACGCAGGGATAGCCGAAGCGCGCCGCGACCGTGGCCGAGGCGACGCCGTGCTGGCCGGCGCCCGTTTCGGCGATGATGCGCGTCTTGCCCATGCGCTTGGCGAGCAGGATCTGGCCGAGGCAGTTGTTGATCTTGTGCGAGCCTGTGTGGTTCAGGTCCTCGCGCTTGAAATAGATTTTCGCGCCGCCGAGATGCCTGGTCAGCCCCTCGGCGAAATAGAGTTTCGACGGCCGCCCGGCATAGAAGGTGGAGAGCGCGGTCAACTCGGCCTTGAACGCCGGATCGTCCTTGGCCTTGTTCCATTCCTGCTCGAGCTCGAGGATCAGCGGCATCAGCGTCTCGGCGACGAAACGGCCGCCGAAAATGCCGAACATGCCCTGTTCGTCGGGTCCGGTGCGGAAGGAATTGGGCAAAGCCGGCTTGTTCATCGCCGATCTCCTGTCATGGCCTGCCGGCGCGCCTGCGGCGCGGCCGGTTTCGTCTTTCCCGACATGCTTTCGCCGTGTCTGTCAAGCGGCGCGATGCGCGCGGCCGGCTCTCGCCGCACGGAAAAACGCCTCGATCAGCGCCGGGTCCTTGGTCCCCGGCGCGCTCTCGACGCCGGAGGAGACATCAATGGCACGAGGGGCGGCGACGCGAAGGGCTTCGCTGATATTGCCCGCATTGAGGCCGCCGGAGAGGAAATAGTCCGTGTCTGCGGGAATGGCGGAAAGGAGCGACCAGTCGAAGGAAACCCCGTTGCCGCCGGGAAGCTCGGAGCCCTTCGGCGGCTTGGCGTCGAACAGGAAGCGGTCGGCGATCCCCTGATACGGCCCTATAGCCTCGAGATCGGCGGCCTCGCGCACCGAAAGCGCCTTGATGACCGGCAGGTCATAGCGCGCCTTGACGGCGGCGACCCGCTCGGCCGTTTCGCGGCCATGCAGTTGCAGCATGTCGGGCCGCATCGCCGCGACGATGCGGTCCAAAAGGCCGTCATCGGCATCGACCGTGACGGCGACCGCCAGCGCCTTGCCGCGCGCGGCCTCGCGCAAGGTGGCGGCATCCTCTGGCTCGATATGGCGCGGGCTCTTGGGAAAGAAGATGAAGCCGACATGGCTGGCCCCGCCGCCGAGCGCGGCGGCGATCGCTTCCGGCGTCTTCAGGCCGCAGATCTTGATGTCGAGCGTGTCCATGTCGGTATCCATATAGGCACGGGATTGGCACGAAACACGGGAGGAGTCGAGGAAAAGCGGTTGTCGCGCGACGCGCTTCATGCGCTAATTTCCGCGAATCGTACAGGTGATCGCACAGGTGGGAGCAGCAGGCCATGACCAACGAAAACGTCGCCGACCTCAAGGCGAAGCTGGATCAGGCGCGCCAGGTGATCGAGCATCTGATGGCCCGGGCCGCCTATGACGGGGCCGAGGCGCAGCGGGCGCTGGGCTACTTCGCCGGGGACGTCTTCGACGCCGGTTTCCTGCCCTGGCCGCGTCCGCATGACGAAGGCCTGCGGCCGGAGGAACTGAACGCGGCGAACGACGATTGAGAAGCGGCAGTCGGGAATAGGCGGTCGGCAGTCGAAATTGCGCGAAAACCTGTCCCGCCGCGATCGATGTGCTGTTCGCCATTTCCGACTGCCGACTGCCGACTGCCGACTGCCTCAGTCGAACGCTATCGCCTGCAACGCGCCGCCGTTCCTTTTCAGCCAGTCCTTGCAGCGCTCGGTGTCGGGACAAAGCTCCTTGCACAGTTTCCAGAATTTCGGCCCGTGGTTCATCTCCTTCAGATGCGCCACCTCGTGCGCGACGAGGTAGTCGATCACCGGCGCCGGCGCCATCATGATGCGCCAGGAGAAGGAGAGCGTGCCGTCCGAGGTGCAGGAGCCCCAGCGGCTCGACGTGTCCTTGAAGCGGATCGCCTTGGCGCGCCGGCCGACCGCTGCGGTGTGTTTCGCCACCAGCGCCTCGATCTCGCGCTTGGCCTCGCGCTTGAGGAAATCGGCGACACGTCGCGGCAGGTGCAGCCGGTCGCCATGCACGATCAGCACCGGCCCCGCCTCGTCCCGCAAGACTTCCACCGTGCCCCTTCTGCCCGGTTCGTGCACGATCAGGTGCGGCACGCCGCGCACCGGTATCCTGATGCCGGGCCTCACCTGCGGGCGTTCGGGCACTTTCGCCAGCCGTTGCTCCAGCCAGCCGCGGTGCCGGTCGAGGAATTTTTCGACTTCGCCGCGCCGCAGGCCCGGCGGCACCGTCACGCGCAGGCTCTGGCCGCCGGCGTCGATCCGCAGCGTCAGCCGGCGCGCGCGCTCGTTCTCGACGATGCGCAGCGGCAGCGTGCGGCCGGCGACTTGATGCTCGCGCTCCTCGACGGGACGCGGCAGGGGTTTCGTCAGTGAACGGAAGAAGCCGAGAGACATGGGAACAGAAAATAGGTGATTCGAGGATCGCGTGAGAACAAAAAAGAAACGGCGTCGCTTTCGCGACGCCGCTCGTCCGGTTTCCGCTGTCGGCCTGCTCAGTCGTCGAGCAGGTTGGTGCCTTTATCAGGGCCCTTGTCCTTGCCTCTAGAGGGTTTGGTCGTGGTTGCCGGAGCGGTGTGGCGGTTGCGGTTGGCCATGAAGCGGTCGAATTCTTCCTGGTCCTTGGCGCGGCGCAGCTCGCGGGCGTATTCGTCGAATTCGCCGAGCATCTCGTCCAGCTTGCGGCGCTCTTCGGCCAGACGCTCCAGTTCCTTCTCACGCCAGTCATCGAAGGCAGCGTTGCCGGTGCGGCCGTAGGCACTGTTGCCGTTGCCCCAGCGCTGCGCCCTGTCGGCGCCGCGCCGGCAGCCGGCGAAGATGCCGTCGGTCGCGCGGTTCACGTCGCGCTTGAAGCCGTCGAGCCGGTCGCCCCAGATGATGTAGGCGAGCATGGCGAAGCCAAGCGGCCAGAACACCATGAAACCGACCACCATCAGCGCAATGGTCGCCGGCGTCCACGCCGGGCGGATCAATGCAGAAGTGTTCATGTTCTCCCGTTCCTTCCGTTCGAGGCAGCCGGATCGGCTGCTTGAAATCGAAATGGGAAGGCAAAAACGGCGATTCAAGGCGACACCGGCCAAAACCTGACAAGTGTCCGTTTCGGCTACTTCTTTTTGAGGCTGTCGAGACCGACGACGGCAAGCCCGGCCACCAGCCCCCAGAACGCGGAGCCGATGCCGAACAGCGCCAGGCCCGACGCGGTGACCGCGAAAGTCACCGTCGCCGCCATGCGCCCGGCTTCGTCACGGAGCGCGATGGAAAGCGCGTTGGCGAGGGAGCCGAGCAGCGCCAGCCCCGCTACCAGCACGATCAGGCTCTGCGGCAGCACCGCGAAGATCGCCACCAGCGAGGCGCCGAAGGCGGCGAAGACCAGATAGGCGAGAGCATAGAACGGCCCGGTCTTCCACCGCTCCGCCGGGTCGGGATGCACGTCCGGCCCAGTGCAGATGGCTGCCGAGATCGCGGCAAGGTTGGTGGTCGAGGCGCCGAAGGGTGCGGTGAGGACCGAGACGAGGCCGGTAACGCCGATGAGCGGCCCAGGCGGCGGCTCGTAGCCGTCGGCCCGCAGCACCGCCAGCCCCGACAGGTTCTGCGACGCCATGGTGACAAGGTAGAGCGGCAGCGCCAGGCCGATGATCGCCGACGCGGTGAAGCGCGGCCATATCCAGGTCAGGGTCGAGAGTTCCGGCGCCGGCAGGCCGCCGACGCGGCCGGTCAGAAGCGCGGCCGCTACGCCGCCGACCAGAACCACCAGCACCGACAGCGACGGATTCCAGAGCCGGACCAGGAAGAAGGCGGCGACGAGCGGCAGGATCAGCCACGGATCGGCCGGCACGGTTTTCGCCGCGTTCATGGCGAAGGTGACGACAATGCCAGCAAGCATGCCCGACGCGACCGAGCCGGGTATTTTCGCGATCAGCCGCGTCAGCGGGCCGAACAGGCCGGTTGCGACAAGCAGGATGCCGGTGACGGCGAAGGCGCCGACCGCCTCCGGCATCGTGAAGCCGGACGAGGCGGCGATGAGTGCCGCGCCCGGCGTCGACCAGGCGGTGATGACCGGCATCCTCGTGCGCCAGGACAACCAGCCCGTCTCCACCGCCATGGCGATGCAGATGGCGGTGACCCAGCTTGCAGCCTCCGTCTGCGTGGCGCCAACCGCGGCGGCGGCGGCGATGATGATGGCCAGCGTGCCGCCGAAACCGACGATCGCCGCGACGAAAGCGGATGTGGGGATGGAAGCGCGCATGGGTCAGGCTTCTTTTCCGGGTACGGTGGCTGGCGATGCTCGGCGAAAAGAACCCCCACCCTTGACCCCTCCCCACAAGGGGGAGGGGAAGCTGCCGCGCGCTACATATTGGCTCGCATCATTGGTGGATATGCCGCCGCCCAGGTCCCCCTCCCCCTTGAGGGGAGGGGTCAGGGGTGGGGGTAAATCTATTGGCCTCAATGACATCAGGTGGCCTGTCACCATCACCCTGCCCGCTCCACCATCTCCTCGACCGCTTGCGCGAGCATCTCCAGGTCCTGCGGCCGCGATAGCCTGTGGTCGCCCTGCGGGATCAGGGAGAGCGTCACGTCGTCGGCGGGCAGCAGGCTGGCCAGTTTCATCGCATGGGCCGGCGGCACGTCCGGGTCGGCCAGCCCCTGCAGGATATGGACCGGACAATGCGTGTCGATCGGGCCGGTCATGACCAGGTTCGCGCGTCCGTCCTCGATCAGCGCGCGCGTGTAGATATAAGGCGCGTCGGAATAGTCGGACGGTTCTTCGAAATAGCCCTTTTCGGCGAGTTCGCTGCGTTGGGCATCGGTGAGCTGCGGCTCGACCAGCTCTGCCGTGAAATCGGGCGCCGGTGCCAGCAGCACCAGACCGGCGACGCGATCCTCGCCAGCTCTGCGCAGTTCCTGTGCCATGCGCAGCGCGATCCATGCGCCCATCGAGGAGCCGACGAGAATCTGACGGCCGCCGGCGAACTGCCGAAAGACGGCGAGACTTTCGGCCAGCCATCGCGAAATGGTTCCGTCGGCGAAATCGCCGCCGGATTCGCCATGTCCCGAATAGTCGTGACGCAGGTAGGCGCGGCCCTTGTCGGCAGTCCACGCCGCCAGCCTGTCGGCCTTGGTGCCCAGCATGTCGGACTTGTAGCCGCCGAGCCAGACGATGCCCGGCGCGGCGCCCGGCTGGCGGCGCAACGCGATGGCGTTGCCGTCGACGTCGATGAACTCCGGTTCGGCTATGGACATATGCATTTCCCAGGACTTTTCGGCGGTGTCTTGTGACACATGCGCGGCCTCCGGCAAAGCGCCTCGCCGTGCCTTGGCTTGGCGCAACGCGCCACGCAATGGTGATTTATTGTTGCCGCTGTGCTATTGACTTGAAACGTGCGCTGACCACATTGGCGCATTCCGCATGAACCCCGAAAGCAAACGGCTCGAGGAGACCACGACCATTCGCAGACCATTCAAGGCAGCAGCGCCCACCAAGGACGGGCCGCGCGCAAACCGGGACATCCGCGTTCCCCGCGTCCAGCTGATCGACGCTGAAGGCAAAAACCGCGGCGATATTCCCACCCAGGATGCATTGGCGCTGGCGGAAGAGGCGGGACTCGATCTCGTCGAGATTTCGCCGAATGCCACGCCGCCCGTCGTCAAGATTCTCGATCTCGGCAAGTTGAAATACGCCAACCAGAAGAAGGCGGCGGAAGCGCGCAAGAACCAGCGCGTCATCGAGATCAAGGAGATCAAGATGCGCCCCAACATCGACACCCACGATTACGAGGTGAAGATGAAGGCGGTGCGCCGTTTCTTCGAGGAAGGCGACAAGGTCAAGCTCACGTTGCGTTTCCGCGGCCGCGAGATGGCGCATATGGAACTCGGCATGCAGCTTCTCAATCGCGTTCGCGAGGAAGTGGGCGAGATCGCCAAGGTCGAGGCCGAGCCGAAGCTCGAAGGCCGCCAGATGATGATGGTGCTGGCGCCGCGCTGACCGCCGGTCGCGTCGACCGGCAGCATCAAGGCACGCTCCCTGAAAGGCGCTTCGACAGGCGAAGCGCCTTTTTTCTGCCGGAAGTATCTGGTGATCCGGCGTCGGATAAAGTGACGGGATTTATATGAAAGACGCACTGGCGAGCCGGAAGTCCGCTTTCAGCATGAGCAGCTATCAGTCGATGCGCCGGCTGGTCCTGGCCGTGCTTGTCATTGTTCTCCTGGCTGCGCTGCTGTTCGGCCAATCGCTGTTTGCGCCCGAGACGCCGATCCACGAGGGGATCGAGATGATCGGCGTCCTGCTGATCTTCCTCGGTATCGTGGGGCGGCTCTGGTCGACGCTCTATATCGGCGGGCGCAAGTCGGCTGAGGTCGTCAGCGGCGGGCCTTATTCGATGACCCGTAACCCGCTTTACGTCTTTTCCAGCATCGCCGCCGCGGGCGTCGGCGCGCAGATGGGCTCGGTCCTCGCCACGGTGGGCTTCGGCGTCCTGTGCGCCCTCGCTTTCCATGTCGTCATCCTGCGCGAGGAGAAATACCTCAAGGAAACGCTCGGCGCGCCCTATGAGGCCTATATGGCGAGGGTTCCGCGCTTCATCCCGAACCTCTCGCTCTATGAAGAAGGCGATACGGGCAGCTTCCGGCCGAAGCTTCTGCTCAGCACGCTGCTCGACGGGCTGGTGTTCCTCGCCGCCATGCCCTTCTTCGAATCGATCGACGCCATGCAGCTATCGGGCTATCTGCCTGTGCTGTTCCGGCTGCCCTGACATCCTGACGCAGAGTGCCGGGAGTTGCGCGGCGCCTCGCTTTGCAGTATAGGGCCGCGTTCCAAGAAAACCGCCCGGCAGGGCATGCCGTGGCGGTTTCATTTGCTTTCCGGGACTTTGGTCGGTCCGGGAAACGACAACAAGGGGTCTCGAACCCCGGCAAGGAGAAGCAAAATGCCCAAGATGAAGACCAAATCGGCCGCCAAGAAGCGGTTCAAGATCACAGGCACGGGCAAGGTCCTGTCGGCTGCGGCCGGCAAGCGCCACGGCATGATCAAGCGTTCCAACAAGTTCATCCGCGACGCCCGCGGCACCATGGTGCTGGCGGAGGCCGACGGCAAGAAGGTCGTCAAGAACTTCCTGCCCAACGGCGGCGGCATCTGAACCCGGAACGCCCGCTCGGCCCCGAAAAGGTGCAGACCTTTCGGATGTGGACCAAGCGGCACTGAAGAGATTTAGGAGATCATGACATGGCACGCGTAAAGAGAGGCGTCACCGCCCACGCCAAGCACAAGAAGGTCCTGAAAGCCGCCAAGGGTTTCTACGGCCGTCGCAAGAACACCATCCGCATCGCCAAGCAGGCGGTCGAGAAGTCGCTGCAATACGCCTATCGCGACCGCAAGGTCCGCAAGCGCAATTTCCGCGCGCTCTGGGTTCAGCGCATCAACGCCGCCGTTCGCGAGCACGGCCTGACCTATGCCCGTTTCATCGACGGCCTCAACAAGGCCGGCATCGAGATTGACCGCAAGGTCCTGTCGGACATGGCCATCCATGAGCCGCAGGCGTTCGCCGCACTGGTAGCCAAGGCCAAGACGGCGCTGGAGTATCTGAAGGACACGACCCCGAACGCTTTTGAAAGCGCTGTCGCTTAGAGCATTTTCCGGCGGGCTGCGAAGCAGTCCCGTACAGGACAAATGCGGCTAAGGAATCGCCAGCCGCTTCCCAAGCCTCGACGTCTGACATTGGGAAACCCGCGCTGGCAGGGCTGGCGCGGGTTTTGTTTTGGGTAATGAGGATATGACGGGTCCGCAAACCGAACCGCTGAACGTGATCGAGCTCGCGGCGCTTGCGTCGCGGGCACAGAAGCGCATTCAAAGTCTCGCGTTCGGCGACCGCAAGGTCTGGGTCAAGAAGGCCGTCAAGCAATTGCATCCCGGCCATTACGCGCATGCGGCCATGTCGATCGTTCTTCCGCGCTCCATCTACCGGCCCTCGCCGCCGGAAGTGGGTGAAGCCGCGAGCCGGGGGGAAGCCCAGCGGTTACGCGCCTTCCAGGCCAAGGGCATAGACGTTCCCGACCTGCTCTACGAAGGCGCAGGCCTGCTGGTTCTCGGGGACTGTGGACCGACGGTCGAGAGGCGTCTCAAGGAATTCCGCAGTCAGGGCGCCGCCGTCGCCCATGATGCGCTTCTGGTCGCCATGGCTCACGGCATGGCAGCCGTACACGCCGCGGGCCTTGTTCACGGCCGGCCTCACCCGCGCGACATGTTCCTGCGCGAGGGCAGGGTTGGCTTCATGGATTTCGAGCAGAATCCGCTCCGTGCCATGAGCCTGGTGCGGGCGCAGGCGCGCGACGCGCTTTTCCTGTTCGGCTTCGTCGCAGATCTCGCCATGATGCCGGAAACCCCGATGCGTGCATGGGAAGCCTGGACGTCGCGGGCTCCTTTGGAAACGCGCCGGCAGCTCGGCCGGACGCTGAAGGGAATGAAGCTGCTCATGAGTGCCGGGCGCCTTGCGTCGCGGTTCAAGCTGGGAGCCGACCTGCGCCGCTTTCTGGCGGGTACGGGGTTCCTTTCTTCGGTGCAGGAAAACCTGGAAGAAAGCTCAGGCAACGCCACCGCCCCGGTTCGGGCGGATTGGGCGCCCTCGGCAGGAAAGATGGACGGCAATGACAATCGCACTCGATAATCCAGACCTCGCCAGGCTCGAGGCTGCCGTGATGGCGGACATCACCGCCGCCGGCGACGAAGCGGCGCTCGAGGCCGTTCGCGTCGCCGCGCTCGGCAAGAAGGGGTCCGTCTCGGAACTTCTCAAGACGTTGGGGACGATGACGCCCGAGGAGCGGCAGGTGAAGGGTCCCGCCATCAACGGGTTGAAGAACCGGGTCGGCGAGGCGCTTGCGGCACGCAGGGCCGAGCTGAAAGACGCCGCGATCGCCGCGCGTCTCGCGGCCGAGACGGTGGACGTGACCCTGCCGGTCCGCCAGTCTCCCGCCGAGCGCGGCCGCATCCATCCCATCAGCCAGGTGATCGACGAGATCACGGCGATCTTCGGCGACCTCGGCTTCTCGATCGCCGAAGGGCCGGACATCGAGACCGACCACTACAACTTCACCGCGCTGAACTTCCCGGAAGGCCATCCTGCACGCGAGATGCACGACACCTTCTTCTTCCAACCTGACGCGAACGGCGAGCGCAAGTTGCTGCGCACGCACACTTCGCCGGTTCAGATCCGCACCATGGAGGCTCAGAAGCCGCCGATCCGCATCGTCATTCCGGGCAAGACCTACCGGCAGGATTCGGACGCGACCCATTCACCGATGTTCCACCAGGTCGAGGGGCTGGTGATCGACAAGAGCGCCAACATTGCCAACATGAAGTGGGTGCTCGAAGAGTTCTGCAAGGCCTTCTTCGAGGTGCCCCAGGTCAAGATGCGCTTCCGCCCGTCGTTCTTCCCGTTCACCGAGCCCAGCCTCGAGGTCGACATCCAGTGCGACCGCTCGCGGCCGGGCGAGGTGCGTTTCGGCGAGGGTAGCGACTGGATGGAGATCCTGGGCTGCGGCATGGTGCACCCCAATGTGCTGCGCGCCGGCGGACTCGACCCGGACGAGTACCAGGGCTTCGCCTGGGGCATGGGCATCGACCGCATCGCCATGCTGAAATACGGCATGCCGGACCTGCGGCCCTTCTTCGACGCCGACGTGCGCTGGCTGTCGCATTACGGCTTCCGGCCGCTCGACATGCCGACGCTGTTCGGCGGGCTGAGCGGCTGATGCCGACCGTTTTACGTGTTGCCGGCTATCGTTTCCATTTCTTCTCCGGCGACTGGAACGAACCACCGCATATTCATATCGACGGGGACGATAAAAGGGCCAAGGTTTGGCTTCGCGAGATCAAGGTCGCCAAGACGGGCGGTTTCAATGAAACGGAATTGCGCCGTATAATGCAGATCGTTTCCGAAAACAGGGAGCGTTTCCTGGAGGCATGGAATGAGTTCTTCGGTTGACTATCCCGAAAAGGACCGGCCGGTGGAAGCCTGGTGCGATCTGCACGATCTGCACGTTCGCTTGGCCGACGGGCGCCAGGTATCGACGCCCTTGTGGTGGTATCCACGCCTTCTCAAGGCGACGCCCGCGCAACGCAACACCGTCAAGCTGATGCTGGACGGAGTGCACTGGCCGGAAGTCGACGAGGACCTGTCAATCGACGGCATGTTGGCTGGCCGCAAGGCGCCCGGCGCCGTGCCGCCCTCGGTCGCGGGAATGATCTGAGGGCGTGGGCGCTGAGAGAAAGCGGAATCATGGACGACTTCACCACCCACACCGGCGGCTGCCGCTGCGGCGCGGTGCGCTTTGAGGCGAGCGCCGAGCCGCGTCACGTCAGCTACTGCCATTGCAGCGATTGCCGCAGGGCAAGCGGCGCGCCCGTCTCGGCCTTCGTCGGTTTCCGCGCCGATGAGGTGGCGCTCGACGGCAAGACGCTGAAGACGTTCGAGAACGGCCCGGTGGCGCGTTCCTTCTGCGGCATCTGCGGCTCGCCGATCGCCTACGTGGACGAGCGCCTGCCGGACCAGGTCTGGTTCATGCTCGGCGTCTTTGACCAGCCCGCCTATTTCAAGCCGGCGCTGCACGCCTGGGTTCGCGAGCAGCTTCCCTATGTTCACATGCCCGACGGGCTGCCACGTCATTTGAAGAGCAGCGTCCCGAGACCGGAAGAGACATAAGCAATGAAATTCACCCTGTCCTGGCTGAAGGATCACCTCGAAACCCACGCCTCGCTCGGCGAGATCGTCGATCGCCTGACGGCCATCGGCCTCGAAGTCGAGCATGTCGACGACAAGGCGGCCCTGAAGCCGTTCGTGATCGCCAGGGTGCTGACGGCGCAAAAGCATCCCGACGCGGACAAGCTGCAGGTGCTCTCCGTCGATATCGGCGACGGCGGCCAGCCCGTGCAGGTGGTCTGCGGCGCCCCCAACGCCCGCGCCGGCCTGGTGGGCGCCTTCGCCGCGCCGGGCACCTATGTTCCCGGCATCGACGTGACGCTCGGCGTGGGCAAGATCCGCGGCGTCGAGAGCCGCGGCATGATGTGCTCGGAGCGCGAGTTGCAGATTTCCGACGAGCACAACGGCATCATCGACCTGCCCGCCGACGCGCCGATCGGCACCAGCTTCGCGGCTTACGCGCATCTCGACGATCCGGTGATCGAGATCAACCTGACGCCGAACCATCCCGACGCGACAGGCGTCTACGGCATCGCCCGCGACCTCGCCGCCAGCGGTCTCGGCCGACTGAAGCCGGGCGCTGTCGAGCCGGTCGACGGCGAAGGCGATTGCCCCGTCAAGGTGACGATCGAAGCGCCGGACCTGTGCCCCGGCTTCGCGCTCAGGCTGGTGTGCGGCGTGACAAATGGACCGTCGCCGAAATGGATGCAGCAGCGCCTGCTGGCGATCGGGCTGCGTCCCATCAACGCGCTGGTCGACATCACCAACTACATAACTTTCGACCGCGGTCGTCCGCTGCATGTGTTCGACGCGGCCAAGGTTTCGGGAAACCTCGTCGTGCGGCGCGCCCGCGAGGGCGAGACCGTTCTGGCGCTCGACGGCCGTGAATACACGCTGACGCCCGACATGTGCGTCATCGCCGACGAGAAGGGGGTGGAATCGATCGCCGGCGTCATGGGCGGCGAGCATTCCGGTTGCGACGAGGCGACGACGGAGGTGCTGATCGAATCGGCGCTCTGGGACCCCATCGCCACCGCCCGCACAGGCCGCGCGCTCGGCATCGTCACCGACGCGCGCTACCGCTTCGAGCGCGGCGTCGATCCCGAATTCATGGGCGCCGGCCTGGAACTCGCCACCCGTATGGTAACGGAGCTTTGCGGCGGCCGGCCGACCCGGTCGGAAATCGTGCTCGGCAAGCCGACCGCTTCGGAAGGAAACATCGTCGGCGAGAGCGGGCATCATTACCGCGAAGTCGACTTCCCGTTCTCGGAGGTCCGGCGGCTGACCGGCCTGGACATCAGCCGGGACGAGAGCCTGGCGATCCTCACGCGCCTCGGCTTCCAGCCCGTCGGCGACACGACCGGCGGCACCGTTCGCTTCATCGTGCCGTCATGGCGGCCCGATGTCGACGGCAAGGCCGATCTGGTCGAGGAGGTGATGCGCATGCATGGCGTGGACGAAATCGCGCCGCAGCCGCTGGCCGGCCATGACGCGGTCAACGGGAAAATCCTGACCACACTGCAGGTGCGAACCCGCGCTGCCAGGCGCGCGCTTGCCGCACGCGGCATGATGGAGGCGCTGACATGGTCGTTCATTCCGGCAAGGCACGCCGAACTGTTCGGCGGCGGCAGGCCCGAGTTGAAGCTCGCCAACCCGATCGCCGCCGACATGTCCGACATGCGGCCCTCGCTGCTGCCAGGACTGATCGCCGCCGCCCGGCGCAACGCCGATCGCGGCTATGGCGACGTCGCGCTGTTCGAGGTTTCCGGCACCTATGAGAACGATACGCCGCAAGGGCAGCGCCGTGTCGCCGCCGGCGTGCGGCGCGGCACCGCGGGGCTCACCGGCAGCGGTCGCGACTGGGACGGCAACGCCGCCCCGGTCGGCGTCTTCGACGCCAAGGCCGATGCGATCGCAGCGCTCGAAGCCTGCGGCGCGCCGGTCGATCGGCTGCAGATCGAGACGGGCGCGCCGGACTGGTATCATCCCGGCCGCTCCGGCCTGATAAAACTCGGTCCGAAACTCGTGCTCGGCCATTTCGGCGAGTTCCATCCCAGGACACTGGAAGGGCTCGATGTCAGCGGCCCCCTGTGCGGTTTCGAGGTTTTCGTCGATGCCGTGCCGGAGCCGAAGGCCAAGGCGACGAAAACGAAGCCTAGGCTGGACCTGTCGCCGTTCCAGGCGGTGAAGCGCGACTTCGCCTTCGTGGTCGACAGGACAGTGGAAGCCGGTGCGCTGACCAGGGCCGCGCTTGCCGCCGACAAGAAACTGATCACCGGCGTCAATGTCTTCGACGTTTTCGAGGGCGCGGCGCTCGGCTCCGACAAGAAGTCGGTCGCCATCGAGGTCGCCATCCAGCCGACCGAGCGCACGCTCACAGACGAGGATTTCGAGGCGCTCGCCAGGCGCATCGTCGACAATGTCGGCAAGCAGACAGGCGGCGTGCTGCGAGGCTAACCCCTCAAGCGCTCACCCGTTCGTCTGCGCCATCGCCGCCGCTGCGTAGCGCTTGCCGGCGACCGTGTCGGGCGTGACCAGCGCGCCGATCTCGGCGATCTCATCGTCGCTCAGCGCGACGCTTGCCGCCTCGACATTCGCCTCCAGATTGGCGATCTTGCGCGAGCCGGGGATCGGAACGATGAAGTCGCCCTGCGCCAGCACCCAGGCGAGCGCCAGTTGCGCGGCCGTCTTGCCCTTCTTCGCCGCAAGCTGCTCCAGCCTCTCCACGGCCGCCAGGTTGCGGCGGATGTTCTCCTCCTCGAAGCGCGGCAGGCCACGCCGGAAATCCTTGTCGCCAAGCTGGTCGGCGGAACGGATCGCGCCGGCAAGGAAACCGCGCCCGAGCGGTGAAAACGGCACGAAACCGATGCCCAACTCGCGGCAGACGTCGAGAACGCCGCCCTCGGGATCGCGCGTCCACAGGGAGTATTCGCTCTGCACGGCGGCGATAGGGTGCACGGCATGCGCCCTGCGGATCGTGGCGACGCCCGCCTCCGACAGGCCGAGCGCGCGCACCTTGCCCTCGCGCACCAGATCGGCCATCGCGCCGACCGTCTCCTCGATCGGCACGTCCGGATCGACCCGGTGCTGGTAGAGAAGGTCGATCACCTCCACCCCGAGCCGCTTCAGCGACGCCTCGGCGACGGCACGCACATGGTCGGGGCGACTGTTCAGGCCCGGCACCTGCTTCGGCCCGTCCTCGCTTTCGACGATGTTGAAGCCGAACTTTGTGGCGATCGCGACCTTGTCGCGGAAAGGTTTCAGCCCTTTGCCGACCAGCGCCTCGTTGGTGAACGGGCCATAGACTTCCGCCGTGTCGAACAGGCTGACGCCGAGCTCGACGGCGCGATGAAGCGTGCGGATCGCATCGGCCTCGTCCTGCCCGCCATAGGCGTGGCTCATGCCCATGCAGCCGAGGCCGACGGCGCTGATGGCCAGTTCAGTTCCAAGCTTTCGCGATTTCATGGCGGCTTCCCTGCTGTGGTCGAGGATAGATAGTGCCTGCGTCGGCCGGTTCGAGACAAGCCGCTGCCGAATGATTGGTCCACGGGGCCAGCCGGGTCCGTACTGCATTGGCCGGGAAGAAAGAACATGCGGCGGACGTTTGCCGCTGATGACGATCCTGATCCGCAACACCTCCAACCGTTATGGCTGGCCGGCCATCCTCTTTCACTGGCTGGTCGCGGTTCTCTTCGTCGGGCAGTTCGCGCTCGGCCTGACGATGGAGCGCGTCGCCAGCCAGCGCCTCGCCTTCGAGCTGATCCAATGGCACAAATCCTGCGGCTTCCTGCTGCTCGGCCTGGTTTTGATGCGGACGGGCTGGCGGCTCGGCAATCCGACGCCCGCGCCTGTTTCAAATGGCCGGGTCGAACGCACGGCGGCCCGGCTTGCCCACACCGCGCTCTATGGATTCCAGATCGCGGTTCCCCTGACCGGCTGGGCGTTGGTGTCGGCCTCGGTGCTCGATATTCCGTCCGTCCCGTTCAATCTCTTCGTCATGCCGGATCTGCCTCTGATCAGGACCGACGCGGCCGAGGCCTTCTGGGCGCGGATCCACGACTGTCTGGCTTGGGCCGGCATCGCCCTGGTGGCCGTCCATGCCACCGCCGCGCTCTGGCACGGCGTCTGGCGTCGTGACGGCGTGCTCTCGCGCATGATCGCGCCGTCGCTCGTGCACAGGTTTCGCGGCCGGGAATGAAGCGGCCCCCGCCGTCGTTGACGAACGAATACACGCTTGAAAAGGAGTATCTGGCATGCAGGGGTCCCGTTTCATGGCAGCGGCGCTGACAGCCCTCGTGTGCCTGATGTTTTCGCAACCGGCTGCCGGCGCCGTCTCGCTTGGCGACGCCGCCGGGCGCTATGCCATCGACGGCAATTCCTCCATCCGCTTTTCCATCGCCAATGCGGCCGGCGGCGCCCTGAAGGGCCGCTTCGCTCGTTTCAAGGGATCCATCCGGATCGACGATCGCGATGCCGGCCGCTCGTCGGTCGACATCACCATCTATCCGGCGAGCGTCATGACGGGCCAGGGCCGGGTCGACAGTTTCCTGCGCTCGGACGCCGTGTTCGATGCCGCCAATGCGTCGGAAATCCGCTTCCGCTCGACATCGGTCCGGCGCAGCGGCGCAGCGAGCGCGACGATAGAAGGCCAGCTCGCGGCGCGCGGCAGGAACGGCACTGAAAAATTCACCGCGGAACTGGTTGCCCTGAAGGGCGGCAGGATCTTGTTCCATGTGGTCGGCAAGGTGCTGCGCTCGCGTTACGGCATGGATGTCGGGACGCCGATCTATTCCAATGTGGTCGATTTCGACATGACGCTGTCCGGCCATCGCGGCTGACGCTTCCTCCCTTGCCATTGGCATTCCTGCCGATTTCAGGCACACCTTCGCAGGATGCAAATGCAGGGAGAAAAAGATGTTCCGTTGGGGTGTTCTGTCGACGGCTAAGATCGGGCGCGAACATGTGCTGCCGGCTATCGCCGATGCCGAAAACGGCGTGCTTTCGGCCGTTGCCAGCCGAGATCCCGCCAAGGCCCGGGCACTGGCCGACCGCTTCGGCGCGCCGCATGCTTTCGGTTCCTATGATGAATTGCTGGCCTCGGACGCGGTGGACGGCGTCTACATCCCGCTGCCGACGTCCCAGCATGTCGAATGGACCGCAAGGGCCATCGAAGCCGGCAAGCATGTGCTGGTGGAAAAGCCGCTGGCACTGAAGGCCGGCGACATCGAGCCGCTCATCGGGCTGCGCGACCGGCACAAGGTGCTGGTATGCGAGGCTTTCATGGTCGTCTATCACCCGCAATGGATCAAGGTGCGCGAGCTGATCCGGTCGGGGGCCATCGGCCGCCTGCGCCATGTGCAGGGCGCCTTTAGCTATTACAATGTCGATCCGGGCAACATGCGCAACAAGCTCGATCTCGGCGGTGGCGCGCTGCCCGACATCGGGGTCTATCCGACGGTCTCGACCCGTTTCGCCACGGGAAAGGAGCCGGTCCGCGTGCAGGCGACGATCGAGCGGGATCAGAAATTCGGAACCGATATTTATTCCTCGATCCGCGCCGACTTCGACGGTTTCGAACTGTCGTTCTATCTCTCCACCCAGATGGCGGCGCGCCAATCGATGGTCTTCCACGGCGACGAGGGGTTCATCCAGGTCGCCTCTCCCTTCAACGCCGGCCTTTATGACGACCATCGCGTGGAACTCTTCAACCAGAACCATACGCAGGCGCAGGTCTTCCGCTTTCCCGGCACCCAGCAATACCGGCTGGAGGTCGAGACTTTCGCCCGGGCGGCTTCCGGCGGCGAGGACAGTGTCTTCACGCTGGAGGAGTCGATCCTCAACCAGAAGATGATCGATGCGATCTTCCGTGCCGGCGAGAAGGATGGCTGGGAGAGAGTCTAGTACATTCAACTGACATGCGACGCGGCCTGAATATATCCCCACGCCTGACCCCTCTCCTCAAAGGGGAGGGGGACTTGATGTGCGGCAGCTTCCCCTCCCCTCTGAGGGGTGGTGGGAAATTCCTGCCAAAACTGGCTGTTTCGACATGAGCCGGAACGCCGACGCCATCATCGTCGGTGCCGGTCTGGCCGGCCTGGTCGCTGCCTGCGAGCTTGTCGATGCCGGACGCAAGGCCGTCATCCTCGACCAGGAGCCGGAACAGTCGCTGGGCGGACAGGCGTTCTGGTCCTTCGGCGGGCTCTTCCTGATCGATTCGCCCGAGCAGCGGCGTATGCGCATCCGTGACTCGCACGAACTGGCGCTGTCCGACTGGCTGGGCACGGCCGCCTTCGACCGGCCGGAGGATGCCTGGCCGCGGAAATGGGCCGAAGCCTATGTCGATTTCGCTTCCGGCGAAAAAAGGGCGTGGTTGGCGGCGCGGGGCGTAAAATTCTTTCCGGTGGTCGGCTGGGCGGAGCGCGGCGGCACCAACGCGTCGGGTCACGGCAATTCCGTGCCGCGCTTCCACATCACCTGGGGCACGGGACCGGGCGTGCTGGAGCCGTTCGTGGCCCGCGCCCGCGAGGCCGAGAAGGCGGGCCGGCTCGCCTTCCGTTTCCGGCATCGCGTCAATGAGATCGTTACCAGCGGCGGCACGGTCACGGGCGTGTGCGGCACCATGCTCGAAGCCAGCGACGTCGAGCGCGGCCGCAAGAGCTCCCGCACTGTCACCGGCGACTTCGAGCTGAACGCCCCGGTCGTCATCGTGGCCTCCGGCGGCATCGGCGCCAATCATGATCTGGTGCGGGCAAACTGGCCGGTGCGGCTCGGCGCGCCGCCGAAGCGAATGATCACCGGCGTGCCGGACCATGTCGATGGACGGATGCTGGGCATCGCCGAACAGGCCGGCGGCCATCTCATCAACCGCGACCGTATGTGGCATTATGTCGAGGGGATCAGGAACTGGGCGCCGGTCTGGACCGACCACGCCATCCGTATCCTGCCCGGCCCCTCCTCGATCTGGCTGGACGCGACCGGCAGGCGCCTGCCGCCGCCGCTCTATCCGGGCTTCGACACGCTCGCCACGCTGGCGCATCTGCGGAAGACCGGCCACGACCATTCCTGGTTCGTCCTGACCGAGAAGATCATCCGCAAGGAATTCGCCCTATCGGGGTCCGAGCAGAATCCGGATCTCACGGGAAAGAGCTGGCGGCAGGTACTAGGCCGCGCCACCAGCGGCATCCCCGGCCCTGTCAGGGCCTTTATGGAGAAAGGTGAGGATTTCATCGTCGAGCGCGACCTGACCCGACTGGTCGAGCGGATGAACGTGCTGGCCGGCGGGGAGCCGCTTCTTGCCCCGGACAGGATCGAGCGGGAAATCCGCGCCCGCGACATGCAGCTCGACAATCCTTTCTCGAAGGATGCGCAGATCGTCGCGCTGCGCGGCGCGCGCAACTATCTCGGCGACCGGCTGATCCGCACAGCGAGGCCGCACAAGATTCTCGATCCCGCCAACGGGCCGCTGGTCGCGGTGCGCCTCAACATCCTGACCCGCAAGACGCTGGGCGGACTGGAGACCGATCTCGACAGCCGCGTGCTTGGTGCGGACGGCAAGCCGGTCTCCGGCCTTTACGCGGCGGGCGAGGCGGCCGGCTTCGGCGGTGGCGGCATGCACGGCTACGCCGCGCTCGAAGGCACCTTTCTCGGCGGCTGCATCTTTTCCGGCCGTGCCGCGGGACGGGCGGCGGCCAAAGCTCTGTAGGGGTCTTCGCGAGGACTGCCGCGATCCTGCAAATCCGGCGCAGAACGCTTGCGCTCCCATGGGCCTGTTCTTATATACGCCGCACAACCGCAGGGGCTGTGCGGAACGCATGGCACGCTGCGGAATTCTTGTGAACAGGGGCTTTCGCCGGAACGCCTGACAGGGTCCTGAAAGCCTGCTTGAAGGAGAGAACGACAAAATGGCTAAAGTAATCGGCATCGATCTGGGAACGACCAATTCCTGCGTCGCCGTCATGGACGGCAAGGACGCCAAGGTCATCGAAAACGCGGAAGGCGCGCGCACCACGCCCTCGATCGTGGCTTTCACTTCCGACGGCGAGCGCCTTGTCGGCCAGCCGGCCAAGCGCCAGGCGGTCACCAACCCCGAAAACACCATCTTCGCGGTCAAGCGCCTGATCGGCCGCCGCTACGACGATCCGGTGACGGAGAAGGACAAGAAGCTTGTCCCCTACAAGATCGTCAAGGGCGACAACGGCGACGCCTGGGTCGAATCCGACGGCAAGAAGTATTCGCCCTCGCAGATTTCGGCGATGATCCTGCAGAAAATGAAGGAGACGGCGGAAAGCTATCTCGGCGAGAAGGTCGAGAAGGCTGTCATCACCGTTCCGGCCTATTTCAACGACGCCCAGCGTCAGGCCACCAAGGACGCCGGCAAGATCGCCGGCCTGGAAGTCCTGCGCATCATCAACGAACCGACCGCGGCCGCGCTCGCCTACGGCCTCGACAAGAAGGACGGCAAGACCATCGCCGTTTATGACCTTGGCGGCGGCACCTTCGACATCTCGATCCTCGAGATCGGCGACGGCGTGTTCGAGGTGAAGTCGACCAACGGCGACACCTTCCTCGGCGGTGAGGATTTCGACATGCGCCTCGTCGAATACCTGGCGGACGAGTTCAAGAAGGAACAGGGCATCGACCTGAAGAACGACAAGCTGGCCCTTCAGCGCCTCAAGGAGGCCGCCGAGAAGGCCAAGATCGAGCTGTCGTCCTCGGCGCAGACGGAGATCAACCTGCCCTTCATTACGGCCGATGCTTCGGGTCCGAAGCACCTGACGCTGAAGCTGACCCGCGCCAAGTTCGAGACGCTGGTCGATGATCTGGTGCAGCGGACGATCGCGCCCTGCAAGGCAGCGCTCAAGGATGCCGGCCTTCAGGCCGGGCAGATCGACGAAGTGGTCCTCGTCGGCGGCCAGACCCGTATGCCGAAGGTCCAGGAAGTCGTGAAGCAGTTCTTCGGCAAGGAGCCGCACAAGGGCGTCAATCCCGATGAGGTCGTCGCGCTCGGCGCCGCCATTCAGGCTGGCGTCCTGCAGGGCGACGTCAAGGATGTTCTGCTGCTCGACGTGACGCCGCTGTCGCTCGGCATCGAGACGCTGGGCGGCGTGTTCACGCGCCTCATCGAGCGCAACACGACCATTCCGACCAAGAAGGGTCAGACCTTCTCGACCGCGGAGGACAACCAGAACGCGGTCACGATCCGCGTATTCCAGGGCGAGCGCGAGATGGCGGCCGACAACAAGCTGCTCGGCCAGTTCGACCTTGTCGGCATCCCGCCCGCACCGCGCGGCGTGCCGCAGATCGAGGTCACCTTCGACATCGACGCCAACGGCATCGTCAACGTCTCGGCCAAGGACAAGGGCACCGGCAAGGAGCACCAGATCCGCATCCAGGCTTCGGGCGGCCTGTCCGACGCCGACATCGACAAGATGGTGAAGGACGCCGAGGCCAACGCCGAGAGCGACAAGAAGCGCAAGGCTCTGGTCGAGGCCCGCAACCAGGCCGAGGCTCTGGTCCATTCGGCCGAGAAGTCGCTGAAGGACTATGGCGACAAGGTTTCCGAGGCCGATCGCACCGCCATCTCCGACGCCATAGCGGCTCTCAAGACGGCGACCGAAGGCGACGATCCTGCCGATATCGAAGCCAAGAGCCAGACGCTCGCCGAAGCCTCGATGAAGCTCGGCCAGGCCATGTACGAGGCCCAGCAGACCGAGGCGGCCGAGGCTGACGCCAAGGCGGACGCGGCCAAGGACTCCGACGTGGTCGACGCCGACTTCGAAGAGCTCGACGACGACGACAAGAAGAAGTCCGCCTGACCCAGCCGGACGGCCACGAACAGCGAAAAGCCCGGCGCAGGCCGGGCTTTTTTGCAAACTTCATCGAAAAAAGGCGGCAAAACACTGGCGGGGTCTGGCATGGCAGCCGCTTGATGCCTAAATCGGAGGCCAGTCTTTTAAAAGCGACTGGTGGCAACAATGCTCGAAGACATTGGCCATAAGGGGCCTTCCGGCTTCGGAACCGGGACGAATTCATGAAAGCGGATTTCTACGAGACGCTCGGGGTCCAGAAGGGCGCCGATCAAAAGGAACTCAAGTCGGCTTTTCGCAAGCTCGCCATGCAGTTCCATCCCGACCGCAATCCGGGCGATCACGCCTGCGAGCACAAGTTCAAGGAAATCAACGAGGCTTATGAGTGCCTCAAGGACCCGCAGAAGCGCGCCGCCTATGACCGCTTCGGCCATGCCGCCTTCGAGCATGGCGGCATGAACGGCGCCGCGCACGGCTTCGCGGCCGGCGGCTTCGCCGACATCTTCGAGGACATCTTCGGCGACATGATGGGCGGCGGTCGCCGCCGCTCTTCCGGCGGCCGTGAGCGCGGTGCCGATCTTCGCTACAACATGGAAATCTCGCTGGAAGAGGCTTTCGCCGGCAAGACCGCGCAGATTCATGTGCCGGCCTCGGTCTCCTGCGACGAGTGCTCCGGCACCGGCGCCAAGCCCGGCACCCAGCCGGTCACCTGCTCGATGTGCCACGGCCACGGCAAGGTGCGCGCCAGCCAGGGCTTCTTCTCCATCGAACGGACCTGCCCGCAGTGCCAGGGCCGCGGCCAGACCATCAAGGACCCGTGCCCGAAATGCGCCGGCCAGGGCCGCGTCACCGAGGAGCGGTCGCTCTCGGTCAACATTCCGGCAGGCATCGAGGACGGCACCCGCATCCGCCTCGCCAACGAGGGCGAGGCCGGCCTGCGCGGCGGGCCGTCAGGCGATCTCTACATCTTCCTGTCGGTCAAGCCGCACGAGTTCTTCCAGCGCGACGGCGCCGATCTTTATTGCAAGGTGCCGATCTCGATGACCACGGCCGCCCTCGGCGGCTCCTTCGAGGTGGCGACGCTCGACGGCACCCAGACCCGCGTGAAGGTGCCGGAAGGCACGCAGAACGGCCGTCAGTTCCGCCTCAAGGGCAAGGGCATGCCGGTCCTGCGCCAGCCGAATGTCGGCGATCTCTACATCCAGACCGCGGTGGAAACGCCGCAGAACCTCACAAGGCGCCAGCGCGAGCTCCTCGAGGAATTCGAGCAGCTCTCGTCCAAGGAAAATTCGCCGCAGTCCAGCGGCTTCTTCAGCCGGATGAAGGATTTCTTCGAGTCCTTCGGCGACGGCCGGTAGTGTCAAAAACTGTCTTGTCCGCGACCTATTATGTCGCTTCTCTATTGCTCCCCTCGCGTCAACTGCTAAGGAACGCGCGGGGGATGGAGAAAGAGAGTCGCTGATGGCACGCAGTCACGGTTTGAAGAAGGCGCTCGCCGAAAAGTTCGACGACGAGCTGAAATTCTTCAAGGGCTGGATCGACAGGCCGAAGGCCGTGGGCTCCATCATACCGACCAGTTCCGTCACGGCGCGCAAGATGGCCTCGGTGATCGATCCGGCCTCCGGCCTGCCGGTGCTGGAGGTCGGCCCGGGCACGGGCGTCATCACCCGCGCCATCCTCGCGCGCGGCGTGAAGCCGGCCGATCTTTACGCGCTGGAATATTCCCCCGAGTTCGTCCGGCACCTGCGCCGGCTCTATCCCGGCGTCAACGTGATCGAAGGCGATGCCTTCAATCTCTCGGCAGCTCTCGGGGACCATCGCGACCTGACCTTCGATGCGGTGATTTCGGCCGTGCCGCTCCTCAATTTTCCGGTGGCTCAGCGCATCGCCTATCTGGAAAGCCTGCTCACGCGCATTCCCGAAGGCAGGCCGGTGGTGCAACTCACTTACGGCCCTCTCTCGCCCATTCCGCCAGGGCGAGGCGATTATGAGGTCAAGCATTTCGACTTCATCGTCCGCAACATCCCGCCGACGCAGCTCTGGGTCTACCGGCGCCGTCCGCACTGAAGCCCGCTTGATTCGGCCGATGCTTCGCCTATAGGTGGGAGAGGAGCACCGATGCCGTCCATTCCCAGGATTCTCGTCTTCGCCGGCTCGAACCGTGTTGGCGCTTTCAGCGGCAGGACGGCTGACATTGCCCAGAAGACCCTTGCCGTCCTCGGCGGGGAGGTGACGCGCATTTCCCTGCAGGACTATTCCTTGCCGATCATCGACCAGGATCTGGAAAGGGAAAAGGGCATTCCCGAAAACGCGATGCGCCTCGCCCGCCAGATCGCCGCGCATGACGGTGTCCTGATCGCCACGCCGGAATACAATGGCTCGATTCCGCCGCTGCTCAAGAACGCGGTCGACTGGATCAGCCGGGTTCGCACTGACGCCGGCAAGCCGTTTCGGCCGCTGGCCGGCAAGCCGACCGGCCTCTGCTCGTCTTCGCAGGGGCGGTTCGCCGGCATTCGCGCCATCAATCATCTGCGCGCCGTTCTGGTGCGCTGCCAGATGGAAGTCGTGGCGCCGGAATGCTCTGTGCCGGACGGCGACAGCGCCTTCGGCGAAGACGGCGCCTTCACCGACGAACGCATGCAACACTCGATGGAGTACCTATGCCGCACGCTGCTGGAAACCTCGCACCTTCTGTCGACGCGGGTCCCGTGACGGCCGGCTCGATGCACGAGCGCCTGATCGTCGGGCTGGACGTGCCGACCGTGAAGGACGCCGAGGCGGTAGTGCGCCAGCTCGACGGTGTCGCGCGTTTCTACAAGATCGGCTACCAGCTCGCCTTTGCGGGCGGTTTGGATTTCGCCCGCGACCTGGCGCGCGGCGGAACCAATGTCTTCCTCGACATGAAGCTGCTCGACATCGATAACACCGTAGCCAAGGGCGTCGAGAACATCGTCAAGATGGGCATGACCATGCTGACCATCCACGCCTATCCGAAGGCGATGAAGGCGGCGGTCGAGGCCGCGCGCGGCAGCGACCTCACTCTGCTCGGCGTCACCGTGCTCACCTCGATGGACGAGCGCGACGTCATCGACGCCGGCTACGAGTACGATCCGCACACGCTGGTGCTGCGCCGCGCCGAACAGGCGCTGCATGCCGGCATGGGCGGCGTGGTCTGCTCGGCCGAGGAGGCGGCGGCCGTGCGCAAGATCGTCGGCCCGGACATGGCCGTGGTGACGCCGGGCATTCGTCCGGCCGGCTCCGCGCGTGGCGACCAGCGCCGCGTCGTCACGCCCGGCGAGGCGATCCGCAACGGCTCCAGCCACCTCGTCGTCGGCCGCCCGATCGTCGCCGCGCCCGACCGCCGCGCCGCCGCCGAGGCCATATTGGAAGAAATGTACGCGGCCTGAGACCGCGACGATCCCGTCAAGGGACAACGATCGAACCGGAGGAGAAGACATGCCGAAAGGATACTGGATTGCCCGCGTCGATGTGCGCGACGCTGAAAAATACAAGGACTATGTCGCCGCCTCCAAGATCGCCTTCGACAAATACGGCGCCAGGTTCCTGGCGCGCGGCGGCGCGCACGAGAAGGCCGAGGGAGAGGGCCGCGCGCGCAATGTCGTCATCGAGTTCGAGACGCTCCAGGTCGCCAGCGACTGCTACCATTCGCCGGAATACCAGCGCGCCGCCGCTATCCGCCAACAGGTAGCCGACGGCGAGATCGTGCTGGTCGAGGGCGTTTGAGCGCGCCCGTTCGCACAAGTTTTACCTTGCCGGTCAAGGAATTCTAAGGGCGTTCCGGGCTAGCCTGTGAAACGATCGGCCGCCGGCCGACGGTGAGCCGAACGAGCCCGATGCAGTCCCGATCCGCGACGCGCCTCTACAATCTCGACCTGCTGCGGCTGTTCTCGGCCGCGATGGTGCTGCTGTTCCACTACGGCTTCCGCATGGCGATCTCAAGTGAGGGCGACGGCGTCGGCTTTCCCGAACTGGCGCCCGTCGCCATGTGGTGCGACACCGGCCTACTCGTCTTCTTCGCCATCTCCGGCTACGTGATCGCGCTGTCGGCGGAAAACCGCTCGGCTTATGATTTCGCGGCGGGCCGGGTCGCTCGGCTCTGGCCGACTTTCGTGACATGCGCGACCGTTACCGCGCTGGTGCTGCTGGCCTGGCCTGTCGCCGGCATCCCGACGCCGACGGTGCCGCAATGGCTGGCGCAGTTCATCATCGTCTCGCGGCTCGCCGGGCAGCCTTTCATGGACGGCGCCTACTGGACCATCGTCTACGAGATCGTCTTCTACGGCTGGGTGTTCCTGCTGCTCTGCGCCGGCTGGTTCCGCAGCGGCTGGCGTATCGCGGTGCTCGCCTGGCTGGCGCTGTCGGCCGCCAACGAATTTTTCCTTCATTCGGGCGCGGTGACGAAGCTCTTCATCACCGAATATTCCGGTTTCTTCTCCTTCGGCCTGGTGCTCTATCACGCCCGCCGGCGGCTTGATGGCCGCACGGCCGTGCTACTGGTTCTGTCGCTGGCATGGGGGATCGCCGCAACCTTCGTCATCGAGCCGCGCATGGTCGCCGACTATGGCGTGGTGCGCCCCGCATGGGGTGTAGCGCTGATGGCGCCGCTGGCCTGCGGCGCGGTGGCGCTGGCCGCATTGACTCCGGTCCTGCCGATCCGTCCGGCACTCGCTTACGGGTTCGGCGCGCTGACCTATCCCCTCTACCTGCTGCATCAGCACATCGGCTATGCCGTCTTCACCCGCTTCGCCGATGCCGGCAACCGGTGGCTCGTCTTCGCCCTGCTGGTTGCGGCGCTGCTTTTCGTCGCCTGGCTGATCGCGGCCTTCCTGGAGCCGCCCGCTCGCCGCGCCATCGTCGATCTGGCCGGACGGCTGAAGCTACGCGCCGGTGTGCTGCGTGGTGCGACATGAAACAGGGCGCCAGGCGACAGGTGCGCGAAGCCGACCAGAGGGAGAGCGGATGGCGATGACCGGCCGCCAGGACAGGCAGGGCGTCTACGACCGATCGAGCGGACGCCTCGGCCGCGCGCTTGCCGTCCTGCGCGAGCGCGGTCCGATGGAGCCCTTCCGTCTCGTTCGACAGCACGGCTTGCGCGAAAGCGCGCGCTTCGTCGGCCGCAACGTTCGCCACATGATAGCCGACCGGCTGGCGCGGCGATGGGACCGTGCCCACGGCGTCGATACGGCCGGCTCCATCCAGCTCGCCATGCTGGACGTCGTCGGGCCAAATCGCGACAAGGGCAACGAGTGCGTCTGCACTTCGCCGAAGTCGTTCGGCTTCATCATGAAAAACCTGCCGCGCGACCTATCGGACGCCACTTTCATCGACATCGGCTCGGGCAAGTCGCGCACCCTGCTACTGGCCTCGCACTATCCGTTCAAGGCCATCGTCGGCGTCGAGTTCGCGCGCGAGCTGGTGGCAATCGCCCGCCGCAATATCGCGGCCTATCGCAGCCCTTCGCAGATGTGCCGCACGCTGTTTGTGGTGGAAGGCGATGCTGCCGCCTACGCCTTTCCCGACACGCCGCTGGTGGTCTACTTCTACAATCCTTTCTCGAAGGATGTCTTCGACACGGTGCTCGACAACCTTGTCGCGTCGCTACGCGAAACGCCGCGCCGCTGCTTCGTGGTCTATGGCAGTTCCAGCCATCAGGCGATCGACTGGGCGCGCCCGGCGATCCGCGCGAGCGGCATGTTCGAGGAGTTGGCCGTCCCGCGCATGCCCGGATTTTTCGACGCGGTGCGCCGAATCGACTACGCCGTGTTCCGCTTCGATCCGGCCAGCCGGAGCGCGTAAGCCTACATCAACCGGAACGGAATGCCGGAGATCAGCGCCTTCACGTAGCGCTTCTTCTGGTAGAGGCCGTTGAGCGACACGCGGGCGATCGCCGTCGGCCGCTCGACGCTCCACGGCCCGAGCACGCCGGGCTGCGTGGTCACGCCGACACGGAATCCCAAGGCCTTCAGCACCTCGAATTCGCGTTCGCCCACGGCGGCTGGAAACCCGTAAGGGTAGGCGAAGGTGGTCGGGCGCTTGCCGACATAGGATTCAACGGCGTCCGCCGATCCCGAAATCTCTTCACGCAGTCTCGCCCCGTCGACACGGGCGAGCGCCACATGGGTCAGCGTATGCGCGCCGAACCGCGCCAACGGGTCCTTGGCCAGTGCGCTCAGTTCGCCGGCGTCCATGACCAGCCGGTCGGTGATGGCGAGCGGCTCGATGCCCTGCGCGCGCGCGGCGGCGTCGAGCGCCGCGATCCTTGCGTCCTCGTCGCCGGTCTGGATAAAGGTGCTGATGCGCTCGAAGGCTGCCGTCTTCCCGGCCGGCGTTTCCATCGCGATGGTTTCGACGCCGTCGCCGAAATCGAATCTCATCGTCGGCGCCTTCGTGATCAACTCCTCCGCTGTCTCCCACCACAGCGAGCGGGTGCGCTCGACGAAGCCCTTGGTGATGAAGATGGTGTAGGATACGCCATGCCGACGAAAGACGGGCGCGGCGTGGTCGGCATTGTCGCGATAGCCGTCGTCGAGGGTGAAGGAGATGAAGCGGCGTTTGTCGGACGGGTCGGCGAGCAGCGCCGGCAGGTCCTCCAGCGCGACCGGAACGAGGCCGCTGTCGAGCGCCGCCAGGATCGCCTCGTCGAGGAACTGCGGCGTCACCGACAGTAATGCATTGGGATCGTATGTTTTGGTTTCGGCGGGGCGGACATGGTGCAGCGTGAAGAGGACGCCGCGCCCGCCAGCCGCCGGCCATGCGTTCCAGGCGCGGGTGAGCGCCACGGCCTCCAACCCGCCTTGGATGGCGAACCGCTTGATCCTGTTCTTCAAGCCCACGGCCGCCGCCCGGTCAGCGCAGGATGCGGCGCGTCAGCACGCGCCAGGCCGTGAGCGGGATGTCGATCAGTCCCGGCACGGGATCGTCGCCCGCGAACGTCGCCCAGCTTCCGACACGTGGGAAGGACTTCAGATAATCGCCGGGGCGAAGTTTGCCGCGCGAAGCCAGCACCGCCGCCGCGACCATGTCTCGCACCAGATACATCCAGGCCGTTCCGATGCGGGCCTGCGGGCGCTCGACCGGAAATCCCCTGATCGCGTCCCACATCAGCCCGCCGAGATCGCATCCTGCGGCCGCGGCGAGGCTCATCCATGACCAGCAGCGCGGATTGACGTCGAGCAGCTTCAGCCTGCCGTCGCGCGGATCGCGCTTGTATTCGATCTCGACGAGACCGTGATAGGCGCTGGAGGCGAGCAGGAGCCGCGACACCTCCACCAGTTCCGGCTCCGCGACGATTTCGACAAAGGTCGAGGTGTAGCCGAAATCGACCGGATATTGCCGGCCGCGCCGCGCCGTGAACTCGGCCACCGGCGCTCCGTCCAGCCACAGCGCCGCGTAGGAGAACTGGCATTCGCCGCCGCCCGGAACGAGCTGCTGCACCACCACGTTCTCGATCCCGATCTGTCCGACCGCGTCGCGATAGGCGTCCGTGAAGCCGGCGCGGTCGTCGGCGCGCACCACCTTGGCGCGCGAGAAACGGTTGTCGCCGCCGCCCATATTGGGCTTCAACACTACCGGGAACCGGATATCGGCGGCCGCGGCCTCGTCCAGCGAGCCGAAGCGGTAGGTCGGCGGGATGTCGATCCCGAGCTCCTCCGCGCGGCGATAGAGCAGGGGCTTCTCGCACAGCCATTTCAGCCGTTCCCAAGGCGGCAGCATGACGCGGTAGTTTTTCGACAGCATGTCGGCCGATTGGGAAAGGAAGCGGACCTCCCCGTCCCCGCCGGGAACGAGCAGTGCGCCCTTGAGGCCCTCCGTGCCGGCAAGTTCGGTGAGAAAGGCGCGGGCGCCGCCTGAATCGGGGCCGGCCCATTCGCTGTGCCCCGCCAGGTAGCGCGACCATGCCGGCAGTGGCGTGTCGTTGGACACGTGCCACACCGGCACGCCCTTGCGGCCCAGGCTGCGCGCCAGCGCCAGCGTGCCATGTGCGCCGCCGAGGACGACGACGCCGGCCGGTGCGCCGAATCCGGCGTCCGGGTCGGCCGTCTCCGCGCTGTGATGAGGCTTGTCGGGCATCGGCGGCTCCGGCAATCGGCACTCATCGAAGGTCAAGTGCGCCATGGCAGGGCGATTGGGTTGATCCAATCGACCTTTAGCCGATACCTGTTAACAAACTGCTCGGAAGGCTGCCGCCGAAGCGATCCTGTCCCGGCCGGAAGGGCGGATTTCCGCTATCCAGCGACCGCGTCGGGAACCACCACCAGCTTGCCGACGAAATCCTTCGCCATGAAGTCGGTCTGCGCGCGATGGAAATCGGAGAGCCTGTAGACCCCGCCGACCAGCGGGCGAATCTTCTTTTCCTCGATATAGCGCACGATGCGGCGAAAATCGGCGCGCGTGCCCTGGCTGGAGCCGTTGAGCTGCAACTGCTTCAGGTACATGGTCCTGAGGTCGAGCTGCACGACCGGACCGGCGATGGCGCCGGCGGTGGTGTAACGGCCTTCGGGCCTCAGGATGCGCAATAGGTCGTTGAAGATCGCGCCGCCGACCAGGTCGGCCACCACGTCGATCGGCTTGCCGCCGGTCGCCTCGTTGACCGCACCGATCAGGTCGGGCGTGCCGCGCGTGATCACGGCCTCCGCGCCGATGTCGAGAAGCGCCTGCTCCTTGCCCTTGCCGACCACCGCGTAGGGAATGGCGCTGCGGGCGCGGGCAAGCTGCACGATGCCCGAGCCGACGCCACCCGACGCGCCCGTCACCAGCACGCGTTCGCCTTCTTTCAGCGCCGCGCGCTCCAGCATCTGTTCGCCGGTCAGGTAGGCGCAGCAGAAGGTGGCGAGCTCGATGTCGGTGAGATCGGTGTTGACGACATGGGCGTTCTCGGCCGGCAGCGCCTGGTACTCGGCATAACCGCCGTCGCGGCCGTGGCCCATATAGTCGATGTCGGCCAGCGAATCGTCGTCGCGGTTGTAGATGGAGAAATCGACCATCACCCGCTCACCGATGCGGGAAGCCGGCACGCCCTCGCCGACCGCCGCGATGGTGCCGACTGTGTCGGTGCCCTGGATGCGCGGAAAGGTCAGCGTGTTGCCCTGCCGTCTCCAGGTGGAGACGGCGGCGGCGTCCTCCTCCGTGCCGTAGGCGCCCTTGCGCACCCAGACATCGGTGTTGTTCATGCCGCAGGCACTGACCTTCACCACCACTTCGCCCGGCGCGGGCTTCGGCACCGGCACGTCGGTGCGATAGACGAGCTTGTCGAGATCGCCATGACCGGTAAGCAGCACGGCGGCCATGGCGGCGGGGAGGCGAGGCGAGGAAATCATAAGTCTGCAGCTACCTTGTTTTTCAGGGTTTTTAGGGAACTCTCCCTCGACAGGGCAGGGCTATCCCATCTGGCGTAGTACCCTCACCCCTAACCCCTCCCCTCAAGGGGGAGGGGAATTTCGTGGCAGCGCTACCACGCACCGACATTGGTGGTTTTGGGTAAGAGAGCGGTGTCAGCGTCTCCCTCCCCCTTGTGGGGAGGGGACAGGGGTGGGGGTGCGCGACAGTGTCATTGGAAGAAAATTCCATATGCGATGGCGCAGCCCTTTTTGCGGAGGCGATCCGAAGAGACTGAGAAAGCCCAACCCGCCTCAGCCCAGGACCGCCTTCACTGCTTCGGCCGTTTTGGCCACGACAATGTCCGCCTCTTCCTGCGTCAGGCAGAGCGGCGGCGCGAAGCCGAGGATGTCGCCCTGCGGCATGGCGCGACCGATGACGCCGCGCTCGGCAAGCGCGGCCGCGACCTGCGGGCCGATCTTCTTCGCGGGATCGAAGAACGTGCGGTCGTCCCTGTCCTCGACGAATTCCACCGCCGCCAACATACCCTCGCCGCGCACTTCGCCGACGTTCTTGTGGCCGCCGACGGCCTTGGCGAGCTCGCCCCGGAAATAGGCGCCCGTCTCGCCGGCGTTCTTCACCAGCCCCATCTCGTCGATCAGTTCGAGATTGGCGACGCCCGCCGCCGCGCAGATCGGATGCGCCGAATAGGTCCAGCCGTGGCCGATCGGTCCGAGCTTGTCCGACCCTTCGACCAGGACCTTCCACACCTTCTCGCCGACGACGACGCCTGACAGCGGCGCGTAGGCCGAGGTCAGGCCCTTGGCGATGGTGATCAGATCCGGCTGGATGCCGTAGTGGTCGGAGCCGAACATGGAGCCGAGACGCCCGAAGCCGGTGACGACCTCGTCGGCGACCAGCAGGATGTCGTACTTCTTCAGCACCGCCTGAATCTTCTGCCAGTAGGTCTTCGGCGGCGGCACGATGCCGCCGGTGCCCAGCACCGGCTCGCCGATGAAGGCGGCGATGGTCTCCGGCCCCTGCGCTAGGATCAGCTTTTCGAGCTGGTCGGCGCAATATTGCGCGAACTGCTCCTCGGACTGGAAACGGTCCTCGCGCCGGTAGTAGTAGGGCGCTTCCGTGTGCAGGATCGGCGCGCGCGGCAGGTCGAAGGCGTTGTGGAAGCCGGCCAGCCCGGTCAGCGAGCCGGTCATCACGCCGGAACCGTGGTAGCCGCGCCAGCGCGAGATGATCTTCTTCTTCTCGGGTCGGCCGAGCACATTGTTGTAGTACCAGATCAGCTTGATGTTGGTCTCGTTGGCGTCGGAGCCGGACAGGCCGTAATAGACCCTCGACATACCCTTGGGCGCGCGGTCGATGATCATCTTGGAGAGCCGGATCGAGGCGTCGGTGCCGTGGCCGACATAGGCGTGGTAGTAGGCGAGGCTCTTCGCCTGCGCCGCAATAGCGTCGGCGATCTTCTGGCGGCCATAGCCGACATTGACGCAATAGAGGCCGGCGAAGGCGTCGAGGCTCTTCCTGCCGCTCGTATCCCAGATCGTCACGCCTTCGCCGCCGGCCATCACGCGGTTCGGCGTCTCGCCGCGCGCGTGCATGCCCATATGGGTCGAGGGATGGAAGAAGTGGTCGCGATCCCAGGCGGTGAGTTCGTTGGATTGTTCGAGCATGTTTTTCTCCTTTTCAGTTTCGCCTCGCCACGTGCTGGGCGGCTCACGCCAGATCGAGGCAGATATATTTGAGCTCGGTAAAGGCTTCGAGGCCGTGCCGCGAGCCTTCGCGTCCGAGGCCCGAGTGCTTGACGCCGCCGAAGGGGATCGGCGCGCCGGTGATCTTGACTCGGTTGATAGCGACCATGCCGTAGTCGAGAGCCTGGCCCAAACGCCGCTGGCGCGCCCCGTTCTCGGTCACGACATAGGCCACCAGCCCGTATTCGGTGTCGTTGGCGCGCGCGACCACCTCCGCCTCGCTGTCGAACGGGGTGACGGCGGCGACCGGGCCGAACGTCTCCTCGCGCATGATGAGCGCATCGGCGGGAACGTCAGCCAGCAGCGTCGGCTGGTAGAAAAGTGGGCCGGCTTTGCCGCGCTGACCACCGGCGAGCAGGCGGGCGCCGCGCGAAAGCGCGTCGGCCACCTGCTCCTCGACCTTTGCCACGCCCCGTTCGTGCATCAGCGGGCCGATGTCGCTGCCGTCGTCGAGGCCGCTGCCGACCTTCAACGCCTCGATCCGTTCAGCATAGGCCTTGCAGAAGGCGTCGTGGATGCCGCGCTGGACATAGATGCGGTTGGCCGCCAGGCAATCCTGACCGGAGGTCGCGAACTTGGCGTCCATCGCGATCGCCACCGCCCGGTCGAGGCCGGCGTCGTCGAAGACGATGAGCGGAGCATGGCCGCCCAGTTCCATGACCAGCCGTTTCATCGTCGGCGCGCACTGTTTCGCGATCAGTCGGCCGATCTCGGTCGAGCCGGTGAAGCTCAGGGCGCGCACGCGGGTATCCTCGCACAGCCGTCCGACGATGGTCGCGGCGTCGCCGGTGACGACGTTAAAAACGCCGGCGGGCAGGCCCGCCCGCTCGCCGAGCTCGGCCAGCGCCAGCGCCGACAGCGGCGTCTCGGACGACGGATGCGAAACGATGGTGCAGCCGGCGGCAAGCGCTGCGGCAGCCTTGCGCGTCAGCATGGCGGACGGAAAATTCCACGGCGTGACGACCCCGACCACGCCGAGCGGCTCCCGCCGCACGATCATCTCGGCGCCTGGCAAATGGCTGGTGACGCTCTCGGCGTTCACGCGCTTGGCCTCCTCCGCATACCATTCCACGAAGGAGGCGGCGTAGTCGATCTCACCGCGCGATTCGGCCAGCGGCTTGCCCTGTTCGAGCGTCATGATGAGGGCAAGGTCCTCCTTCGCCGCCACGATCAGGTCGAACCATCTGCGCAGGACCTTCGACCGCTCCTGCGGCAACAGCGTCTTCCATCCCGGAAAGGCTTTTGCCGCGGCGTCGACCGCCTTGGTCGTCTGTTCCGCGTCGAGCGCGGCCACGAAGGCGACGGTGGTGCCGGTGGCGGGGTCGGTCACCTCGAAGCTGTCGGCGGAATCACCGGCCGTCCACTGGCCGTCGACATAGCCGAGTTCCCGGTAGAGCCGGCGATCGGAAAGCCGGTCTAGTGCGTCGTGGCGCAGCGAGCGGGCGAAATGGGCATGAGCGGACATAGGCGAAACCTCCGTGACGCCGGCCCAGTTTATGGGGCGCCTGCGCGAGAGAGAGGCTGTTGCCGGGCCGCCGCATAGAGAGTTTCTCTATCGGGCGGGAGCGCGGCAGGCGGTTTCTCTGGCCTCGTGGTCTCCGATCGGCCGCTCAGCCGCCCTGCACGATCTCCGTGACCGGCAGCAGGGTGTCCTCCTTCACCGTCTTGGTGACGATGTAGGTGAAATAGCGGTCGATGCCGATCTCGCGCTCCAGCAGCGAATCGACGAGCCGCTGATAGGCGTCGATGTCGCGTGCCATCACCTTGACGAGATAGTCGACGCCGCCGCCGACAGACCAGCAGGCGACGATCTCCGGCGTGTCGCGCACGACCCGCTCGAAGCGGTCGAAATCCGCCTGCCGGTGGTTGGCCAGCGTCACCTCCATCAGCACCGTGGCGACGGGGGCAACGGCGCGCATCGCCACCTTGCCGTGATAGCCCGAGATGACGCCGGCCTTTTCCAGCCGCGACAGCCGCATCCAGCAAGGGGTCGGCGACAGGCCGACCGTCTCGGCCAGCCTGAGCTTGGTGATGCGGCCGTCGCGCTGGATGGCGTCGAGTATCTTCAGGTCGATTGCGTCGAGTTTTGGCGTGGGCATCGGCGTCGGTTTTCGTTGCGCCGCCACCATGCAGGCGCATGATTTCGATTGTCAATTGCACTGATTTCGATCTCTAATAAGTCATGACATTGTGGCAGCCTGATCCCACCCTCATTCGCCGTCCGGCCTACCTCTCCCTGGCCGACCAGTTCGCTCGCGCCATCCATGACGGAAGGCTGCCGAACGGCGCCCGCCTGCCGACGCACCGGGCGCTGGCGGAAGACCTCGATCTGTCCGTCCAGACGGTGTCGCGCGCCTATGAGGAACTGATCCGCCGCGGCCTGGTTTCCGGCGAGATCGGACGCGGCTCCTTCGTGCAGACGCAGCGCCGCGAGCCGGAACCGCCCTATCTGCCGGAACGGCTGGGCGAACTGATCGACCTGTCGATCCTCAAGCCTGTCTGCGAGACCATGCACCACGAGCGCCTCAAGCAGGCCCTCGCCTGGCTGGCGGAAACCCTGCCCGCAAGCTCGGCGCTCTCCTTCCGTCCCAACACGGTGTTCCCGCGCCACCGCGCGGTGGCGGTCGACTGGCTGAAACTGTGCGGCCTCGACGTGTCGCCGCAGAACGTCACGCTGACCAACGGCGCCACCGCCGGCATGACCGTCGCGCTGATGAGCGTGGCGCCGCCTGGCTCCACGGTCGCCACGGAGGCCATCGGCCATCATACCCTGGTGCCGCTGGCGCGCTATCTCGGCTTCCATCTCGAAGGCCTGCCGATCGATGGCGACGGCATCATCCCCGAAGCGCTGGACGAAGCCTGCCGGATGTCGGACATCCGCGCCGTTTTCGTGCAACCATCTGTCATCAATCCGACGGCCACGCTGATGGGCTCCGTGCGACGTTCGCAACTGGCTGAGGTCGCGCGCAGGCACGACATTGCCGTCATCGAGAACGACGTGCTGGGTCCGCTGGTCGAGGAGCGTCCGCCGCCTGTCGCCTATTTCGCGCCGGAGCGTACGCTCTACGTCACCTCCTTTTCCAAGATCACGGTGCCGGGCCTGCGCATCGGCTATTTGGCGACACCCGACCGCTATGTTGCCGCCGTCGCCAACCGCCATCTCGTGTCGAACTGGATGGCGACGCCGATGGTGGCGGAGATCGCGACCAGATGGGTCGCCGACGGCACCGCCTTCGACCTGGTGCTCTGGCAACGCGAAGCCTTGCGGCGCCGGTTGGAGATCGCGGCCGAAGCGCTCGAGGGCGTGGCCTACCGGACCGCCCGCGATGCCCTGCATGTCTGGCTGGAATTGCCGCACGATCGCGTCGAGGAAGCTTTCGTCGCGCAGGCGCGCCTGCAGGGCGTCGCGATCGCGCCCGGCATGTCGTTCCGTATCGCCGAGACGCCCTGGAAGCCGGCCGTGCGCATATCGCTGGGCTCGACGACGGAAGGAGAACTGCGCGCCGGCCTCGGCGTCGTCACCCGTCTGTTGCTCGGCGATCCCGAGCATCTGCTGCTCGCAATCTAGGCGCGTTTCGCCGCAAAATTGTGCGGAATCGGAAATATTGTCATGATTTTATTTTCCTGATTGACATGATTTTCGGCCTTCCGCATCGTAAGAGCGAGAAGGTCAGTCCAGGACGGGGGACGCGTTTGACTGCGCCCATCATCAAGATCGACGCCATTTCCAAGAATTTCGGCGCCCTGAGGGTGCTCGACGGTCTGTCGATGGAGGTCAAGCCTGGCGAGAAGCTGGCGTTGATCGGCCCGTCCGGTTCCGGCAAGACGACCATATTGCGCATTCTGATGACGCTGGAACGCATCGACGCCGGCCACATCCAGATCGACGGCGAGCATCTCTATCACATGGAGCGCAACGGCCAGTTGATGCCGGCGGACGAGCGCCATCTCACCCGCATGCGCGAGAAGATCGGCATGGTCTTCCAGCTGTTCAACCTGTTTCCGCACAAATGCGTGCTCGACAATATCACGCTCGCGCCGATCCTCACCAAGGGCACGCCGCGCGCCGCCGCGGAGAAGCGCGCCATGGAACTGCTCGACATGGTGGGCCTTGCCGACAAGGCGAAGTCGATGCCGGCGCAGCTTTCGGGCGGCCAGAAGCAGCGCGTAGCCATCGCCCGCGCGCTGGCGCTCAGCCCGAAGATCATGCTGTTCGACGAGGTCACCTCCGCGCTCGACCCGGAACTGGTCGAGGAGGTGCTCAACGTCATGCGCAAGCTCGCCGACGAGACCGACACGACCATGCTTCTCGTCACCCACGAGATGGGCTTCGCGCACGATTTCGCCGACCGGGTGCTGTTCTTCGACAAGGGCCGAATCGTCGAGGAAGGCAGGCCGGACGACATCTTCCGCCATCCGAAGCAGGAGCGCACGCAGAGCTTCCTGAAGAAGATCATCGCGGCCGGACACCGGGTCTGACCGCATGTCGGGCGGCGCGCCGCCCAAACCACGAATGAACCAAAAACCAAGGAGCTGGGAACAATGAGGAAGTTTGTGAATCTGGCCGCGGTCGCCGGCCTTGCCGTCGTGACGACGCTCGCCGCCATCGCGCCGGGATCGGCGGACGACGCCAAGCTGGAGACCCTCAAGAAGCAGGGTTTCGCGCGCCTCGCCATCGCCAACGAGCCGCCCTATACGGCCGTCGCCGCAGACGGCAAGGTATCGGGTGCTGCCCCGGACGTCGCCCGCGAGATCTTCAAGAAGCTCGGCGTGGCCGACGTAGTCGCCTCGATCTCCGAATACGGCGCCATGATCCCCGGCCTGCAGGCCGGCCGTTTCGACGTCATCACCGCCGGCCTGTTCATGAAACCGGAACGCTGCGCGGCGGTCGCCTATTCCGAGCCGGTGCTGTGCGACGCCGAGGCGCTGCTGGTCAAGAAAGGCAATCCGAAGGGCTTCAAGAGCTACGAGGACATCGCCAAGGACAGCTCCGCCACCATCGGCGCGCCCGGCGGCGGCACGGAAGAGAAGCTGGCACTCAACGCCGGCGTGCCGCGTGACCGCGTCATCGTCGTGCCGGACGGCCAGAGTGGCCTCAAGATGGTGCAGGACGGCCGCATCGATGCCTATTCGCTGCCTGTGCTGTCGATCAACGACCTGATGAAGAAAGCCAACGATCCGAACCTCGAAGTCGTCGCTCCCGTGCAGGGCGCTCCGGTGTATTGCGATGGTGCGGCCTTCAACAAGAACGACACGGCGCTGCGTGATGCCTTCGACGTGGAACTGGCCAAGATGAAGAAGTCGGGCGAGTTCGCCAAGATCATCGAGCCCTACGGCTTCTCGGCCGCGGCCGCGATGTCCACCACGCGCGACAAGCTCTGCGCGGCGAAGTGAGGTCTTTTTTTCCTTCTCCCCGCTTGCGGGAGAAGGTGACCCGGAGGGTCGGATGAGGGGCAGAGCCATGTTCTGCAAGCTTGGCACCGCCCTCCATCTGCCTGCCGGCGTCTTCTTCGCGAAAATGCGGGGAAGAATGCAGTTCCAACGTCTCCGCCAACCGGAAACCCCATGACCGACACGTTCGGCTATCTCAACCTGATCCTGCAGGGCGCGGTCGTCACCGTCGAACTGACGCTGATGGGGTCCGTTCTGGCGCTGGTGGTGGCGTTCGCCGCCGGGCTCGGGCGCCTGTCGCGCTTCTTCGCCGTGCGGGCGCTCGCCACTACCTATATCGAGTTCTTCCGCGGCACGTCGATCTTCGTGCAACTGTTCTGGGTCTATTTCGTGCTGCCGCTGGCGGGCATCCAACTGACGCCCATGCAGGCGGGCGTGCTCGGGCTCGGCCTCAATGTCGGCGCCTATGCAGCCGAGGTGGTCCGCGGCGCCGTCCAGTCGATCGGCAAGGAACAGTACGAGGCCTGCACCGCGCTCAATCTCGGCCGCTGGCAGTCGATGCGCCATGTCATCCTGCCGCAGGCGCTGCTGGTCATGCTGCCGACCTTCGGCAACAACGCCATCGAACTGTTGAAGGCGACCTCCGTGGTGTCGCTCATCTCGCTCGCCGACATGACCTTCCAGGCGCAGGTGGTACGGTCGCAGACCGGCGACACGATGTTTCCGTTCGCGACCATCCTCATCCTCTATTTCATCATGGCTTCTGCGATCACCTGGGCGATCCGCGGCCTGGAGCGGCGCATGGCGCGCGGCCTCGATGGCGTGAGGACGTAGCGTCATGGATTGGGACTGGAATTTCGTCTGGCAGATTTTTCCGACGCTCCTCGAGGGCGTCAGGATCACCATTCTGGCGACGATCCTCGGCTCGATCGTCGCGGCGATCGTTGGCCTGCTGATCGCGCTGGCGCGCCGGTCCGAGAACCGCGTCCTGGCGCGCACGGTCGGCTTCGTCGCGGAATTCATCCGCGGCACGCCGCTTCTGGTGCAGCTCTATTTCATCTTCTACGTGCTGCCTGATATCGGCATCCTGCTGCCGCCCCTGGTGGCGGGCGTGATCGGGCTCGGCCTTCACTACGGAACCTATGCGGCTGAGGTCTATCGCGGCGGCATCGACAATGTGCCGCGCGGCCAGTGGGAAGCGGCGAAGGCCTGCAATCTCACCGCGCGCCAGACCTGGATCCACGTCATCCTGCCGCAGGCCATCCCGCCGATGATCCCGGCGCTGGCCAATTATTTCGTCGCCATGTTCAAGGAGACGCCGCTGCTTTCGGCCATCACCGTGCTCGAGCTGATGAACCAGGCGAAGTCGGTGGCCAACACCTACTACCGCTATGTCGAGCCGATGACGCTGGTCGGCGCCTTCTTCCTCGTCATCAGCCTGTTCTCGGTCGTCCTGCTGCGCTGGCTTGAACGGCGCTACGGTCGCGTGGAGCGGTGACATGGAACACATGCCGGAAATCCGTATATCGGGCAGCCGTCCGCCTCTCGACGCGCGTCCGCTGGAAAAGCGCGTCGGCCTGATCATCCTCGCCACCGATCACACCAGCGAGGTCGATTTCGCCCGCATGGTGGCGAGCGGGCGGATCGGGGTCTATGTGGCGCGCATTCCCTACGCCAATCCGACGACGCCGCAGAACCTGCGCGGCATGCAGCCTGCGCTCGCCGCCGGCGCCGCGCTGATCCTGCCGGACGAGCCGCTCGACGCCATCTGCTATTCCTGCACGTCCGCTTCCGTCGTCATCGGCGACGCCGAAGTCGAGGCCGCGATCGCGTCGGCGAAGCCCGGCGTTCCGGTCGTGACGCCGCCCAAGGCCGCGGTGCGGGGCCTGCGGGCGTTCGGCGCAAGGCGCATTTCCGTCCTGACCCCCTATACGGTCGAGACCAGCCGGCCGATGGCCGATTATTTCGTCGGGCACGGTTTCGACATCGCCTCCTTCACCTGCCTCGGCTTCGAGGACGACCGCGAGATGGCCCGCATCGCGCCGTCGGCGTTGGTGGATCTCGCGCGCGACGCCACCCATCCCGACGCGGAGGCCCTGTTCGTCTCCTGCACGGCCCTGCGCTCGGCACTGGTGGCGGCGCAGATCGAAAAAGCACTGGGCCGGCCGGTGGTCACCTCCAACCAGGCCAGCGCCTGGAATTGCCTCAGGCTTTGCGGCGACGAGACCGTACATCCCGAATGGGGCCGGCTGATGACCTTGCCGCTGGGGCCGGCGTGAGATCATGGCGGTGCCGTTCGTCACCCTTGCCGATATCGAAGCCGCGCGGGCGCGCATCGCCGGCGACATCGTCGCCACGCCTACGGTCGACTCGCCGTCGCTGAGCGAACGGTTCGGCGTGCCCGTCCGGTTGAAGCTGGAGCATCGCCAGACCACCGGCGCATTCAAGCTGCGCGGCGCGTCGAACGCCGTCGCGCTGCTGTCGGACGGAACGCGCGGCGTGACGGCGGCCTCGACAGGCAATCACGGACGCGCGCTGTCGCTGGCCGCCGGGCGGCGCGGCATTCCCGCCGTTATCTGCATGTCGCGGCTGGTGCCGGAGAACAAGCTGGTCGAGATCCGTCGCCTCGGCGCCGAAGCGCGCATCGTCGGGGCGAGCCAGGACGAGGCGCAGGTGGAGGCCGAGCGGCTGGTGGCCCACGAGGGCTTCGTCATGGTCCCGCCCTTCGACGATCCGGCTATCGTCGCCGGGCAGGGGACGCTCGGTCTGGAGATCGTCGAGCAGACCCCGGATGTCGAGACCGTGCTGATCCAGGTTTCGGGCGGCGGCCTGGCGTCGGGCGTCGCCGCCGCGGTCAAGGCGCTCCGCCCGAACGCGCGGATCGTCGGCATCTCCATGGCGAGGGGCGCGGCCATGAAGGCAAGTCTCGACGCCGGCAGGCCGGTCGACGTCGAGGAGGAAAGAACGCTGGCGGATTCGCTCGGCGGCGGCATCGGGCTGGAAAACCGGCTGACCTTCGCCATGTGTCGCGATCTTCTGGACGACCTCGTGCTTTTGACCGAGACCGAAATCGCCGCCGGCATCCGTCATGCCTACGCCGAGGAGCGCGAGGTGGTCGAGGGCGCCGGCGCGGTCGGCATCGCCGCCCTGCTGGCGGGCAAGGTCAAGGCCAGGGGACCTACGGTCGCGGTGCTGTCGGGCGGGAATGTGGACATGAACCTTCACCGCGACATCGTCAGCGGTGCATGGCGCGACGGACGGGAGCGGGCGGCATGACCCGCATGACGATCCTCACCGAGGCCGATCTCAGGACGGTCGTGAAGCTCGATCTCGACGCCGTCGCTTGCGTCGAAAATGCCTTCAGGGCGCTCGCCACCTTGCCGGTGGCGATGCCGCCGATCCTGCGCCTCGACATTCCCGAACATCATGGCGAGGTCGACGTGAAGACGGCCTATGTGCCGGACCTTGACGGCTTTGCCATCAAGATCAGCCCCGGTTTCTTCGACAATCCGAAGATCGGCCTGCCCTCGACCAACGGCATGATGGTCCTGCTGTCGGCGACGACCGGGCTGGTCGAGGCGCTGCTGCTCGACAATGGCTACCTGACCGACGTGCGCACGGCCGCCGCCGGGGCGGCGGCTGCCAAACACCTCGCGCGCGAGGATGCCGCGGTCGCCACTATCTACGGCGCCGGTATGCAGGCCCGCCTGCAACTGGAAGCACTGAAACTGGTTCGCCCGATCGAGGAAGCGCGCATCTGGGCACGCGATCCGCTCAAGGCCGACAGCGCGGCGGCGGAATTGCGCGAAAAGCTCGGCATCATGGTGCGCGCGGAGCCCGATGCTGCGAAGGCGGCGGCGGGTGCGGACGTGCTGGTCACCACAACGCCCGCCGCCGAGCCGTTGATCCATGCCGGTTTCGTCTCCGCCGGCCAGCATGTGACCGCGATGGGCTCGGACGCCGAGCACAAGAACGAGATCGCGCCGGCGATCCTGAAGCTGGCGGACCTCTATGTCGCCGACAGCGCCAGCCAGACACGGCGCCTCGGCGAACTCCATCACGCCGTCGACGCCGGGCTGATGTCCGCCGATACGCAAGTCACCGAACTGGGAGAAATCATAGCCGGCAAAAAGAGAGGCAGGCGCACGGCCTCCGACATCACCGTGGCCGACCTGACCGGCACCGGCGTCCAGGACACGGCCATCGCGACGCTGGCGCGGGATCGCGCCAAAGCGGTGGGCGCGGGAACGGTTTTCGAGAGCTGACGACGGGCGGCGCCCGCGTAAACGAGGAAAGACAATGCAGCCCAATCTGAAATTCACGCGCGAGGAATATGCGGACCGCCTCGCCAGGACGCGCAAGGCGATGGACGCCATGGGCATCGACGTGCTGATCTGCTCGGATCCGTCCAACATGGCCTGGCTGACCGGCTATGACGGCTGGTCGTTCTACGTGCACCAGGCCGTCATCGTGCCGCCGGACGGCGAGCCGATCTGGTACGGGCGCGGCCAGGATGCCAACGGCGCCAAGCGCACCGCCTATCTCGCCCACGACAACATCGTCGGTTATGCCGACCATTACGTCCAGTCGACCGAGCGCCATCCCATGGATTACCTCTCGCAGGTGCTCACCGAGCGCGGTCTCGGCGGCAAGCGCATCGGCGTCGAGATGGACAATTACTGGTTCTCCGCTGCCGCCTATGCCGCCTTGCAGAAGCATCTGCCGAACGCGCGGTTTTCCGATGCCACCGCGCTGGTGAACTGGCAGCGTGCCGTCAAGAGCCCGACCGAGATAGACTATATGCGCAAGGCCGCGCGCATCGTCGAGGCCATGCACCAGCGCATCGTCGACAAGATCGAGGTGGGCATGAGGAAATGCGATCTCGTCGCCGAAATCTACGACGCCGGCACGCGCGGCGTCGACGGTATCGGCGGCGACTATCCGGCGATCGTGCCGCTGCTTCCGTCGGGCGCCGACGCGTCCGCCCCACATCTCACCTGGGACGACAAGCCGATGAAGGCGGGCGAAGGCACCTTCTTCGAGATCGCCGGTTGCTATAACCGCTACCACTGCCCGCTCTCGCGCACCGTCTTCCTGGGCAAGCCGACGCAGGCCTTCCTCGACGCCGAGAAAGCGACGCTGGAAGGCATGGAAGCGGGGTTGGCGGCGGCGAAGCCCGGCAATACCTGCGAGGACATAGCCAACGCCTTCTTCGCCGTCCTGAAGACATACGGCATCGTCAAGGACAACCGCACCGGCTATCCGATCGGCATTTCCTATCCGCCGGACTGGGGCGAGCGCACCATGAGCCTGCGCCCCGGCGACCGCACAGAGCTGAAGCCCGGCATGACGTTCCATTTCATGACCGGCCTGTGGCTGGAAACGATGGGGCTGGAGATCACCGAGTCCATCCTCATCACCGACAATGGCGTGGAATGCCTGGCTAACGTGCCGCGCAAGCTGTTCGTGAAGGATTGACGCCATGCTGAGCATGTTGAGGCCGACACCAATCGTGCCGACCGTCGATTTCGACAGGGACGGCGCTCAGCACGGCTTTCTGCGCCTCCCCTACAGCCGCGACGACAGCGCCTGGGGGTCGGTGATGATCCCCATCTGCGTCATCCGCAACGGCACCGGGCCGACCGCGCTTCTGACCGGCGGCAACCACGGCGACGAATACGAGGGGCCGCTGGCGCTGTTCGAACTCGCCCGCACGCTGGATCCCAAGGATGTGTCTGGCACCGTCATCATCGTCCCGGCCATGAACTACCCGGCCTTCCAGGCCGGCACGCGCACCTCGCCGATCGACAGGGGCAACATGAACCGCGCCTTCCCCGGCAGGCCGGACGGGACGGTCACCGAAAAGATAGCCGACTATTTTCAGCGTGAACTGCTGCCACGCGCCAATATCGTGCTGGACTTTCATTCGGGCGGCAGGACGCTGGACTTCCTCCCGTTCTGCGCCGCGCATATCCTGCCCGACAAGACCCAGGAGGAAAAAGCCTTCGCCGCCGTCGAAGCGTTCTCCGCCCCCTATTCGATGAAGATGCTGGAGATCGACGCGGTCGGCATGTACGACACCGCCGCCGAAGATCTCGGCAAGGTGTTCGTGACCACCGAACTCGGCGGCGGCGGCACGTCGCGGGCGCACACGGTGCGGGTGGCAAGGCGTGGCGTCATGAATGTCCTTCGCCATGCCGGGATCGTCGCGGGCGAGGTCGAGACGACGCCGACCCAATGGCTCGACATGCCGTCCGGCGACTGCTTCTCCTTCGCGGAGGAGGGCGGCATGGTCGAGACGCTGGTCGATCTCGGCGATCCGGTCAAGGAAGGCGACGTGGTGGCCTGCATCCACGCCACCAGCCGTACCGGGCAGGCGCCGCAGGAAATCCGGGCCAAGATGACGGGCATCCTCACCGCGCGCCATTTCCCCGGCCTCATCAAGGCGGGCGACTGTGCCGCCGTCATCGCCGTGGAAGTTTAACGCCTGTCGTGCGCCCCGGCGTCGGCGAGCGCGTCGAGCAGCGGTCGCTGGCCGGCAAGGATAAGGCGACGGGCTTGGTCGAGGCTGAACCAGCCGGCCCGGTCGATTTCCGGGAAGGTTTGCATGCGGCCGCTGCGGGGCGGCCATTCCATCTCGAAGCTATTGGAGGCGAGCGCGGCGGTATCGAAATCGGCAACGGCGGCAAAGGCGACGACGGTCTTGCCGCCCGCCTGCTTCACGCGGCCCAATGGCCGGAGCGGGCCGTCATAGCGCCAGCCGGTCTCTTCCGTGAATTCCCGCCGGGCCGCGCTTTCGGCGTCTTCCTCCGCCTCGACGAACTCGCCTTTGGGGATCGACCACGCGCCTTCGTCGCGGCGCGCCCAGAACGGTCCGCCCGGATGGACGAGCAGGACCTCCGGGGCGGAGCCTTGCCGTCTATGGAAAAGGATGCCCGCACTCAGCCGTGCCATCGCGCCTTTTCTCCAACGCGCCGGTCCGCATCTGCTGCGGCAGAAGCCCGGCGCCTCTTCCGGCCGCGCCTCGTCCTGTCCCGGCGTAACCGCGTGGTGACGGTTTGCAATCGCTGACGACCGCGTTCCCGCCATGTCGGCGGGATGCCGCCCGCTTGTCAACGACACCATCCGGCAAGCGTGCCTTCTGCCGCTCAGGACCAGTTGACGGTTTGCTGTATGCCAGGGCTCGCACGGACCGGAATTGCCGCGATCGCAAGCGGATCGACGCGTCTTTGTCTCGGCATGGCGATGCCAAGCGCGTTGCCGTGCGCTTGCGGGCCGGATAAGGTCGAGGTTTCGGTGTGTCGGCCGGCGTCTATAGGATCGGCGCGGACCGCACCGCGAAGCAGCCGGGTCACGAATCCGGAACAACAACAGGGAACACAGAACATGAAAATGGAACAGTTCGCTTTCAAGTCCCGCGTATGGCTCGCGGGCGCGGCCCTTGCGGCGGCCCTTGCGGCGTCGCCCGCCTTCGCGGTCACCCCGGCCGACACGCTGGTCGAGGGCTTCGCCATCGACGACATCATCTCCATGGACCCGGCCGAGGCCTTCGAGCTTTCCACGGCCGAAGTCACCGGCAACACCTACGACCTTCTGGTCCGCCTCGACCTCAACGACACCTCGAAGGTCAAGGGCGACCTGGCCGAAAGCTGGACTGTTTCCGACGATGGGCTGACCTACACCTTCAAGCTCAAGCCGGGCCTGAAATTCGCTTCCGGCAATCCGATCACCGCGGCCGACGTCGCCTATTCCTTCGAGCGCGCCGTCAAGCTCGACCTGAGCCCGGCCTTCATCATCGACCAGTTCGGGATCAACGGCGATAACGTCACCGAAAAAGCCAAAGCGATCGACGACACCACCTTCCAGTTCACCGTCGACAAGTCCTACGCGCCGAGCTTCGTCCTGAACTGCCTATCCTCCACGGTAGGCTCGGTGGTCGATTCCAAGCTGGTCAAGGAGCATGCGAAGGCGGTGACGCCGAGCGACGACCACAAATGGGACAACGACTTCGGCAATGCATGGCTCAAGACCGGCTATGCCGGCTCAGGGCCCTTCAAGCTGCGCGAATGGCGCGCCAACGAGGCCGTCGTCATGGAGCGCAACGACAATTACTGGGGCGACAAACCCAAGCTCGCCCGCGTCATCTATCGCCATATGAAGGAAAGCTCGGCCCAGCGCCTGGCGCTGCAGAACGGCGACATCGACGTGGCGCGCAATCTCGAGCCCAACGACCTCAACGCGATCGCCGGCGATTCCAACCTGACGACCACCAGCGCCCCGAAGGGCACGGTCTGGTACATCAGCCTGAACCAGAAGAACGAGACGCTCGCCAAGCCGGAAGTGCGCCAGGCGTTCAAGTACCTGATCGACTATGACGCGCTCGGCTCGACCCTGCTCAAGGGAATCGGCGAGATCCACCAGACCTTCCTGCCCAAGGGCGATCTGGGCGAACTGGACGAGAACCCCTACAAGCTCGACGTGGCCAAGGCAAAGGAACTGCTCGAGAAGGCGGGGCTGAAAGACGGTTTCAAAGTGACGATGGACGTGCGCGTCGGCCAGCCGACCACCGGTATGGCGGAATCGATCCAGCAGACGGCGGCCCAGGCCGGTGTCAAGATCGAGATCATTCCCGGCGACGGCAAGCAGACCCTGACCAAGTATCGCGCCCGTAATCACGACATCTATATCGGCCAATGGGGCCAGGACTATTTCGACCCCAACTCCAATGCCCAGACCTTCGCGTCCAATCCCGACAATTCGGACGACGGCAAGGTAGCGACGCTCGCCTGGCGCAACGCCTGGGATATTCCGGACCTGACCAAGCAGACGGAGGCGGCACTGCTGGAGAAGGATTCGGCCAAGCGCGCGGACATGTACAAGGAGCTGCAGCAGAAGGTGCTCGACACCAGCCCATTCGCGATTATCTACCAGCAAATCGAAGTGGCGGGAATCAGCAGCAAACTCCAGGGCTTCAAGCTCGGCCCGAGCTTCGACACCAATTTCGTCAGCGAGGTCTCGAAGGAATAGCTCGAAAGGCTCGTTCCTTGAGTGCTGTCGAACAACAGGCTGAGACGCGCGGCGGTAACCGTCGCGCGCTCGCGGTCGCGAGCGGCATCGGCCGCTTCCTCGTGATCGCGGCGACGACCTATCTCGGGCTGTTGGCCGTCACCTTCTTCATCGGCCGGGTGATCCCGATCGATCCGGTGCTGGCCGTGCTCGGCGATCGCGCGCCGGCGAGCGTGGTGGAGCGCACGCGCCGCGAGATGGGCCTGGATCTACCGTTGATCCAGCAGTTCTGGCTTTATCTGAAGGCAGCACTGAACGGCGATTTCGGCACCTCGGTCCTGACCACGCATCCTGTCATGGACGACATCAGGCGGGTCTTCCCCGCGACCATCGAACTGGCGACAGTCGGCACGCTCATCGGCACCGTTCTCGGCGTGCCGCTCGGCGTGCTGGCAGCGGTCAAGCGCGGGAGCTTCATTGATCAGCTCGTGCGCGTCGTCGGTCTGATCGGCTATTCGGTACCGATCTTCTGGCTGGGCCTGCTGGCGCTGGTGCTGTTCTACGCCAGGCTGAACTGGGTGGCGTTTCCGGGCCGGCTGGACATCGTCTACCAGTACACCTTCACGCCGATCACCGGCTTCTACCTGATCGATTCCGCCTGGCAGGGGCAATGGGACGTCTTCTGGGACGCCTTCCGCCACATCATCCTGCCGGCCTCGCTGCTCGGCTATTTCTCGCTCGCCTATATCAGCCGAATGACGCGTTCCTTCATGCTCAACGAACTGACACAGGAATATATCGTGGCGGCGCGCGCCAAAGGCCTGTCAGAGCGGCGCATCATCTGGGGCCATGCGCTGCGCAACGCGGCCGTGCCGATGGTGACGGTCATCGCGCTGTCCTACGCCGGGCTGCTCGAAGGCTCGGTGCTGACGGAAACCGTCTTCTCCTGGCCGGGCATCGGCCTCTACATCACCGATTCGCTCCAGAACGCCGACATGAACGCCGTGCTCGGCGGTACCATCGTCATCGGCTCGGTCTTCATCGGCATCAATCTCCTGTCGGACCTGCTCTACAAGCTGCTCGACCCGAGGACGAAGGTGCGATGAGAACAGAGCTTCGCTGGAGGTCACCCCCATCCCTAACCCCTCCCCTCAAGGGGGAGGGGGACTTGGCGTGCGGCAGCTCCCCCTCCCCCTTGAGGGGAGGGGTTAGGAGTATCCTGGACAGTCGTCGAGCATCGGAGGCCTGTCCATGACCACTTCCGAGGCCGCAAGAATATCTCGCCGCGAATGGCTGCTGTCGGAGCGGCCGGCATCGCGCATGCAGGCGCGGCTTGGCCGCGCTTACGTCACCTGGCGGCGCTTCTCCGCCAACCGGCTGGCCATGCTTGGGCTGTTCATCATCCTGGCGCTGCTCGCCGTGGCGGCGCTTGCCGATGTCCTGGCCACGCACTCGCCCTATATCGGAGACCTCAAGAACGCCCGCCTGCTGCCGCCGAGCGCCGAATACTGGTTCGGCACGGACGATCTCGGCCGCGACATCTATTCGCGTATCGTCTACGGCTCGCGCTGGACGCTCTATGTCGTGGTACTGGTCGCCATCATCGCGGCGCCCATCGGGCTTATCGTCGGCGCCGTCGCGGGCTATGCCGGCGGCTGGATCGACGCGATCCTGATGCGCATCACCGACATCTTCCTGGCCTTCCCCAAGCTGATCCTGGCGCTCGCCTTTGTCGCGGCGCTCGGACCGGGTATCGAGAACGCCGTGCTCGCCATCGCCATCACCTCATGGCCGCCCTACGCCCGCATCGCCCGCGCAGAGACGTTGACCGTGCGCCATTCCGATTTCATCAAGGCCGTGGAGCTGATGGGCGCCTCGCCATTCCGCATCGTGCTTCGCCACATCATGCCGCTGTGCCTGTCCTCGCTGATCGTGCGCGTGACGCTCGACATGGCGGGTATCATCCTGACCGCCGCCGGCCTCGGCTTCATCGGCCTGGGCGCACAGCCGCCGCTGCCCGAATGGGGCGCCATGATTGCGTCGGGACGCCGCTTCATCCTCGACCAGTGGTGGGTCGCCGGCGTGCCGGGCGTCGCCATCCTGATTGTCAGCCTCGGCTTCAATCTCCTCGGCGACGGGCTGCGCGACGCGCTCGATCCCCGCAGCGGTGATCAGTGAGGAGGGGGCGATGAGCGACACGCTGCTGGACGTCGAAGATTTGCGCGTCACCTTCCCGACCCGGACCGGCAGCATAGAAGCGGTGCGCGGCGTCTACTTCTCACTCGGCCGCGAGCGGCTGGGCATCGTCGGCGAATCCGGATCGGGCAAGTCGCAGACCGGCCGCGCCATCATGGGCCTGACGCCGCCGCAGGCGAAGGTGACGGCGAAGAAACTCGACTTTGGCGGCATCGATCTTCTGGCGGCGCCGCCAGCCGAACGCCGCAGGCTGCGGGGCAAGCGCATCGCCATGATCCTGCAGGATCCGAAATACTCGCTCGACCCGGTCATGACCATCGGCCGCCAGATTGTCGAGACGCTGCGCACCCATGAAAAGGTGTCGAAAGCCGAGGCGAAGGCCCGCGCGCTCGACATGCTGGCCGCCGTTCAGATCCGCGATCCGGCGCGCGTCTTCGACCTGCATCCGCATGAGGTGTCCGGCGGCATGGGCCAGCGCGCCATGATCGCCATGATGCTGATCGCCGAGCCGGAGTTGGTGATCGCCGACGAACCCACCTCGGCGCTCGACGTCACCGTGCAACTGGACGTGCTGGCCATCCTCGACAGACTGGTCGCCGACCGCGGCATGGGTCTGGTCTTCATCTCGCACGATCTGCGCCTGGTGTCCTCCTTCTGCGACCGCGTCGTCGTCATGTATGCCGGCAAGGTGGTCGAGCAGTTGAAGGCGTCGGAACTATCGCGGGCACAGCACCCGTACACGCGTGGCCTGCTCGACTGCATGCCGAAGATCGGCGCCGACCGGCACCCACTGCCGGTGCTGGAGCGGCAGGCGGAGTGGGCACGATGATAAATCGTTTTCAGCGTGGTTCATTCCTCGGGAATGAGCGTCCATGACCACCGCCCTTTCCGCCTCCAGTCTGGAAGTCGTCTTCGATCATTTCCGCGCGCTGAAAGGCGTCAGCCTGGAGGTCCAGGCCGGCGAATCCTTCGGGCTGGTCGGCGAATCCGGTTCCGGCAAGTCGACCCTGCTCAGGGCCATCGTGGGGCTTGCCCCGGTTGCCGCCGGGACCATCGAAGTCAACGGCAAGCCGCTCGGCAAACGCCGCGACAAGGCCTTCTATCGGCAGGTCCAGATGGTGTTCCAGGACCCCTACGGCTCCCTGCATCCGCGCCAGACGGTGGACCGACTGCTGCAGGAGCCGCTCGCCATCCATGGCATCGGCGAGGGCGAGCGGCGCATCCGCCGCGCGCTCGACGAGGTGGGCCTCGGTTCCGGCTTCCGCTTCCGCTATTCGCACCAGCTTTCCGGCGGCCAGCGCCAGCGTGTGGCGATCGCCCGCGCGCTGATCCTCGAACCGTCGATCCTGCTGCTGGACGAGCCGACCTCGGCGCTCGATGCCTCCGTGCAGGCGGAAGTGCTGAATCTGCTGGAACAGGTGCGGCGTGACCGCAACCTGACCTTCCTGATGGTCAGCCACGACCTCGCCGTCATCAACCATATGTGCAGGCGGCTGATGGTGATGCAGGCCGGCGAGACGGTCGAGAACCTTGAAGCCTCCGACCTTGCCACGCATCACGTCTCGCAGGACTATACGCGCCGGCTTCTCAAGGCGAGCGAGGGTTTCCGCGCGGCGGTCACGCCTTAAATGGCGAGACGGGCCGCTGCGGCGGCCGCTATCGCTTCGGGCAGGCTCATGTTCCATTGCCGGCGGCAATAGGCGCGGAAGTCGAAGCAGGGCAGGCCGGGGCACACTTCGAATTCGATCAGGTGAAGCGTATTGTCCGGTTCGACGCGCAGATCGACCGAGAACACGTCGCGCAGGCCGAGTTTTTTCATGAGATCGAGGCACAGCGCGCGGATCCTGGTGTCCGCTTCGGGCTGGACGGACGCGACCGGCACGAGATCGGGCTCGCTGTAGCGATTCTCCGCCTTCGCCGCGGCGCCAGTGCCGCCGTAAAGCGCGAGGCTGTCCTCCATGGTCTGGAAGTCTGCGCCGGACTCGACGAAGAAGACGCCGAGTGCCTCGCTGGCCGGCATTTCCGGATCGATAGCGAGAAAACTGACCCGCACATTGCGCCCCGCGACATAGGGTTGGACGACGGCGTCGTCGCAGTAGCGGGAAAAGATGCGCCGACTTATCTCCCATGCCTGCGGCAGTTCACGGCAATGCGACTCCGGCCAGATGCCGATCTTGGCGCCGAGCCGGTTCGGCTTGACGAACCAGCCGTCTCTGGATGCCGGCGCGGGCGCCAGCCATGCGCCGTCGCGCACAAGACCCGCCGGCGGAACCGGAAGCCCGAGTGCGCCGAGCACCACGCCGGAACGGAACTTGTCCTGGCAGAGCGCGAACAGCGAATCCTCGGCGCCCAAGGTCTTCAATCCGTTGAGGCGCGCCAGCGCGGGCGCGGCACCGCCCCGGAAATAAGCGATGCCGTCGGTCAGCGACCAAACCAGCGTCGTCGTGGGATCGCGTTCGGACAGGACCTTCGCCGCGTCGTCCAGTTGCACCGGAACGAAGGTGATGTCGCGACGGGCGCATTCGAAGGCGATCGCCTCGAACTCGGCGGCAAGATCGGTCGATTGCGCGAGATAGGAAGAGATTTCGGCGGCAGCGGGCGCGTCCATGCCGCTCGCCTCAAGGCGCTCGCGGCAAGCCTGCTCCGGCTCATAGACGAGGATCAGTTCGGCCGACGACATGCTGGTGATTCCTTGAATGCGCGGCCATTCTCGCACCCTGACCGGGTCTGTCCTGGAGAAAAACCGACATGTCACCGCTGCCGGCGCGACGTCGGATCAGAGGACGACTCGTGGTTCGAAGCGGCCTTGCACCGGCAGGTCGATCAGGAAGGTCTTGCCCGCATGAGGGTCGGCTGCACGCGCGGCGTCGTCCATGTCGGCCCAGGCGGAGGTGACGGCCAGCCGGTCGGCATTCGGGCCGAAGAAGGCGGGGCATGTCACCTGTTTGGCCTGCATGGCGATGGACCGCATCAGCCGCCCGTCTGGCGCATAGGCAGTCACGCGAGCCTCGCCCCAGCGTGCATTCCACAACACGCCTTCATTGTCCACCACCGAGCCGTCATGGTCGCCGCTGCGGCCGCCCCGATCGGCGAAGATTTTCGGTTCGCCCCGCGGCAGGCCGGTTGCAGGATCGCAATCGGTGCGCATCAGCAGCCCGGTCGCCGAATCCGTATAGTAGGCGATGGCGCCGTTCGGCGAGAAGGCGATGGAATTGGGAATGGAAACGCCGGAAAACAGGCGCCGCAACTCGCCCTTGAAGAACCAGTAGATCGAGCCGGCGCCATTCTCGGCTTTCTTGCCCATCGTGCTCACCCAGAACGCGCCGCATGGATGCACCCGCCCGTCATTGGAGCGCGTCGCCGGATTGTCCTCTTCGATCGGCTGGAGCAAGGTGAGCCTGCCGGTCGCCGTCTCGCGCAGATGGAGCCCGTCCTCGGCGGAGATGAGCTGCCGGTCCGGATCGACCACGGCGACCGCGCTGGCCATGCGACCGAGCGCATGCGTCCTTGTTCCGGCTCCGTCACGATGTTCGACCAGCAGGCCGTTTAGAATGTCGAACCAGATGAGCACGCCAGTGGCCGGATCGTAGCTCGGGCCCTCACCCAGCTTGCAGACATGGTCGGACAGGATCGAGACGCCAACCTCGCTCATGCTCCGCCTCCGAAGGCGCTGTCCCAGGCGGCGACCGCCGCGCGGGCGCGCTCGCCCACTTGTTCGGCACTCATTCCGGGCTTGAACAGGCTGGACCCTAGCCCGAACACGGTGACGCCGACGGCTTTGTAGCCTACGAAATCCTTTTCGGAGACCCCGCCAACCGCACCGATCGGCACGTCCTTCGGCAGGACGGCGCGCACGGCGGCGATGCCGCCCGCGCCCAGCACGGAAGCGGGGAAGAACTTCAGCGCCGAGGCGCCGAGACGGATCGCCTGGAAGGCCTCCGTCGGCGTGAACACGCCAGGCATGGTGACCATGCCGTGGTCGGCGGCGCGCGTCATCACGCCGGCGTCGATGTTGGGGCTGACCAGCAGCCGCCCGCCCGCCTCGTTGAGGTCGTCGACGTCCTGCGGCGAAAGCACCGTGCCCGCGCCGATCAACGCGTTCGCCGGCAGCGCCTCGACAAGCTGCGTGATGGAGGCAAAAGGTTGTGGCGAATTGAGCGGTACCTCGATCGCTTCGATGCCGGCGGCATGGACGGCCTGGCCGACCGCGACGGCGTTCTTCGGATCGAGGCCGCGCAGGATGGCGACTAGCCCACGCTTGAGCGACGGAAACGGTGCGGTCGGGCTCATGCGGTCGTTCCCCCTGCGATCATTCCATTGTGATTTGCAGCCTCGAACAGGCCGGCGCGCACGGCCTCGTCGGCATCCACGGGTTGGATTTCAAGGCCTGCCAGGCCGAGCGCCGCGGAATAGAGCACGCCAAGCGCGCCCGATGTGATCAGTATGATCGGTTCCTTGCCGGCTTCATGACGCCGCCTGGCCGAGGCGATTTCCCCGCCGATCAGCAGGCCGGAAAGACAGGCTGCGGCGTCGTCGGGACCAAGCCCTTGAAGCAGGCCCGCCGCGCGGATCGAGAACAGGCGCGAGGACACGTCGCCGCCATTCTCCAGGGCTGTTTCGCACCATCTGCGGAAATGCAAATTGTCGGCGGCGACGGAAGCCGGACGGTCGCCCAGCGAATGGCGCAGGATCGAATGGGCGGCGAGCACGGAATAAAGCTCGCCGGTCGGCCAGGTGCCGAAGCCGGCCACGCCGCCGTCTTCCACCCGCACCCATTTGGAATGGGTACCCGGCATGCACACGAGATGACGGCCTCTGCCGGCGAGCTTCGCCCCCGCAAGCTGCGTCTCCTCGCCGCGCATCACGTCCGGCGCTTCGGCGAGGCGCTGCGCCATGCCGGGCACGATGCGGATGTCGCGCCTTGCGTCATCGACGCGCGCCGCGCCCCGCAGGACCTCGGCCAGCGTCGCCGGCACGTCGACATAGGGCGCTTCCAACCAGCCCTGGCGGGCTCCCGCCATGCCGCAGATCACCACCGGCAGCGTGTCGGGCGCGCCGAGCGCGGCGAGATGGTCTTCGAGGACGGTCGAGAACCCTTTCTCGCGGGCGCTGGTCATTCCGTCGTCGCCGCGCCTTTCGGCCACCACATTGCCCTGCGCGTCGAGCAGCCACAGCCGCAGCCGCGTGGTACCCCAGTCGGCGGCCGCAATCGCCGGGGTGGTCAAAGCAGGCCTCCGTCGACGATCAGCGTCTGTGCCGTCAGCATGGCCGACGCGTCCGACGCGAGGAACAGGCACGGCCCCACCATGTCGTCGGCCAACATCATCTTCGGGATCGCCTGGCGGCCGATATGGGCGTCAAGCTTGTCCTTTGTCACCCACAACTCCCGCTGGCGCTCGGTAATGATCCAGCCGGGCGCGATGGCGTTCACGCGGATCCCGTCCTTGCCGTAGCGGCCGGCCATGCCCTTGGTGAGGCCGATGATCCCCGCCTTCGCGGCCGTATAGGCAGGCATGTCGCCCATGTTGAGCATGAAGGAGGTCGAGGTGAAGTTGACGATCGAACCCTTGCCGGCCGCTTTCATGCCCGGCGTCACCGCTTGGATGGTGAAGAAATGCGGCCTGAGATTGATGTCCAGATTGCCGTTCCAGCTCTCGGGCGTGACGTCCTCGGCCGCGTGGCGGTCGTCGCGCGCGGCGTTGTTGACCAGCGCCGTTACGGGTCCGTTGGCGTCGATTGCCCGAGCCACGGCGGCGCGCAGCGCTTCGATGTCGCGCAGGTCGGCCTTGAGATAGAGCGGCCGGTTGCCCGCACTCTTCTCGACCGTGTCGCACAGGGCGCGGCTTTCCTCCTCGGCGATGTCGATGAAGGCGACCTTGGCGCCCTGCAATGCGAACCCTTCGGTCAGTTTCGCCCCTATGCCGGAACCGCCGCCGGTGATGAGGACGGATGCGCCCTCCAGGTCGCCGAACCGAGCCGATGGCATCATCAGTGCATTCCTTCCGGGATTTGTCAGTGCCGCGTTCAGCGGCCGGCGCGCATCCTAGCCGCCGGTGCTTCGAGAGCAAGCGGCAAACGCGCCGATTCGCATCTTTTGTCGGACAAAAGCGTTCCGAAGGAACGTGACGACCGGGAGGGCCGCCGGTTCAGACAGCCTTGGCGCGCAGCGCGCCCCGGAACGTGTCGCGCAGATAGCCGAGGGTGGTGTCGGCGTCGGCCGGCTTGCCGAACAGATAGCCCTGGCCGCCCGTGCAGCCGAACTGCACCAGCCGGTCGGCCTGGGCTTCTTCCTCGATGCCCTCAGCCACAACGTCCATGCCGAGCCCCTCGCACATGGCCAGGATCGCCCGGATGATGTGCTCTGACGGGCGGTCTTCCAGGATGGAGGAGACGAAGGCCCGGTCGATCTTGAGTTTGTCGAAGTTGAATTCGCGCAGCCGGCCGAGCGACGACTGTCCGGTGCCGAAATCGTCGAGCGACACGCGAATGCCGACGCGGCGCAGGTCCTCGACAATCTTCTCCGCCGAGGCCGGGTCGTTCATCAGGCCGGTCTCAGTGATCTCGATCTCCAGTCGCCGCGGATCGAAGCCAGTGCGGTCGAGGATCGACAGGATATGCAGCCCGGTGTTCTGGTCGACGAGTTGTGACGGCGACAGATTGAAGGACAGGAACAGGTCCTTCGGCCAGCTTCGCGCCGCTTCGGTCGCCTTGCGCAGCACGAGCTGCGACAGCGGCCCGATGATGCCGCGCTCCTCGGCGATCGGAATGAAGACCGAAGGGGAAACCGGCCCGAGGTCCCGGTCGGTCCAGCGCGCCAGGGTCTCGAAGCCGATGACGCGGCGTGTGGCTAGGTCGACGATCGGCTGGAAATGCGGTTCCACTTCGCCGGCAGAGACGGCGCGGCGCAGCGCCTGCTCGATACGGGTGACGCGCTTGGCGGCTTCCTCCATCTCGCGCGTATAGACCATCACTTGCCCGCGTCCCGAGCGCTTGGCGTGATAGAGCGCGGTCTCCGCCTTGTGGACCAGGACTTCCGTCGTCTCGTCGCCGGAATAGAACAGCGAACAGCCGACCGAGGCCGAAAGGCGGGCCGTGCGCTCGCCGACGTCATAGGGCGCCGACAGGATCTCGATCAGCATGCGCGCCCGCTCGGTCGCGGCTTCCTCGGAGAACACCAGCGGATAGAGGAACGCGAACTCGTCCGCGCCGATGCGGCAGACGATGGAGTTGCTGTCCATCGAGGCGCGCAGCCGCATGGCGACCTGCATCAGGATCTCGTCGCCGGCCCTGTGGCCGAACAGGTCGTTGATGGGCTTGAAGCCGTCGAGGTCGAGAATGCCGACGGTGAAGGGGGCCGGATCCTCCGCGCGCTCGGCGATCAGCCGGTCGATCTTGTCGAAGAAGCGGCGGTGGTTGCCGAGGCCGGTCAGCGGATCGGTGAAAGCCAGATCCGCACTGTCCCTGCTTGTTTGCCCGGTGCCAAACGACGTTTGCATCGGATTTCCTGTTCTGATGCCGGAATTGCGGCAACCCTGCCATGAAACCGTTTAGGAAACGTTCATTTGCCGGACAATTGCCGTGGAGGCCCTTCGGACCGACATCAGCGGACGCGGTAGAGGCGCAGCAGCGATCCGTGCGTGTCGATCGGCTCGAGCCAGCCCGGCACCTCGTTGCGCTCCAAGGCCGCCAGAAAACCGTCCGGGGCCTGCCTCTCCAGCAGCTTCTGTTCGGGATCGGTGGGGCAGAGCGCGATCAGCCCCACGTTCCGGGCGTCGACCATTGCCTTGGCCCTATCGGGCGGTCCCGTGAATGCGTCGAGAACGGCGAGGTTGCCCTCGGTATTGCGATGATAGGGGCCGGCGAGTGCCCGGTGATGCGTATAGAGGAGGATCGGCGACCCCAGGTTGGATATGGCCAGGACCGTCGTCGGCGGCAACGCTGAAAGCCGGGCAAAGTCGGCCGCCCGGTCGCAATGGCCGCGGTCCGCCATGTCGGACATCGCGGCGCTGCCGGGATCGCTTGCGGTGCCGGATTCGTTCACGCCGTTGTCCGCCGCGACGGTTGCAGCCGCGGCCAGGCCGGTCCAGCAGACATTGGCCGACACGATCCACGCCATCGCCATGCGCAACTGGATGGCCGTCGAGCGGCTGCCATTCGCCCGCTCACGCCAGGCCCCGACCCAGCCCGCAAGCGGAATGACGGCGTAGACGATCGAGAAGTTGGAGCCCCTGATCTGCCAGGCGCTGACGAGAAACGCGGTGAGCAACGCTGAAAGGACCAGCCAGTCCTCGCGCCGCCAGCCGGCGCGGGCCGGCCGCGACACCAGCAGCACGAGACCGATCAGCGGCGTCGCGTAGCGAGCGGCGACGGAGGCGGGGTCGTTCGCCAGAAGCTTGAACAGCGACTGCGCCTCGTCGACATTGTCGAGCCACAACGTCTTCAAACGCGGATCGAGACCGGCATAGGGGGAGGCCATGCACTGCGGGAAGAAGTGAACGAGCACGAAAGCGACCACGAGCGCCAGAGCGGCAAGCGACGCGATCCGGCGCGTGCGTGTGCGATACGCCGGTTCGAAGGATGCCACGACGGCAAGGCCGAGGCCGCCCGCCGTGCCGAGCGCGAACTGTACGACCGAATAGGCGTCGCAGGCGGGTTGCCCCCAGCCGGAAGGCGGCACGGTGGCAACGAAGACAAGGGCGGAAATGCCGGCGAAACCAAGGCCGTAATCGCGGGCCACGGTTCTTTCGCCGTCGCCGCCGAAGGCAAGAAGCCCCGCCACGCCGAGACCTGCCGCCGCCACGTAGGGCGCGGTTTCCATGCCGATGGCCAATGAAAGCGCGACCGCGACACCGGCGCCGAACGCTGCCCCCCGCCGCTCCGGTGCGGAAAGCAGGAGACTTAGGCCGGCCATCGTGAGCATGATCTGGATGTTGTGGTGATCGAGCGCGCCAGCGCTGTAGATGCCCAGGAAATACAGCGCCGTCGCGCCGAGGACGAACGCCGGCAGCGCTGCACGCGCGCCGCCGAAATGGCGGGCAGCGCGCAGGGTGAAAAACAGCGTCAGGGCGAAAAGCAGCGCCGGCCAGACGATCGCGGCGATCGTCTCGGCCGTGGCGACACCGGCGCCCAGGGACCGGGCAAGCAGGATCAGGCCGGCAATCGGAGCGTCGACCAGCCGCGACCAGTGCATGATGAACCCGCCTTCGGCTCCCATGCGGTACTGGTGGAGATCGAACCAGCCCTGCCCGGCGAGAAGGTCGCGCACCTCCACCAGCCTCAGCATGCTGTCATTGTCGCCGCGCGGGCTGGTCAGGGTGGGAAAGCCGTTGACGGCCTGGACCGCGACGGAAAGCAGGGCGGCGACGAGCGCGAGGATGAGGTCGCGCCGCCAGGTCGAGGCCGTCGGAGTGGAAGCCTGCCTCGATGCGGAAGCCGAAATGCTTGTCATCACGGGTAGTCCTGAAGATCTGGGCTTCGTTGCTGAAAACCGAGACTACGCGCAGCCGCTCAAAAAACCGTAAAACCGTTAGATCGCTTTCCCGGCAGGAAAGACCCAACACAGCGACCCGATATAGCTGACAGCGCTGACCGCGACTGTCATGACCGCCGATATGGCCAAAGGCGGCAGGCCGAATCCCGCTGCGGCCACGTGCGCGACCAGTCCGGAAAAAACCGCGCAGCCCACCTGCAGGATGAAATAGCGGGGCAGGGCGTGCGCATGGCTGTGCAGGCCCCCGAACGTCCAGCCCCGTTGCGCCGCATAGGCGCACAGGAAGGTCGCGACATAAGCGATGACGCTGCCGGCGAATGGCGAAAGGCCTGCGCTGATGAGCAGCCAGCCCAGCATAAAAAGCATGCCGGCTGCCGCAACGCCAACCACCACGAAGCGGACGAGACGCGACGTGACGAAGCGGCTTGCGGCCTCTTTGCTCATTGCCGCCCCGCCGTCTCACGCTTCAGGGGGATTTCCAGCACGCCGAGCAGGAAAGCGGAGAAAAAGGCCTGGAACGAGATCACCACGAGGCTGAGGCCGAGGACGACGATGCGGGGGATTTCCGAATTGTCCAGCGGGCCGAAGCCCAGCGATGCCCAGCGGGCTATGGCATAGCCGAAGAAGAGCATGCCGGCGGTGAACAAAAGCCCCGCATTGGCTGCGAGCCTGTCGGTGTTGAGATAGCCCGACAGCCAGGTCGAGCGGCGGTTGTCGGGCAGAATGCCGGTCATATGGGCATAGTGGCGCGAGATGGCGCCGAAAGTGATCAATTGCACGCCTGTAATGACCGCGAAGCAGGCAGCGACGAATGTGTTCAGGTCGAGCGATAAATTGTTGATGACCCGAAGCGGACCGAAAACGAGAAGGGCCGCGAATACTAAGCCCATGCCGGCGAGCGCCGTGCCGGGAATGAAGAAAAGCCAGCGCGGATTGTACATCAGCAGGAATTTGAGATGCCGCCAGCCGTCGCGCCAGGTGCGCAGGTGCGGCGCGCGGCTGCGCCCGTCGGGCTTCAGCGTGGTCGGCACTTCCTCGATGCGCAGCCCCGCAAGTGCGGCACGGACGACCATTTCGCTCGCGAATTCCATGCCGCTGGTGCGCAGGTCGAGCGCACGGATGGAATCCGCCCTGAAACCGCGCAACCCGCAATGGAAGTCGCCCGTGTCGATCCGGTAGAACAGCCGCCCGATGAAGCTCAGCACCGGATTGCCGAGATAGCGATGCAAGGGCGGCATGGCGCCTTCGTCGATGCCTCCCTTGAAACGGTTGCCCATGACGAGGTCCGCGCCGGATCGCAGTCTTTCGACGAAGGCCTCCAGTGCCGAGAAGTCATAGCTGTCGTCGGCGTCGCCCATGATGACATAGCGACCGCGCGCCGCCGCGATGCCGCCCAGCAATGCAGCGCCGTAGCCTTTCTGCGCCACGGGGACCACGCGCGCGCCGAGCGCTTCGGCGATTTCCTGTGAGCCGTCGGTCGAGCCGTTGTCGGCGATCAGCACTTCGCCGGCGATCCCCGCGCGTTTCAGGAAGGCCTGTGCCTTGCCGATGCAGAGAGCGAGCGTCTCGGCCTCGTTGAGGCAAGGCATCAGGACGGTGAGTTCCATCACTGCGGCGGTGCGGCGGTTGAGCTTGGTGACGGCATTCATGCGTTTCACTCCACGGGTGCAGCTGTCCCGAAAGCGGTGGCCTTCCAGATTTCATAAAGGCAAGCAGTTTAAGAAATTGATGATGCGATCACATATGTTGTCTGTACCCGTCCGGTTCGCAACGGCACGATTGGCATCGTCTCGCCGATTCTGTAGATGATTTCCCACCGCTTCGGAGAACTTCATGGCCCTCGACATCGCCGTCCAGATGGATCACGTCTCCACCGTCAACATCATGGGCGACACGACGTTCGCGCTCTCGCTGGAGGCGGCGCGGCGCGGTCATCGGCTTTACCATTACACGCCCGACCGTCTGGCGATGCTCGACGGCAAGGTGTTCGCGCGCGTCGAGGAGATGACCGTGCGCGACGAGAAGGGCAACCATTTCTCGCTCGGCGACAAGGTGCGCACGGATCTCTCGCAGATGGACGTCGTCCTGCTGCGCCAGGATCCGCCCTTCGACATGAACTACATCACCACCACGCATCTGCTCGAGCGCATTCATCCGAAGACGCTGGTGGTCAACGACCCGGCATGGGTGCGCAACAGCCCGGAGAAGATCTTCGTCACCGAGTTTCCGGACCTCATGCCGGAAACCCTCATCACCAAGGACGTGGAGGAAGTAGCCGCCTTCCGCCGCGAATATGGCGACATCATCATCAAGCCGCTCTACGGCAACGGCGGGGCCGGCATCTTCCATCTGGCCGAGGCCGACCGCAATCTCGGCTCGCTGCTGGAGATGTTCTCCCAGCTCTTCCGCGAACCCTTCATCGTGCAGCGCTACCTGAAGGACGTGCGCAAGGGTGACAAGCGTATCATCCTGATCGACGGCGAGCCGGTCGGCGCCATCAACCGCGTCCCCGCCGAGACCGAATCGCGCTCGAACATGCATGTCGGCGGCCGCGCCGAGAAATCCGAGCTGACCGAGCGCGAACGCGAGATCTGCGCGCGGATCGGGCCGTCACTGAAGGAGCGTGGGTTCATCCTCGTCGGTATAGACGTGATCGGCGACTGGATGACCGAGATCAACGTCACCTCGCCCACCGGAATCCGCGAGGTCAAGCGCTTCGGCGGCGCCGACATCGCAGCAGCGTTCTGGGACGCGGTGGAGGCCAAGCGGGCCTGATCTACCTCCCGCCAGACGCGCCAGGCGTCTTTTTCGTCATGCCGTGGCCGCCGGTCGGACGGGGCCGCGGACAGATCCGAACGTCTCCCGTTCGTTCCGATCTTTGCAACCGGCTGCAACCGCATCTCTGCCCAGGCGTGTGGTTGTTCATGAAATGTTCTTGATCCGATCACCGATCCGTGCTTGTCTTGCTCGCCGCCGGGTTTCGCGACCGATAGTTGAAGGCGGCCTGTCGGAGACGGGGGCCAACGATGGTTGCGCGGGTTCGCACGGTTGCATTCCAGGGCATAGAGGCCGTTCCGGTCGACGTGCAGGTCATGGTCGCGCCGGGGAAGGTCGGCATGTCGATCGTCGGCCTGCCGGACAAGGCGGTGGCCGAAAGCCGCGAGCGCGTGCAGGCGGCGCTCCACGCCTCCGGCCTGTCGATGCCGTCTAAGAAGGTGACGGTCAATCTCGCGCCCGCCGATCTTCCCAAGGAAGGCAGCCACTACGACTTGCCCATTGCGCTCGGGCTGATGGCTGCGCTCGGCGCCGTGCCGGGCGATGCGCTGGCCGGTTACGTCGTGCTGGGCGAACTGTCCCTGGACGGCACCATTGCCGCCGTGTCCGGCGCGCTGCCGGCAGCGATCGCCGCCAATGCGGAAGGGCGGGGCCTGATCTGCCCGCACGGCTGCGGGCCGGAGGCGGCCTGGGCCGGTGAGGAACTCGATGTGCTCGCGCCGCGCAGCCTGATCGCCGTCGCCAACCATTTCCGCGGCAACCAGGTGCTGTCGCGCCCCGTGGCGGGCGTGCGGCAGGCCGCGCAGAACCTGCCCGACCTCGCCGACATCAAGGGCCAGGAAAGCGCCAAGCGCGCGCTGGAGGTGGCGGCGGCCGGTGGTCATAACCTTCTGATGGTCGGGCCGCCCGGCTCCGGCAAGTCCATGCTGGCGCAGCGCCTGCCGTCGATCCTGCCGCCACTGGCGCCGAAGGAATTGCTCGAAGTCTCGATGATCGCCTCGGTCGCCGGCGAACTGGCGGAGGGCAGACTGACCGACCGGCGGCCCTTCCGCGCGCCGCACCATTCGGCCTCCATGGCGGCGATGGTCGGCGGCGGGCTCAGGGCGCGGCCCGGCGAGGTCTCGCTCGCCCATCACGGCGTGCTGTTCCTCGACGAATTTCCCGAATTCACGCCGCAGACGCTGGATGCGCTGCGCCAGCCGCTGGAAACGGGCGAGTGCATGATCGCCCGCGCCAATCATCGCATCACCTATCCGGCGCGCATCCAGCTCGTCGCGGCGATGAACCCCTGCCGCTGCGGCATGGCCGGCGAGCCGGGCTATCGCTGCGCGCGCGGCGAACGCTGCCGCACCGACTACCAGGCGCGTATCTCCGGCCCGCTACTCGACCGCATCGATCTCAGGGTCGAGGTACCGGCGGTCTCGGCTGCCGATCTGATCCGTCCCGGCCGCGCGGAACCGAGCGCTGCCGTCGCTGCCCGCGTGGCGCGGGCGAGGCAGGTGCAGCGCGAGCGGTTCGAGGAACTGGGCGTGCCGGATGCCGCCACCAATGCGCAGTGCGCGCCGTCGCTGATCGAGCGCATCGCGACGCCCGACGGGGCCGGTCTGTCGCTGCTCGGCGACGCCAGCGACAGGCTGGGATTTTCGGCGCGCGCCTACCATCGCGTGCTGAAGGTCGCGCGCACGCTGGCCGACCTCGACGGCGCCGACACGGTCGGCCGCATCCATGTCGCGGAAGCGATTTCCTCTCGGATGGCCACCGACCGGATGGCACAGGCGGCGTGAAATGTCGGTTGAAGAAGCCGAAATGGAGCAGGATATGACGAATATCGCTAAGGTGCTGTCCGCATTGGCCGATCAAATTGAGAGAGCGCCGATACATCTGGTCGGAGCAAGTATCAATGTGTCGGGAGGAAACGGAGGCTCGGCAACAGGGCTTCGGATTTCGGTATCCGCTGGACCAAAGGGCACTTCAACAACCGGCATGATTATATCTGTCGACCCTAACGAGTATACAACGAAAGCATCAGGTTTAGTCGCAGACCTTCGGGAGGCCGCGGCCGCAGCCGAAAATGCAAAGCCGGCGAAGTCTTGGGTCTTTGGATTGTTGGATCGGGCAAAGTCGCTCGGGAATAAGGCCATTGATACGGCAATTGTAGCGGCCGTTAACGCACTCACCAAAGCATATGTTGGCTGAATAGGTGAAGTCTTAAAGTTACTGCACCGAGCCGACCAGCACGGCCTGGCCGTCGCGGATCGAGACCCACCGACCGGTGTTGTCTGCGGCCTGGCGCTTGAGAAAGCGATAGCCGGTCTGGTTCCAGGGCCGCACCTTGTCGGTCAGATTGTCGAGGATGTAGTCGCCCTTGCTGGTGCGTACCGTCAGCACCGCATGGCCTTCCCCGTCCGGCTTGCGCACCACGGTGATGAGCAGGTCGGCCAGCGAGATGCCGAATTGGTTCAGCCTGCGGCGCTTCTCCAGCACGTAGTCCTCGCAGTCGCCGACGCCTCTGTCCGGATAGGCCCACACCTCGTCCCTGCCGTAGATGTCGAAATCGCTCATCGGCTTGACGGCCGCGTTGACCGCAACGGTAACGCCGGCGAGTTCGCTCCATACGGCTTTCGTCAGGGCGACGGGCTTCAGGTCCGCCGGGCGGATCGAGCACTCGGCCGGGTTGGCCTTGCAGAATTCGTAGTGGCCGATGGGCTGGGACGTCAGGCCTCCGGTCGCCATCGCGCCGCCGGCGGCCGCCGGGACCGCGGCCCCGATCGACGCCAAGCTGACCGCGATCGCCGCGAAAAAACGCAAACCAAGCGCCTTCGGTGAGGAATACATGTCCCCGCTCGCCCCTGTTCGTTAACGAAACGTTAAAGGCGATTTACAGTCCGTGTCAATTAAGCGGGAGGCCTGTTTGCCGGCATGGTTACTCACATGGCCGTGACAGCGGCACTTGTGCAACAGGTGCCGAAGGTGACTGCCGCCGGTCAGTCGCCGGCGCTGCGCACCAGCCGCGGCCTGGCGGGCCGCCGCTCCGCCCGCCGGTGGCTGGCCATGAAGTCGACGATGCGCGGCACGATCTCGGCCCGGAAGCGCGAGCCGTTGAAGACGCCGTAATGGCCCACCCTGGGCTGCATGTAATGCGCCTTGCGGTCGGCCGGTATGTTCACGCACAGGTCGTGCGCGGCCCTGGTCTGGCCGAGTCCGGAAATGTCGTCGTTCTCGCCCTCGACCGTGAACAGCGCGACGTTGCGGATCGAAGCCGGATCGACGGGCGTGCCGCGATGCGTCATCTCGCCCTTCGGCAGCGAATGCCTGACGAAGACGGTATCCACCGTCTGCAGGTAGAACTCGGCCGTCAGGTCCATGACCGCCAGGTATTCGTCATAGAAGTCGCGGTGCTTGTCGGCGCCGTCGCCGTCGTTCTTGACCAGGTGCATGAAGAAATCCTTGTGCGCCATGATATGGCGGTCGAGGTTCATGCTCATGAAGCCGGACAGTTGCAGGAAGCCCGGATAGACCTCGCGGCCGAAACCGGGCATCGGCCAGGGCGCGGGCATGATGACGTTGTCGCGGAACCACGCCGTGCCCTTGTCCTCGGCCAGAAGGTTCACGGCGGTCGGGTTGGAACGCGTGTCGATCGGGCCGCCCATCAGCGTCATGGTCGCCGGCGCGAACCGGTTGCCCGCCGCCTCCATCAGCGCCGCGGCCGCCAGCACCGGCACGGACGGCTGGCACACCGCCATCACATGCGTATCGGGGCCGAGATGGTGAAACATCTCGATGACATAGTCGATATAGTCGTCCAGATCGAAGCGGCCCTCGGCCACCGGCACCATGCGGGCGTCCGTCCAGTCGGTGACGTAGACGTCGGCATGGGGCAGCATGGCCTCGACCGTGCCGCGCAGCAGTGTGGCGTAGTGACCCGACATCGGCGCCACCATCAGGAGCTTGGGATCGGCAACGGGTGAGGCCGGCAGCGCGCGCTCGAAATGGATGAGCCTGCAGAACGGCCTGGACCAGGCGATCTTTTCCGTGACGGCTACGGTCTTCCCGCCCACCACCGTGCTGTCCAGGCCGAACTCCGGCTTGGCATAGCGCCGGGTCGTCCGCTCGAACAGTTCCGCGGAGGCGGCGACAGTGCGGCCGAACGGCGTATGGGCGAACGGATTGAGCGGATTGGTGTAGAGCATCCGAACGGCGTCGGCCACCGCACGCGCCGGCTGCAGGGCCGCGTGGTTTATTTCATAAAGCTGGTAGAACATCGACTGTGCTGCCTCGCTGCGAGCGAAGTGGGCGGCGCGAGGCCGGACCTTCATGATAGGGGCGCGAGGTTAGCGATAAATTGCTGCAGCGCAATAGATGACGTCGCGGCAGTCGGACGGGACTTTCGTCCAATTCGTTGAAAACCGCACGACCAAGGCGAAGTCGGCTATCGGTCGACACGCCGGGCGGCTGGGCCGAAACCGGGACTCAGTCCCGGCTCGGCATATGGAAATCACAAGCGCGCGGTGCAGACCGAGGCATGGCCGGAACTGATCATGCCGATCTGGCGGGCGGCGCCGCGCGACAGGTCGAGCATACGGCCCTTGATGAACGGACCCCGGTCGTTGATGCGCACGACGACGCTCTTGCCGTTGCGCTGGTTGGTGACCTTCAGGCGCGTGCCGAAGGGTAGACTGCGATGCGCGGCTGTCAGGGCCGACGGATTCATCCGTTCGCCGGAGGCCGTGCGGGAGTGCAGCGCGTACCAGGACGCGCGGCCGCACTTGGCGAGGGCTGGGGTTGCGGAAAGGCCGGCCATAAGGCCGACAGCGAGCGTGGACGCGGCGAGCGCGGCGCGGCTGTAAGACGGCATTCTTCGGGATTGCTCCATTTATCGAAGGCCCGGTTAAGCTCGCGAAATGTGGCAGCAAATGCGGCGGCTTCCTGCCGGTTCCAAGGCAGCGAGACACGTTTTGAATCATAGAGAAACAGTTTGTCAGGGCGATACGGCCAGCATTGCGTGAATGAACGCATGGATATGAATGAAATCCAGTGCAAGCAGAACACAATCCGGCGCACTTCTACCTGCACAAAGATCTCAGACGAATCTTTTCCAGTCTTCAGGAAATCGGAGAACCGGCAAAAGGATATTCCGGCATGCCGGCGACAATGAAGTGTCTGCCTGCATCGTATCGCCGGAAAGATGAGATGGGCAGGCGCTCCGTGGCTCCTGACCGTTCTTACCCGCTGTAACAATTGTTGTGACGCGGCAAGGTCGTCGGGTCGTGTAGGTTCGCCCTTGGGCGACGGCGCGACGACCGGCTTGCATGACCGAACCATCACGAACGACAATCCGGCAAAGACTTTTTGCGTTCCTCATCGCCGGCCTGGGCGGGCTGGCCGCTTCGGCCTTCTCGTTCTCGCTCGCCGTCTACGAGGCCGCCCATCCGCCGCGGACGCCGAAAGCGGTCCCCGGCGAGCAGATCGACACCGGGCGCTGGCTGGTGACGCTGCGCTCGGCACGCAGCGGCACAACGCCTCCGACCGGAATCCCGCCGTGGAAACCCACGAGACTGGTCATGGTGGACATGGACGTGGTGAACCAGTCCGCCACGCCGAGCAATCTTCTGTCGCGCGCCGTCACGCTGGACGTCCCGCAAGCCGCGCTGCAGCCGCCGACGGACTATCTCGACCGCGACAAGGGGCTCGCCGGTCATTTCAACCCCGGCATGCCGGAGCGCGTCACGCTTGCCTGGGAGTGGCCGGAAGGAAATCCGGTCCCGCAAAGGCTGAACCTCACGATCAACGGCCAGATCTACAAGCTGCGCGACAATCTCTACGGTGCCAGTGACTGGTTTGACGCCGACGCGGTCGCGACCGTCGAACTGCCGGTGGAGCAGGCACCGTGACGGGTATGATGCGGACCGCCCTCGCCGTGACCTTTGCCGCCGCGGCGCTCTATGCGCTGCAGCACACGCGCCCGCTCTACAGCGACATCACCTCGCCGATCGTCTCCTGGGGCGGCATGGGAGAAGACGTCGAGGCGAGCGCCTTCAGGCTGTCGCTCGACAGGGTGAGGGTGGCGCGCACCCTCAATGTGGAGACTTTTGGCAAGACAAAACCCTATACGAGCTCCGGCGTATGGGTGGTGGCCGAGGGCAAGGCCGAGGCGAAGTTCGAGACGCTTTCCCTGATTTCGGGAGAATGGCTGAGCCGTCGCGGCGTGCGCTACATCCTGACGGACCGTATTCCGGCGACCATCGAGATGATGCCCGGCGACGTCTACCAGCCAGGCCTGCCGCGCCCGCTCCTGCTTGTCTTCGAGATGCCGCCGGAGGCGGTGAACGGCGGCACGGTCGTGGTTGCGCGCTCGAAGCTGATGCCGCTGGACGACGAGATCCGCATCGCCACGGACGCGTCGGAAGCCGATATCGAGCCGGCTCTCACCATCCGCCGCAACGAGGAAGGGCAGCCATGGTCGATCCTTCCGCAGGGATAGGCCGTTCGCACCGCGGCTACTGGCTGAGCATGGCCGCGCTGGTGGTGGCGCTGCCCGCCGCGCTTGCCGCACAGAGCTGGGAGGATGTCCGCGCCTGGCGCGCGCAGCATGGGCGTGAGCCCGTGCCGGCGGCGGTCGGCCAGGCCATCGATTATGCCGGCGCGCGCTGGACGGTGACCCGCCTGACCCGTCTCGCCGGCGGACAGGGACATGCCGTCGTGCTTGCCGAGTTCGAGGCAGCGACCGCCGATCCGCAGGCGGCGGGTTCGTCGCCCTGCCAGGTGCTGCTGGCCGACGGCGACGGGCGGACGTGGCAGCCGGTCCTGTTCGCCGATCCGGCGGTGCGCAAGACGTATCCCGAGGCAGAAGAACGCAGCCTGTGCGGCGGTCCCGCCTTCGCCGCAGCCGCGCCGGGCAAGCCTGCCCTGATGGCTGCGAGCTTCACGGTCCCTGCTTCGGCACGGGATCTCACGCTGTCGATCGCCATGCTGACGGCGCTGCCCGCCTATCTGAGCGTCAGCGAGCCTCGCCAGTGACGGGTCTTGAGTCGGCTCCGGTTGCTACGGCCGTTTCCAGAACAGCCGCAAGCAGGGCGATGCGGACGGCGTCCAGCAGGATGCCGCCGTCCAGTTCGCTCGGACTGCCGATGAACAGGCTGATGATGCTCGCAAAGATCTGCCAGATCGCCAGATCGTGCGCGCCGATCAGGCGCGTCAGCCCGTACCACATCCACGCGCCTGTCCAGGAGATTGCCTGATAGGCGACGACGAACGTGATCAGCGTCGCAAGGCCCGCGCCGAGCGTCAGCTTCAGGCAGGTCCAGACCGGCGCGTAGCGATTGCGATAGCCTCCGAGGAAGTGCCTGGCGAAGTCCTGCGCCCATTTGCGCCAGCCATCCGATCGCGACGGCGTCGATGTCGGGGCAGCGGGTGCCGATAGTTCATAACCGTTGATGATGGCCGCCATGACCAGCCAGACCAAGGGCAGCAGGGCATAGAAAAAGAGGTTCTGAAGCTGCATGCCGAACGACAAGGGACGGAATTCGACTGGGACGAAACCGCCTGCCGCGTAGGCCGCTGTGACTGGCGACAGGCTGTCGATCAAGGATTGCTGCAGCAGCGAGCCGGCGCCGAGCCAGCGGATGAAATCGTCCTTCCACACGCCGATCGCGTAAAGGCCGATGAATATCCATGTCGCGTCGGTCGCGACGACGACGAGGCGCCAGTAGGGGTGCCCGGCGCGCGCGTTCATCCGCTTGGCGCAGAAGCGCACCAGCCAGCACAGGACGATCGAAAGAGCCACGCCGCCCGATTGCAGGATGGCGAAGATATCGTGGGCCTTGCCGAGTTCCGCGGCGGCCAGCGCGCGGCGCGAATACTCCCTGACCGTATCGCTGAGAAAGCCCCAGGCCGCGTAGTAGGCGAAGAAGGGAAGCACGGCTGCCGCGGTGATCGCCAGCACCGGCTCTTTCCTTGCCCGGTCCTCCGCGCCCAGCGCGGACCGCCTGAGTGCGGCCAGCTCCGGCAGGTGGGGGCGCAGCACGACGAACATCATCACCAGCACGATGAGCTTGGCGAGCACGACCAGCGACAGCGCGATCATGCCGCCGAGCGGAAAACCCAGGCCGATCGAAACCGCGCCGTAGAGCAGCAAATTGTGCGCGACCATGCCCAGGCAGCCGATGAGCAGGAGCTGCGGCCAACAGGCGACCAGCAATCGAGCGGTCAGCCACAACGGCCTGAAAATGTCGTCGAGGGTCTGCGTCATCCTGTTCCGCAGCGAGCGATTTGACTGAACGCTTTCTTTTTGCTGCCAGCGGTCCGCCAGTTCAAATCCTGAGCCGTCGAATTGACCGGCTGTAACCGAAATTTACCGCCGCGCCATATTGCCCGATCGTTTGGGTCTGGAAGCAAAAGCCGGCCTGATTCAGCGCCTGCGCAATCCGTCGACGAACACGTCGACGAGGCGCAGCACTGCCGGGCGCCAGTCGTCCGGCCCCTGCGAATAGAGGATGCCGAGCAGTGCGCGCAAAAGGTCGTCCGGGGTGATGTCGGCGCGCAGCGCGCCGGCCGCGATCCCGCGGTCGAGCAGCAGGGCGATGGATCGCGTGAGCTGACCGAAGGAATAGGCCTTCAGGTCGGACGAACCGTGCGCCGCCAGTTGCAGTCCCTCGATCATGCCTTTCTTGGTCGCGACGAGGCGGACATTGGCGTGCAGCCATTGCCGCAGCGCATCGACCGGTTCGGTGTCCTGCGCCAATTGACCGGCGAGTTCGGCCAGATGATCGACTTCATGGCGATAGACCGCGTCGAACAGGGCCTCGCGCGTGGGGAAATGACGGTAGAGCGTGCCGATGCCGACGCCGGCGCGGCGCGCCACGGCCTCCAGGCTGGCTTGCGGGCCGCCGGCGCTGAACACCTGTGTAGCCGCCTCCAGCAGCAGGTCGCGGTTGCGCAGGGAGTCCGCGCGCGGTTTTCGCCCGGTCTGTTTTTCGCGTCTTGTCTTTTCGCCGTCCGATCCCATTTTTTCAGCCAGGGGTCATTTCCCTCTTGATAAACGGAGGGTTCCTCCGTATAAATAGCGCAGATCGGGAAGACGCACAAAGGCACGCATTCCCGCTCAGGGCCGAGGACCGCTCCTTATGGATCCTTCCCCGCGCCCATCTTCCTTCGCCGCCTGCCGGTGGTCCTGATCCATACACCACAAACACTGAATGGAGTAACATATGTCACTCTCCATCAGCCTTGCCATCAACGGTCGCAAGCACGAACTCCACCTTGAGGATTCGCGCGTCACCCTGCTCGACCTGTTGCGCGAGAGGCTCGATCTCACCGGAACCAAGAAGGGCTGCGACCGCGGCCAGTGCGGCGCCTGCACGGTGCTGGTCGACGGCCGGCGCATCAATTCCTGTCTGGCGCTTGCCGTCAGCCTGGACGGCGCGGAGGTCACCACGATCGAAGGGCTGGCCGAGGGCGAAGTCCTGCACCCCGTTCAGGCCGCCTTCATCGAGCATGACGGTTTCCAGTGCGGCTACTGCACGCCGGGCCAGATCATGAGCGCGGTCGGCCTCATCGCCGAGGGCCATGCCGGTGAGGACCCAGAGCGCATCCGCGAACTGATGAGCGGCAACATCTGCCGCTGCGGCGCCTACAAGGGCATCACCGAAGCGGTTCAGGAGGCCCAGCAGGTCATTTCCCAGCGCAGCCGGAGGGACGCGGCATGAACCGGTTCGATTACATCCGTCCGCAAAGCGTCGCGGAGGCGGTGGCGGAAGCGTCGGTCCCCGGCTCCGCCTATCTCGCCGCCGGCACCAATCTGCTCGACCTGATGAAGGTCGGCGTGACCAAGCCGCAGCGTATCGTCGACGTGACCCGCCTGCCCGGCCTCGGCGCGATCGAATGGCAGGAGGACGGCGGCGTGCGCATCGGCGCCATGGTCCGCAACGCCGACCTTGCCTATGACGAGCGCTTCCAGCGCACCTTCCCGTCGGTCGCCGAGGCGTTGCTTTCGGGCGCGTCGGCGCAATTGCGCAACGCGGCCACCGTCGGCGGAAACCTGATGCAGCGCACGCGCTGCGCCTACTTCCAGGATCTCGCCAGCGCCTGCAATCGGCGCGTTCCCGGTTCCGGCTGCGATGCGCTTGGCGGCGAGAACCGCCTTCACGCGGTGCTGGGCTGGAGCGAGCACTGCATCGCCACCCACCCCTCCGATTTCTGCGTGCCGCTGGTGGCGTTCGACGCAGTGGTCGAGGTGGAGGGACCGCACGGCGTGCGCGAGATCGAGCTGGACGCGCTGCACACCCTCCCGGGCTCGACGCCCGAGCAGGAGACCGTGCTGGAACCGGGCGAGATGATCGTCGCGCTCAGGCTGCCGGCCGATGCCGCCGCCTTCGCCGGCAATGCCCGCTATTTGAAGCTGCGCGAGCGGACGTCCTATGCCTTCGCCGTGGTGTCGGCAGCCGCGGCGCTCGCCCCGGAGAGTGGCGCGATCGGCGAAGCCCGCATCGCGCTTGGCGGCGTCGCCACCAAGCCGTGGCGGGCGCGCGAAGCCGAAGCCTTCCTGAAGGGAAAGGCGCCCACGGCCGAAGCTTTTTCGCGGGCCGCAGCGGTGGCGCTTTCGGAAGCGCGGCCTTCCGGCGACAACGAATTCAAGATCGAACTGGCGCGCCGCATCGTGGCGCGCGCCCTGCACCTCGCATGGGAAGGGACACCCGCAACGATGCCCGCGCTGCCGGCCTCCCCCTTCGCCGTAACCTCCGGAGCGAGCCATGTCGCCTGAAGCCGTTTCTCCAACACCCATTCACCGCCGCCACGGATCGAGCGCCGGCCAGCCACTGACACGGCGCGATGGCGTTCTCAAGGTCACCGGCCGCGCAACCTATGCGGCCGACAACAATCCGGAAAGTCTTCTCTACGCGGTGACGGTCGCTAGCCGTATCGCAAGGGGCCGCGTCACCGCGCTGGATGTCGCGGCCGCCAAGGCCCATCCCGGCGTGGTCGAGGTCATCACGCCGGCCAACCGTCCGCCGCTGGCGCATGATCCTGACGAGAAGATGCCGCCCTTCGGCTTTCGCGTCGAGGTGCTGCAGGACGACACGGTCCGCTACGTCAACCAGCCGATCGCGCTGGTGATCGGCGAGACGCTGGAGGCGGCGACGGAAGGAGCAGCGCTCCTCGACCCGCAATATGAAGCTGAGACGGCCCTGACCGGTCTCAACAACGGTCAGCGCTACGCGCCCCAGGGTGTCGGCGTCGGCGCGCCGCCACGGACCGCTTTCGGTGATATCGAGGCGGGGCTGGCGCACGCCGCCCACGTCATGGAGGCCGACTACGTCACGCCGCCGCAGTACCACAATGCCATGGAGCCGCACGCCGTCGTCGCCCGATGGGACGGTGATCACGTCACGCTCGACATGCCCAGCCAGGCACTGGCGATGAGTTGCGCGTCCTACGCCGCTTATTTCGGCATTCCGGCGGAAAACGTCGTCATCCGCTCGCCTTTCCTCGGCGGCGGCTTTGGCTCCAAGGCGATCCTCAACGGCCCGCAGATCCTCGCCATCCTCGCCGCGCGCATGCTCGACCGGCCGGTCAAGCTCGCGCTGCCCCGTGCCCAGATGTACGGCCCGGTCGGCCATCGCGGCCGCACCTGGCAGACAATACGCATCGGCACCGATGGCGAAGGCCGCATCACCGCGCTTCATCACAAGTCACTCGGCGCGACGTCGACCTTCGACGACTTCATCGAGCCGGCGGCGAACGCTTCTTTGACGCTGTATGCGAGCCCCGCCATCCTGGCGGAGCATGAAGGCCTGCGGCTGAACGTCGGAACGCCTGGCCCGATGCGCGCGCCCGGCGAGGCCAGTGGCTCCGCCGCCCTGGAGGTGGCAATGGACGAGGCGGCGGAAGCCTGTGGCATGGATCCGCTCGACTTCCGGCTCGCCAACTACGCCGAGGTCGAGCCCGGCACGGGAAAGCCTTTCTCGTCCAAGGCGCTGCGCGAATGCTACGCCGAAGGGGCCAGGCAGTTCGGCTGGTCGAACCGGCCGCTGGCGCCGCGCCGGATGCGCGACGAGAACGGCTACCTGGTCGGCTGGGGCATGGGCACGGCGCTGTTTCCCTGCCCGCATTTTCCGGCATCGGCGCGGGCCACATTGCGGGCCGACGGCACCGCGCTGGTGGAAACGGCCGGCGCCGATATGGGACAAGGCGCCTGGACGGCGCTGGCGCAGGTCGCGGCCGAATCGCTCAGCCTCGACCCGGACAAGGTCGAACTGCATTCCGGCCTGTCGACCCTGCCGGACGGCGGCGTCGCGGGCGGTTCCGCCCACACCGCGAGCGCGGGAACGGCGATCCTCAACGCCGGCGAGGCGGCGCTGGCCAGGCTCGGCGAACTGGCGACGGCCGATCCCGCCTCGCCTCTTTACGGCGCCGGCAATGTCGGCGTGGTGGCGCGAGGTGGCCGGCTGTATCGCAGCGACGACGAGACGCGCAGCGAAAGCTATGCCGACATTCTGGCGCGGGCACGCCGCAGCGAGGTGGTTGCCGAGGCAAGCGCCGCCCGCGACCCGGCTTCGGCCGAGGCGCACGCCATGTTCTCGCACGGCGCGGTTTTCGCCGAGGTCAAGATCGACCCGCAACTCGGCCAGATCAGGGTGAGCCGCCTCGTCGGCGCCTTCGCCGCTGGCCGTATCGTCAATCCGCGGCTGGTGCGCTCCCAATATTACGGCGGCATGATCTGGGGCGCGTCCTTCGCGCTGCTTGAGGAAGCCGTCACCGACCGCCGCACGGGTCGCATCATGAATGCGGACCTTGCGGAATACCATGTGCCGGTCAACGCCGACGTGCCGTCGGTGGAGGCGATCCTGGTGCCGGAGGAGGACCTTTACGTCAATCCGCTCGGAATCAAGGGCGTCGGCGAGATCGGCATCACCGGCACGGTGGGCGCGATCGCCAACGCCGTCTGGCACGCTACCGGCGTCCGCGTCCGCCGCTTCCCGATCCGGCTGGAGGATATCGTCGGGGCTTTGTGATTCCGGCAGCGCCGGAAATGCCCGGCACCGGGTGATGACGGAAGAACGTCGGAAACGGCCCGCATTCGCGCGGGCTGTTTCGCGACAGGGCTGCACGTCGACAAGGACGGCGTGGCATGGCCGAATGTTGCCCTTTCGGGGAACATGCCTCGGCGGTGTGCGGGGCGAGCCGTGTTGCAAGGTTACCGACAGTTAACCATGACGCATCATGCTGGGCCTTCTTTGTGGGGGCCATGATGTCAAGACTGCACCTGGTTGTAGGGCTCGCCCTGCTTGTTCCCGGCTCGGCATGGGCCGGAGACAGCGATTTCTTCGCCGGTCTCGACATGTCGGGAGGGCTGGCTTCCGGATCGTCCAGCACAACCGACGGGGGCGCCGCTTTCGCAGGCGGCGGCGTGGTCGGCAATGTGCGGTTTGACGGAACCGTCGGGATCGGCGGGCATGTCGGCTACAGGTTCGACCCTTCCTGGTCTGCCTTCGTCAGCTATGAGCATATTCGCGGTGGCGTGAGCTGGGATGCCAGCTTCCCCCTCTACGGTGTCACCTCCGATTTCGACGGTGACGCGACCAGCAATGTCGTCCTGGCAAATCTCGCCCATGATTGGGCGCTTTCCGATACAACCACCATCGGCGCCAATGCCGGTCTCGGTCTCTCGATCAATTCGCTGTCGGGCATTGTGGAAACGGACAGGGGAACGGGGTTGTTTCTCTCGGACGTCGAGGATCACACTCATTTGAGCCCGGCCGCCCGGCTCGGGGTCGGGCTCCAGCACAAGATCGCGCCGAATGTCATTCTGGGGCTGAATGCAGCGGTCAGCTATGTCGGCGGCTTCGAAACCGGCGATATGCGAAGCGGCAATCTCGGCGTGACCGCGATAACCCCCTACAAGATCGACGACGTATGGCGTGGCAGCCTTGGCGCGTCCTTGAAGGTCGCGTTCTAAGCACTCGGAGCGGAAAAACCCCGAACCCGGACAAGGTCGCGGCTTCGGCCCGGGCTTTCGCCCGCCCTATCGGAGGCGTGAGCGAAGCGAATTACCGTGAATATAGAGAAATTTGGTGGAGCCAATCGGAATCGAACCGACGACCTCTTGAATGCCATTCAAGCGCTCTCCCAACTGAGCTATGGCCCCACTTCCGGCATGGCCGGCGCCGTTTCCGGCGGAAGTGAACCGGCTTGGGAACCGGTCCGCGAAGTGCAGGCGGCTTCTAGCGCCGCGCTGCGTCAATAGCAAGCCCTGGGCGAACGGCTTTTTGTGCGCCGTCGCCAAAAGCCAGGTCAGCTCTCGTCGTCGTCGTCGCCGACGCCGATCATGTCGGAAACGTCGTCGTTCTCTTCCTCGTCGTCTTCCAGGAAGGTATCCTCGTCATCGTCGCCAAGGTCGACATCATCGTCGTCGTCATCGAGGTCGGGCGCCTCATCGCCGCCCTTGGCTTCCTCGTCGGCATCCTCCAGGGATACGATTTCGGCGCCTTCGTCCTCGTTGTCGACTTCCTTGTCCTCGACCTCGTCCTCATCGTCGATGCTGCTCTTGCCCTCCTCGAAATAGGAGCGCGGATAGCTCTTGCCCGTATAGGGCGAAACGATCGGATCCTTGTTCAGATCGTAGAATTTGCGGCCCGTTTCCGGGTCGATGCGTTTTGTGCCAAGTTCGGTTTTCGCCACGGCAAGCCTCGTACAGAAAGAACGGTCCCCTTAACCGCAGTTTACGGTGCTGTCAAAGCCTAATCCTGGCCTTGTCGAATGCCGGTTTTGCCGCCATTTCGGGGATGACGCCGGGTCGTGCGCATGTTAGGAAGACCTCGCAAAAACGACCACCCGGCTTTGAGTTCTCACTCGGCCATACACACCCAGGACATTGAACGATGGCGCATGACGCCAAACCGAACCCTGCGACCGCGAGGCGGTCGCCGCCGCTTTCGGGCCGTGTGCGCGTGCCCGGCGACAAATCGATCTCCCACCGCTCCTTCATGTTCGGCGGCCTCGCCTCCGGCGAGACGCGCATCACCGGCCTGCTGGAAGGCGAGGACGTGATGCGCACCGGCGCCGCCATGAAGGCGATGGGCGCGCATATCGAAAAGAAGGACGACGAGTGGATCATCCGCGGCACCGGCAACGGCGCGCTGCTCCAGCCTGAAGGCCCGCTCGACTTCGGCAACGCCGGCACCGGTTCGCGCCTCACCATGGGGCTGGTCGGCACCTACGACATGGAGACGACCTTCATCGGTGATGCGTCGCTGTCCGGGCGCCCGATGGGCCGTGTGCTCGATCCGCTGCGGCAGATGGGTGTTCAAGTGTTGAAGGCCGCTCCCGGCGACCGCATGCCGATCACCTTGCGCGGACCGAAGCATGCCGCTCCCGTCACCTACCGCGTGCCGATGGCCTCGGCGCAGGTGAAGTCGGCCGTGCTCCTGGCCGGCCTCAATACGCCTGGCATCACCACGGTGATCGAGCCGGTGATGACCCGCGACCACACCGAGAAGATGCTGAAGGGCTTCGGCGCCAACATCAGCGTCGAGACCGACGAGCGTGGCGTGCGCCACATCTTCATCGAAGGCCAGGGCAGGCTCGCCGGCCAGGTCATCGCGGTGCCCGGCGATCCGTCCTCGGCCAGCTTCCCGCTGGTGGCGGCGCTGATCGTGCCGGGGTCCGACATCGTCATCGAGAACGTGCTGATGAACCCGACCCGCACGGGTCTGCTGCTGACCCTGCAGGAGATGGGCGGCCTGATCGATGTGCTCAATCCGCGCAACGAAGGGGGCGAGGACGTGGCCGACCTGCGCGTGCGCGCCTCCGACCTCAAGGGCGTCGTGGTGCCGCCGGAGCGCGCGCCGTCGATGATCGACGAATATCCGGTGCTGGCGGTGGCCGCCTCCTTCGCCGAGGGCGAGACGCTGATGCAGGGGCTGGAAGAACTGCGGGTGAAGGAAAGCGACCGGCTGGCCGCCGTCGCTGCCGGGCTGAAACGGAACGGCGTCGATTGCACGGAGGGCGAGGCCTCGCTTGCCGTGCGCGGCGTGCCGGGCGGCAAGGGACTTGGCGCCGTCGGCGAAGCGGCCGTGGAAACCCATCTCGATCATCGCATCGCCATGAGTTTCCTCGTCATGGGGCTGGCGGCCGAGAAGCCGGTGATCGTGGACGACGCCACCATGATCGCCACCTCATTCCCCGAATTCATGGGCCTGATGAAGGCGCTGGGCGCCGAAATCGAAGAGGAGCGGAATGATGGCCGATAGCAAAGTGGCGATGATCGTCGGCGGCGGGTCCGGCATGGGCGCCGCGGCAGCGAAGAAACTGGCGGCGGACGGCTATGCCGTCGCCGTCATGTCGTCGTCCGGCAAGGGCGAGGCCCTGGGCAAGGAACTCGGCGGCATCGGCTTCACCGGTTCCAACCAGTCGAACGACGACCTCAAGCACTTCCTCGACCTGACCTTGGACAGATGGGGCCGCGTCGATGCGCTGGTCAACGGCGCCGGCCACGGCCCGCGAGCGCCGCTGCTGGAGATCACCGACGAGCAATGGCACACCGGCCTCGACGTCTATTTCATGAATGTCGTGCGCGCCACGCGCCTCGTCGCTCCGGTCATGACGACCCAGAAGGCCGGCGCGATCGTCAACATCTCCACCGCTTGGGTGGACGAGCCGGCCTCCATGTTCCCGACATCGGCAGTCGCCCGCGCGGGGCTCGCGGCCTACACCAAGCTGTTCGCCAACCAGTACGCCGCCGACAACGTGCGCATGAACAATGTGCTCCCCGGCTGGATCGATTCGCTGCCGCAACTGGACGAGCGCCGCGACAGCGTTCCAATGCGGCGCTACGGCACCGCCGAGGAGATCGCCGCGACGATCGCCTTCTTGGTGTCGGACGCGGCCGGCTACATCACCGGCCAGAGCCTGCGGGTGGACGGCGGCCTGATGCGGTCCATATAGGCCTGAATTGGCCTGACCAGATTGCCTCAGCCTATGCTTTAATAGAGGATGTCCGCCGGACATGACCTCTATGGCCCTCTAATCTGGTCAGGCCAATTTGACCGTTTCTTCCTCCCGAGTTACCATGCGGACTGAACTGACTGCTGTTTCCTTGGGAGGGGAAAATGCCCGGCAAGAAAATCCTCATGCTCGTTGGCGAGTTCAGCGAGGAATACGAGATATTCGTCTTCGACCAAGCCATGCACGCGGTCGGCCACAGCGTCCATGTCGTGTGCCCCGGCAAGCGGGCGGGCGAGATGATCAAGACCTCGCTGCACGACTTCGAAGGCCACCAGACCTACACGGAAAAGCTCGGCCACGATTACTATCTCAATAAGACATTCGCGGAGGTCCGCCCGGAGGACTATGACGCCGTCTACTGCGCCGGCGGTCGCGGGCCGGAATATATCCGCATCGACAAGGGCGTGCAGGCGATCGTGCGGCACTTCCATGAAACCGGCAAGCCGATCTTCACCATCTGCCACGGCGTGCAGATCCTGATCGCGGTGGATGGCGTCGTGCGCGGCCGCGAAGTTGCCGCCCTGCAGTATTGCGAACCTGAAGTGACGCTGGCGGGCGGCAAATACATCGACGTCGCGCCCGATGGCGCGCATGTCGACGGCAACCTCGTCTCGGCCAAGGGATGGCCGGGACTATCGGCCTTCATGCGCGAATGTCTGAAGGTGCTGGGCACCGAGGTTCGTCATGGCGAAGCGCTCATGCGCGACAGCAGGAAGGCGGCGTGACCGGCTGCTGAGTCGTACTGGCAGCGCCAGGCGCCTTCACCCTTCCTGCCAGTTCGGCCCTTTCCCGCTGGTTTTGCCTTCGGCGCGCTCGACCTGATCGAGCAGCGTCTTCAGGTGGCCGGGAATATCGTCGACCACCTTGAAGGCCGGAAGGGAGCGCGCGAAGCGTCTGACCGATCCGTCGCCGAACTGGCGGCGAATGTCGGCTGCGAGCCCTGTCTGCCTTTCTCCGGTGTTCCGGGTCATTTGTTTCAATCCCATTCGTCGGCTTCGAAACTCCCCCGATCGCCCAATGGTTCCCGCGTTGCACCATAGTGGCAAGCACAACCGGCGGTTACGGTAAAATTTGAATTAAAATCGAACAGATTCCGTCGGCCGGGCGTTATCCTGATTCAGGACAAGTTCCGGGCTTTGACCTTGATTTTTGCGCCCTGAACATCGATATCGGGCGCAAATCCAGAGCGACATGACGAAACGGAAAACCGCAATGAGCGATCAGGCAAAAGACCAACGCGCCCCCGACCTGGACGCGGCTCTCGACGACATCGCCGAAGCCGATGCCGTGCGCGCCGAAGGCGGCGTGGAAGGCGACTATGAGGCGCTGGTCAAGCTTCTGAAGGAAAACGAGGAATTGAAGGACCGGGCTCTGCGCGCTGCCGCGGAGATGGAGAACCTGCGTCGGCGCACCGCGCGCGACGTCCAGGATGCGCGGGCCTACGCGATCGCCAATTTCGCGCGTGACATGCTGTCGGTCTCCGACAATCTGCGCCGGGCCATCGACGCGATCCCGGAAGAGGCGAAGGCATCCGGCGATGCCGGTTTCAAGGCGCTGATCGAGGGCGTCGAGATCACCGAGCGCGCCATGCTGTCGGCGCTGGAGCGTCACGGCGTGAAAAAGCTGGAGCCGGAGGGCGAGAAATTCGACCCCAATTTCCATCAGGCGATGTTCGAGGTTCCCAATCCGGACGTTCCGGCCAATACGGTGCTGCAGGTGGTTCAGCCCGGCTATTCGATCGGCGAACGGGTCTTGCGGCCCGCCATGGTCGGCGTCTCCAAGGGTGGCCCGAAGCAGGCGCCGGCCGAGCCCGGCCCGGTGAACGAGCAGGCCGAGAAAGACGCGTGAGGGAATAGGGCAGTAGGGCAGTAGGGCAGTAGGGCAGTAGGATAGAGCTTCGGTACCGTTCCATCTCGGGCCGAAGGCTTATCGTCGCTTGACGAAAGCTGGCGAGCAGCATTTGTTCCCTACTGCCCTACTGCCCTACTGCCCTACTGCCCTACTGCCCTACTGCCCTACTGCCCTACTGCCCTCAACTCGCCGGCACCGCATGACCCTCGTCACTGTCCTTGATTATGCCGGCGTCGCCGTCTTTGCGGCGACCGGGGCATTGGCGGCATCGCGCAAGCAACTCGACATCATCGGCTTCCTGTTCCTGGCAGCCGCTACCGGTGTGGGCGGCGGCACGCTGCGCGACCTGATCCTCAACATTCCCGTCTTCTGGATCGGCAACCGCGACTATGTGCTGATCTGCGTGGCGGTCGCGATCATCGTGTTCTTCACCGCGCACCTCGTCGAATCGCGCTACAGGCTGCTGCTTTGGCTCGACGCTGTCGGGCTTGCCGCGTTTTGCGTGATGGGCGCGGACAAGGCGTCGACCATCACCGGTTCGCCCGTCGTCGCCATTGTCATGGGCACGCTGACTGCGACCTTCGGCGGCATCCTGCGCGACCTGCTGGCTGGCGAGCCGTCGGTGCTCTTGCGCCCCGAAATCTATGTCAGTGCCGCGCTTGCCGGCGCCTCGGTCTTCACCCTGGGCGACATGGCGGGACTGGCGCAGCCCGTGTCGGCGCTTGCAGGCTTTGCTGTCGCCTTCGCCGTGCGTGGCGGCGCGCTGAAATTCGGCTGGTCGATCCCCGCCTACAAGGCCCGTCCGGGGCGCAGGCCCGAAGACATCCCCTGAACGCGCGCAAGCTCTCAACCCTGTTGTCGTTCCAGCAGGATCACCGGTTGCTCATGGTAGGCGGTCCGGGCTGATTCCCGGTAGCCGAGCTTGGCCGCCATGTTGAGCGATGCTTCGTTGGCCGGATCGATGATGCACACGGTGCGCCGGCACTCGAGATTTTCGTCGCCCCAATCAAGCATCCGGCGCATGGTCTCGGTCGCCAGCCCTTGTCCGTGCATGTCGGAAGCCAGCGACCATCCCGCCTCCGGCACCCCTTCGATCGATGGCGTGATGTCGCGCTTGAGGTCATGGAAGCCGGCCTCGCCGATGAAGCGGCCTGTGGCCTTGTCCTCGATCGCCCAGAAACCGAAGCCGAGCATGGACCACATGCCGCCGTGACGCAGGAAGCGCTGCCAGCTTTCCTCGCGCGTCCGCGCCTTGCCGCCGATGAAGCGGTAGACGGCCGGGTCGGCGCCCATGGCGCAATAGGCCTCGAAGTCGTCCAGGCGGTGCGGCCGCAGGACGATGCGCCCGGTCTCCAGCACCGGCGCGGCAAGGAAGCGTTGGGTCATGGCTGGTCGTCCTATTGTGTGAGATCGCCTACCAGTTGCCGTGAACGCGGCAAGGGCCACGAGCCGGGAACGGCTGGCTTTCGTCCGGCATGATGATAGTTTCGCGCGCTCAAGCCCCCACGCACGCCGCTTTTGCGCCGAACGAAGGAAAGACGATGGACACCACCGACCTCGTGCTCGCCATCCTGCACCATCTTCTCGTGTTCTCGCTGGCCGGCATCATCGCCGCCGAATTCGTCCTGCTGCGCAACGAGCTTTCGCCGTCGACGCTGCGGCGGCTGGCGCGCATCGACCGCCACTACGGCATCGTTGCCATGCTTGTCGTCGCGGTCGGCGCGAGCCGTGTCTACTGGGGCCTGAAAGGCTGGGAGCTCTACGTCTATAACTGGGTGTTCTGGGCCAAGATGGCCGCTTTCGCCGGCGTCGGACTGCTCTCCATCGTGCCGACGGTCCGCTTCCTGTCATGGCATCGGCAGGCGAGCGCCGATCCGCACTGGCAGGTCCCGCAGGCCGAATACGCGTCGGTCAGGGCCTATGTGCGCTGGGAAGCGATCGTCTTCCTGCTCATTCTGGTGTTCGCGGCGGCGATGGCGCGCGGTTACGGCCTGTAGTCAGGAGATCGGCTCGACCGGCCCCAGCGGGGCGATCTCCGCCAAGGGCGCGGGGATGGCGGTGGTCTTGACGCTTGCCTTGCAGATGTCGGCGATGACGCAGATCGGGCAATCGGGCTTGCGCGCCTTGCAGACATAGCGGCCGTGCAGGATCAGCCAGTGATGGGCGTGGCGCATATAGTGGTCGGGAATGACCTCGACCAGCCGCCGCTCGACCTCCTCGGGCGTCTTGCCGGGAGCCAGGCCGATCCGGTTCGCGATGCGGAAGATATGGGTGTCGACCGCCATCGTGTGCTGGCCGAAGGCGATGTTGAGCACGACATTGGCGGTCTTGCGGCCGACGCCGGGCAGCTTCACCAACGCGTCGCGATCCGCCGGCACCTTGCCGTTGTGATCGCGGATCAGCGCCTGCGACAGCGCCACGACGTTCTTCGCCTTGCCGCGCCACAGGCCGATGGTGCGGATATGGTCGCCGACTTTCTCTTCTCCCAGCGCTGCCATCTTTTCGGGCGTATCGGCCGCCTTGAACAGCGCGCGCGTCGCCTTGTTGACGCCGGCGTCCGTCGCCTGCGCCGACAGCACCACCGCGACGAGCAGGGTGAAGGGATTGGTGTATTCGAGCTCGCCCCTGGGTTCCGGCCGCTGCACCGAGAAGCGGCGGAAGATCTCATGCACCTCGGCGGCGCTGTAGAGACAAAAAGACCGGGCCGAGCCCGATTTGCCCTTTGCGCCGGTTCCCCCATGACGGCCTGCGCCAGAGCGGGATTTCGACGCGGGACGATCTTTCGACTTGGGATTGGCCATCAGGCTCCTATAATATTACAGCATGAACGAGACAAATGGTCCTGTCCCTGAAAACGGGTTCGCGGCCGACGAGCCCTTCTTCAAGGCGCTGCTGACGCCGCACCGCTCGCTCGGGCGCGCCGGCTTCATGATTCTGATGGGCGCCCTCGTCTTCGGCTGGGCGGTGACAGGCATCTTCATGCTTTCCCACGGCGCCTGGCCGGTCTTCGGCTTTTTCGGACTGGATGTGGTCGCCCTCTACGTCGCTTTCCGGCTCAATTATCGTGCCGCGCGCGCCCGCGAGGAGGTGTCGGTGTCGCGCACCGCGCTCGATATTCTCAAAGTGGCGCCGTCGGGCAAGTCGGAGCAGCATCATTTCAATCCGTTCTGGTCGCGCTTTTCCGTGGCCCGCCATGCCGAGATCGGTATCACCGGCATGGAAGTCGAATCGCGGGGGCGCAACGTGGCGATCGGCTCGTTCCTCAATCCCGATGACCGCGAAAGCTTCGCCGACGCCTTTTCGCGGGCGCTGGCGCGGGCGAAAGCGCGCTAGGACATTCGGCGCTCCTTGATGCGCCAGCCGCCATTGTAGACCAGCCAGAAGGCGAGTCCGCCGCCTGCGCCGATCAGCGCCGGGACGATCGTGTCCAGCGCCAGTTGCCGGTAGCCGCAGGCAGTCGTCACGCCGTTCAGGACGCTCCGGCAGCCATTGGCCGACAGGCTGGCCGACGGATCGAGCAGGAGAAAATGCGCGAGCCACGGGAACGAGGCGCCGATCAGCGCGGCAGCGGCCATCGTCGCCCACGGCGAGACGATCCGCAGGCGCGTCAATGCCAGATAGGCCGGGATGCCGAAGACCAGCGCCAACACCAGCCCGACGCTGCTTGCGGAAACGAAGGCGATGAGCGCCATATGAAACGCCGCCTGCAAACCGCCCGCGTGGCCGCTCGCCGTTGCGAAGAGGACCGCAACGGCAATCGCGGCGGCGACGATCAGCGGCGCAAGCAAGAACGCGGCGACTGCGTGTCTGCGGTCGGTCATGGTCACCTTTCCGCTCGCCCCGCGTGCACTATGCGGGCGGACGGTCCGGCAAGGCAAGTTTCGGGTGGAGAGGCGATGGCAGGAGACCGATATTGCCACCCAAGGAGACCATTGCCATGACCGTCCATACGCTTATGAATGCACGCATGCCGCTGAAGCCCCAGCCTATCCTCGACAGGGACGTCACGCCCGAAGGCGACGACTACGAGGTGGTGCGCCGCGCCGTCGAGAAGATCAGCCTCGACTATCGCGATCAGCCCTCGCTGGAGGACCTGGCCGATGCTGTCGGCGAGACGCCGACTGGCCTGCAGAAACTCTTCACGCGCTGGGCCGGCCTGTCGCCGAAGGCTTTTTTGCAGGCGGTGACGCTGGACCATGCCCGCAAGCTGCTCGATTCTGGCCTTCCACTGCTCGAGACTTCGCTGGAACTCGGCATGTCCGGCCCTGGCCGGCTGCACGATCTGTTCGTCACTCATGAGGCGATGTCGCCGGGCGACTACAAGAGCCGCGGCGCGGGCCTGACCATCCGTTACGGCTATCACATCTCACCCTTCGGCATCGCGCTCGTCATGGTCACCGACCGGGGGCTGGCGGGGCTGGCATTCGCCGATGCCGGCGGGGAGCGCGCAGCCTTCGCCGACATGAGCAGCCGCTGGCCGAACGCCACCTATGTCGAGGACATGGCGGCGACCGCTCCCTACGCCGCCCGCGTCTTCGATCCGGCGAAATGGCGGGCCGACCAGCCGCTGCGCGTAGTGATGATCGGCAGCGATTTCCAGCTCCGCGTCTGGGAAGCCCTGCTGCATGTCCCGATGGGCCATGCCTGCACCTATTCCTCGATCGCGGAGCGCATCGGCCGACCGTCCGCCAGCCGCGCGGTGGGCGCCGCGGTCGGCGCCAACCCGCTCTCCTTCGTCGTCCCCTGTCACCGCGCGATCGGCAAATCGGGCGCTCTGACCGGCTATCACTGGGGACTGACCCGCAAGCGGGCGATCCTCGGCTGGGAGGCCGGGCAGACAGGAACGCATTGAACCATGCCGGCCGTCTGACCCGCACTGGCCCATTTCCATTCCCGTCGGCGCAAGCTACCTTCCCGGCGATTTCCGAGAGGGTCTGCGTTTCATGGTCATCGTCATAGGCTCGATCAATCTCGACCTGATCGCAACCGTCGATCGTCTGCCGGGTCCCGGCGAAACGGTGCCGGGCTCCGGCTTTTCCACTGCGCCCGGCGGCAAGGGCGCCAACCAGGCGCTGGCCGCCGCCCGTGCGGGCGCCAAGGTCAGGATGGTCGGCGCGGTCGGCAAGGACAACTTCGCCGGCGAGGCGCTCGAATGCCTCAAGGCGGCGATGATCGATCTCTCCGGTGTGGGCGAGACGCATGCCTCGACCGGCACGGCGCTGATTCTCGTAGGCGCCGACGGCGAGAACATGATCGCGGTGGTGCCGGGCGCGAACGCCTCCGTTCTGGAGGGCGATCTCGGCAAGGCTTTCCTGGCCAAAGGCGACGTTCTGCTGCTCCAGCACGAGATACCGCTGGCGACGGTGGCGGCTGCCCTCGACATGGCGCGCGCCGTCGGAACGGTCTCGGTGCTGAACACGGCGCCGTTCCGCGCCGAGTCGGCCGGCCTGCTGGCGAAGGCCGACGTGGTCGTCGCCAACGAGACGGAGTTCGATCTCTACAGCGAGGCGCTGTCCCTGCCGGGAGGCGACAGGGCCGCGCGCATGCGCGCATTCGTGGAAAGGAGCGGCCGCACCGTCATCGTCACACTGGGCGGCGAAGGCGCCATGGCTGCGAGCAGCGACGAGTTCCTGCAGGTTCCGTCGCTGGAGATCGTGCCGGTCGACACGGTCGGCGCAGGCGACACGTTCTGCGGCTATCTGGCTGCCGGCCTGGCTTCCGGGCGGCCGCTCGGGCAAGCGCTTGCCCGCGCCGCGGCGGCCGGAGCGCTGGCCTGCCTCAAACCGGGCGCCCAGCCCGCGATCCCGCTGGCGAAAGACGTCGATGCGGCTCTCGGGAAGGCAGCCTGACATGGGTGCCAATCGTCCCGAGACTCGCCACACCGTGCCGCTTGCCGGTGATATCTGCCGGCTCCCCGCCGTCGAACTGGTCGCCGGCATCAAGGCGCGCAGGCTTTCCGTCCGCGAGGTCGTGACGGCCTTTCTGGACCGGATCGAGGCCGTCAACGACAAGGTCAATGCCGTCGTGTCGCTGCGCGGGCGCGACGACATCCTGCGCGAAGCCGACGCCGCCGACGCGCTTCCTCCAGACGCCGCCGCGCGGGCCGGCGCGCTGTTCGGCCTGCCGGTGGCGATCAAGGACCTTGCCCAGACACGAGGACTGAAGACCACCCTCGGTTCGCCGATCTTCGCCGATTTCGTGCCGGACGAAGACGAATTCTTCGTCGCGCGCATGCGCGAGGCGGGCGCCATCGTCATCGGCAAGACCAACACGCCGGAATTCGGCCTCGGCTCCAACACCTACAACCCGGTCTTCGGCGTCACGCTCAATGCCTTCGATCCGCGCTGGATCGCCGGCGGATCGAGCGGCGGCGCGGCGGTGGCCCTGGCGCTCGACATGGTGCCGCTTGCCGACGGCAGCGATTTCGGCGGCTCGCTGCGCAATCCCGCCGCCTACAACAACGTCTACGGCTTCCGTCCGTCGCAGGGGCTCGTGCCGGCCGGGCCGATGCCGGAAGTCTTTCATGCCCAGATGGGCGTGGAAGGGCCGATGGCGCGCTGCGTCGCCGATCTCGCGCTGCTGCTCGACGTACAGGCCGGTTATGATCCGCGCGCGCCGCTCTCGGTTGAAAGCACCGGCGGCTTTCTCGATGGCCTCGCCGAGCAGGCGAAAGGCGGCCGGATCGGCTGGCTCGGCGATCTCGGCGGCGTCCTTCCGATGGAGGATGGCGTGCTTCGCCTGTGCGAAGAGGCGCTGAAGCGTTTTGCCGAGGCAGGTTTCGAAGCCGAGCCCTTGCTGCCGGATTTCGACTTCGAGGCGCTGTGGCAGGCCTTCGTCACGCTCAGGCAGGCGACCAGCGGCTGCGCCCTGAAAATGCTGGCGGACGATCCCGCCAAGCGGCCTTTGCTGAAACCGGAGGCCCTGTGGGAGGCCGAAGGCGCGGCCAGGCTGACGGCGCCGCAGATCCATGCGGCGTCCAGCGTCCGCACCGCCTGGCATCGGTCGTTCCTGTCGCTGTTCGAGCGTTTCGATTTCCTCGCGCTGCCCAGCGCGCAGGTCTTTCCTTTCGATGCCGGCGTGCATTGGCCGGATCGCGTGGGCGGACAGGCAATGGACAGCTATCACCGCTGGATACAGGTCTGCTCGCTGGCGACGTTGGCCTGCGCTCCCGCCGTCAACGTGCCGGCGGGCTTCAGTGTCGACGGCAAACCGATGGGCCTGCAATTGATCGGTCGGCCGCGCGGCGACATGGCGGTGCTGCGCGCCGCCGCCGCTTATGAGGCAGCGCTGCCGTGGCGTGCCGGTGCGGGGCGTGCCGGTGCGGGGCCAGTCTAACGCGCTTGCCGTAGTGTCCTGCGCGTGCATTGATGGCGTTGACCAACGGGTCGGCGAGGAGAAGATATGTCGCTTTCGGTCTATGCGGCCTATCTGGCCGCCTGCATCGTCATCATCCTGGTGCCCGGCCCCACGGTGACCCTGATCGTCGCCAATTCGATCCGTCACGGCACGCGCGCCGGGCTCGCCAACGTGGCTGGCACGCAGGCAGGCATCGCAATCATGATCGGCATCGTCGGCGTCGGGCTCACCTCGGCGATCGAGGCGATGGGCCACTGGTTCGAATGGGTGCGTCTGCTTGGCGCGGCCTATCTGATCTACATCGGCGTGCAGATGTGGCGCTCCAGGGGCGCGCTGAACGCCGACGGCACCGCGCGCAGACCGCGCGGCGGCTTCTTCCTGCAGGGCTTGATGGTGGCGCTGAGCAATCCCAAGACGCTGATCTTCTTCGGCGCCTTCATTCCGCAGTTCCTCGATCCCGCCAGCAACCACGCGCTGCAGATCGTCATCATGGGCAGCACCGCGCTTGTCTTAGCGGCCATGTCGGATTCGGCTTATGCGGTCGCCGCCGGCCGCGCCGGACGCATGCTCACCGCCGGCAGGATCAGGCTGTTGTCCCGGTTGAGCGGCAGCTTCTTGATCGGCGGCGGCGTCTGGCTGGCCTTTTCCAGGGCGAAGTGAGTTTCTTCGCTTGAGGAGAGTGGTCAGGGAAGGCGGCCGTGCCGCCGGAAATTCTCTGGGCTGACCGCCTTGGCTTGAGGGAGCGCGGCTACAGCCGTCCCAGCCGCTCCGTCAGCAGCGCGAAGAAACCGTCGGCGTCGATGTCGCGCATGACGAGCGCGTTTTTCGGCCGGTCGGTGACGCCCCACCAGTCGACCACCGTCATGCCCATCGTCAGTTCCGAGGCGATTTCGACGGCGACATTGCACTGGCGGCCGTTGAAAAGCTCCGGCCTGAGCAGGTAGGCGATGACGCAGGGGTCGTGCAGCGGCCCGCCGTCGGTGCCGTATTTCTCCTCGTCGAACCGTTCGAAGAAATCGAGCAGCGCCGCGGCGGCTTCGCCGACCTTGCTGCCGAGGGCGCGGAAGGCCTGGACGCGTTTCGCCGTCGTCAGCGCCTTGTGGGTGACGTCGAGCGGCATCACGACGATCGGAATGCCGGAATGGAACACCACGTCCGCGGCGTGCGGATCGACATAGATGTTGAACTCGGCCGTTGGCGTGACGTTGCCGCCCTCGAAGAAGCCGCCGCCCATCAGGACGATCTCGCGGATGCGAGGGGCGATGCGCGGCTCGCGGTTGAGGGCGAGCGCGATGTTGGTCAGCGGGCCGAGCGGGCAGAGCGTGATCGAGCCGCTTTCCTCGTTCATCACGGTCTCGACGATGAAGTCGACGGCATGCTGCTCTTGAAGCGGCATCGTCGGCTCGGGCAGCGAAGGGCCGTCCAGCCCGGTCTTGCCGTGAACGTGCTCGGCCGTCACCGGGCGACGCACCAGCGGCCGGACCGCGCCGGGATAGACCTTGATGTCGGGCCGTCCGGCCAGTTCGCAGATCTTGCGGGCGTTCTTCTCGGTGAGGCCGAGCGGCACGTTGCCGGCGACGGCCGTGATGCCGACGATTTCGAGCTCGGGACTGCCGAGCGCGAGCAATATGGCGACGGCGTCGTCCTGGCCCGGGTCCGTGTCGATGATGATCCTGCGGGGGATGGGCATTCACATTTCCTTGTTCTGGCAGTCTTTTTGGGGCGAGGCGCTCGGGCGGAAGGCAAACGATTGAGGCTTGAACTCGTCCGCGCGACGGACCATATCAACACCAACGGGAAAAATGCCAGTCGGGTTTTTCCGGTTGATGTCGCTCTCAAGAGGACGCAGCAACATGTCACGCATGACGCCGTTTTCCAGCCCGCTTCTGCTGGGTTTCGACACGATGGAGAAGACGCTGGAGCGTCTGGCCAAGTCCGGCGACGGCTACCCCCCTTACAATATCGAGCGTCTGCCCGGAACCGAGGGCAGCGCCGAGCGGTTGAGGATAACCCTCGCCATGGCGGGGTTCGCCGAATCGGACCTGGAGATCACCACCGAAGAGAACCAGTTGGTGGTCCGTGGCCGGCAGAACGACGATACGGAGCGCGAATACCTGCATCGCGGCATCGCGGCGCGGCAGTTCCAGCGCTGTTTCGTCCTGGCAGACGGGATGCGCGTGATCGGAGCGGAGCTGAAGAACGGGCTCCTCTCGGTGGATCTTGACCGCCCGGAGGCCGAACGGCTGGTACGGAAAATAAACATATCGGTGAAAGACTGAGTCTTGCCGATGGCTCTCATGCGGAACTGCTCTTTCGGGGGCTCCGCTGAAAGGAGGCTGAAATGACCAGAATTGAAAACGACCAGATCATGACCAGCGGCGAGCTCGCCCATCTCGGCGAAGGCTCGGTCGCATATGTCAGGAAGGTTTCGAGCGACGATTTACGCGGCCGCTTCCCCGGCTTGTCGGAAATCACGCCCGGCCTGGAACTGTGGGCGCTGTTCGGCGCCAATGGCGAGCCGATCCTGCTCTCCGACGCGCGCGACCGCGCGCTGGCCGGCGCGATGGAGAACGATCTCGTCACCGTCGCCCTGCACTGAGGGCGACGCCGGAGTCTGAAACGAAACGGGCCGCCTCGCGGGCGGCCCTGTCGACAATCATCACGAAAAAGAGCGTTGTCACGCCGCGTGCGAAGCCGGCGTCTGCGACAGCAGCGCATGGATGGCCGTCGCGTCGCGGGCGCCTCTGACCTTGGCGACCGTGTCCGCGTCGCGCAGCACGCGCGCGATACGCGACAGCGCCTTGAGGTGATCCGCTCCGGCTCCCTCCGGAGCCAGCAGAAGAAAGACGAGATCGACCGGCTGGTCGTCGAGCGCCTCGAAATCCACGGGGGTCTCGAGCCTGGCGAAAACGCCGGTGATATGCTTCGCCCCCGCAAGCTTGCCGTGTGGAATGGCAATGCCGTTGCCCACGCCCGTCGATCCCAGCCGTTCGCGCTGAAGAATGGTGTCGAACACTTCCCGCTCGGGAATGCCGGAAATGGCTGCGGCGCGCTCCGCGAGCAATTGAAGCAGCTGTTTCTTTGAGTTGGCCTTCAACGCCGGCATGATCGCCGGAACGTCGATCAGATCGCTCAAATCCATTTGAAAATCCCTTTTTTCGCCTGCCGTCGCCGAACGAGTGGCGGTGGCCGGCTCTCAGCCCTGGGCGACCTTGCTGGTCGAGGGGTCTATCCAGCCGATATTGCCGTCCGGACGTCGATAGACGATGTTCAGGTGCTCGTTCCCCGCATTGCGGAAAACCAGCACGGGGCTGTCCTTGGTATCCAGCTCGATGACCGCGGAAGCGACCGACATCGTCCTCAGTGCCACTGTCGATTCAGCCACGATGGCGGGAGCGTAGTTCTGGGGAACGTCTTCCTCGTCGTCTGCGAGCGGCTCCATGACCGCATAGGCGATGTCGAGGACCTCGCCGTTGCCGGCGGTGCCATGCGATTTCATGCGCCGGTTGTAGCGCCTCAGCCGGGTTTCCAGGCGGTCGGCGGCGGTTTCGAAGGCCTGCGTCGGATCCTGTGCGTCTCCGGTAGCCTGCAGGGATGTGCCGGAATCCAGACGGACCATGCAGTCGGCCGTGTAGCGCGATCCCGATTTGATGAGGGTGACATGTCCCGAAAAGCCGCGATCGAAATATTTTCCGACTGCGTCGCCGATCCGCTCATCGATGCGGACGCGAAAGGCGTCGCCCACATCCATGTGCTTTCCCGATATGCGCAGAGTCATTCGAAACTGACCTTTCCTGCCCAGGCTTCACACTGCCGGGAGTTTATACTCGTGGCCCGCCCGCACAAGCCGCGGGGCGGTTTTCGCGCCGATTTTTACGTTCAAGATTCCCGACTGTCCGTTCAATGTCCGCCACTTCCGTCTCCTTCCGCAAGCGGCCGACAATCGGACGGATCGTGCGTAGCGGGCATCGGCCCGTCTCATGCGGGCGGGCTTCTACCCACTTCCCCCCGGCTTGTCAACGAAACGCGGCGGTTGTGGAAAGAATGGGGAATCACGCGTCGGCGGCATGTGCGCGCGCGCGTTTCTCGCGTCGCCGCTGCACGGAAGAGGGAATATTCATGGCTTCGCGGTACTTGGCCACCGTGCGGCGGGCGATATCAACCCCGCTTGCCTTGAGCAGATCGACGATGGCGTCGTCCGAGAGGATGTCCTGCGGCTTTTCCTCGTCGACCAATTGCCGGATGCGGTCGCGCACGGCTTCCGCCGAATGGGCTTCGCCGCCTTCGGCAGAAGCGATGGCGGCGGTGAAGAAATAGCGCAGTTCAAAGACGCCGCGCGGGGTCAGCATGTATTTGTTGGCGGTGACCCGGCTCACCGTCGATTCATGCATGCCGATCGCATCGGCTACCGTGCGCAGGTTCAGCGGCTTCAGATGGCGCACGCCGTGGACAAGGAAGGCGTCCTGCTGGCGCACGATCTCGGACGCGACTTTGAGGATGGTCCTGGCGCGCTGGTCGAGGCTGCGGGTCAGCCAGTTGGCATTCTGCAGGCATTCGGACAGGAAGTCCCTCTCGGCCTGGTCTTTCGCATGGCCCGATACCTGGGCGTAGTAGATATGATCGACCAGCACGCGCGGCAGCGTGTCGGAATTGAGTTCCACCGCCCAGGTGCCGTCGCTGGCGGGCCGCACCTCCACATCCGCGACGATCGCGTCGCTGACGCCGCCGGAAAAAGCGGTTCCGGGGCGCGGGTCGAGCGCGCGTATCTCGCCCATCATGTCGAGGAGGTCCTCCTCGTCCACGCCGCAAAGCCGCTTGAGGGTCGCGAAATCGCGACGCGCCAGAAGGGCGAGATTGGCGAGCAGCGCCCGCATGGCCGGATCGAGCCGGTCGCGCGCCGCCAGTTGCAGGGAAAGGCATTCGGCAAGGTCTCTAGCGAATATGCCGACGGGATCGAAGGTCTGGCATTTCGCCAGGACGGCCTCGACCGTGGCCGCATCGGCGCCGAGCCGTTCGGCGACCTCCGCAGCCTCCATGCGCAGATACCCTGCCTCGTCCAGCCCGTCGGTCAGTTCGGCAGCGATCAGCCGCGCCGCGGGATCGGCGAAGGTCAGCGCGATCTGCTCGCCGACATGGTCGCGCAGCGTCTCTCGGGCAGCGGCCATGTCTTCCATATCGAAGCTATCGGATCCGCCCATGCCGCTGCCGGAAGCCGATTTCCACTGTGCCGACAGGTCGGGGCCGAGCCTGTCCGACCGGCCCGGGTCGTCCGGGAACAGGTTTTCCAGCGAGGAATCGAGCTTGTCCGAGATCGCTTCTGCGCTCCAGGCGTGCGACTGGTCGTTCCAGTCTTCATCAGTGGTGGTCGCATCGGACTTGCGGGCCAGGTCGCTGGCTGCGTCCTCCTGCGGATCGGCGCGCTCGAGCAGGGGATTGCGCTCGATCTCCTCGTCGATGAAGTGCTCCAGCTCGGCATGGGTGAACTGCAGCAGCCTGATCGACTGCATCAGTTGCGGCGTCATCACCAGCGACTGGGATTGCCTGAGCTGCAGTTTGGCGGAAAGCGCCATACTCTGTCCGGTAGCCTCGTTTGCCGAAGAATGCGCCAGCATGAAACTGGCCCGTCTTTTGCTTGTCAAGGCGACGCATAGCGCGGCGACGTTAGCGTCCGGTTATCGGCGGCGCCGATGCCGGCCTTGAAGTCGAGTCCGGGCTGAGGCGCGCCGCTGCAAGCGGATGCGGCTAGAGGGTGAAGCCTTCGCCGAGATAGAGCCGGCGTACGTCCGCATTGGCGACGACTTCCTCGGCCCGGCCGTGGGTCAGCACCTCGCCGGCATGGATGATATAGGCGCGGTCGATGAGGCCCAGCGTCTCGCGCACATTGTGATCGGTGATCAGCACACCGATGCCGCGCGCCGTCAGGTGGCGCACCAGTTGCTGGATGTCGGCGACCGCGATCGGGTCGATGCCGGCGAAAGGCTCGTCCAGCAGCATGTAGGCCGGCTTGCTGGCGAGCGCCCGGGCGATCTCCAGGCGGCGGCGCTCGCCGCCCGACAGCGACATGGACGGCGCCTTGCGCAGATGGCTGATATGAAACTCGTCAAGCAGGGAATCGAGGCTCTTCTCGCGCTCCTTGCGGCTTTTTTCCACCACTTCGAGCACTGCGCGGATGTTCTGTTCCACGCTCAGGCCCCGGAAAATGGATGCTTCCTGCGGCAGGTAGCCGATGCCGAGGCGCGCGCGCCGGTACATCGGCATGGAGGTGACGTCGTAGCCGTCGATCTCGATCGCGCCCTGATCGACGGGAACCAGCCCCGTCACCATGTAGAAGCAGGTCGTCTTGCCGGCGCCGTTCGGCCCGAGCAGGCCGACGGCCTCGCCCGAGCGCACGCCGAGCGAGACGCCGTTGACCACGGTGCGGCCCTTGTAGCTCTTGGTCAGGCCACGGGCGATCAGCGTGCCCTTGAGCTTGCCGGCGCGATCTCCGGTAAGAGCAGCCGGTGCCGCCGGCTTGTCGGCGGTTCGTTTCAGGAACTGCAGCATGCCGGGTTCAGGGTTTCTTTTTCTGCGAATCCGGGGTCAGCGACATCTGAACCCGTCCGCCACAGCCTTCGACCTGCCCCAACCCCGTCTTCATCTGCACCGTCAGCTTGCAGCCGACCAGCACGTTCGGCCCCTGCGTCAGCACGACCTTGTCGCCCGACAGCACCAGGACCTCGGTCTTCATGTCGAACGTGCCCTTGTCGCCGGTCGCGACCTGATCGTCGGACTTGATATAGACCTTGTCGTTGACCTCTATGTGATCGATGTCGGACGAGCCGGTCATGGCCGAGGTCGGTGATGCGTCCGCGCCATCGGCCTTTTCCTTCTTGACGTAGTAGACCTTCATCGTGCCTGCCTTGAGCAGCGTGGGGCCCTGCACGACGCTGACATTGCCGGTGAAGATCGCGACATTCTGGTCCTGATGGACCTCGAGCTTGTCGCTTTCGATCTGGATGGGCTTGTCGCTGGACAGCTTCAGGCCGGTCGCGCTGGCGCCGCCCGATTGCGCCGCGGCGGGCGCGGCGGCGAGAAGAAACGCGCCGCAAGCGGCGGCTGCAAGCTGTTTCCAGTTACTGGGCTGCCTACTGGGCTGCATGGGCCGCTCCGTTCGCGTTGTCGGCCGTCTTCAGACTGGCCGGATCGATGTTCACCCGCACGCGCTTCTCGAATATGAGCGTCTTGCCGTTGTTCTCGACGTTCATCGTGTCGGAGGCGATGCGCGACCCGTCGCGGGTGATCTCGACCGGGTCATCCGTCTTCATAATGCCTTTGCCCATGTCGAGGAAGGCCGATTTGAATTTGGCCACCATGCCGTCGGAGGTGGTGACGGTAACGTCCTGCGAAAGCTCGAGCGTGTTGCTGTCGCGATTGTAGAGCCCGCGCGCGGCCTCGACCTTGGCGCTCAGATCGGCGTTCAGGGGCAGCGTGGCGTCGATGCCTTCCAGTTCGATCAGGCCCTGTTTCGTTATGTCCTGCACCGCGCGCTTGGCGATCATGGAGTAGGGCAGGTTCTGCTTGGTGAGGCCCTGCAGCTTGGGGTTGGCCATCACCAGCTTGCCGTCGGTGAGAGCGGAACTGTCGGCATTGACGGCGATCGACACGGGCGCCATCAGGTAGGAATAGAGCGGAAAGGCGACGGCGATCAGCGCCGCGGCGAGGGGCAGCGCGAATTTCAGCAGACGCACGCGCCGCGAATGACGCTGCGCGTTACCGAAGGCGCGCGCGCGCGAAGGCGAAACGTCCGCCTTCGCGGCGGCCGTTTCGTCCGATGCAGTGGGATCTGTCGCTGGCGCGAGCATTGCGGATGGCGAACCCTTTGGCTGATCCTGGCCTATAAGTCGTAACGATCCTGTGCTCAAGCAAGCACAAACCGGTTAAAACCGCAAAAATGTGTCTCAACGTTGTTGCGGCGCACAACCTTATGTTTCCGATGGAAACAACATCGTGTGACGGCGCACGGGGCCGAAAGCGGTGGAAGTGGCCGCACCCTTGCTTTAAGAACGAGGCCAGCACACGGAACCGGGACGATGATTTCCAGAGCCGACGACCTGATCGACCGCCGCCGGCTGCGGCGCAAGCTGACCTTCTGGCGCGTCGCGGCCATCGCCGTCATCGCGCTCGCCCTGGTGGCGATTTCGGCCTGGCTCTACGGCGATGAATTCGGCGGCGCGGCCGTCGATCACATCGCCAAGGTCCGCATCGACGGCACGATCACCGAGGACGACGAGCTGATCGAGCGGCTCGAGAAGATCCGCAAGTCGCCGCGCGTCAAGGGCGTCATCCTCGCCGTCGATTCGCCCGGCGGCACGACGGCCGGCGGCGAGGCGACCTTCGACGAGGTGCGCAAGCTGGCCGGCGATAAGCCGGTTGTCGCCCAGGTGGGCACACTGGCCGCTTCGGCGGGTTACATGATCGCCAGCGCCGCCGATCATATCGTGGCGCGCAAGTCCTCCATCGTCGGCTCGATCGGCGTGCTGATCCAGTATCCCGACGTGACCGGCCTGATGGACAAGATCGGCGTCAAGCTGGAAGAGGTGAAGTCCGCGCCGCTGAAGGCCGAGCCGTCGCCGTTCAACCCGACGACGGACGAGGAACGCGCCATGGTGCGCAAGCTCATCATGGACAGCTACGACTGGTTCGTCGGCATCGTCGCCGATCGGCGTGCGATGACGAAGCCCCAGGTTCTGGCCCTGGCGGACGGCTCGATCTTCACCGGCCGGCAGGCCGTCACGAATGGCCTGATCGACGAGGTCGGCGGTGAGGACGAGGCGGTCGCATGGCTCGGCACGAAGGGCGTGGACACCAAGCTGAAGGTCGTGGAATGGAAGGACACCGGCGGACACGGCGGCTGGCTGTTCTCGAAAGCCCTGGTACGCACCGCCAGCCGACTGCTCGGATTGCCTGAGAACAGCGGCGACGTTCTCGACCGGCTTGGCGCGGACCGCTTGTTCCTTGACGGTCTCGTCTCGGTCTGGCACCCTTGAACCCCGCTGCCTCCCATGCGAAAAAGCAAATAAAATCATTCTTATAATTCGAGTTTTTCGGGGACACTCCGCATGATCAAGTCCGAGCTTGTGCAAATCATCGCCGCGCGCAACCCGCATCTGTTTTTGCGCGATGTCGAGAACATCGTCGGCGCCATCTTCGACGAAATCACCGACGCTCTCGCCGAGGGAAATCGCGTCGAATTGCGCGGATTCGGCGCTTTTTCGGTGAAGAACCGGCCGGCGCGCGTGGGCCGCAATCCCCGCACGGGCGAGTCCGTCGAGGTCGAGGAAAAGTGGGTGCCGTTCTTCAAGACCGGCAAGGAATTGCGGGAAAGGCTGAACGGGGGCAAAAGCGCCTGATCCCGAACTTCGAAGGCGACGTCATGTTCAACCGTTTCGTTCTCATCGTTGTCTTCGTGCCGCTGGCCGTCATCCTGATCGCGCTGGCGGTGGCGAACCGCGAGATGGTGGCGTTCACCGTCGATCCGTTCAATCCGGGCAATCCTTCGCTCACCGTCAGCCTGCCCTTCTTCATCTTCCTGTTCGTGGCGCTGGCGATCGGCATGGTCGTCGGAGCGGTCGTGACCTGGATTCGTCAGGGCCGCTACCGCAAGCTCGCGCGGCAGCGCCGCATCGAGGCCGAAGGATTGCGGCAGGCCGCGGCGACGCGCGTGCCGCAGGGACCGGCGCTGCCCGGACCGTCAAGCTGAGAGCCGCCCTGCAAGGCGGCAGGAAAGGTTTCCCATGCTTCATCTATCGGCCGACGACGTCGACCGCGCACTGACCTTTTCCGGACTGGTCGAAACGCTCCGCGCCGCCTTTCGCGACGGGGCTGTGCAGCCGGTTCGGCATCATCATGGGGTGGAGAAGCCCGACGGTGCCGCCTCGACCCTACTTCTGATGCCCGCCTGGACGGACTTCAACGCGGCCGGCACCTCGAAGGACGGGCACATCGGCGTCAAGATCGTCACCGTCTCGCCGGACAACAACGCCATTGGCAAGCCGGCGGTGATGGGCCTCTATCTGCTTCTCGACGGACGCACGGGCGAGCCGCAGGCGCTGATCGACGGCCAGCGGCTGACGCAATGGCGCACCGCCTGCGCCTCCGCGCTCGCCGCTTCTTATCTGGCGCGCGCGGATGCCGAACGGCTGCTGGTGATCGGCGCCGGCGCGCTCTCGCCCTTTCTTGCCCAGGCGCACGCCGCGGTGCGCCCCCTGAAGACGATCCGGATCTGGAACCGCACGCCCGCCAACGCCGAGAAGGTGGTCGCCGACCTGGTCGCGAAGGGGCTGCCCGCCGAGGCCGCACAAGATCTCGACGCCGAACTCGCCGAGGCGGATATCGTCTCGTCGGCCACCATCTCGACGACGCCGCTGGTGAAGGGCGCGCGGCTGAAGCCCGGCGCCCATGTCGATCTGGTGGGCGGCTTCACGCCGGACATGCGCGAGGCCGACGACGAGGCGATCAGTCGTGCGCGCGTCTATGTCGACACCCGCGCCGGCGCGACCAAGGAAGCCGGCGATATCGTCCAGCCGCTCGCTTCGGGCGTTCTGAAGCCGGAAGCGATCGTGGCCGATCTCGCCGAACTGACGCGCGGCGAGAAAAAGGGCCGTGAAAGCGCCGACGAGATCACCCTGTTCAAATCCGTCGGCGCGGCCCTCGAAGACCTGGCAGCCGGCATCGCGGTCTACCGTTCGCTCAGGCAGCATCGCCTCTAGGCGTCGTGTCCGTCCCCATCGCCTCCGCGATCAGGCGAAGATCGTGCGCGCTGAGCGGCAATAGCCCGAAACGAAGCTGATAGCCCCAGTTTGCGCGGCCGGCCGTTAGGTCTAGCCGGTCGAGAAGCGGTGCGATCGCCACTTCCCTGCTGTCCGACCAATCGACGTCGCGCCGGAACGGCGTGAAGCCGCCACCCATCTCGCCCTGGTACGGTTCGCCGGCACGGACGACGCCGATGGCGGTGAAGGACTGCAGCCCGTCCTTCTTTCCGATCACGGTGCTGGGCGAATAGTAGACGACGAAGTCGCCCGGCTTGATGCGCCTGAGCGGCGCGGCCTTGCCGTGATTGACCTGCATGAAGCCGCCCTGCCGGCCTCGCCGCACATGCTCGGCCGACGCGACGGCGAGCCACCGAGCGGTCATGCCGGCCGCGCCTGCGAGTCGTTCGGCCAGTAGACGCGCAGGCGATGCCCGTCCGGGTCCAGCGCGACGAAGGTGCGTCCGAAATCCACGTTGGCGGGCGCCTGCGCGATCGGCAGGCCGCGCGCCGCCCACGCCGCATGGATCGCGTCGACGGCCTCAGGCGCGTCCAGCGCGAACACGATCTCCGCGCCGCCGCCCTTGTCCGTCGCGGCGGGTTCTACCGCCTGTCGCAGCCACAGGCCGAGCCTGAAACCCTTGTCGAGCGCGAAGAGAACGAAGCCCGGCGAGGCCTCGACGGGCTCGCGGCCGAGCAGGGCGGTGTAGAACGCCGCGCTTTCGAGCGGCTTGTCGACATAGAGGATAACGAAATTCGGTGTGTGCATGGATGTGGTCTCCGGTTGCGATACGGGGACCATAGAACCGGCTGCTGTCAGATTCTGGCAGCATTCGCTAGGCAGGGGAGGGAATATCCATGTTCCGCCGCCAATCCTTCAGCAAAGCCTGACGGCGGCGCGGATAACGCGACTCCGTCAGCACCATCGCAGAGATGCGGTCGGCGCGAAAGTGGCGGAAATCCTTGCGCGTTTCGCACCAGGCCGCCAGCACCCGCGTCTTGTCGAAGAAGCCGAGCGCGAAGGGCCAGACGAGGCGCCGCGACACCGCCCCGTTGGCGTCCGTGTAGTCAAAGCCGAGCTTGCGTTCGTGCCGGATCGCCTCGCGCACGACGCCGAGGTCGATCGCTTCGGCCTGGACGAGGCGCGGTCCGGCCAGCAGCGACGTAGCGTCGAGCATCTCGCGCAAATCCTGCGGCAGCACCGCCGCGACCTTGGCCAAAAGGTCGATCGCCGCCTCGGCCAGCCGCCGGTCGGGCTGCTTGGCGACCCAGCGCGCGCCGAGCACCAGCGCCTCGATCTGCTCGTCGTCGAGCATCAGCGGCGGCAGGAAGAAGCCAGGCTTGAGCATATAGCCCACGCCGGCTTCCCCTTCGATCGGCGCACCTTGGCCCTGCAGGGTGGCGATGTCGCGGTAGAGCGTGCGGATCGAAACGCCGAGTTCCCCTGCCAGCGCGCGACCGCTCACCGGGCGGCGGTGCCGGCGCAGCGTCTGGACGAGATCGAGCAGGCGTTCGGAACGGGACATGGCGTTGCTGTCAAGAGCGTTGCCGGGGAGGATAGGCGCTGACATGGCTTCGGGAAAGCGCGTCCTGTCCAGAGTGGATGCCTTTGTTGCGCGCATCGGCGCGCTGTGGCAGAAGCGGCGCGATCCTTTCCGGAGCTTGCCGGCCTCTTGAAACCGCCCCGCGACAGACGCCGCGATCATCGCACAGAGCGCTCCGCGTCCAGGCGGCCGGCGGACGAAGCGCCGCATCCGCGTCAGGATCGGCAGCGCCCCGAGGACGGGAAACGGCAGAAGCCCGCGGAGCGGGAAGACCCGGGTGGGATCCGGCCGCCGCGCCGCGAAGGCGCCTTGCCGGCGGAACACCTGCCGCTGATCCTCGAAGTGCTGCCAAACGCCGAATATGCCCTGCTCGACAGCGGCGACGGGCGCAAGCTCGAGCAATACGGCCCCTACAGGATCGAGCGGCCGGAAGGCCAGGCGATCTGGCGGCCGGCGCTGCCCGAAAAGGAGTGGCGCAAGGCCGACGCGGTCTTCACCGGCGACACCGACGAGGAAGGCATGGGCCGCTGGCGCTTTCCGGGCTCGCCGCTCGGCGAGACCTGGCCGATGAGGCATGGCGCCGTCGATTATCTCGGCCGCTTCACCTCCTTTCGCCATGTCGGCGTATTCCCAGAGCAGGCGTCCCATTGGGACCATATGGCCGGCCTGATCGAGGCGGCCCGGCGGCCGGTCCGGGTGCTCAACCTGTTCGGCTATACAGGGCTTGCCTCGCTGGTCGCGGCGAAGGCGGGGGCGGAAGTCACCCATGTCGATGCCTCGAAGAGGGCGGTTCAGTGGGCGCGGGAGAACCAGGAAGTGGCGCGGCTGGCGGACAGGCCGATCCGCTGGATCGTCGAGGACGCCATGAAATTCGTCGAGCGCGAGGCGCGGCGCGGCAACCGCTACGATATCGTCCTGCTCGATCCGCCTGCCTATGGCCGCGGCCCGAAAGGCGAGGTCTGGCAATTGTTCGAGGGCCTGCCCGCGATGGTGGAGCTTTGCCGCTCCATCCTGTCGCCCCGCCCGCTCGCCGTCGTTTTGACGGCCTACTCGATCCGCGCTTCCTTCTTTGCCATTCATGCCCTGATGCGCGACAGCTTCGCCGGTATGGGCGGACGGGTCGAATCGGGCGAACTCATCATCCGCGAGCAGTCCGCCGGCCGCGCGCTTTCGACCTCCCTGTTTTCGCGATGGGTTGCTTCATGAACACGCCCGAAAGGCATCCCCGCGTCGGGCAGGTGAAGGAGGTCACCAGCCTCGCGAACCCGCTGGTCAAGGACATCAAGGCGCTGGCGCTGAAGAAATTCCGCGACCAGCAGAATGCCTTCATGGCCGAAGGCCTGAAACTGGTGATCGACGCGCTCGACCTTGGCTGGCTGATCCGCACGCTCGTCTTCGCGAAGGCGGGCCGCGGCAACGCCGCCGTGGAAAAGGCGGCGGCGCGGACGGTGGCTGCGGGCGGCACAGTTCTGGAAGTGTCTGAAAAGGTGCTGTCGGCGATCACGCGGCGCGACAATCCGCAGATGGTCGTCGGCGTCTTCGCCCAGAAAACCATGTCGCTCAAGGATATCCGCCCGACGGACGGCGACGTCTGGGTGGCGCTCGACAGGGTGCGCGACCCCGGCAATCTGGGCACGGTCATCCGCACGGTGGATGCGGTCGGCGCCAGAGGCGTGATCCTCGTCGGCGACACCACCGACCCGTTCGCGGTCGAGACCGTGCGCGCCACCATGGGCTCGATCTTCGCCGTGCCTGTGGCGAAGGCGAGCCTCGAAGCCTTCCTTGCCTGGCGAGGCTCCTTTTCCGGCCTTGTCGTCGGCACGCATCTTAAAGGTGCCGTGGATTACCGATCAGTGGATTTCGCTGGCAAGCCGGTCCTGCTTGTCATGGGCAACGAGCAGCAGGGACTGCCCGAAGATCTTGCTGCAAATTGCGACCGCCTGCTGCGCATTCCGCAGGCCGGCCGGGCCGATTCGCTAAACCTTGCGGTCGCCACCGGCGTGATGCTCTACGAGATCCGCCGCTCGGCGCTGAAACTGGAAGGCCGATCGTGAAGCTGAAGTCGCTCGCGCCCTATGTCCTGCTGATTGTCGTGGCCGTGGCGCTCGACCAGTGGATCAAGCATCTGGTGGAAACGGGCCTGACCATGCACCAGCCGGTCGAGGTTCTGCCGTTCCTGGCGCTCTACCGCACCTACAACACCGGCATCGCCTTTTCCATGTTCGCCTTTCTGGGCGCGGCGGGGCTGATCGCCGTTTCGATCGCCGTGGCCGCTTTCGTGCTTTATCTTGCCCTGCGCACGCAGCCGCGTCAGATCATGGCGCGGGCCGGCTTCGCGCTGATTGTCGGCGGCGCCGTCGGCAATCTGATCGACCGGGCCGCCTATGGGCATGTCATCGACTACATCCTGTTCCACACGCCGGTCTGGTCCTTCGCCGTGTTCAATCTGGCCGACGCCTTCATCACAATCGGCGCCGGCCTGGTGATCCTCGACGAACTGCTGGGTTTCGGCCGGACCGACCCCCGACCTTCGAACGATTGACCGCGTCGCGGCCGCGCCGCAAGGTTGACAGTCACCGCAAGGAGGAACGATGTCCGACAGTTTCAAGGCGATCCTGGTTTCCCGCGACGAGGACAAGCGGCAGTCGGTCGATGTCGTCGACCTGACCGACGCCGATCTGATGGAGGGTGACGTCACCGTCGCGATCGAGGCGACGACGGTCAACTACAAGGACGGTCTGGCCATCACCGGCAAGGCGCCGGTCGTGCGCCGCTGGCCGCTGGTTCCCGGCATCGACTTCGCCGGCACGGTAATCGCTTCCGACCATCCCGACTGGCGTAAGGGCGACCAAGTTATCCTCAATGGCTGGGGTGTCGGCGAGACCCATTACGGCGCCTATGCCGGGCGCGCGCGCGTCAAGGGCGACTGGCTGGTGCCGCTGCCCGACGGCATGAGCGCGCACGACGCGATGGCGGTCGGCACCGCCGGCTACACGGCGATGCTGTCGGTCATCGCGCTGGAGCGGCACGGCATCGCTCCGGATCGCGGCCCGGTGATCGTGACGGGTGCTGCCGGCGGCGTCGGTTCCGTCGCCGTGTCGATCCTGTCCGGGCTGGGGTATCACGTCGTTGCCTCGACGGGCCGTGGCAAGGAAAGCCCCTATTTGATCGATCTTGGCGCTGCCGAGGTCATCGCACGCGACGAGTTGACCGGACCGATGAAACCCCTGGCAAAGGAGCGCTGGGCGGGCGGGATCGATTCCGTCGGCTCGACCACGCTGGCCAACGTCCTGTCCATGAGCGCCTATGGCGGAGCCGTGGCGGCCTGTGGACTCGCCGGCGGCATGGATCTGCCGGCAAGCGTCGCGCCGTTCATCCTGCGCGGCGTCTCCCTGCTCGGCATCGATTCGGTGATGGCGCCGAAGGCGTTGCGTCTTGAGGCATGGCGGCGGATCGGCGAGAATCTGGACCTCGAAAAGCTCGGCAAACTGTCACGCACAATCGGTTTCGACGACATCGTCGGAGCGGCGCACGACATCGTGGATGGCAAGATACGCGGCCGGGTGGTCGTCGACATGTAGGTTTTCCTCTTTCCGGTAGGGGAGGCAAAGGGCCGCAAACCCGCCGGTTCGGTAAAATTCGAACGAACCGCCGAAATCTTCCATAATCTGTCTGTGGCATGACCGCTGCATGGGTGCGGAATCCGCCTTGGCAGAACCGGAAAGACCGAAGGGCGCTCCTGTGGAGGAACAGCCGGCGGCCCAGCGTTCCTATATCTCGCCTCCGCCATTGTCTCCCGACCTGGTTCCGCAAAAGCGCGAGGGGCTTCCTTTTCTCGTTTTCGTCGCGACGCTGGTGCTCGCCGGGCTGTCCTATCTGACGAAAGCGCCGCTTTTCATCCCTGTCTGCCTTCTGGCACTCGGTGCGGCCGGACTGGGCGCGTATTTTCGTGCCAGGAACGCCGAGCGGCGGGCGGCGTCGCTCCTGGACGATACTGCAGCCCGCAGCCGCGTCGAGATCGAGACTCTGGCCGACCGCATGTGGGAGATGCGGGAAAGCGAGGAACGCTTTCGCGGCCTCATCGACGCGCTTGGCGACATCGTCGTGCATCGCGACCGGGACGGCCGCATCGTCTATGCCAATCAGGTGTTTGCAGACCTTGTGGGACATGATCCCCGCGATCTCGCCGGCAAGACGTTGACCGAGCTCGGCATCGAAGTGGGGGTGGTGCCGGACGCCGCGTTCTTCGGCCATGATTGCCTGTCGTCCACGGATGTCGTCTTCCGCAACGGGGGCGTCCAGCGCTGGTTCTCCTGGATAGAGCTGTCGATCCGCGACGAGGAAACGGGCGCCGTCTCCCATCGGGCGATCGCGCGTGACATCACGGCGCGAAAGCAGGCGGAAACCTCGCTCATCACGGCGCGCGAGCGGGCGGAATTCGCCAGCCGCGCCAAGTCCCGCTTCCTGGCCACCGTCAGCCACGAGATCCGCACGCCCATGAACGGCATCATGGGCATGGCCAAGCTGCTTGCCGACACCAGCCTCTCACCCGAGCAGCGCACCTATGTCGGCGCGATCTCGACCTCGGCAAGCGCGCTGCTCGCGCTGATCGAGGACCTGCTCGACTATTCCAAGATCGAGGCGGGGCGGTTCGATCCCGAGCCGCAGCCCATGTCGCCGCGCGAGATCGCCGACAATGTGGTGGAACTTCTCGCTGCACGCGCATTCGCCAAGGGGATTGGCCTTGGCTGCCAGGTCGCCCCCGACGTGCCGCAGCTCATTACGGCCGATCCCGGCCGGATAAGGCAGATATTGCTCAACCTGATCGGCAACGCCATCAAGTTCACCGATCTCGGCGGCGTCCTTGTGGCCATCCAGCGGATAGGTGCACAACCGGTGGATCGCCTGCGCTTCTCGGTGAAGGATACCGGCTCCGGCCTCGCCGAGGCCGACATGAAACGCATTTTCGAGGAATTCGAGCAGGCCGACGGCACGTCAACGCGCAGGCATGGAGGCGCGGGCCTGGGACTGGCCATTTCCCGCCGGCTTGCCGAGGCGATGGACGGCACGCTGTCAGCGTCGAGCCGGCCGGGAGAGGGAGCGGAATTCGTCCTGGAGGTGCCGGCCACGACAGCCGTCGACGCGCCGTCGAACCGGGAAGATCTGCTTGCCGGCTATCGCGCGGTCATCGTTTCGGCGAACGCGGTCGAGGCCGAAGCCATCGCCGCGACCATATGCGCGCATGGGGGCCGTGCCGACATCGCGCAATCGGCAGGACAGGCGACGGCATTCGCGCAAGGATGCGACGCCCTTCTGGTCGATGCCGCGATGGAACAGGTCGACGGCCGGACGCTTCAATATCTGCGTGGCAACGGATTTCCGGCTTGCGAGGCGATCACGCTCATTGCGCCGGCGGACCGCGGCATGCTCGGCGAATTCCGCGCAAACGGCTATGCAACGTTTTTGGCGCGACCTGTGCGCGGCGAAACGTTGTTGCGCGTGCTGATGGCTAGCCGCGGCAGCATGAAGGCGCCGTCTCCGGTCCCGCTGCCGCTGGAGCCCGCGGAGCCGGTCTTGTCTCGGCACCCCGGCCTGTCGGTGCTTATCGCCGAGGACAACGACATCAATGCGATGCTGGCGCGCGCCACGCTGCAGAAAGCCGGACACCGGGTCGAGGTCGTCGGCAACGGCAAGGCAGCCGTCGAGGCGGTCGTCGAGGCCGGACATCGCCGCCGCTACGACGTCGTGCTGATGGACCTGCATATGCCACTCATGGACGGCATGGACGCCATTGCGGCGATCCGTCGGCACGAAGAGGAAACGGGCGTCGCGCCGCTGCCCATCATGGTGCTTTCGGCCGACAGCCAGGAGCGCACCCGCCATGCCGTGCTGGCGCATGGCGCCACCGGTTTCGTCACCAAGCCGCTGGATCCCGAAATGCTAGTGCAGGCGGTCCAGGAACAGGTCGCCATCTGATCGCGACGCTGTTCGGCAGCGACAAAACTGCCTGCGCCATTGCTCCCCCTTTGTTATCACAGTACTGTCACAGTCCTGTTGCACCCAAACTGTATCCCCGCGCCAAGAGGGATGGCTCGAAGGAGAATCGCTCGTGCATGCAGACATGCCGCCGGCCGAAGTTCGAACCGCCGAAGCCCGGACCAATGCTGAAAGGGGCGTTCCGGGCATCGGAGCGCACGACATCATGGACGGAGCCGCCCTGGGCCGGATCGGTTCTCTCGAAGTCCGTCTGGCGTGCAACGAGGATGAGATAGCCGCTGCGCAGGAAGTGCGTTACCGCGTCTTCTATGATGAACTCGGGGCGGGCAAGGGGCGCGCGGATGCGCTGGACCGGCGCGACGCCGACCGTTTCGATGCCGCCTGCGACCATCTTCTCGTCGTGGATACGGGCCGATCCGGCCCGGCGCACAAGCGGATCGTCGGGACGTACAGGCTCCTGCGTCAGGAAAAGGCTGCCGCCTCCGGAGGCTTCTATTCCGAGGACGAGTTCGATCTTCAGGGCCTCGTGGCGCGCCATCCGGGCCTTCGTTTCCTTGAGCTCGGCCGTTCCTGCGTTTTGGCCGATTATAGGTCGAAACGCACCATCGAGGTCCTTTGGCAAGGCATCTGGGCCTACATCAACCACCACGGGATCGGCGTCATGACGGGCTGCGCCTCGTTCCGGGGCACCGACCCTGCCGCTCATGCCGAGGCGTTGACCTATCTGGCGCATCATTGCCGCACCGATGCGGCCTGGGACATCCGGGCCGTGCCGGGCCGCTATTGCCCGATGGACCTGATGCCGATCGAGGCGGTCAGCGCCAAGGCGGCGATCGCCGCCATGCCGCCGCTGGTCAAGGGATATCTTCGCGTGGGCGCCCGGATCGGTGACGGCTGCGTAATCGATCATGAGTTTTCGACGGTCGACGTCTTCGTGGTCCTGCCGGTCAGCGAGATCGCCAGCCGCTACGTCGCCTATTACGGTTCCGACGCACAGCGCTTCGCGGCCTGACCGCTCGTCGAGGCGGTGGCGGCTATGGGTCGCCGGCCTCTACAGTTCGGCCGGCGCCTCCAGAGCGGCCACCAGTGTCGCCAGTTCCGGCTCGTCGATCAGCAGGGCCGCGTCGGCGGGCGAGAGCCAGGAGCGCTGCCGCGAGCCGCGTTCCCGCCAGTCCGCGCGCTCTTCACTTACCGCAAGGAGATAGACGGTCACGTCCACCCGCACGAACCGGGCCGCGAGGCGCTTCCAGTAGGAATAGGTCCCCGCCGGCTCCTTCAGGGTTTTGCCGACAACCCCTGCCTCTTCTTCCGCCTCGATGGTCGCCGCCTTGCGCCCGCTCTTCCCTTTCATCGGCCAGCCCTTGGGCACGATGAATCGTCTTGTCTCGCGCGAGGTCACCAGCATCACCTCAAGTCCACCGTCTTGCGTCAGGCGAAAGGGAATGGCCGCCACCTGGCGCACCCGTTCGCCTTTCTTTGCCTTGCGCAAGGCTTCCTTCTTCGTCGCAGCCATGATTTCCGGTTCGTTGATTCGGGGTCGCACGGATGTCTCTCGATCGTCTTAAGAACATAGACGGCTAATAATTGCAAAGAGCCAAGGGCCCGTCGTCCGGAAAGCGACACCCGTTTAAGGGGACCATGCCGAACAGGCGATCTCGAAGGTAAAATCCGGCGCGAACTGTAAGGCAGCGACGATCGCTCAGCGGCAATCGCGAATCGTCCTGTTTCCGTAGATCCGGATCTGGCAGTTCGGCTTCATGACGGGAACCTGCGGCGTCTGCCGGTTCAGCGGCACCGCGCTGCGGTCCTGGTCACGGTATTGCTGCTGCTGCTGCTGGTACTGTTGCCGCTGAATTCTGTTCTCCAGCGCTCGTAGTTGTCCAGCGTTGTTCAGCGTGGAGGAACCGGTCCGCGGCGGCAATATATCGGCGTCGGCCGACTGTGCCGACAGAAGCGCCAATGCAACCGTGGCGACGGCTGCCATTCTGGCTGGGTCGAAATAAAAGATCGATCTCGCACTCATGCCCACAATATAGGGTTGTCCGACACGTCAACCAGATCGACATGTGGTTTGCGAAAGCGAAAAAAGCAAGAGGGGCCACCCGAGGCAGCCCCTCTTCCCGTATTCGTGACGCGGTGGCGCCAGATTAGGTGGGGTTAGGCACGGCGTTCAGCTTGGTGGCGATCGCGTTGAACTTGGAGTTCAGTGCATTGCCGAGCGCGCCGGCGCCGACGATGATGGCAAGCGCGATCAGCGCGGCGATCAGGCCGTACTCGATGGCGGTGGCGCCGGACTCGTCCTTGTAGAAACGCGAGAGAAGCTTCGTCATGATGATGTTCCTTGTTTGCCCAGTGTGACTTTCGAAAGCCGGTTTCTTTTCGAACCGTGGGCCGATCATGTGCGAGACCGATTTCGGTTGCGTTAATTCGCTTGGTAAACGAAAAGTGGAAGAAGCCCTTGCTTAACAAATAGCCAATGAAATCGGCTTGATTTGTTCGATCGACACCGGCCCACAGAAGAAACCGGCTTGCCGACAGATCAGGGCAAGATGACGGTGAAGATCATCATGGCTGGCTCAGGCGCTTTCGGGCTGTTTCTTCCAGCGTATCGACCGCCAGCGTCGCATCCAGCGTTTCAGCCTGTTCGGCGGGCGCCGGCTCCTCCAATATGGCGAACTGGCTTTCCACCAGGCTCGCCGGCATGAAGTGATCGCGACGCGTCGCGACGCGCGCGCGCGCGGTGACGGGATCGATCTTCAGGTAGAGGAAGACAATGTCGGGGCTGAAGCCGCGCAGCCGGTCCCGATATGCGCGCTTGAGCGCGGAGCAGGTGGCGACGACGCTGCGGCCGCCGTCGATCTCGTTGGCGATTGCGCGGCCGATGGCATCGAGCCACCCGGCCCGCAGATCGTCGGTCAGCGGTTCGCCACGCGCCATGCGCGCGACGTTGTCGGCGGGATGCAGGTCGTCGCCTTCGATGAAAACCGCGTCGAGGCGTTCGGCCAGCGCGTGCCCGAGCGCGGTCTTGCCGCTGCCCGTCACGCCCATGACGACGGCCGCCAGCGGCGATGTCGTTGCCGATTTCGTCCCGGTCATCGGATCAGCGGCTCGCGGGCGCGCGCCCGTAGAGCAGGAGCATCGCCACAATGACCACGCCGTAGATGATCTGGCGGCCGGCTTCCGGCATCTGCATCACCGACAGGATGGATTGCAGAAGCGTGATGAGGATGACGCCGGCCACCGTGCCGAGATACGAGCCGCGCCCGCCGAGGATCGACGTGCCGCCGAGCACCACGGCGGCGATGGACGGCAGGAGATAGACGTCGCCCATCGATTGCGCGGCTTTCGACGCATAGCCCGCCAGAAGCACGCCGCCGAAGGCCGAGAGGCCGCCGCAGAGGGCGAAGGCGATCAGCACGACGCGGCGCGTGTCGACGCCCGACAGATAGGCGGCGCGCTCGCGGTTCCCGATGCCGTAGACGGCGCGGCCGAAGCCGGTTCGCGTCAGCAGGAACACCGTGGCAGCCGCCACCAGAGCCCAGATCAGCACCGCATTCGGGATGCCGGGAACGAGGAACCCGGTGGCGATGTAGCGCATCGCGGCGGTCGCAGAATCCTGCGGGGAAAAACCGCCCGTGTAGACCACCATCAGCCCCTGCGCGACCGCGTTGACGGCGAGTGTGATGATCATCGAGGGAATGCGCAGGTAGGCCACGCCGATACCGTTGACGAGACCGATGGCCACACCGCACAGGATGCCGAACGGGATCGCCAGCGCCGTTCCCGCCGGCCCGTAGGCCGCCGCCGCGCAGGCCATCATGGCGCCCGTGGTCACCGACCAGGGGACGGAGAGGTCGATCTGGCCGAGTAGGATCACCAGCATCATGCCGGTGGCGATGACCCCGAGAAAGGACGCGACCTTGAGCTGCTGCAGCAGGTACTCGACCGAAAGGAAGTTGCGCGAATAGAGGCTTCCGACCAGCAGCAGCACGACGATGCAGGCGAATGCCGTCAGCACCGCCGGATCGGTGCGGCGCAGGAAGGAAGGCAGGCGGCTGCTTGTCTTGGCGGGAGTCGCATCGCTCATAGGAACCACTCCAGCCGGTTCTTCACCCTGAACAGTCCGAACGCGCCGACGCTGACGGCGACCAGCAGGATCACGCCCTGGAACAGCGGCTGCCACAGCGCATCGAAATCGAACACGAACAAGAGGTCACCGATGGTCCGGAAGGCTAGCGCCCCGAAGACGGCACCCACCGCGCTGCCGCGTCCGCCCATCAGCGAAACGCCGCCCAGCACCACCGCCGCGATGGAAAACAGCGTATAGGCGTTGCCGCTGGCGAAGGCAGCTTCGCCCGTATAGGTGAAGAAGGTGAGGAAAAGGCCGCCGATCGACGCCAGCAGGCCGGAAAGCGCATAGGCGGCGAATTTGGCACGGCGGATCGGCACGCCCGACATATAGGCCGCCGCCTCGGAGGAGCCGGCCGCGTAGGCGCCCCGGCCTAGGACCGAACGGCGGAACGGCACCCATATCACCAGGACGACGACGAACAGGGCCACGAGGCTGGCGGGGACGACACCGAACACCTCGCCGGTCAGGGCGTCTGCGAGGTCCTCGTTCACAGAACCGCCGGGGAACGGCCGCAGAAGAAGAGCGATGCCGTAGTAGACGGCGCCCGTGGCGATGGTGGCGACGATCGGCTGGAGCCGGCCATAGATGACGATGGCGCCGTTGACCGCTCCGCACGCGATGCCGGCGAGGAGAACCGCCAGCACACCGAGCGTGGTTTCCATCGGCGTGCCGACCACCAGCCAGGAGGCGAGGCAGTTGCTGAGCAGGAAGATCATACCGACCGAGAGGTCGATGCCGGCGGTGATGACCACCAGTGTCTGCGCCATGGCGACGAAGGCGAGCAGCACACCCTTGTTGGCCGCCGTCTGCACCACATTGGCGCTGAAGCCGGCCGGATGGTTGCCCGTGTAGATGGCGAACATGACGATGAACAGGCCGAGCGCGGCCAGCGTTCCGCGCTGTTCGGCGAACCAGTAGCGCCAGTCCTTCATGCGCCGACCCTCACTTCCACTTCATCACCGATATTGAGGGCACTCGCCACCAGCGCATGCTCGGTGATCTCGTCGCCGGCAAGCTCTCGTTTCACCGCCCCGTCATAGAGCACCAGCACGCGGTCGCAGCAGCCGATCAGTTCGTCATAGTCGGTCGAGTAGAAAAGAATCGCCGCCCCCTCGTCCGCCAGCCGGCGCAGCAGCTGGTAGATCTCCTGCTTGGTGCCGACGTCGATGCCGCGCGTCGGGTCGTTGAGCAGGATGATGCGCGGGTGGCGCATCAGCCACTTGGCGATCACCACCTTCTGCTGGTTGCCGCCCGAAAGCGCACCGACCGGGATATCCAGCCCGCCCGTCTTGATGGCAAGCAGCCTGACCATCTCGTCGATCATCCGCTGTTCGGCCTCCCGGTCGATGACGCCGTTCCGGGTCAGCCTGTCGAGGGCGGCGAAGGACAGGTTGTCGCGTACCGTCATCGGCAGCATCAGCCCTTCGGTCTTGCGGTCCTCGGGGATCAGCGCCATGCCGATGCCAGACTTGCGCGCCTCGGCCGGGCTCGAGATCGAGACCGTCCTGCCGTCGACCAGGATGTCGCCCGAAAGGCCGCGCAGCACGCCGAAGAAGGCGAGCAGCAATTCGCGCTGGCCCTGCCCGTCCAGACCGCCGAGGCCGACGATTTCGCCGGCACGGAGGCCGAAGGAGATGTCGCGCAGCCGTCCCGCCCACGACAGCCCCCGCGCCTCCAGCAGCGGTGCCGCTTCCTTCGGCCGCGGCGCAGGCTTGGCCGGAAACACGTTGCTGTATTCGCGGCCGATCATCAGTTCCACGACTTCGTCGTCGGATTTCGTGCCGGCCTTGTAGCTCGCCACGTTGTGGCCGTTGCGAAAGACGGTGCAGTGGTCTGCCAGTTCGGCGATCTCGTTCATGCGATGCGAGATGTAGAGCAGGGCGAGCCCTTCCTGCCGCAGCCGCTTCAGCACGCCGAACACTTTTGAAACGTCGGCGGCCGTCAGGGCGGAAGTCGCCTCGTCCAGAATCAGGATGCGCGGCTTGCGCGCCAGCGCCTTGGCGATCTCGACCATCTGCCGCCGCGACAGCGGCAGGTCCTTGACCAGCGCGAGCGGATGGATGTCGGAGGCGCCGGCCCGCGCCAGCGCTTCCTCGGCGATGCGGCGCTGGGCGCGGCGATCGATCATGCCGAAGCGCTTCGGCGGATTGGATATGACGATGTTGTCGGCGACGCTCAGTTCCGGGATCAGCGACAGTTCCTGGAAGACGCAGACGATCCCGGCAGCGTTGGCGGCCGCGGGAGAGCCGAAGGCAATCGGCCGGCCGTCGAGCCTGATCTCGCCGGCGTCCGGCGCGACGACCCCGGACAGGGTCTTGATCAGCGTCGACTTGCCGGCACCGTTTTCCCCGAGGATGGCATGGATCGTTCCCGCCTCGACGCGAAGGTTCGCGTCTTCAAGCGCCCTGACACCGCCATAGCTCTTGGTGATGCCCTCCATCTGGAGGAGCGGCGCAACCGCATCGTTCATCAGGCTTCTCCGGCGGCACGACCTGGGTCAAGATCATTCGAATAGGACCGAGACGCCGCGACGATATTCGCCGCGGCGTCAAGGCGCGAAACCTACTGATTTTCCTTCGACTGGCCCATGATCTCCTGCGCCGTGAAGTTGATGCCGCAGGACGGGAAGGAGTTGCCGACGAAGAAGTTGTCGGATTCTTTAGGGAAGTAATCCTGGCCTTCCTTGAAATCGGGGTCGGAGGCGATCGCCAGCGGCAGCTTGATCTCCTGCGGCACCACTTCGCCCTCGAGCGCGGCGATAGCAGTCTTGATCGCCACCGCGACCTGTGCCGGTCCGCTGCCGGCGGAGGTGCATTTCAGGCCTTCGGAGGCGTATTTGGCGCAGAACTTGCGAAAGCCGTTCTCGGTCTCCCCGCCGAAGGGGACGAAGGGATGCTTGGCGTCCATCATTGCCTGCACCACGCCGGTGTCGCCGCCCTGCGCCGTGATCCCGTCGAAGGGGCCATTGGTGGCGATGGCGTCAGCCGCCGCCTTCTGGGCGACGCCGTCATCCCACTTGCCCATGACCTCGGTGACCTTGAAGTCCTTGCCGGACCCCTGCAGGGTTTCGGCGATGCCGGCGTGACGATCGGTATCCACCGAGGTTCCGGCGACGCCGCGGACCTCGAGGACCTTGCCGCCGTTCGGCAGATGACCGACCAGCCATTTGCCCCACAGTTCCCCGAGGCCTTTCTGGTCCACATTGACGTTGATGGCGTCCTTGGTGTCGAGCGTGTTGTCGAAGGCGACCAGCACGACGCCGGCCTTCTTCGCCCGCTTGATGACAGGCGTGAAGGCCGTCGGGTTCTGCGCGTCCACCACGATGGCGTCGAAGCCGGAATCGATGAAGTTGTTGATGGCCGAAATCTGCGCCGGCACGTCTTCGCCGGTCGACACGACTTTGAACTCCTTGAGCTTGGCGGCAACGTCGGGCTGGGCCGCGTAGGCCTTGGCCGTCTGCACCATCTGGATGCGCCATGTGTTGGCGATGTAGCCATTGGCGAGGGCGATGCGATACGGACCGTCCTTCTTCGGATACTTGAAGAATTGCGTGTCCGCCTTCCACGGCGCGAAACAGTCCGGCTGCGCGGCCGGTCCCTGGACGACCTCCGGATCGGCCAGCGCGGACGATCCGAGCATGACAAGTGCGGCGGCGGCGCAAACGCCGCCAAGAAGTGCGTGTTTCATAGATAATCCTCCCGATTGATTTCCGCCGCCCTCCTCAAGGGCGGCATACCTCTTGGCTGCCGTGACCGGCTTCATATCCGCCGCCCACCAAGCCGCCATCTTAATCCAAGACAGATTGATGGTAGCGCTACCATAACTCGCCTGTAAAGATGGATTCTGGTTGCCGACTACAAAATCAGCGGGCGGTGCTTTCGCGCGGCATGAGTTCGAAGCCGAGATCGACGACGTGTTCGTTCGGCTTCTCGCCGGACAGTTCGGCAAGCGCCATCGTCACGGAGCGATAGCCGATATCGTAGCGCGGCGTGCGCACGCTGGTGACGGAGGGAAAGGCGACGTGCATCATGTCGAGGTCGTTGAACCCGGTGATGCCGATCTGCTTCGGCACCTTGATCGAAGCACGGTGACATTCGAACAGCACGCCGAGGGCGATGTCGTCATTGTTGCAGAACACGGCATCCAGCCGCGGCACCTTCGCCAGCGCCTCGCGGAACAGTTCCTGGCCGAGCGACACGCTGGACGGGACGGGGGTGGTCGTCACGAGACGCGGATCGAACAGGCTGGCCGCTTCCACCGCGGCGCGGTAGCCGGCAAGCCGGCGCTGCGAGCGCGGATCCATGCGGGCGCCAAGGAAGCCGATGCGCCGATAGCCCGTGTCGATCATATGCTGGGTGGCGTCCCGGCCGCCGTCGAAATGCGAGAAGCCGACCAGCATGTCGACGGGGTCCGGCCCTGTCTCCATGATCTGCACCACCGGGCATCCCGCCTTGTCCAGCAGGCGCCGGGCCGCTTTCGTCTGGTCTATGCCGGAAACGATGAGCGCGGCCGGTCGCTGGCTGAGGAAGAGCTGCAACAGCCGCTCTTCCTCCATCCCCGAATAATGTGTGTTGCCGATCTGGATGCGGTAAGGCTTGTCGGAGAGGCCGTCATAGATGCCGCGCACCACCTCGGCGAAGACATTGTTGGTCAGCGACGGCACCAGCACGCCGAACACCTCCGCGCGCGCCGACGCCAGCGCCCTGGCGTTCGGATCGGGCACGTAGCCCAGCTCGTCCACGGCGCGCTGGATCTGCCGGCGCAAGTCCTGCGAAACCCGCGCCGGCTCCCTGAGCGCCCGCGACACGGTGATCGCGCCGACGCCGGCTTTGCGGGCCACGTCCGCAATGGTGGGGCGTCCGCCGCCGCGGCGGCTGCGCTGCCGGGTCAAGCCTGGCTCCGCTTGCGCGGGTTCGTCGTGGCCATGCTGCGCTCGATCATCGTTGCAGGTCCGTCGACCGACTCCGGTCAGGCCGCGGCCGGGTCGAGCGACACGGCCGCCTCCGCCGTCAGCATCCGGAACGTCATCGTCTCCTGCAGATAGAGCGTGACCGCCGTATCGCTGTGGTTCAGATAGCCGATCGAGAAGTCCTGCCCGATGTCGAGCTCGAAATCGCCGCCGCGGGTCGAGACCACCGCGCCGCCCTCGATCCCCGGCGCCCACACGATGCCGCCGTCCACCAGCCGCTCGACATGGTCGAGCACCGGATAGCCGTCGTCGCTGCCGCCGCTGGCCGCGGTATAGGCACTCTGGCCGAGAACCAGCGCGTACGGTCCCTCGACGCCGGCAAGGCGAAGCCGGCTGACCGCCTGCGCCACGGCCTGCGGATAGGACATCGCGGCTGCGGGAAGGACGACGGCCTCGTTGCTCGCTTCCTGCCTTATGCCCCTTATGCCCGCCGCGGCGTAGCCGTCGAAGATCGCGCGGTCTTCCGCGAAGGCGATCTGCCGGGCCGCTTCCTTCAGCGGGTCCCAGTCGGAATCCTGCGATCCGCGTTCAACGTCGTCGATCGCCTGCCGCGACAGTTCGAACGGCACGCGCAGTTCGACCAGCGGCTTCACCTCCCGCTGGACGGCGCCGACGCCCTTGGCCGGTGCATCGATCCGCTTGACGTGGCCGGTGCCCACGGCCGACAGGTCGAAGCCCTTCGGTCCGCAGATGTCCACCACCTTGCGGCCGCCGAGATGGCGCTTGAGGGTGCGCTTGGCTTCCTCTTCTATCTCTGCCCAGGCCGCCTCTGAGATCGGCGCCAGTTCCCTCAGAAGATTGTTCATGTCCTGCCTCCGCTCTTGAGCGAGCCTATGCCAAGCGATCCGTCCGATCGAGTTTTATCTGCCGTGTCTGCGGCTGCCGGTGCCGCCGGCACGATGCCTCCGGCCGCGAGGGTTTCGAGAAGATCCGTCGACGGCACGAAGAAAAGCGTGCCGGTGACGGCCCGGCTGAAATCGAGAATCCTGTCGTGATTGCCCGGCGGATCGCCGACGAACATGTTTTCCAGCATGCGCTCGATGCGCTGCGGCGCCCGCGCGTAGCCAATGAAGTAGGTGCCGAACTCTCCCCGTCCGATGTCGCCGAAAGGCATGTTGTCGCGCAGGATCTGCAATTCCTCGCCGTTCTCATCGGTGATCGACGTCAGCGCGTTATGGGCGTAGCTGGGTTTGTCCTCGTCGCTGAGCTCGATGTCGGAGAGCTTCCTGCGGCCGATGATCAGCTCCTGCTGCTCCACCGGCAGGGCGTTCCAGCGGTCGAGGTCATGCAGGTATTTCTGGACGATCACGTAACTGCCGCCGGCGAAGGCCGCGTCCTCGCCGTCGATGACCGTCGCCTGCACGGCGTCCCGCCCGGTCGGGTTCTCTGTACCGTCGACGAAGCCGAGGAGGTCGCGCTGGTCGAAATAGCCGAAGCCGTGCACTTCGTCGACGATCGAGGCCGAGCCGCTCAGGCGCGACCCGATCTGGGCCGCCAGTTCGAAGCACAGGTCCATGCCGGGCGCCCTGATGTGGAAAAGCAGGTCGCCGGGCGTGGCCGGCGCGTGATGCACACCGTGGATCTCCCGAAAGGGATGCAGATCCCTCGGTTTCGGTTCGCCGAAGAGCCGGTCCCATGCGCCGCTGCCGATCCCTGCGATGCAGGACAATTGTCCTTCCGGGTTTCGGAAACCGACGGCACGGACCAGCCCGGCGAGATCCCCGAGCAGGCCCCGCACCGTGCCTTCTCTCTGGTCCCCTTCGGCAATCGTCATCACCAGAAAGATGGCGGAACGTGTCAGCCGGCCATCGACGGCTTGAGGCGACGAGTAAGGCACGAATTCCCTCAACGTTCGTAAGCGTAAGCATTGTCATAGAGCGACAGACGGACAATGGCGAGAGCGAACCATCCGACTCGTGCGATCCACGGCGATGGCGCGCGCGATACGGAACCGCTGCGAAGTCCGGTCCTTTCCGAATGGAATGTTCCGGGACACCGTGCTACACGTCACCGTCATTGCGGTTCTGTGCTCGCGCGGTTTCGTGGGAGCGCTTCGCGCCCTTTCCAACTATCACGAATATGGCAACCACGCCGGTGTTGGCGCGCATCGGGTCTGGTGGGTTTCAGGAACAGGCATGATGACCAGGGCATTGAGGATCGAGAAGGAAAACGTTACGCGCTTCCACGACGTGCCGCTCGGCGCGCCGGGGGAGGGAGAGGTGCGGGTTTCCGTGCGCCATGTCGGCCTGTGCGGCAGCGACCTGAATACCTTCAGAGGTCTCAACCCGCTCGTGCAGCTGCCGCGCATCCCCGGTCACGAGATCGGCGGCGAGATCGTCGCGGCGGGGCCGGGCGTGAGCGCGGACTATGCCGTCGGCAAGCGCGTCATCGTCATGCCCTACACCAGTTGCGGCAAATGCGCGTCGTGCCGCAAGGGCCGGGTCAACGCCTGCCGCTACAACCGCACGCTGGGCGTCCAGCAGGACGGCGGGCTGGCCGAGGAGATCAACGTTCCGGCCGAAAAGCTCATACTCAACGAAACACTGGCACCGCGCCACCTGGCGTTGGTGGAGCCGCTTTCGGTCGGCTTTCATGCAGTCGGTCGAGGGCGCGTCACGGCGGACGATACGGTGGCCGTCATCGGTTGCGGCATGATCGGCATGGGCGTGCTGATCGGCGCGGTGGCGCGCGGCGCACGCGTGATCGCGATCGATCCGAGCGAGGAGAAGCGCAGCCTGGCCATGAGGTTCGGCGCTGCCCACGTCTTGCCGGCGGGCGGCGAGGAAGTCGTGGCCGAAATCAACCGGTTGACTGGTGATGACGGCGTCGATGTCGCCTTCGAGGCGGTCGGCCTGCCCGCCACCTTCACCCAGGCGGTCGATCTGGCCGGCTTTTCCGGCCGCGTCGTCTATGTCGGCTATTCCAAGACGCCGGTCACCTACCAGACCCAGTTCTTCAACCTGAAGGAACTCGACATAATGGGATCGCGCAACGCGACGCTGGACGATTTCCATGCCGTGATCGAGCACCTGGAAACGATCGGCGCCGCCGCCGACGCCCTCATCTCGAGAGTCTTTCCCTTCGACGAGGCCGAGGCGGCGCTGCCCTATTGGGACGGTGATCGCGACGTCCTCAAGATCATCGTCGAGCGCGCCTGAGCGCCGCCCACCGGCGCGCGCCCTGGAATCAAGCGACCGGCGGCACCGCGCACATGGGATCGCGGACGCCGAGACGCCCGAGCAGAAACTCGACTTCGCTCCTCGTCCTGTCCGAGAACATCGGCGCAGGCACCCGCAGGGTCGGGTGAGCAATAGCACCGCGCCGCCACAGCACGTATTTGCGCACGGCAAGGCCGATTCCCGACTGGTGTTCGTAACGCAGCAGCGGCAGATGCGCGTCGAAGATATCCTGCGCCGCCTCCCGCTGGCTCGGCGACAGGGCGACAAGGCGCACCAGCATCTCGGGAAAGGCGTAGCCGGTCATCGCGCCGTCGGCGCCGCGTCCCATCTCGCAGTCGAGAAAAAGTCCGCCGTTGCCGCACAGGATCGAGATCGGACGCATGTCGCCCCTGGCCTGCCAGTCCCGCAGCGTCGAGATCTTCTCGAGCCCCGGCCAATCCTCGTGCTTCAGCATGACGATGGACGGGTTCTCCTCGACGATGCGGCGGATGACGGCGGGCGACATGACGACGCCGGTGACGGTGGGATGATCCTGAAGCACCATCGGCACGTCGGCGCCGACCTGCGCGACGGCCTGGCGGAAATAGCCGGCGATCTGGTCGTCGGTGCGCATGGCCGCCGGTGGCGTCACCATCACCCCCGCCGTTCCCAACGCCATCGACTCCGCCGCAAGGCGCTTCATCGCGGCAAAGCCCGGCGCCGAGACGCCGACGACGACCGGCATGCCCTTTGCGGCAGCCAGCACCTCGCGAACCATGGTAACGCTTTCTTCCGGCTCAAGTTTCGGCGCTTCGCCGAGCAGGCCCAATATCGTCAGCCCGTCGACCTTTGCCGCACGGTAGAAGTCGACCATCTGCGCAATCGAGCCCCGGTCAAGCGTGCCGTCGGGAAGAAAGGGCGTCGGCGCGATGGCGAAGACCCCGCCTGTCTTATGATTGATCACGGCAGTCATGCTTCCCTTCTGTGCCAAACCCGGAATTCGTCCGTTTCGGGCGCTTTTAAGGCGAGACAGTATAAAGCAGAACATATGATATAGCAGGTTTAGAAGACAGAAAAATTATTTTCCTAGCATCGACACCGGCACCGTTGAGGCGGTGGGCGCCAATGCTGGAATCGCGCAACTGCCCTGTTTCCTGCTCGAACGTTGGATTTTTCTGAAGTGTCGCCTTGCCCCGCTCGGTTCCATCGCCTTGGGCAATCAGGCCGGATTTCACGCCAGGTTCATAAAATCAAAAAAATGCCTCTTCACTGCGTCGGCAATTTCTGTATACAAGAATTCAGGTAGACGGGAGGTTTGCCTTCGGCTTCGCTTTGCGAGGTCTTTCTCACTTATCGGGAGGAACATATGGTTTCGTTGAGTGGCCTCGGCCGCACTGTCATGGCGTTTGCCGCCCTTGGCATGGTTTCACCGGCCGCGACGGCGGCGGATTACCCCGAAAGGGACGTGACGCTGGTGGTCCAGAGTTCGGCCGGCGGCGGCAGCGATATCTTCGCCCGCACGGTGTCCAAGGAACTCGGCGATCTCAAACTCGTCGACCGGACCCTTTTGGTGGAGAATCGTCCCGGCGGGTCGGGCGCCATTGCCTATAGCTACACGGCCAAGCACAAAGGCGATCCCTACGTCTTGCAGACCACCGCTTCGAGTTTCTTCACCACGCCGCTTCTGGGCCAGAGTCCGGTCGGACCCGCCGATTTCACGCCTGTCGCGGCGATCGCCCAGGACCCTTACGTACTCGCGGTGAGTGCGAAATCGAAATACAAGACGCTCACCGATCTCATCGCCGCCAAGTCGATTTCCGCCGGCACGACCGGCGTCGTGAACGACCAGACGATTCTTGCGGCGCTTCTGAACAAGGCCAGCGGGCTCGAGATCCGGTCTGTCCCGTTCGACGGCTCGGGCGACGTGATGAGCGCCGTCCTGGGCGGTCATATCGATGCGATCTTCGGCAATCCGTCGGAAATCCTGCAGCAGATCGAAAGCAAGGATTTGCGTCCGCTCGCCGTGTCCACGGACACGCGCCTGGAGGCGCTGCCGGATGTGCCCACCTTCAAGGAGCTCGGCTACGATATCGTGCACACGCAGCTCCGCGCCATCGTGATGCCCAAGGATGTTCCGGACGAAGCGCTGAAGTACTGGCAGACGCGTCTGGAAAAGCTCGCCTCATCGGACGAATGGAAGAAGAACTATGTTGAGAAATACAATCTTCAGTCTGCCTACGTGGCGGGTGATGATCTCGAGTCTCTCTTCGACAAAACCACCGACGCCTTCCGTGAACAGATGAAGGCTGCCGGTCTGATCAAGTGACCGTCCGATCAGGTTCGGGACGATAGGCACATGGATTGGCCGATCGAAGTTTTCGATCGGCCGGGAGGACGAACGTGCAGCTTGCGAAGCTTGATATCGCGACCTCGGTCGCGGCCGCGCTCTTCGGCGCATATGTCATCGTCGAAGCCATCCTTTATGGTGTAACGAGCGACACCGGGCCAGGCGCGGGGACGTTCCCGCTGGTGGCGGGCATATTGATCCTGGTGTTCGCCATCGCCAACCTGGCGAGAACATTGCGCGGGGCGATGCCCGATGCGCTCAGGCTTGAAGGCAGCATTCAGCTTCCCGAAGTCGCGAGGGTTCTGGGAACGATCGTCCTGATCGGCGTCTATATCGCCTGCTTCGATAAACTCGGCGCTTTCCTGCCGCTGCCCTTTCTGATGGTCGGCGTCTCGCTGATGATTCATTGGCGCGCCGACCTGCGATGGCTGGCGACGCTGATCCTGAGCTCGGTGCTGTTCACGACGGTTTGCTATTTCGTTTTCGCGCGCTTCCTGGGCCTGCTGTTGCCCAGCGGCCCGCTCGGCTTTTGATCGGGTCGAACAATGGATACCCTTCACCTTCTGCTTGCCGGCCTTGCTTCGGCTTCCGCTCCCCAGAATCTGCTTGCCGTTCTGGTCGGCGTTCTGCTCGGTCTCTTCGTTGGTGCCCTGCCGGCGCTGGGCCCCGCCGCGGGCGTCGCCATCCTTCTTCCGACCATCGTCAATCTCGACCCCACGGTGGCGATCGCCGGTCTCGCCGGCGTCTACTACGGCGCCATGTATGGCGGTTCGGTGACCTCCATCCTGATCGGCGTGCCGGGCGACTCGGCGGCCATGATGACGGTCATGGACGGCTATCCGCTGGCCCAGAAGGGAGAGGCGGGGCGCGCGCTCGGCATGGCGGTGTACGCCTCTTTCACCGGCGGGTTGATCAGCCTCATCCTGATGACCTTCCTGTCCACCTGGGTCGCGCAGGCTGCGCTCGCCTTCGGCCCTGTCGAGATGACGGCCGTCATCGTGCTGGCGCTCTGCCTGGTCACCGTTCTGGGCGGCGACGACATGATCAAGGGATTCCTCAGCCTGGGCGTCGGACTCTGGGTCGCCATGATAGGGCTTGATCCGATCAACGCCGTGCCGCGCTTCACATTCCAGAACATCCATCTGCTTGAAGGCATCGACTTCACCATCATCGTCGTCGGCATGTATGGCCTGGGCCAGATGTTCGCGGCGCTCGCCGATACCGGCCAGAACGCCCGGGCAACGGCCAAATATTCGATGGCGAGCCTGTTTCCACGCTTTTCCGACTTCCTGCTCTGCAAATGGACGCTGTTCTGGAGTTCACTGATTGGCTTTGTCGTCGGCGTTCTTCCAGGCGCAGGGGCGACGGCGGCGACCGTGTTCGCCTATGCGTCCGCCAAACGCACCAGCAACCACCCTGAGGAGTTCGGTAAAGGCGCGATCGAAGGCGTGGCGGCGCCGGAATCGGCCAACAACGCCGCGTCCTATGCGGCCATGATTCCTCTCTTCACCTTAGGCATACCCGGGTCCGGCACGACGGCTGTCATGCTCGGTGGGCTTCTGATGCTGGGTCTCCAACCCGGACCGCAGCTTTTCAGCCAGCAGCCCGAGTTTATCTGGACGCTGATCGGCACCTTCTACATTGGCAACCTGACCCTTGTGTTCCTCACGCTGGCGCTGATCCCGCTTCTGGCGGCTCTCGTCTTCATCCGGGTGTCCCTGCTGTTTCCCATCGTCATCTCGGTGGTGTTCTTCGGCATCTACTCGATCAACAATGATGTCGCCGACGTGGGCATCGGCGTGTTGTTCGGTCTGGCCGGCTGGATATTCACACGCTTGCGCTACCCGATGCTGCCTTTCCTGCTCGGCGTCATCCTCGGCCCGCTTCTCGAACGTGCGATCCGGCGCAGTCTGATCATCAGTCAGGGCGATGTCGGCGTGTTCTGGCAAAGCACGATCGCTTCCGCGATCTTCGCCGTTTCCATCCTGCTTGTTGTCTATGGTGCGCTGACGCCGGCGATCCGCTGGTATCGGAACATGAGGAGGACCAGGAATGCCTGAGTTGACGGCCGCCCTTTCGCTGGCGCGCCCCGGCGAGACGCTTTCCGTTTCCGGCTGGGCTTTCGAGGAGCTTTCGCGGCGCATCGTACAGGGCGAATTGGCACCCGCCAGCAAGATCACCGAGGAAGCGCTGGTGCGTGAACTGGGTGTCAGCCGGACACCACTTCGCGAGGCGCTCAAGCAACTTGAGGAACTCGGCCTGATCGTCCGGTTGCGCAACCGCACCTTGCGGGTAGCGCCGCTGCACAGCGAGGAGCTTTTCGAACTCGTCCGTCTTCGCGAGCATATCGAAGGGCTGGCCGCCTACGAGGTGACGGCTAGGGTCATGGACGGCCGTGTTTCCACGGAAGGTCTGCGCGAGGTTGTCAACGCCATCGCCGATGCGGAAAGCAGGCTGTCAGGCACAGCCCGCATCGACAGGATTTTCGATCTCGGCACGCTTTTCCATTCGCGTCTCGTCGAACTCTCCGGCCTGGCGCGCGTGCAACGCATCCACAACGGCCTGCAACTCGCGCTCGCGCGCTACCGGCTGGTCAATGCCCGCGACCAGCGCAGGCTCAATCATCGCTCCGAGGAACATCGGCTGATCGTCGACGCACTGGAGGGCAGGGACCCCGCCGCCGCCGAAGCGGCCATGCGCCACCACATTCGCGAGGGGCTCCGGGCCTACGCGACCAACCCATCCGATGGAGCGGCGGTGACAGCCGCCGCTCCTTCTCCGCAAGACTGAAAGGAAGACGATGCTCAACCACACATTCCTGTTCGAGACGGACGTCGTCGAAAGCAGGCAGAAGATCGCGAAGATCCGGATTCACAACCTCAAGGGCATCCCGATTCCGCCGCCTCCTTACCGCGATCTGCCCAACAAGGAAGCGGCGCTTCTTCTGGAAATCGAGACCAATGACGGCGTGAAGGGGTATTCCACGAGCGGCTATACGCATCACTCGGCCGTCGATCTGATCGAGAAGTGGATAGCGCCCAGGATCATCGAATACGGCTGCGATCCGTTCCGGACAGATCGCATCCCGCTTCTCTTCGACCGGCATACATGGGAGCGCCCGCTCGGCCGGATGCTCGTTGCCGCGCTGGCCATGATCGACATCGCCTGCTGGGACATCAAGGGCAAGACGCTGGGCAAGCCGGTGCACCATCTGCTCGGCGGAGCGCGCGATCGCGTCCCGGTCTACGTGACCCACGGCGCCGCCTATGACGGCGCGCCGGTCTACTCGCGCGAGGAACTGGCGAAGGAGGCCGCGCATCTCGTTACGCTGGGCAGCACCCATCTCAAGAACACGGTCGGGCGCCAGGCCATTCCCGACCCTGTCGACGACTATCACCGCATGGCGGCCATGCGCGAGGCGGTCGGTCCCGACATCAAGCTGTCGATGGACGGCAATCTGCGCATGAACCTGGCGCAGGCCATGAAGCTTTGCCAGATGTGCGAAGAGCTCGACATCGCCTTCATCGAGGAGCCGATCCATTACAACGATCCCGCGAACCTCGCCCATCTCAGATCCCGCATCTCGATTCCCATTGCGGCGGCCGAGAACGAGAAATTCTCGACGCTTCAGCTTCTACAGGCAGGCGCGGTGGACTTCATCCAGCCGAACATCAACAATGACGGCGGCATCACGGCCGCGGTTCGCAACGCGGCGATCGCCCGCGCCTTCAATGTCCCGTTGAGTCATGGAAACGGCAACGGGCCGCACAACATCGCGCTGCATGCCGGCCTCATCAACGGCGGGCTGGTCGAATATCATTTCCATAAATGGATGGCCTACAACGCGATCTTCAAGGACGTGCCGCAACCGAAAGACGGATGGCTGGACGTCAGCCAGGAGCCGGGCCTGGGATTGGAACCCAAGGACGGCCTGATCGAAGAGTATTCTGTCTGACGGCGAGGTGGGCGCGGGAGGAGATCTGCCTCCGCGTTTCCTGTCGCCCTTTGCGGACATGTCGCGCTGGCCAACGCCAACGCAGGCCTTGTTGGGGTGCGTGTCCGGCCGACACAGGCGCGTCCGCGGGCCGGTTGCATGCTTTGCGTGTTAACGATCCTTCGCGGGCTCTCCAAGGCCGACGTCACGCACGGCTTCGAGGAGAAGGCCGACAAGGCGTCGCCGCGCGTCGGCGCGGGTCCACACCAGCACGATTTGGCGCGGCTGCGCCGGCGCCGGCAGGGGCATGCGCACCAGGTCGAGCCCTTCGGGCCATGGCGGCGCCCATTCGGGGATGAGCGAAACGCCGAGGCCGCTGTTGACCATGAGGACGATCGCTTCGAGGGAATCGAGTTCGAAACGGTCGTTCGTGGCGATCCCCTGCCTGCGCAGATAGTCTTCCGAAGGGCGGCTTCCCCATTGGGCGCTGTCATAGCGGACATAGGGCTCGGTGCGCAGGATGTCGTGTGGGTTCCTCTTGGCAAGGGCGCGGGGAGCCACCAGGATCAGCCGCTCCTCGCGCAGCACCCTGAAGTCGCATGATTTCGGCATAGCGAAAGAGGGCCGCGCGATGATCGCCGCGTCGAGGCGATCGCTGACGACCGCATCGAAAAGCTCGCCCGAAAAGCCCGGGCGCAGATAGAATTCGACATGGGCGCTCCGCTCCGTCATGGCGCGGATCAGAGGCGGCGCAAGCCCCGTCATCGCGCTCGAAATGGCGCCCAGGCGCAGTTCGCCGGCGATCTTTCCGCCGGACGCCAGGCTTCGCAGTTCGCGCGCGTCGCGGATCAGCTCGCGCGAGCGCGCCAGGATCGCTGCGCCCGCCGCCGTGGCCTGCACTACACGGCCCGAGCGCGCCAGCAGCGGGACGCCGATGTCCTTTTCAAGCGCCTTGATGCGCTGCGACAGCGCCGCCGGGGTGAGCCCCAGCCGGCGGCTCGCCTCGGCGATCGACCCGAGTTCGACGATGGCGACCAGCGTCTCGAGAAAGCGGGTATCCAAGGCGATAGTTTCCCTTATGTCTGAACCAAGGTTTGAAGATATTTTCTTTGGTGTCAATGCGGTCGAGTCTGGCCGGAAAGCAAGGGAGAAATGACGTTGCAGTTGGGTATCGAAGGCAGGACGGCTCTCGTTTTCGGAGCCGGAGGTGGACTAGGCGGCGCGATTGCATCGGCCCTGGCGGCGGAAGGCGCAAAGGTCGTCGCGGCCGATATCAATGCCGAGGCAGCGGCCAAAACCGCCGACGCCATCCGCGACAGCGGCGGGACAGCCTTGCCGCTCGAATGGGATCTCGCCGACCTCGACGCCATCGACGGCAAGGTCTCCCATATCGAGGCCGAGCTCGGCGGCATCGATATTCTGGTCAACAATACCGGCGGCCCACCGCCGACCCCTGCATCCGGCCAGCCGGTCAGTCTCTGGACCGGCAATTTCCAGTCCATGGTGATGTCGGTCATCGCGATCACGGATCGTGTGCTGCCGGGGATGCGCGAGCGCAAATGGGGTCGCATCGTCACCTCGACATCGTCCGGCGTGGTCGCGCCGATCCCCAATCTCGGCGTGTCCAACAGCCTGAGGCTCGCGCTTGTCGGCTGGTCGAAGACGCTGGCAAGGGAAGTCGGCCGCGACGGCGTCACCTGCAACATCGTGCTGCCGGGCCGCATCGCCACGCCACGCATAAGTTTCCTCGACGAGCAGAAAGCCAGGCGCGAGGGCCGCAGCGTCGAGGAGGTCAGCGCCGAAAGCACGGCTTCCATTCCCGTCGGCCGCTATGGGCGTCCCTCCGAATATGGCGACGTCGTGGCGTTCCTGGCCAGCGAGCGCGCCTCCTATCTCACCGGCTCCGTCATCCGTGTCGACGGCGGCTTCATCCCGAGCATCTGAACCAGCTTGAAGGCACTTCGAATGAGCGAATCCGCCAGTACCGTATCGTCCGCGGCCATCGAGGCCCTTTCGGCCGTCTCCACCGCGACCCTGACCACGGTTCTTTTGAAGAAGGGATTGCGCAACATCTGGATGCGCGGCGCGCGCCCGATCCGCACCGGACAGCCGCGCCTGGTGGGCCGCGCCTTCACCCTGCGCTTCGTCCCGGCACGCGAGGATCTGGCGACGCCGCAATCCTGGGCATCGCCGATTTCGACCCGCGCCGCTATCGAGGACATGCCCGAAGGTTGCATCGCCGTGGTCGATTCGACTGGCGTGACCGATGCCGGCATCTTCGGCGATATCCTGTGCGCCCGCATGGCGAAGCGCAACGTCGCAGCCCTGGTCACCGACGGAGCCGTGCGCGATGTCGCCGGGGTACTGTCGACGGGCCTGCCTGTCTGGTGCAACGGGGTCGCCGCTCCACCGTCGGTCGCCGGCATCACCTTCGTGGGGTGGCAGCAGCCGGTCGGCTGCGGCGGCGTCGCCGTTTTCCCCGATGATATCATCGTCGCCGACGACGATGGCGCGGTCGTCGTTCCCGCCGCTCTTTGCGAGACGATCGTCGAGGAGGCGATCGAGCAGGAACGCATGGAGGCATGGATCATGGAAGAGGTCGGGCGTGGCGTGCAGCTTCCGGGACTTTATCCCATGAACGAGGAAACCCGCCGCCGCTACGAGGCCCAGCGCCAGGCCTGAGCGGCTAGCGCCGCGGGCCACGGCCTCAGGGCCGTGGCGGTGACGGTTCTTAATGCCTCCTCGCCAGGACATCGTCCATGCGAGGCTCGGACGTCGAAATCAAAGACGGTGCGAGCGGCCTGGAGCGAACCGGCCTCTCAAATCCATCGACGGCATTGACGGGGCGTCAGTTGCTTGCCGCCAGCTTTTTCAACGCCTCGTCGTGGAAGGAGCGATCGACCCAGCGCTGGTAGTCGACCTTACCCTTCAACAGGCCGGCTTCGGCCATGAAGGCCTCCTCGCCCTGAAGCGCCTGTACGGCCTCGTCGGTGATCTCCGGATCTTGCCAGAATTTGCCGTCCGGATAGGTGGCGCGCACTGCAGCCTCGCTTTCGCCGGTCTCCTTCACGAAGATGTCGATCGTCTCGTCGGGATTGGCGTCCGCCCAGCGGGCGGTGGCGATATCTGCGGCGAGCAGGCGCGTGACGATACCCGGATATTTGCGGGCGAAGTCGCCATTGACGCTGATGAGGTGCGGGACGGCCCATTCCGGCTTGCCTGAAACACCCGCATCGTAGATCAGGCGGGCCTGGCCGGCCTCGACCAGCTTCTGGGCCGAACCCGTGCTTTCCACGATCGCGGCGATGTCGCCGCGCACCAGCGCCGGGCCGGAATTCTCGATGCCGATATTGACGCCTTCCACGTCGCCGAGGTCGAGCCCGACCGACTTCAACGCCTTGGCGAACGTCGAATGGCGGACGGTGCCGAACAGATAGGCGACCTTCTTGCCTTTCAGGTCCTCCAGCTTCTGGATCGGGGAGTCGGGACGAACGATGACCTGCGTCTCGTTCGAACGAACCCAGCTCGAAAGGCCGACGAGCTTCACGTCCGCGCCGGTCGCGGCGAGGCGCAATGAAGGGTTGTTGCCGATATAGGTAAAGTCGATCGCGCCGGAGCCGAGCGCGACCGAAGCGGCGGAGCCGCCGTCGAAGGTGGACAGTTCGACCTGTATGCCGTCCTTCGCGAATTTCTGCTCTAGGATTTTCCTGTTGCGAAACAGGATGAACTTCAGATGACCGGGCGCGGTCGATCCGATGCGGATGACGTCGGGCTTGGCCTCGTCGGCAAGAGCTGCAGCGTTCAGGGCAAACGGCGTCATGGCCAAGCCGAGCGTGAGTTTGAGCAGGTTTCGGCGGTGCGGACGGAAAACGGTGGCTGACATTGGATGATTCCTTCGATTCATGGGATTGGAGTTACCGTGACGGGCCGCTCAGCTCGGGCCGCCCTCACCGGTCGCGCGCCAGCGCGTGGCCCGCCGTTCACCGGCAACGAGGAGATAATTCAGCACCAGCCCGATAATGGTCAGGGTCAGGATGCCCGCATACATCCTGTCCGTCTCGAGCATGAGAGACGACTGCTGAATAAGGTAGCCGATCCCGGATTGTGCCGCGAGCATCTCGGCGGCGATGACGGAAAAGAGCGAGGTCTTCACGCCCAGGCGTGCGCCCGCGACGATGGAGGGAATGGCCGACGGCAGGATGACCTTCTTGAACAGATCCCAGTCGGACGTCCCCATGGAACGCGCGGCCTTGATCAGAAGGGGGTCGACCGATTTCACCCCGACGATCGTATTGATGAGCACGAAGAAGACGGCGGCATAGAAGGTGACGGCGACCTTCGACGCTTCGCCGATGCCGAGGATCAGGATGAAGACGGGAAGGAGTGCGAACTGCGAGGTGTTGCGCAGCGTCTGCACGAGGAAGTCGGACGCCTTCTCGAAAACGGCGTAGCGGCCCATCAGCAGGCCGAGCGGGACAGCGACCACGACGGCCAGCGAAAAGCCGATCGCCGCGCGCTGGAGACTGATCCCGACGTTTTCGGTGAGCTGGCCGCTGACGATCATGTCCCAGAGTGTTGATTTCCGTTGAGAGCTGACCCGAGATTTTCGCCGAGAAGTGACCCGCCTTCATGTATGGTTTGGGTCTTAGGTTTTGGTCAAGGTGGGTGCTTTCTCCTTCTTTGTTGGTGTGGTCTGGGCGGAGCTGTTCTTGAAGCGGAAGCTGTCGTTTCCGGTCTCCAGGATGTGGCAGTGATGGGTGAGGCGATC